>JAVVWP010000007.1:0-68377 GCA_036652055.1 Oscillospiraceae bacterium | reverse complement strand
TCCCCATTCTTATAACGGCGGGCTCACACCATGCGCCGCAAGGGTAGCTTAATAGAATTTATAGCATGGTGTTACAACTTCGCTTGACCGGGACAGTATCAACAAGAAGCCAAGTTGGATTGGCTGCCGTCAATCTTGTAAGTCCGGATATTTGTGCAGTCAAGCTATTAAGCTGTTCCGCACTATTAGAACTTACACGAGCATAAATTGCCACACGCTTATCCCTCGGCTTTGGCTTTGCCGGAATTATTTGAACTCTCGGATTATATTCCATACCGCACCTCCAAGCTACCCAAATAGCCTAATCATCATAATCAAAACCGCCTCAATAGTGAGTAGTCTATTTTGATTTTGAATGAAATCTACCTTAAACACGCAACTTAGAATTACTATAAAAACCCTCAGATTGCTGTCAACAACACTACACACTCCCACTATGCCAGCAGTTCTATGCACTCCCCAAGCCATATCGCAACAATCGGTCAGCCCTTATAAACACTGGGTTCGAGTGTATTCGGTTATTGTTTTTTTACCTGCTGAATTTTGGGCGGACATAATGATTTTTCTATATCTCGCTAAAATGCCCTGTTTAGGGCGTTCTTGGCACTATTACTTGCTAGTACGGGTCATCAAACAAACACACTCAACGTGATTTGTATGTGGGAACATATCCACTGGTTGAATTTTTCTTACTTTATATCCATTAGTTGAAAGGAAAAGCAAATCTCTTGCAAGGGTTTCTGGGCTACAAGAAACATATACTATCTTTTTTGGTGCAAGCGTAATAAGTGAGCTTAAAAAAGCATTATCGCTGCCTTGACGAGGTGGATCCATAAAAACTAAATCTGCTTTTTCGCCTGCCTGTGCCATTGAAATCATAAAATCGCCTGCGTCGGCACAAAAAAACCTGACATTCTTAGCTTTATTTAATTTTGCATTATCCCTTGCGTCACGAACTGCATCTCTGTTGACCTCAACTCCAATAACATCTTTTGCAAGCTTTGAGGCGAAAATTCCGATTGTTCCAGTTCCACAATAGGCGTCAATAACGGTTTCGGTTCCCGACAGGTCGGCAAATTCCATTGCTTTTTTGTATAAAACCTCTGTCTGAATAGGATTTATCTGATAAAATGATTTTGGCGATATTTTAAATGTAAACTCACAAAGCTGTTCTTCGATTTTTCCACTTCCGTAAAGGACTTCGCTTCTATCCCCCAGCACAAGGCTAGTTTCTCTATCATTAATATTTTGAATTATAGTTGTAATTTCAGGGTGCTTTTCCATAAGAGCCTTAACAAATGCACTTTTTGATGGGAATTGTTTTGAGCCTGTCACTAAAACCACCATAATTTGACCGCTTTTAAAGCCTCTTTTAACAAGGACATGACGCAAAAAGCCTATGTGCAAATCCTCATTATATGTTTTTAGTTTAAAACTTTTTAGTAGCATTCTGATTGTGCCTATTATTTCATCGGCTTTTTTATCTTCTGTTAAGCAGTCAGAAACGCTGACAACACGATGCGTAGTAGATTGATAAACTCCAGAAATAATCGTTCCACGCTTATCGGTTGAAAAAGCGGCTTGCACCTTGTTTCGATAATGATAAGGGTTTTCCATTCCTATTATTTCTTCAACATGACAATATTTCCCGAGCAATCTTATTGCCTTTACTTGTTTAAATTGTAATTGCTCTTTATATGTTAAATTCTGAAGCTGGCACCCACCGCATTTCTTGTAAAGCGGACATTGTAAGCTGTTGTTTTTTATATCCAAATCATTTCTCCTCACGAATATTATGTTTATATTTTATCACACTTTTTATGAATTTCAAAACATATTATATTAATAAAAAAATATAATATAATTATTTCGTCAAATCGGAGTGATATTGAACATATTATTGCTCAATATATCGTTAAAAACACGGTTTAATAGCTGTTTTTGTGTGTTTTAAACAAAGCGCATTGCTAAATTTTGGGCAATTTCACAGTTGCAAAAAAAGCATAACTATGATATATTTTAATCGTAGGGGAGACCCCCAAAAAATTATATTCTATGAGGTGAATAAAATGGAACAATTCGTAGCTATTCTCGCAAAGATAATCCCACCAGATGTTCTTCAGAAAATCATTGATTTCTTCCAACAGGTTTATGTAGCTGCTGGCGGATCAACAACAACAACGGTTGCTTAATTCAAACATTGAGTTGAAATGAACTGAACGGTGTAATAAAATACACCGTTCGATTTATATTTAGGTGTAATAATAAATGAATTTTAAAATTTTAAAAATAATAGTAATGTGTCTTGCCATATTAGTTTGCTTTTCTGCATGTAAAGGAAATGAAGGTGTTGACGCCCCTATTGATGAGTCGAGTTCAGATGTAATTGATACCGTCGAAGAAAGTGTTCAATCGAATGAAACTTTAGATTCTACTGCAAAAAAGAATGACAAAGTAACTACAACAAAAAAGAAAGTTCCAACTAAAGGAACCACAAAAAAAGCTGATGCTAATACAAATAACAACGCAAACTCTCCGGAGGTGACTGTTGTAGCTACAAAAGCAAATAATATGATGGTAAGCATCGATAAAGACAATAAATTCATAAGGCTTGTTGCAGAGAGATATGATGTTGACCCCATTCTTTTAGCTGTGCTTTATGACGGTGATGGTGGCGACGAAAACACTGTTTGGCAATTTAGCGGTGAACGAGATAAAAACGGAAAACTTCTAAGAAGCTCAAGAACACTTAAATTTGTTTATACTGTTAAGCAAAACGGTGAAATGCAAAGAACAAATGGTGCTGATATCAATGAGGGGCTTTCAAAAAGCGATGGTAAAATGGTTTTTGAACTCACCAAAAGAATTTTGTTGCCATTATATAAAAAACAATTAGTATAACAATTAATAAAATGAAAACTGCACTTTTGCCTTTTTTGGCTCTTAGTGCAGTTTTATTTTTTTATTTAATTTTTTTGAAAAATGAAATTCCAACGCTATTTGGCCCGCAATATGCACCAACAGCACTTCCCACTCGCCCAAAAATAAGTTCTTTATCAGTGACACGGCGAATAGACTCGACAAATTGATTTTCTAATTCCTTTGCACTTGCATTAGCGACAATAACTTGCCTTTCCTCGTCAATTCCAAGCTTTAGAATTTCTTTGTTTACATATTCCATACAAGCCTTTATGCCTCTGGCTTTTCCATAAACATGGATTTGCCCCATTTTGAAATTAACCTCAACAATAGGACGGATATTTAAAATGTTAGCAAAAAACGCACTTGTAGCAGAAAGCCTGCCACCCATTTTTACATATTTTAAGTCACCTAAAATTGCAAGAACTTGAACTCTGCTTTTGCATTCTTCAATTTTTTCAAAAATTTCTTTTGCAGAAAATCCAATATCTCTAAGCCTTATTGCCTCATAAACTAAAAGCCCAAGCCCAAAAGTAACATTTCGTGAGTCAACAATATAAATATTATCGCTACCGAGCATTTGTTTTGCAATAAGTGCAGAATTATATGTTCCACTCATTTGCGAGGACAAAAGAATAGCAATTACATCGTTTCCCTTGTCAAGTTCATTCTTAAAAGCTTCTTCAAACACAGCGGGCGGAATTAAAGATGTTGACGGTAGCTTTTTTGACTTTTCAAGCCGACTGAAAAATGTGTCAGTATCAATTTCAAGAACATCAAGAAAAGCCTCATCATCGAACCTAACAGTTAGTGGCAAGACGGTTATTTTAAGCCTTTCCCATTCATCTTTTGATATGTCGCAAGTGGTATCGGTAATAATTGAAATACTCATAATTAAAATACTCTCCATTATTGTATTTATCATCACAGATAAAATATTGATATTATTGTAACCCTTTTTTTAGAAAAATTAAAGGCTAAATTGTAAACTATTTTCTATTAATGAACATAGAGTTTTTTAAATTATATAGTCTTTTATTGTTTCAATATAAGAAATATCAATAATTGCTTTAATGCTAATTCCTGTTTCTAAAAATTCTTCTGATTTTAAAATGCCATCTTTTCTTATTTCTGCCACTATATTGCCCTTGTCAAAAGGAATTAAAAGTTCAACCTCTCGTTTGTTTTTTGGCAACGCCTCTTGTATTGCCTTTAAAAGCTCATCTATTCCGTTGCCATTTAAAGCACTTATAAAAACAGCCTTTCCAATAACTGGTAGGTCATATATATTTGGAATTTTATCGCATTTGTTCATAACTGAAATAACGGGTTTATCTTCACATTTTAAGTCTTTTAAAAGGCTTGCTGTAACTTCAAGATGCTCTGAACATTCTTCGCTTGATGCGTCACAAACATTTAAAATTATATCAGCTTCACTTGCTTCTTCAAGCGTTGACTTGAAAGCCTCCACAAGATTATGCGGTAGCCGTCTGACAAGCCCAACGGTGTCAACGAGCATTATATCTTGCCCGTTTGGTAGCGTTAGCTTTCTCGCTGTCGGATCAAGTGTTGCAAAAAGTTTATCTTCTGTCAAAACTCCTGCCCCTGTGAGGGCATTCATAAGCGTCGATTTTCCTGCATTTGTGTAGCCAACAATGACCGCAGTGATTATCCCGTCTTTTTTTCTTCTTGACCTGAGTGCATTTCGCCTTTTTTCAACTTGCTTTAATTCGTCGGTGAGATTGTGTATCTTTTCTCTTATATGGCGTCTGTCGCTCTCAAGCTTGCTTTCGCCAGGGCCTCTCGTTCCAATGCCTCCACCAAGCCTCGACATCGTCTTGCCCTTTCCTGTGAGGCGAGGCAGTGAATATTTAAGCTGTGCAAGCTCGACCTGCAATTTTCCCTCGCTACTTGCCGCCCTTGCTGCAAAAATATCAAGAATAAGCATTGTTCTGTCAATAACTCTGACATTTGTTTCATCTTCAATATTTCTAAGCTGTGACGGTGAAAGTTCAGAATCTGCAATAATCAAATCAATTTCATTGCTTTTGCAAAACTCGCTTATTTCTTGAAGCCTGCCACTGCCAATGAATGTAGCGGAGTTCACAGATGAAAGCTTTTGTGACATCTGCGCAACCACCTTCGCCCCTGCGGTAGAGGTAAGCTCTGATAATTCATCGAGTGAAATTTCAACATCAAATTCGCCTGTATCAACGCTTATTAAAAGTGCTTTTTCTGGGGATTGATTGTTTTCATAAAAATCCATTTAACATCTCTTTCTGTAATACAAAGAATAAATAATTCTATTTTAGTGATAATATTTCGATTATAGGCTCTTTAAAGTATTTTGGCACATTTGGAATGTTTTTAAAGTTTTTACTGTTTACAAAATTTGTAAAAGTGCTTTTTTTATAGTTTACGCCACATTGGAATTTTGAAACAAGCTCAATTAGGCTTTCTCTTTTATCTCTATTTTCGAGAGCAGTTACATTTAAGAGTGAAATTTCCACCTTATCAGTTGGCTTTATATCTTTTAGTAAAACAGTTGTGCATTTTCCGCTTTCAGGTTTAAAATCTTCGCCATTAACAAGGATTTTATCACACGCCGTTATGTCAAAAAATGTTAATGTGTAATCTCTCGTTTTTGGAATAACCGTATTGTCACCTGTTGCCGGATTTATAACAAATTTGATGTTGTTATCGCTTTGTGAAACAGTAAACTCTGTAAATGCACATTTGCCTTTTTCAAAGTCCATTGAAATTCCATCATCTTCATAAAGCTTGAATGCACCGTTTCCTCGGAATATTAAAATTTCAAGAGCCTTTGGATTTTCACTGTTATTATTTCGACTATTTACATCGAGTGGGATAATCGAACCATCTTTTGCAAGCAAAGGAAAGCTTTCTATGCCCCTATACATATTATAGGTCTTTTCGCCCTCATAAATTCGTTTTGTGAAAATATCGGTATATCTTCCCTTTGGCAAATACACATTTGAAGCTGCAAGATTGGTTTTAGCGTTTAGCTTTTCTGTTATTGGTGCGGCAATAAGCTCACTTCCAAAATAATATTCGTTTGGAACGCTATATGCCTTTTCTTCATTTGGATTTCTATAATACATTGGTTCGATAAGTGCAATTCCATCTTTGTGAGTATGATAATTCATTGTATATATGTATGGAATTAGCCTATGACGAAGCCTTAAAAAATCTTTTGAAAGAACATTGACATCATAACGCATTTTCCAGATTTCTTTGCCTGCGAACTCGTTGCTTGTAGAGTGCAAACGATTAATCGGGCTGAAAACTCCAAATTGTAGCCAGCGAAGATAAAGCTCATCATCTTTTTCGCCCATATGATGACCGCCAATGTCGTGGCTCCACCAAGTATAACCGATATTTGTAGCGGTAGAAGTGAAATATGGCTGAAATTTATAACAGCTCCATTTAATCGAAGTGTCTCCTGAAAATCCAAGAGGATAGCGTTGACTTCCTGCCTCTGCATACCTTGAAAGGATAAGCCCACGCTTGTTGTTTCGGCAATTATCAAGATAGTGATAGTGATTTAATGCCCAAAGAGGATCAAGCCCTTTTACTCCTGAATTTTTGCCTTGTTGCCAATCAATCCACCAAAAATCCACTCCGTCTTTTTCATATGGATGATGCAAATATTCAAAATATGCTTCAACATATTTAGTATTCCATATTTCAAAATTAATTCTATATCCGTCCTTTGGATTTTGCCCCATATATTTTGCCACATCTTCATACATATCTTCAAAAGACCTGACGCCATCAGCAGGGTGAAGATTAACAGTAATATTGAAATTTTTCTCTTTAAGCCATTTTAAAAAGCCTTTATAGTCGGGAAAAAGGTCCGTGTTCCAGCTATATCCCGTCCAGCCATGCTCGCAAATAACTTCTCTGAAGTTTTTAGCGTTTGCAACTTTTCTCTTTGCTTTTTCACCAAACTTAGAAACAACATCAACCCAATGCCAATCCATATCAATTGTTGCAACTGTTATGGGAATTTCTTCGTCTAAAAAGCGTGTCATTAAATCAACATATTCTTGCTGACTATAAGCTTTATATCTGCTCCACCAATTGCCAAGGCAAAATCTCGGCACAAGCGGAGTGTATCCTGTTAATTCAAAAAATGCTTTTATGCACTCTCTGTAATTTCTGCCATATGCAAAATAATATTTATCTTGTTCTGCATTTTTACGAGGCTCAATTGCCCCGTCAGGCTTTAAAATCAAAGACTTGCTATCGTCAAAAACAGTTGCACCATTTTTTGAAACAACACCATCGCCAAGCTTTACAGGACCTCTTGTCATATCAAGTGTTCTATATGTTCCACCTAAATTGCCTTTTTTGAAATTGGTTATTTTATTTTTGCCGACTTTAATATATTTAACTTTTCCGCTGATGGTATCACAGCAAAACTCAACTTCAGAAGTATTAATAATTATTGAATTACCTTTTTCTGCCTGTGAAAATTTTGGCGATGAAAAAGCTCTATACCATACTTTTTGAGTCGGTTCATCAACAAATAATTTTTTATTATTATGTTCAACACGGATTAGCCTGTTAGTTATAACACTTATTCTAACATTATTTTTAAGGATTACAAATTCATCTTCGGTTTTCGAGTTTACATTTAGTGCAAAAGCTTCTTTAAAATCCACAATAAATCATTCCCTTCAAAATTTTATAGATAATAATAATATACTCTAAATTCATCTGAAAGTCACGCACATATTGTAATTTGATGTCACAAAGTTTTAGCCTTAAATTTGATATAAGTGCATAAAACAGTAAAAATATTCTGACTTTTTAAAACAAAAAGACCTGCGTGAAATTCACACAGGTCTTTTTTATAAATCAATTATTAGTTTTTGCTTGCTTCTTCAACAGAAACAGCACAAGCAACAGTAGCACCAACCATTGGATTGTTACCCATACCGATAAGCCCCATCATTTCAACATGGGCTGGAACTGATGACGAACCTGCAAATTGTGCATCACCGTGCATTCTGCCCATTGAGTCAGTAAGACCATATGAAGCAGGGCCAGCAGCAACATTATCAGGATGAAGTGTTCTTCCTGTACCGCCACCTGATGCAACAGAGAAATATTTAACATTGTTTTCGTTTGTCCACTTCTTGTAAGTTCCTGCAACAAGATGTTGGAAACGAGTTGGGTTTGTTGAGTTACCTGTAATAGAAACATCAACGCCCTCTTTTTTCATTATCGCAACGCCTTCAAGAACATCATTAGCACCAAAGCACTTAACTTTTGCTCTGTCACCGTCAGAATAAGCAGTTTCAGCAACAACATTTAACTCATCTGTATAGAAATCATAATCAGTTTGAACATAGGTGAAGCCATTAATTCTTGAAATAATCATAGCTGCATCTTTGCCAAGACCGTTTAAGATAACACGAAGAGGTTCAGTACGAACCTTGTTTGCTGTTTTTGCGATGCCGATAGCACCTTCAGCAGCAGCAAAGCTTTCGTGACCTGCAAGGAATGCAAAGCATTTTGTTTTTTCGTCAAGGAGCATAGCACCGAGGTTACCATGACCTAAACCAACTTTTCTTTGCTCTGCAACAGAACCAGGAATACAGAAAGCCTGAAGACCGATGCCTATAACAGCAGAAGCCTTAGAAGCGTTTGTAACGCCTGTTTTGAGTGCAATAGCAACACCGAGTGTATACGCCCAAACAGCATTATCAAATGCAATTGGTTGAACGCCTTTTACGATTGAGTCAACATCAATACCTTTTGAAAGGCAAAGCTCACGAGCCTCTTCAAGACTTGCAATACCATAATCTGCAAGACACTTTTCGATTTTCGCCATTCTTCTTTCTTTACCTTCGAATTTTACGTCGTTAGCCATTATTATTCCCCTCCCTTATTCTTCACGAGGGTCGATGTACTTTGCAGCATCTGCAAAACGACCGTATGAACCTGTATTGTTTTTAAGAGCCTGTGCAGCATCCATTCCGTGACGAATGTCCTCAAGCATCTTACCGATTTTTACAAACTCGTAGCCTGTAACCTGTCCATCGCTGTCAAGAGCCATTCTTGTAACATAGCCTTCAGCCATTTCCATATAACGAACGCCTTTAACTTTAGTTGAATACATTGTTCCGATTTGTGAACGAAGCCCTTTTCCTAAATCCTCAAGACCAGCACCAATAGGAAGCCCGTCTTCAGAGAAAGCAGATTGAGTTCTACCATATGCAAACTGCAAGAAAATTTCACGCATAGCAACATTGATAGCATCACAAACAAGGTCAGTATTAAGACATTCTAAAAGAGTTTTTCCTGGAAGAATTTCAGCTGCCATAGCAGCAGAGTGAGTCATTCCTGAACAGCCAATGGTTTCAACCAAAGCTTCTTCAACAATGCCCTCCTTAATATTAAGAGTAAGCTTGCAAGTACCCTGTTGAGGTGCGCACCAGCCGATACCGTGTGAAAGCCCTGAAATATCTTTGATTTCATAAGCCTTAACCCATTTTCCTTCTTCAGGAATAGGCGCAGGACCGTGGTTAGGACCTTTAGCAACACAGCACATTTTTTCTACTTCATGTGAATAGTTAATCATACTTTAAACTCCTTTCATTTTACACTTGTAGTTATTATACAGTTTTGTTATAAATTTATCAATAGAAAAAATAACAATTACAAATATAAAATTAAAGAAATTATTGTCCATTTCTGTGGTAAACACGATGTTCTGATTTATTAGTATAATAGTTTTTAAGAGTATCTGCCGTTATGCGAACCTCTCGCCGCATTTCATAGAGGCAAAGCATCCTCCTGTTACCTTGGTGCTTTTCAACTCCTGTCATTGCTGCTACTTTTGGTATAAAGTCCTTAATTTGCTTTGTAAGTAGTTTCTCCTGCTCTGCATATTCAAGCCCTAATTCTGTTAATGTCATAGCCTACTCCTTCCTGCTGTCGAACAAATGTTCGTCTGCAATAAAAATAATAGGCTCATTTACAAAATTAATCAATATGAAACAATTTGCCTATGTCCTAAGAAAAGGACATAGGCATTAATTTAAGCTTATAAAATTAATTTTATGCGAATGCTTTAATTCCAAAATATAACAGAACAATAGCACCAAGAACAATTCTGTACCAGCCAAACACTTTAAAATCGTGTTTCTTTATATAGCCCATAAGGAATTTAATTGCAAGAATTGAAACTCCAAACGCAACTACCATTCCAAGAACAAGTGTTAAAAGTTCAACAGAGGTAAAGGCAAATCCGAACTTTAAAATTTTCAAAGCACTTGCACCGAACATAACGGGAACTGCAAGGAAAAATGTAAATTCTGCTGCTGCTACTCTTGAAACGCCAATTAAAAGAGCTCCTATTATTGTAGCCCCTGAGCGTGATGTTCCAGGAATTATTGAAAGAACTTGAAACGCACCGATAATAAGCGCTGTTTTATAGTCAATCTCAGCAAGTGTATTTATTTTTGAAGTTCTTTTTTTGTTCCAGTTTTCGATAACTATAAATAATACGCCATAAATAATAAGCATAAGTGCAATTACAACAGGAGTATGCAAGTATTTTTCAAGCAAGTCATCTAATAAAAGACCTGCAATAATAGCGGGAATGCACGCAACAATTGTTTTAAACCACATAGAAAATATGCTTTTTTTAATTACAAGTTTTTTTTCTTTAAATCCAAAAGGGAACATCTTTTTCCAAAACATAACTACAACAGCGAGTATTGCTCCAAGCTGAATAACGACAAGGAACATTGCTTTAAATTCTTCTGTCATATTAAGATGAATAAAGTCGTCAAGAAGAAGCATATGCCCCGTGCTACTGATTGGTAGCCATTCTGTAATTCCCTCAACAATACCTATGAGAATAACTTTTAAAGCTTCTATAATTTCCATAAATACACCTACCTAAAAATTTGTTTCTTGATACATTATATATGTAGCTGTTGTTAATATCAAGCATTGTTACACAAATGTAATAATTATTTTGACAAAAGCACATTTTACATATATATTCATAATTTTAGTATTTATTATTGGTTAGTAGTTTGGTATAATGAAACTTAATAATACTATGAAAGGTACGATGCCACAAATCAGCATATCTATTTTAATTATGTTGGTTTTAGCGTTCAAACGGATATATTGGTATGAAAGAAAAAGCTGGAAATATCACTCGCAGAGAATGGTTAGATGCTTTAAACAAGATTGCCTATCCTGTTCTTTTTGCAGCTTCTAATGGCAAGCTAAAAGAAGTTCTCCCTCTTAGCAAAAGTGAAAAAAAGAGAGGGGTTGGATACCTTGAAGCTATTGGCAGAACAGTTGTAGGGATTGCACCTTGGCTTGAGCTGAAATCCTCGGCGATAACTGATGAGTCAGAGCTTAAACTTCAATCAGAATACCGAGAAATGACCAGAAAAGCAATGGCAAATGCAGTTGATGAAAAAAGTCCCGATTATTGCGTTTGGAATAAAACAGGAACTTATCTTTCTCCCGACCAACCTTTAGTTGATGCCGCTTATTTTTGCAGTGCAATTTTAAAAGCCCCGATAGAGCTTTGGGAAAAGCAGCCACAGGAGGTTAAAGATAATATTATAAAAGCAATTGACCTTGTCAGACTAATGAAGCCAAATTGCAGTAATTGGCTTATGTTTGCAGCAATGGTTGAAGCGTGCAGATATAAATTAACAGGCGTTGCCGATGGAATGCGAGTTGAATATGCTGTTTTAAAGCATTATGAATGGTATAAAGGCGACGGAGTTTATGGTGACGGTGAAAATCTTGCTTGTGACTATTACAATAGCTATGTTATTCAGCCAATGCTTGAAGAAGTTACAAGATTTGCAGCTCCGCTTATAACGGGCAAAAAATATAGGCTACAAATAAGAAATTCAATTAAACGATTGTCAGAAATTCAAGAAAGAATGATTGCCCCCGATGGAAGCTATCCGTTTTTAGGGCGGTCAATTACATACAGAATGGCGGCATTTCAAGGGCTTGCTCATTGTGCTTATATGGGAATGCTACCTAAAACAATTCCTTCAAATGTTGCAAGATGCGCTCTTACTAAGGTTATAAAAAAAGCAATGTCCGCAGATACGCTTTTTGATGAAAATGGCTTTTTGACAAAAGGTCTTTATGGGAAACAAGAAAAGCTTACCAACTATTATACTAATACAGGTAGCCTTTATATGTGCTTGGCTGTGTTTTTACCGCTTGGACTTTCCCCAAAAAACAAGTTTTGGAATTCAGATGATGCTTTGACAACATGGGAAAAAATTTGGAACGGTGAAAATCTCCCAGGTGATGATTCGCTTGAACATAGGGGGAAAATATGAAAACAGCTATTTTAACAAACAATGTAAATGATGCAAAGGTTGTCTTTGGTGCTGATTTTAAAGAAGCTATGCGTGATTTCGGTCTTTTAGAAAAAACGATTACAAAAAGCGACTTAGAAAAAAATCCAGACCTTTTAAAAGACGCTGAATATGTTTTTACAACTTGGGGAATGCCACATTTTAAAAACGATGAAATAAAAAAGTTTTTTCCAAATCTCAAAGCAGTTCTTTATGCCGCAGGTAGCGTTCAAAGCTTTGCAAAAGAGTTTTTAGATGAAGGTATTTCTGTTCACAGTGCGTGGAAAGCTAATGCAATTCCAGTTGCCGAGTTTGCATTTTCACAAATCGTACTTGCGTCAAAAGGCTATTTTGGAAGCGTTAAAAAAGCAAAGCACAACCGCTATGGTGGTTTTAAATTCAGTAATGAGTGTACAGGGAACTACAAGTCAAAAATAGGAATAATCGGAGCTGGCGGAATTGGCTCGCTTATTTGCGAAAAACTTAAACATATCGATTGTGAAGTATTGGTATATGATAAATTTTTATCTAAAGAAAGAGCAGACGAATTAAATGTTTCGCTAACCTCTCTTGAAGAAATATTCAAACAATGTGATGTCATTTCAAATCACCTTGCAAACAAAGAAGAACTTTATGGCATTTTGAATTATGACCTTTTTAAGCTTATGAAATCCCACGCTGTATTTATAAATACAGGCAGAGGAAAGCAGGTTAAAGAAAAAGACCTTGTAAAAGCAATGCGAGAAGTTTCTTCAAGAACAGCTCTTTTAGATGTTACTTCCCCCGAGCCTCCTATTATTCTAAGCCCAATACGACACACTAAAAACATCATTCTTTCGCCTCATATTGCAGGCAGTACCGGAAAAGAAAGAGAGAGAATGTCAGCATTTATGTTAGACGAATTTAACCTTTTGATAGAGGGTAAGCCTCCAATTTATTCAGTAACAAAAGAAATGCTTAAAACAATGGCATAATTAATGAATAAAGGAAAAATTATGAATAATATAGGATTTACAAGCGTAACTTTCAGAAAGAAATCATTTGATGAAGTTCTAAAAATTGCAAAAGATGCAAATATCAATTGCCTTGAAATAGGCGGTGATGTTCATCTGCCCGACGATAATATAGAATATGCAAAAGAAATAAAAAGAAGCCTTGATATTTCAAATATGAAAGCGGTTTCATATGGCAGTTATTATCGTGTAGGCGAAAAAGACTTTGAACGCTTTGATAGAATATGCCAAATAAGCGATATTATCGGCTCAAAACTAATTAGAATATGGCTCGGTGAAAAGAGCAGTAAAAAAACATCAACCAACGAATTTTTAGAAATGGTTGATGAAGTGAAAACGCTTTCAGATATTGCCAAAAAGTATAATCAAACCATTGGTTTTGAATTTCATAATAATACTTTCAATGATTCGGCGCAGAGCAGTAACGACTTTATAGCAGAGTGTAATGAAGATAATATTAAAACCTATTGGCAGCCTCTTTATAGCGGAAATGATTTAGAAAATTTAAAAAGCGTTTTGCCAAATCTCGTTACAGCCCATATTTTTCACTGGGCAAAAAGCGGAAGAAGATTTTCATTAAAGCGTGGAAAAAAGTTGTGGAAAGAATATCTTGATGTTATTAATATGGCAGGAATTAATTGTAATTTTATTTTAGAATTCACAAAAAAAGACAGCGAAAAGCAGTTTCTAAAAGATGTAAATATGTTAAAATCACTCAATAGTTAAAAACCATCTATTGGCTATATTGCCTTGTTCGTACACTTCTACTTTGTAAATATCTATTTCCCCTGATGTTTTACAAAGCTCCAAAATAAAACTGCACCAAGGCCCCAAAAAGGCAAAGGTGCAGTTTTTATTTTATATTTTTAAGCTGTGTGACCTTTTTTAAATGGCAAAAATTTTTATTTCCCCATTAATTTTTTCAAAAGCTCTTGTGCCTCTGGAGTTGACAGCAGTTCTTTTGCTGCCGCTTCGTTGCTTAAAATTTCATTAAGCTTTTTAGACTGTGATGGATTTAGCTTTTTCATTAAAAAATCCTCTGCCTGTGCTGTGGTTTTTCCACTCAATTCATTTATAATGTTTTTCATATTGTCTTCATTATTTTTCATTGAAATCACCCTCTTTATTTGATATAATATTAATATGCTTAAAAAAGGGGGAATAGACTTGCGGATACTTGTTTTTTCTGACTCCCACGGAGATTGCATTTCTATGAAAATCGCCCTGTCACTATACAAAAATATTGATTGTATTTTATTCTTAGGTGACGGTGAATATGATTTTAACTCTTTGCTTAATAATGAAATGTTAAACGGGGTAAAAACTTTTGCGGTTTGTGGTAACTGCGATTATGGTTCAAATCTTCCTAAAGAAATGACAATGGAGTTTTGCGAAAAGAAAATCTATTTTGTTCATGGGCATACAAAATATGTCAAATATGGGCTTGACGAGTTAATCTTAGCTGCAAAAGAAAATAAAGCGGATATTGCTTTGTATGGGCATACTCATACTGCGATGAAAACTTATGTTGATGGCGTTCATATTATGTGTCCTGGTAGCATTAGAGAGGGTTTTTATGGCATAGTTGACATTACAGATGCAGGGATTGTTTGCTTTACCTGTAATTTAAATAATTAATTAGGAGTTTTTTAATGTTCAAAAACAGAGCATCGGGAGTTTTAATGCATATAACCTCACTTCCTTCAAAATATGGAATAGGTGTTATGGGCGAAAACGCTAAATATTTTATAGATAAAATCAAATCAATGGGGTTTTCTGTTTGGCAGGTGCTTCCACTTAATCCGCCTAATTTATTTGGCTCACCCTATGCCTCAAACTCGGCATTTGCAATTTCTCATATGCTAATTGATCCTGAAGGCTTGTTTAAAATAGGGCTTATTTCTAAAGAAGAATTAGAAAACAGCGTGTATCCAAATTCACCTTATACAACAGATTATGACTTTGCTTATAATAAAAGTTTATCGCTTTTAAGGCTTGCATTTAAAAATATAAATTCGGATTTAAAAGAAAAAATTGAAAATTTCTGCCTCACAAACGAATGGGTAAACGCCTATTCATTATATGAAGCGCTAAAAGAAAAAAACGGTGGAGCTCCGTGGTTTGAATGGGAAGAAAAATATGCCCGATACGAACTTTTAGAAAAAAATGACAGTGAATTAATCTCTTTGCAGAATTTTTATAAATTCGTTCAGTTTATTGCTTTTTCGCAGTGGCAGGAAATAAAAAACTATGCGAATGAAAAAGGCGTTAAAATTTTGGGCGATATGCCTGTGTATGTTTCATTTGATAGCTGTGATGTTTGGAGTAATCGCTCACTTTTTGAAATTGATGACAAAACTTTTGAAAGAAAGCGTGTAGCTGGCGTTCCTCCTGATTATTTTTCGGCTGATGGTCAACTTTGGGGAAACCCTCTTTATGACTGGAACGAAATGGAACGCACCGATTTTTCATGGTGGTGCGACAGGATTTTAGCCTCTCAAAAGATTTTCGATATGGTTAGAATTGACCATTTCAGAGCCTTTGCCTCATATTGGGCGGTTGACAGCAAAAGTGAAACTGCAAAGACAGGCGAATGGCTTGATGGTCCTAAAATGAAATTGTTTGATGCTATCGGTGAAAAAATCAAAGATTATCCTATTATTGCAGAGGACCTCGGCACTTTTGGCGAAGATGTTATTGAACTTTTAGAAAACACAAAATTCCCTGGAATGAGAGTTATTCAATTTGGATTTGACCCTATGGGTGACAGCACGCATCTGCCTCATAACTATCCTCAAAACTCAATCGCTTATGTGGGAACTCACGATAATGCAACCCTCTTAGCTTGGCTATGGGAAGCAACTCCCGCAGAAAGAAGATTTGCACTTGATTACTGCGGATTTGAAGGCGAAAATTGGGGAGATGGTGGCTTTAAAAGTAAATCTTGCAGAAAAATCATTGAAACAGTATGGCGTTCGTCTGCAAAAATTGCTATAATATCATTTCAAGACCTTTGTGGCTTTGGCGGTGACGCTCGAATGAATGTTCCAAGCAGAGCAAGTGGCAACTGGCAATTCAGAACTACAAATGATACAATTGAGCAAATTGACAGTCAATATTATAAAAAAATAAATTCACTGTTCAGAAGATAAGGAGAGAGATATGGCTAAAATTCCACATAGAATATTCCTAACTGAGGACGAAATGCCAACACAATGGTACAACCTTCGTGCTGATATGAAAGACCTCCCTGCCCCTATGCTTAACCCTAAAACATTAAATCCTGCAACCGAGGAGGATTTGCGTCCTGTTTTTTGTGATGAGCTTGCACATCAGGAGCTTGACAACGAAACTCGTTATATTGATATTCCAGAAGATGTTTTAGAAATGTATAAAGTTTATCGCCCGTCACCTGTTATTCGTGCATATAATCTTGAAAAGGCACTAAAAACTCCTGCTAAAATTTATTATAAATTCGAGGGAAGCAATACTTCGGGAAGTCATAAGCTTAATTCTGCCATTGCTCAAGCATATTATGCAAAAAAGCAAGGGCTTACAAAGCTTTCAACTGAAACTGGTGCAGGTCAGTGGGGAACAGCTCTTGCCGAGGCGTGTGCGCATTATGACCTTGACCTTAGAGTTTATATGGTTAGAACCTCTTATGACCAAAAACCGTTTAGGCGTGATATTATAAGAACCTTTGGTGCAACTGTTATTCCAAGTCCAAGCCCATCAACAAAGGCAGGCAGAAAAATTTTAGAAAAAGATCCTAACTGCTCGGGAAGCCTCGGAACTGCTATTTCAGAGGCAGTTGAAATTGCCCTTGAAACTGAAGGCTGTCGATATGTTTTGGGTTCTGTTCTCAATCAAGTTGCACTGCATCAATCAATTATAGGGCTTGAAAGCAAGCTTGCAATGGAAAAATATGGTGAATATCCTGACATTATAATCGGCTGTGCAGGTGGCGGTTCAAACCTTGCTGGAATTATTGCACCTTTTATGCAAGATAAACTTTTAGGTAAAACTAATCCACGAATTATCGCAGTAGAGCCGAAAAGCTGCCCATCACTCACAAGGGGAAAATACGCTTATGATTTCTGCGATACAGGAAAAATAACTCCACTCGCTAAAATGTATACCTTAGGCTGTGAATTTTTACCATCTCCAAACCACGCAGGCGGACTTCGCTATCACGGAATGTCGCCAATTCTTTCAAAACTCTATCATGATGGATATATGGAGGCTGTTTCGGTTGAACAAACCAAAGTTTTTGAAGCCGCTACATATTTTGCAAAAATAGAAACAATTCTTCCAGCTCCTGAAAGCGCCCATGCCATTCGTACTGCAATTGACGAGGCTCTTAAATGCAAAGAAACAGGCGAAGAAAAAACAATTCTTTTTGGACTTACAGGAACAGGATATTTCGATATGAAGGCATATACCGCATTTATGGATAAGGAAATGACTGATTATATTCCTTCTGATGAAGATTTGGAATATGGCTTTAGCCGTTTGCCTGATGTTAATAAAATTTAAGGTTCAATAATAAATGTGGTTCTATAATAAATGTTGGGGTATGGAAACTCCAACATTTATTTTTTTACAAAAAGCAAAAAACCCTCAGGAAAAATTCCTGAGGGTAAAATTAAACTAAAAATTATTTAGCTTTTGGCTCGACTAATTCGATAATGCACATTTCTGCTGCATCGCCGCGTCTTGCACGAGTTTTTGTTATTCTTGTATATCCACCATTAACATCTTGATACTTAGGTGCAATCTCATCAAACAATTTTTTGACAACATCTTCTTTTGTAACATATGCCAAAACTTGTCTTCTTGAGTGTAAGGAGTTATCCTTGGCAATTGTAATCATTTTTTCTGCCATACAGCGAACTTCCTTAGCCCTGGTATCTGTTGTTTCAACTTTACCGCTTTCCAACAAATATGTTACCAGACCTCTGAGCATTGCCCTGCGATGGTCGGTGGGTCTGCCGAGTTTTCTTGTTCCGGGCATCTAAATCACTCCTTTGTTATTCGTCTTCCTTGCGAAGAGTGAAGTTAAGTGACTCAAGCTTAGCTGCAACCTCATCAAGAGATTTTCTGCCAAGATTTCTCACCTTCATCATATCTTCCTCTGACTTATTGATTAAATCTTCTACCGTGTTAATACCTGCTCTCTTTAGGCAGTTAAATGAACGAACTGAAAGGTCAAGCTCTTCAATAGTCATTTCAAGTGCTTTTTCCTTACCGTTGTCATCTTTAACAACCATAACCTCAGTGTTGCCCGCCTCGTCTGAGAGGTCAACAAAAAGATTTAGATGCTCGGTTAATATCTTAGCTGCAAGAGAAACAGCTTCCTTAGCGGAAATTGTTCCATCTGTCCAAGCTTCAAGTGTTAGCTTATCATAATCGGTAATCTGACCTACACGAGTATTTTCAACTGTGTAGTTCACTTTTAACACCGGTGTATAGATAGAGTCTATTGCAATTACGCCGATAACAGGCTGCATAAGTTCCTTATTTCTTTGTGATGAAACATATCCTCTGCCACGATCTGCTGTAAGCTCCATATTGAGAGTAGCACCCTCACTAAGAGTAGCAATCAGGTGGTCAGGATTAAGAATTTCAACTTCAGAATCAGTCTTAATGTCCCCTGCTCTAACTTCGCATTTTCCACTTGCTTCGATGTAAATGGTTTTAGGACCATCGCCATGAATTTTTAAAATTACACCTTTAAGATTAAGAACGATTTCAGTAACATCCTCTTTGACACCGTCAACGGTTGAGAATTCGTGAAGAACGCCATCAATCTTAGCAGAGGTAATTGCATAACCTGGGAGAGATGATAAAAGCACACGACGCATACTATTTCCAAGCGTTGTACCATAGCCTCTCTCAAGTGGCTCCAAAATAAACTTGCCATAAGTGCCATCTTCGGTTAAATCAAGTGCTTCTATGCTGGGCTTCTCAATTCCTATCATTCAAAACCCTCCTATTATAGGGACGGGCTTTATGCCCGCCGATAATTTTTTAATGTTTGAAAAGTTATGTGATATTCTATTATTTTGAATAGAACTCGACGATAAGATGCTCTTCAACAGGAGCTTCAATCTGCTCTCTTTCAGGAAGGTTAATAACCTTAGCTGAAATTGTTTCTGCGTTCTTATCAAGCCATTGCGGTACAGGACGAGAAGCGTTAGCCTCAAGTACTGCCTTAATCTTTTCGCCTTCACGGCTCTTATCTTTAATAGAAATTGTGTCGCCAACCTTTAAAAGGTAAGACGGAACATCAACTTTTTTACCATTGACAAGGTAATGACCATGAACTGTTAATTGCCTTGCTTCAGCTCTTGATGAAGCCCATCCAAGTAGATAAACGACATTATCAAGACGACTTTCGCATATTCTCAAAAGGTTTTCGCCAGCGATTCCCTTTTGTTTTTCAGCCATAAGAAAATACTTATGGAACTGACCTTCCTGAATACCATAGAAACGACGAGCTTGTTGCTTTGCACGAAGCTGAAGTCCGTATTCAGATGTTTTCTTGCGGCTTTGACCATGTTGTCCCGGAGCATAGCTACGACGCTCAAAAGCACACTTGCCGGTATAGCAGCGTTCACCTTTGAGGAAAAGCTTTTTACCCTCACGACGGCATAATTTACAAACCGCTTCGGTATATCTAGCCATAATTACACCTCCAAATGTTATACTCTTCTTCTTTTAGGCGGGCGGCATCCGTTATGTGGAATAGGGGTAACATCTTTAATAAGAGTTACTTCTAAACCTGCGGTTTGTAAAGCTCTGATTGCTGCTTCACGACCTGAACCCGGTCCTTTAACATAAACCTCAACGATTTTCATACCATGTTCCATAGCTGCTTTTGCGGCAGTTTCTGCTGCTATCTGAGCTGCATATGGTGTAGATTTTCTTGAGCCTCTAAAGCCCATTTCACCTGAACTAGCCCATGATATTGCATTGCCTTGAACATCAGTAATAGTAACGATTGTGTTATTGAAGGTGGATTGAATATGAGCTGCACCTTTTTCAATGTTTTTGCGTTCACGGCGTTTACGAGTAGACGCCCCTTTTTTAACTGAACCTTTGGTAGCCATTTATTAATCCCTCCTCTTTATTTCTTCTTATTTGCGATTGTTTTCTTAGGTCCTTTGCGTGTGCGGGCATTGTTTTTAGAGGTTTGCCCTCTAACAGGTAAGCCCTTGCGATGACGAATGCCACGATAGCAACCTATTTCGATAAGTCTTTTGATATCGAAAGCTGTGTCACGGCGAAGGTCGCCCTCTACCTTAACACTATGCTCGATGTACTCACGAAGCTTTGCAACATCGTCTTCGGTCAAATCCTTGACACGAGTGTCGGGATTTACACCTGTTGCGGCGATAATATCGCTTGCAGTTTTTCTACCGATACCAAAGATATAAGTAAGTCCTATTTCAACTCTTTTATCTCTCGGCAAATCAACACCTGAAATACGTGCCATTTACAGTTGCACCTCCATTTGATGCGGTGGAACATAATAGTCCCTAACCTTAAAAAAATTCGTCTTTTGGAAAAGTACAGCATCGTTGTTTAGATCTTTAACAACGATAGCCGGAAGGCTTTTTATTAGCCTTGACGCTGTTTATGCTTAGGGTTTTCGCATATAACCATAACTTTACCCTTGCGTTTTATAACTTTGCACTTTTCGCAAATTTTTTTGACAGAAGGTCTGACTTTCATTGGAATACCTCCTTAAAATATAGAACTTCTTCTTTTATTCTTACTTTGAACGCCATGTAATACGCCCGCGTGTGAGGTCATATGGCGACATCTCGACCGTCACTTTATCGCCCGGAAGAATTCGAATGAAATTCATTCTAAGTTTTCCGGATATATGGGCTAAAATTTGGTGATCGTTTTCAAGAACTACCTGGAATGTTGCGTTAGGCAGAGCTTCAACGACAGTACCTTCAATTTCAATCATATCCTGTTTTGACATAAATTAAGCCTCACTTATTATCTTTAACGCTTTTTTTATAGCTTTATTTGAACCCAGATGTTCAGGTAAAAGCTCTTTTTCAACCGATACTATATGCTTTGGATTTTTTGCTTTTGCTCTCTCAAGCGGTCGCTCTTTTCCATCACACACCATAATTCGATCTTCACACACATCTATCACACACATTAGGCGATTTTTATCCCGCCCTTTGATTGACCTCACAACCGAACCGTTTTTTAGTTCCATAGTCATACCTCAATCGAGTTTAGTCAATATCAGCGGACCATTTGCTGTGATTGCAATCGTATGCTCAAAATGAGCGGAAAGCTTACCGTCACGAGTCTTGACGGTCCAACCGTCGGGTAATTGTTTTATTGCCGCCTTGCCCATATTTATCATAGGTTCAATGGCAATTACCATACCCGGCAACAGGCGAACACCCCTTCCGGGAGTGCCGAAATTCGGTACGCTGGGGTCCTCATGCAAATGTGTTCCAACGCCATGCCCTGTATACTCTCGCACAACACCGTAACCCTTTTCCTCACAATAGCTTTGTACTGCATAAGCTATATCGCCAATCCTACCGCCTGCAACCGCCATTTTTATGCCTTCGTAAAGACTTTCTCTTGTCGTGTCGCACAGCCGCTTTGCCTCGTCAGAAATTTTTCCAACTGCAAAAGTGGCAGCATTATCGCCGTTATAACCATCTACTTTAGCT
This sequence comes from Oscillospiraceae bacterium, assembly GCA_036652055.1. Lineage (GTDB taxonomy): Bacteria > Bacillota > Clostridia > Oscillospirales > Acutalibacteraceae > Fimenecus. Next base: position 46,345 of record JAVVWP010000007.1, on the reverse strand, counting down.
CCAAGGTCAATGCTGACTATGTCGCCTTCTTTTAATACACGCTTTTTGCTCGGTATTCCATGAATAACCTCATCATTTATGGAAATGCATGCGGTGGCAGGAAACCCATTGTAATTTAAAAAGTTCGGCTCAGCACCTTGCTTTTTAATATAGTCATAAGCTATCTTGTCAATCTCCCAAGTAGTTATACCCGGATGAACCGACTCGCCCGCCAACCTTAATGCTTCTGCCGAGATTATACAAGCTTTCTTTTGCAGCTCGATTTCTCTTGCAGTTTTTAGCACTATCATGCTTAATCCTCCAATGCTTTGAAGGTAAGAGCTGTGGTATGAGCCACTTCGTCTTGACCTTCAACTATGCGAAGTAAACCTTGCTTCTCATAGTAACCCTTGAGCGGTTCTGTTTGCTCATGATAAGTTTTAAGCCTATCAAGTACCGTTTCGGGCATATCGTCTTTTCGCTGTACTAAATTTTCGCCACAAGCATCGCAAATTCCATCAACCTTAGGTTTCTTATATAAAAGGTGATAAGTAGCGCCACACTTTAGACAAACTCGTCTGCCTGAAAGCCTTTTGGCAATTGCTTCATCAGCAACTTCAATATCTATTACCTTGTCAATGCGAACTCCTAAGCTGTCTAAAGCTTCTGCCTGAGGAATGGTTCTTGGAAAACCGTCAAGGACAAAACCGTTTTTGCAATCATCCTTTACGAGTCTTTCCTTAATGATGCCTATTACGACCTCGTCAGGAACAAGACCGCCTGCATCTATGAAGGATTTAGCTTTAAGCCCCATTTCTGTTCCGTTTGCAATAGCTTCACGGAGAATGTTCCCTGTTGAAATCGCAGGAATAGAAAGCTTTTCACAAATCTTTTCAGCTTGCGTGCCTTTGCCTGCACCGGGAGCACCTAAAAGTATCAGGTTCATAAAGTTTTACCTCCTTAATCAAGAAATCCTTTATAATGACGCATCATCATTTGAGATTCCAACTGTTTAACTGTTTCGAGTGCAACACCAACCATAATTATGATTGAAGTACCACCAAGAGTAATATTTACTGTGTGGTGGAACAACCCCGTAATCTGTGAGAACAGAATTGGGTACAAAGCAATAACCGAAAGGAGTAATGCACCAAGCAAGGTAATTCTTGACAAAATCTTAGCGATATAGTCAGAAGTTGGCTTGCCAGGACGAATTCCTGGAACAGCACCGCTGTTTTTACGAATATTGTTTGCCATTTCAATTGGGTTGTACTGAATTGCTGCATAGAAATAAGCAAAGAAAATTATGAATACAAAGTACATAATTCCATATGCCCAATGTGTTGTTTGGAACACTTTGAAGAAACCTTCCCAGAAACCACCCTCAGCAGGTTTTGCAAACATACTGATTGTTGGAGGGAGTGAAAGGATTGATGAAGCAAAAATAACAGGAAGAACACCGCACATATTAACCTTAATCGGAATATGAGTGCTTTGCCCGCCATACATTTTGCGGCCAACAACTCTTTTTGCATACTGAACAGGAATTCTTCTCTCTGCGTTGTCCATCCATACGATGAAAGCAATCATCAGAATAAGTGAAAGTCCTGCGATAGGTGCGATTGCATAATATGCACCGCCCTTGTCGAAATATTGATATAATCCATAAATTGTTGTAGGCATTCTTGATACGATACCTGCAAAAAGGATTATTGAAATACCGTTGCCGATACCTTTTTCGTTAACTTGCTCGCCGAGCCACATAATAAGTGCTGTGCCTGCGGTATAGCAAAGAATGATAACGATTGCTTGGAAAACTGCAAAAAATCCAGTGAATTTTGCACCTGCTGCATCAAGTGAAAGATACCCTTGAGTTCGCAGATAAAAATAATACGCTGTACTCTGTAAAAGACCAAGAGCGACTGCAACATAACGAGTGATAGAAGAAATCTTCTTGCGGCCTTCTTCGCCTTCCTTTGCAAGTCTTTCGAGTGCTGGAATAGCTACTGTTAAAAGCTGAATGATGATAGATGCGTTGATGTATGGAGTGATGGACATTGCAAACAATGTACCATAGTTAAATGCATCGCCTGTCATCATACTGAGATATGTCATAAAGTTATTTGCATTAGGGTCAGTAATAATACCACTTTCTGCAATGTTAACAAATGGAATAGGAAGTGCTGCACCTAGCCTAAAAATCAATATGACAAATGCTGTATAAAGAATTTTCTTTCTAAGGTCTGCAATTTTCCATGCATTTATGATTGTTTGAAACACTCTCAGATCACCTCAGCCTTTCCGCCAGCTGCTTCGATTTTTTGCTTAGCCGAATCGGAATAAGCATTAACCTTAACAGTAAGCTTTTTGCTGATTTCGCCATTTCCAAGTACCTTAACACCATCAAGTTCTTTTTTAACAAGACCTGCATTGATGAGTGCTTCGATGTCGACGACTGCGCCGTCTTCAAATGTTTTTTCAAGTGCTGCTACATTAACAGCTGTAATTTCCTTAGAGAAAATGTTTACAAATCCTCTTTTTGGAACTCGCCTTTGTAAAGGCATTTGACCGCCCTCAAATCCAGGACGCATTCCTCTGCCTGCACGGGCCTTTTGACCCTTATGACCTTTACCTGCCGTCTTGCCTTGACCGGAACCAGCACCTCTACCAATACGCTTAACATCTTTTTTAGAGCCTGCTGCCGGTGAAAGTTCGTGCAATTTCATTATTCGCACCTCCTTAGCTTTCGGTTACCTCGATAAGATGAGAAATTTTCTTAATCTTACCGTGTGTTTGAGGGTTGTCAGGCTGAGAAGCCTTATCCCCGATTTTTCTAAGACCAAGTGCATGGGCGGTGGCAATTTGATCTTTTTTGCTACCGATAAGACTCTTAACGAGCTTTACTTCTAAATTTGCCATTGTTAGCCCTCCCTTAATCTAAAATTTCTTTAACTGACTTACCACGAACAGCGGCTACTTCATCAGCATTACGAAGCTGTGAAAGACCGTTGATAGTAGCTCTGACTACATTGCAAGGATTGTTTGAACGCATAGCTTTAGAACGAATGTCCTTAATACCTACTGTTTCAACAACTGCACGAACAGGGCCACCTGCGATAACTCCGGTACCTGGTGCTGCTGGTTTCATAAGAACAACGCCTGCACCAAACTTACCAATAACTTCATGAGGAATTGATGTGCCTTTTAGAGCAACCTTAATAAGGTTTTTCTTTGCATCTTCAATGCCTTTACGAATAGCATCAGGAACTTCGCCTGATTTACCAAGGCCAAAGCCTACCATGCCGTTTCCGTCGCCAACAACTACTAAAGCGGAGAACTTAAAGATACGGCCGCCCTTAACAGTTTTAGAAACTCTGTTTATTGCAACAACTCTTTCTTGTAAATCGAGTGTTGATGGATCGATTTTTATAGCCATTTTGAAATTCTCCTTTCTTAGAAGTTGAGGCCGCCCTCACGAGCGCCTTCGGCGAGTTCTTTAACTCTACCGTGATATACATAACCGCCTCTATCAAATACAACATCATTGATGCCTTTTTGTGAAGCTCTCTCTGCTAAAATCTTGCCTACTGCACGAGCAGCATCCTTATTTCCACCGTACTGTGTAAAATCTTTCTCAGTTGAAGAAGCTGCTACAAGTGTTGTACCTGCAACATCATCAATGAGCTGAGCGTAGATATGTTGAGTTGAGCGGAAAACATCAAGGCGTGGACACTTTGCAGTGCCTGAAACCTTAGAGCGGACTCTCGTGTGGCGTTTAAGTCTTGCCTTATTACTGTCAGGCCTATTAACCATTTAAATACACTCCTTTTACTTTCCGCCTTTGCCGGCTTTGCCCTCTTTGCGACGGATGTGTTCTTCAACATATTTAATACCTTTGCCTTTATAAGGCTCAGGTGGGCGTTTTTCACGCACTTCTGCTGCGAACTGTCCGACTTTTTGCTTGTCGGGGCCGGAAATTACGATTTTATTTGGGGTAGGAACATCGATTTTAATTCCATCAATCTCAGGCATAATAACCTGATGTGAAAAGCCGATATTCATAACAAGGCTGTTTCCTTGTTTTGCTACACGATAACCAACACCATTAACCTCAAGCTCCCTTTTGAAGCCATTAGTAACACCTTCGACCATATTAGCTACGAGTGTGCGTGTTAATCCGTGAAGTGATTTATTAAGATTTGACTCGTCAGGACGAGTAACTAAAATCTCACCGTTCTCCATAGCAACATTCATATTGCTGTGAACTGTTCTGGTAAGAGTACCATTAGGACCCTTTACGGTAACAGTGCTTCCGTCAAGTTTAACCTCAACGCCTGCAGGAACGGCAATTGGCTGTCTGCCGATTCTTGACATACTGTTAACCTCCTTACCAGATAAATCCGAGAACTTCGCCGCCAACATTAGCCTTGCGAGCTTCTCTGTCAGTCATTACGCCCTTTGGTGTTGAAAGGATTGCGACGCCGAGGCCTTTCATGACCTTTGGCATTTCCTCACAATTTGTATAAATACGTAAGCCGGGCTTTGAAACTCTACGTAAACCGGTAATAACGCTTGACTTATTTTGACCATATTTGAGTTCCATCTCAATTATGCCTTGTTTGCCATCGTCTTCTACCTTGAAGCTTTTGATATAACCCTCATCAACAAGAATTTGAGCAATAGCCTTCTTCATGTTTGATGCTGGAACTTTCACCGTGTCATGCTTTGCTGAATTCGCATTACGAATTCGAGTGAGCATATCACCGATGGAATCAGTAATTTGCATACTGTTTACCTCCTTTGCACAATTGCTCTTTACCAGCTTGCTTTCTTAACGCCTGGGATTTGACCTGCATGAGCTAACTCTCTAAAGCAGATACGGCATACTCCGTATTTGCGGAGATAGGCATGCGGCCTTCCACAGATTTTACATCTGCTGTATGCTCTTGTTGAGTATTTAGCTGGACCTGCCTGCTTAACCTTCATTGACTTTTTGGCCACTTTAATCCCTCCTTATCTCGCAAACGGAGCGCCCATAAGAGTTAAGAGCTCTTTGGCTTCTTCGTCAGTGTTCGCAGTGGTGACAAAGCAAATGTCCATTCCACGAACTGCATCAATCTTGTCATATTCAATTTCTGGGAATATAAGTTGTTCCTTAACGCCCATTGAATAATTTCCTCTGCCGTCAAATGAGTTAGGATTAATTCCTCTGAAGTCACGAACTCGTGGAAGTGCCATATTGAAAAGCCTATCCAAAAATTCATACATTTGATCGCCACGAAGCGTAACCTTAACGCCAATAGTCATGCCTTCACGGAGTTTGAAGTTTGCAACTGATTTCTTTGCTTTGCACTCGATAGGTCTTTGACCTGTAACAAGTGAAAGGTCAGAAACGATTGCGTCAACAACCTTTGAGTTTTCTTTTGCTTCACCGCATCCAACATTAACAACTATCTTGTTAAGTTTTGGGATTTGCATAACGCTTTTGTAGCCGAACTTTTTTTGAAGCTGCGGAGCAACTTCGTTACTATAAAATTCTTTAAGTCTTGCTGCCATAAGTTTATGTTCCTCCCTTATTCAAATTGTGCATTGCATTTTTTGCACACACGCATTTTTTTGCCTGCCTTATCAAAGGCATGACCTACTCTTGTTGCTTTGCCACATTTAGGGCAAACAAGCTGAACCTTGTCAGCATATAATGCACTTTCAGCCTTAACAAGACCTCCAGCTTCACCCATTTTTTTGGGTTTAACATGCTTTGTTACGATATTTATGCCTTCAACAATAACTTTTCCCTCAGCTGGGCTAACTTCCATAACTTTGCCCTTTTTGCCACGGTTTTTGCCATTGATAACGACAACTTCGTCATTTTTTCTTACATGAACACTATTCATCTTACGCACCTCCATTAAAGTACTTCAGGAGCAAGGGATAAAATCTTCATGTAGTCTTTATCACGAAGCTCTCTTGCTACTGGTCCAAAGATACGGGTGCCTTTGGGGTTTTTGTCTTCTTTTATGATTACTGCTGCGTTTTCGTCGAAACGGATATAAGTTCCGTCATCTCTACGAACTCCGCTTGCTGTTCTAACGACAACTGCTTTTACAACTTCGCCTTTTTTAACAACTCCGCCGGGTGCTGCTTTTTTGACTGAAGCTACAATTACATCGCCGATATTAGCATATCTTCTGCCCGATCCACCGAGTACGCGAATACACATAATTTCTTTCGCACCGGTGTTGTCGGCTACTTTGAGATAAGTCTGTTGCTGTATCACAGTGTTAGCCTCCTTAGAAAATTATTTCGCTTTCTCGATGATTTCTGCTACACGCCATCTCTTATCTTTCGAAAGAGGACGAGTTTCCATAACAAGAACTTTGTCGCCTACGCCACATTCGTTTTTTTCGTCATGGGCCTTTAATTTAACCGTATGGTTAACGATTTTCTTGTAAAGTGGATGTTTAACTCTGTCTTTGATAGAAACAACAACAGTTTTATCCATCTTATCACTGGTTACAATACCGATCTGAGTTTTTCTGAGATTTCTTTCACTCATTTGAATGTCCTCCCTTTCCTTACGACTGAGCGCCGTGTAATTCAATATCGCGTTTAACAGTTTTTACTCTGGCAATATCTTTTTTTACGGCACTAATACGCATTGGATTGTCGAGCTGGTTGATGGCTTGCTGGAAGCGAAGCTTGAAAAGCTCATCCTTTAACTCTAAGAGTTTAGCATCCAACTCTGAGGGGGAGAGTTTCTTAAAATCATTTGCTTTCATTATTGCTCACCATCCTCTTCTTTAACTTCCTTAGATACAAATTTACATTTGATAGGAAGTTTGTTTGCTGCAAGACGCATTGCCTCACGAGCATCTGCTTCTGGCACGCCTGCTATTTCAAACATAACTCTGCCTGGTTTAACTACTGCTACCCAATATTCAGGAGAACCTTTACCTGAACCCATTCGAGTTTCGGCAGGTTTTTCAGTAATTGGCTTATCCGGGAATATTTTTATCCAAACTTGACCGCCACGCTTGATATATCTTGTCATAGCAATACGGGCTGCTTCGATTTGGTTTGCAGTTATCCATGAGGGTTCAAGAGCCACAAGACCGAAGTCACCATAATTTACCTTAGTACCTCTTGTAGCTGCTCCGGTCATACGACCTCTGTGAACTCTACGATATTTTACTCTCTTAGGTAATAACATTATTTTGTGCCTCCTTCCTTGCGAGGCTTGCGGCTGTCATGAAGGACTTCACCTTTGTAAAGCCAAACCTTAACACCGATACGACCATAAGTTGTTTTTGCTTCTGCAAAACCATAGTCAATGTCAGCACGGATTGTCTGAAGTGGAATAGTTCCTTCGTGATAATGCTCTGAACGGGCAATTTCTGCTCCGCCGAGTCTACCGCTAACCTGAATTTTGATACCCTTAGCGCCAAGCTTCATTGTTCTGCCGATTGATTGCTTTAATGCACGACGGAAAGAAACTCTCTTTTCGAGTTGCAATGCAATGTTTTCAGCAACGAGCTGTGCGTTTAAATCGGGTTGTTTAATTTCTACAATGTTTATGAAAACTTCTTTTTCTGCACCGAGCATTGACTTGCAGGTTTGTTTAAGTTTTTCAATTTCACTGCCGCCTCTACCAATAACCATACCTGGTTTTGCACAGTGAATATTAACACGAACTCTCTTTGCATCTCTTTCGATTTCTACCTTAGGAACGCCTGCAGGAGCAAGAGTTTTAAGAAGGTATTCACGAAGTTCATAATCTGAAACGAGAGTGTCGCCAAAGTTTTTCTTATCGGAGTACCAGCGTGACTCCCAATCCTTTATAACACCGACTCTAAGTCCGGTTGGATTAATCTTCTGACCCATTTTGTTACCTCCTCCTTGCTTATTCTGCTTCCTTGAGCACAAGGGTAATGTGCGAAGTTCTTTTGTTTATACGAAATGCACGGCCTTGAGCTCTTGGTCTTATACGCTTGAGGGTTGGGCCTTGGTCGACATGACATTCTGCAACATAAAGTCTTGAAACATCCATGTCTTTGTTGTTTTCTGCATTTGCCATTGCTGATTTCAATAGCTTTTCAAGTGGTTCACACGCAGCCTTGGGTGTGTACTTGAGAATAGCTAATGCTTCATCGCAAGGCTTATTTCTTATTAAGTCAAGTACGATTTGAACCTTTCTTGGTGCTATTCGTAAATGAGTTGCCTTTGCAGTTGCTTCCATTAGTTTATACACTCCTTTCGCTGCTTATTTATTACTGTTTGATGTCTTTGAACCAGCGTGACCTCTAAAGGTTCTTGTTGGTGCAAATTCACCGAGCTTGTGGCCTACCATATCTTCCGTAACATATACCGGAACATGTTTGCGTCCATCGTGAACTGCAAATGTGTGTCCGACAAAGTCCGGGAATATAGTCGAGCTACGGCTCCATGTTTTAAGAACAATTTTTTCATCATTCTTATTCATTTCTACAACCTTTGCGAGCAATTTAGGTGCAACGTAAGGGCCTTTTTTAGTACTTCTGCTCATAATCTACACTCCTTTCGACTTATTTAGCGTTACGGCGTTTTACGATAAACTTATCCGAACTCTTTTTCTTATCTCTTGTCTTATAACCAAGTGCTGGCTTGCCCCATGGTGTACATGGACCTGGACGGCCAACAGGTGCTTTACCTTCACCACCACCGTGTGGATGGTCATTCGGGTTCATAACAGAACCACGAACAGTAGGACGAATTCCAAGATGGCGTGTACGACCTGCTTTACCAAGTTTAACATTTTCATGGTCAACATTACCGACTGTGCCGATTGTTGCCATACAGTTAGCGCCAACATTACGAAGCTCGCCTGATGGTAAACGAACAAGTGCATATGCACCCTCTTTAGCCATAAGTTGTGCTGCGTTGCCTGCTGACCTTGCTAATTGACCGCCTCTGCCAGGATAAAGTTCAACATTGTGAATCATAGTACCGGTTGGGATATTACTAAGAGGCAAAGCATTGCCTGGTTTAATATCAGCGGTTGGACCTGCTACAACTTTGTCGCCAACTTTTAAGCCAACAGGAGCAAGGATATATCTTTTTTCGCCATCCTCGTACTGAACAAGTGCTATATGAGCTGAACGATTTGGGTCATACTCAAGTGTGAGAACATTTGCAGCCATATCAAACTTATCTCTTTTAAAATCGATAATACGATATTTTCTGCGATTTCCGCCACCTCTGTGACGAACTGTAATTCTTCCGTAACTGTTTCTACCGGCTTGCTTGTTGAGAGGAACTAAAAGACTTCTCTCAGGAGCAACCTTTGAAAGCTCGGAATAATCTGTAACCGACATATTACGCCTTGCGTTTGTGGTCGGTTTGTAGATTTTAATCGACATTTCTTTCACTCTCCTTAAAACGGCTTAGCGGAGCCATGTCAAACTCCATACATTGCCGTAGGGATTTAATTACATCATTCCGTCAAAAAACTCAATTGTCTTAGAATCTTCAGCAAGTGTAACGATTGCTTTTTTCCAAGCTGAAGTATAGCCCTCGAAACGACCATATCTTCTAAGATGACCTTTGACATTAAGTGTGTTTACTTTAGAAACCTTAACTCCGAAAAGCTTTTCAACAGCTTCCTTAACCTCGGTTTTAGTAGCAGTTTTGGCAACCTTGAAGGTATACTTCTTATCGGCAATGCCCATCATACTTTCCTCTGTAACGATTGGACGGAGGATTATGTCTTGTGCAAATTTCATTATGCGTAAACCTCCTCTATCTTTGCTACTGCATCCTTAAGAACAACAATAGTGTTGCAATTTAGAATGTCGTATACATTAAGTGTGTTTACAAGTGTAACGCTTGCTCCTGCAATATTGCGGGCACTTTTATAAACGAGGTCATTTTTCTCAGGGAGAACAATGAGTGTTTTTTTGCCTGCATTAATTGCTGATAAAACGCTAACAACATCCTTAGTTTTGATTGCGTCCATTGAAATGTCGTCAAGAACAATCATTTCATTATCTGCAACCTTTGAAGAAAGAGCAGACTTCATAGCAAGTCTTCTAACCTTCTTGTTTATATCAAAGCCATATTCACGAGGCTTTGGTCCGAATGCTATACCGCCGTGTGTCCATTGAGGAGATCTCGTTGAACCCTGTCTTGCACGACCTGTACCTTTTTGCTTCCACGGCTTTTTGCCGCCGCCTGACACCTCAGCTCGAGTAAGTGTTGACTGAGTGCCTTGACGCTGATTTGCCAAATAATTGACAACAACAAGGTGCATAGCCGATTGATTTGGCTCGACTGCGAAGATGCTGTCATTGAGTTCAATGTCAGAAACCTTCTTACCTGCTTTATCTAATACTGCCAATTTAGCCATAATTTAACACTCCTTCCTTACTTTCTCTTTACTGTGTCAGCGAGAACAACAATTCCGCCTTTTGGCCCTGGAATAGCACCCTTAATAGCGATTAAGTTGTTTTCTACATCTACCTTAACGATATCCAAATTTTGGATAGTGACTCTTTCAGCGCCCATATGACCTGCTAATTTCTTTCCCTTGAATACTCTTGAAGGGTCAGAACACATACCAAGTGAGCCTGCGTGTCTTGCGTTAGGGCCGGTACCGTGAGTTTCTTTAAGTCTGGAGAAGTTCCATCTCTTAATTGCACCTGTTGTACCTTTACCTTTGCTTGTGCCGACAACATCAACTCTGTCGCCAACTGCGAAAACATCAGCTTTTAAAATATCGCCGACATTCATAGCACTCACATCATCAAGTCTGAATTCCTTGAGTACCTTTTTTGGAGCAACATCAGATTTTTTGAAGTGACCTGTTTCAGGTTTGTTCACTCTTTGAACCTTAACATCTCCATAGCCTACTTGAACAGCTGAGTAACCATCGTTTTCGATTGTTTTCATTTGAACAACTGCGCAAGGGCCTGCTTCAATGACAGTAACAGGAATAACTTTTCCGTTTTCGTCAAAAAGCTGTGTCATACCGATTTTCTTACCAATAAGACCTTTTTGCATTTTTATTTCCTCCTTTGGTTATTGGTTGGATTTTCACCAACTTGACCTGCACTTGTTTTCTTTAAGATTAAAGTTTAATCTCAATGTCAACGCCTGCTGGAAGCTCAAGACCCGTCAGAGCTTCAACAGTTTTGTTTGAAGGTCTGAGAATGTCGATAAGCCTTTTGTGGGTTCTCTGCTCGAACTGCTCACGGCTATCCTTATACTTATGAACTGCACGAAGAACTGTAATGATTTCCTTTTCAGTAGGAAGTGGAACAGGGCCTGAAACTTGAGCACCTGTACGCTTTGCTGTTTCAACAATTTTCTCCGCTGCCTTGTCAACAAGGTCATGGTCATAGCCTTTGAGTCTAATTCTGATTTTCTTTGTTTTTGCTGTTGCCATTTTGTCTGCCTCCTTGAATTTAGGGCAATGTTTTTTGTCAGCAACTCCGCCGGGTGTTTACACTCACCCATTTAAAAAACCGAAAAACAATGTTTCTCGGACGGCACTGAAAAAAACACACAGCATCTCCATAAGCACAAATTTATGCCTTGAACATACTATTTTGTTTCGCCCGGTTTTAAAATCGGACATACTCCGCAGTAATTCCCTACATCGTGTGTAGCCACCTACTGCATCAACGCATATCTTACATGATAAATGAAGACATAATACGCCCTCATTTCACGTGCTTGAGTATTCTATCACATTCTTTGGGTAAATGCAACAACTTTTTGCAAAATTCTTTGTAAAAAAAGCCAAAATATTCCGATGGAAAAATATTAGCAAAAATTGCACAATATATTGTGTATTCGCTTTAAATCGCCACTATTTTCGCCTTTTTATTTTTTATTTCTATAAGGAACACAAAAACCGCCCCACTTTAATAGGGCGGCTTTTAAATTAATGTTTACGCATTAAAATGTGAAAGTATAGTTATACTCTGAATCGATTGTAGCTGAAAGATTTTTAATTAAGTTTGTATCAGCCTTTGCATCAATACTTCTGTGTTGTTTCATTGTAATAAGATTTCCAGTTGCCTTATCAACAACGAGTTCAGATGTGCAATTTTGGTAAGTTGTTTTAAAGCTCAAAAGCTTAACAATCTTTGTTCCGTTGATTGCATTCATAATATCATCATCTTTAAGAGTATCAATTGTTTTTCCGTGATTTGACTTTCCTGGTTGAGGGTTGTTACCTTCTTTTTTAAGGAAAATCTTTACAGTAACTTTTCCGCCTGCTTCTGTCATAGTTGCATTTGAAAGCCACTCAAGTTGAACTGCTGCATCTGCATCTGCTGGTGGAACCTTTATTGGATCAAGGCCCCATTTGCCTGGTTTTAAGAATTGATCTGTAAGCGTTGTAACGACTGAACCAAACATACCAACGCCGCCTATTTTAACAACCTTGTTGCTGTTATCAACATCAACTTTTTTAGCACTTTTCTTTGCTTTATTAAGAGCAGTGTTATAATATGCTACTGCTTCTGCTTTTTTAGTATCGACAGGAGCTTTTGTTGTTGCTGCAGTACCACTTCCACCTGCTGGTTTTTTGTCGCCTGCAACTGTTGTTGCTGCTGAATCTGTTCCTGTACCCTTTGTTGTTGATTCAGTAGTTTCTTCTGCATCATCAGAATTAGCGTCGTCGGCATCTGTTGTTTCTTCACTTGAATTACTTCCACCTGCTGCAACTGATGCTTTTGTTATTTTATCGCCAAATGACATTGTCGTTTTGAAAAGACCTATTGTTAAAACGAATGCTAAAAGAATTGCCCAAAAACGAACCCAACCATTAGATTTTCTAATCTTTTTAGCTGCAAGCTCTTCTGGAGTCAACTCTACTTTATTTTTATTAGCCATAAGTATATCTCCCTCTTGTTATCATTAATTAAAAATGTGCTTATCTAAAATTACTATAATTGATTGTAGCGTGTGCTGCACCAGTTCCATGAATTGGAACAAAAGTTGCTTTAAGGTCAAGTGCTGCATCAAAGTCATAATCAATTTTCATGCTTTGAAGATTGCCATCTTTTATCGTTGCTACAACTTTTATTGATTTATAATTGCCATCAACAGTTTGAACGCTAAGAAGAGCAGAAGATTTACCAAGTGCATCTTTAATTCCTTTAACAACTTCATCTTTAGTTATAAAGTCATTAGTAAGTCTTGAAAGTGCTGTCTTGCCGTCTTTTTGTGGGTTCTTTGTGTTAGATACTGTGAAAGAATAAACGCCATCTTTTACTGAAGTAATTTTAATATCAGCAGCAGTGAGAGATGTTGCTTTAAGTCTATATGACTCTTTAATATCTTCTACTTTTTTGTCTTTATTATCTTTGTTGCCAATTCCGATGAAACCGCCAACAACGCCATTGAGATCAGCTTTTGGGTCTATTCCTTTGATTATGGTATTAAGAGTACCCGTTGCTCCGCCAACATCAATATCCTTTGTATATTTGCAGTTTCTTGTCCAATCATATTGCATCTTAGCTGCTTTTGCTGTTGCTTCATTAATTGCTTTAGCAACATCTGCTGCTGAATTGTCTTTTGCTGCTGCAGTTGTACCTGCTGGTGTTTTGTCGCCTGCTGCTGTTGTTCCTGCTGAATCTCCAGCGGCTACTGTTGTTTCAGCTGGGCCCTCTGAATCGTCACTTCCTGAATCGTCGCTATCACTTTTTGTGGTTTCAACTTTACCAGGACCTGCTGCTACTGTTGCTGGTGATTTGCCGAAAGCTATGTAAGCAATTGAATAAACAAGTAAAAGTGCAAGGAGAGCTGCCATTGACTTTACAAATGTATTGCCAAATATGCCTCTTTTTTCTTTAGATCTTGTTTCTTTTGCTTCAAGCTCTTCGGGAGTTAACTCAATTTTTTCTTTCTTTGCCATTCTAATTTAATCCCCTTTCTGACTGTTAAAACGGTCGGGTATATTTTACCGACCAGTACACATATACAATTTACAATAAATTCTCCAACTTGTCAATGAATAATTGAAAAATTTATTGGCTTTTTCACAAAAAAGTTTGAAATATTGCCTTTTTTTAGCAATAATCAACTTTTATTCTCTTTTAGCCTAATTAATATGATAGAAATGTCGTCGCATCTTTTTGACTGTCTGAAATTTTTTGCTGCCATTGCAATCTTTTTTGAAGCGACCTGTGTATCTTCATTATTAACTTTTTTCAATTCATTTCTCACCGCACTTTCAGAAAAATCAAAAGCTCCGTCACTTGCCATTAAAATAGTGTCATCTGCAATAAGTTTTCCCTCTGATTTTGCAAAACCAACATCTCTTAATATTCCAAGTGCCATTGAAGATTTTTTTATTTCAAGCAATTTGTTTTTTCTTTTTATAAGTGATGGTGCCGCCGAGCATTTGTAAAATGTTGCATTACCATTATACAGGTTTATTTTAAGCATATCAAGTGTAGAAAGTGATTCGTCCTTCGATTTTAACAAAAGAGCAGAATTAACAAGCTTTACAGCACTTTCGAGGTGAAATCCCGATTTTATAAGCCTTGACATTATTCCGCAGGTCATTGAAGAATCTATTGCCGCCCTTTCGCCTGTTCCCATTCCGTCACTTAAAATTATTATATAGTTGCCCCTGCCATCATAAAAGCTCTCAAAGCTGTCACCGCAAAAGCTATCACCGTTAGCAGTAATTTGAGATGCTGACATTTCAATCAAATATTCTGTTTTTTCGCAGAGAAAAAGAGTTTGGCAGTTATCACCCTTTGAAAGAACAGGAATTTCAAGATTTCTTGAAACCGCATTTGATATTGTTTGCCTTATTTTTTGTAGCTTTATGCTTTTTGGCAAATTGTCAAAAGATACTTCTACTCTTAATCTGTCATTTTCGTCAACAATACAGCTAACCGTTGAGGTCACGAGTGAAAGCTCGTTAAAAAGCAAATCTCTTATTCTCTCTGCTCTTACATTATCAAAGGTAATTCCGCTTTCAAATTCGTCGGCAACATCAGACAGCATATCGCAAATTCCAGAAAACTGGTCAGCGGTTATCATTCTCATTTCATTAATTTTGCTTTCTGCCGACAGCTTGGCAATATGCATTGCATAGGTTTTGTTAAACGATTTTGCAATGCTTGACAGCTTTAAACACCTGTTAGCAAAAAAGGTAGGTGCATTTGAAGCCGAAATAATTTCATTCTGCTTTAATTTTTCGCTCATTTCATCAAACGCCTTTAATGTGTCTTTAAAGTTTTTATTCCAACAAAAGTCAAAAAGTCCGCATTTCGCACAAACGCTGTCCTGTACTCTCGCATAAACCGAATTTGTGTCGGGAACATATTTTTTTTCTAAAATTTGAAAGGCATTTGAAACAGAGTTTCCAACCTCCTCTATTGCTTTTGATGAAGATTTCAATCTGCTTAATACTGCTTGCCTTTGAATTTTTTCACAATCATTGTTTTCAGGCAAAATTCTGTTTTCGAGCTTTCTTATTAAATCGGTAGGAGTTGCTACAAAAAAGATAGCCGAAATAGCCGCTTCGATAATTAAATACAGCTTGTCCTGCTCTCCGCCTGCAAAAAGGAATGCAACCGAAAAAGCCGATACAAACACACCTGCACTGAAAATGCGTTTAGAATGAGCGAAAATGCCCGATAAAAGCCCTGCTACCGCATAGCCTATTGAGAGAATGCCAACATCTTTTGACATTAAAAACGCAAGCGTAGCGGTTATGCCTGTCACTGCACCGCCTGACTCTTTATAAATATATGAAATAAGCATAACTATATAGGCCGCCATTATTCTTGCAAACGAAATGTTGAAAACCGCAATATCTGATAAAGATAAAAGCACAAAAAACATTACAATCGTTACTGCTCCGATTTCCTTGTTTGAAAGTCCTTTTAGCGTTTTTTGATTTTTAACCACTTCTATTGAAGTGCAAATAAAATATGTGCTTGCAAATGCAATTAACGCCTCCGCAATATACATAAAAAAGCTTTCGGCATTTACTGATGACGCAAAAAGCATTGCAAAGCTTGTACTTATACAAGTAAATGCACTTATATATGACGGCATTAATTTGATGTTTTTAGTCTTTTCAAATTCTGCCGCTAATCTTATAAGAACGCCCGTTGAAATTAAAGCAGCTATATATCTAAGCGAAGTCACACTGTCTTGAGTTAATATATACCCTGCCGCCGAACCAAGCCCCGTGGATAATATGTATTTTAAAGGCGATGCTGCTACGAGTGCCACTCCAAATGGTGCCATCGCACCAAAATTGCAAAGAGAACCAAAAAGTAAACCACAAAGAAAAGAAATCATATATTTTAAAACTTCTTTAACCGTGTTTGGTATTTCCTCATAAAAGGGCATTACCTTTTCTTCTCTAAATTCTAATTTTTTCAAAAAAATCACCATACCTTCAGATATAATTTTTGGGAATTTGTCCATTATAAAAATTATATAGAAGATATGGTGAAAACTCGGTCACATTGTGATGGCGAATTTAAGGATATAAAATTGTTTATTTGATTTTAATGTTTAAAAAGTGCGAAAGCCAATATTATTGAGGATCAAACGGTGCTTGCGGAATTACTATTGCCGCTACAACATAAAATACAATTCCTGGAAATCCTCCCGTGAAAATTGAAATTCCTGCATAGGCAAGTCTTATAAGAGTTGGATCAACATTAAAGTATTCCGAAACTCCTCCTAAGACACCGCAAAGCATTTTGTCGTGATTGCTTCTGTAAAGTTTTTTCATAATAATTTCTCCTTGTTATTTTTAGACTGTTACTTTTTCAAACAGTTCAAGATTGCCAATAATGTTAACATCATAATAATTTGTGGTTTCGCTACCCGAATTATAAGAAAATTCAGAGCTTGCTACGCCAGCATTGCTCGGAAAGCCTTTTATTTTTTCAAAATTCCTACAATCAATCGTTCCAACCACTTTGTATTTAAAATTAAACGATTGCTGTGAAGATAAAATTAGCTGTGCATTGCCATTTGCTATTTTTATATTATTTTTAACGGCAGAAAAGTCTTTTACACTTATATTACCACTTTCTACCTTTAAATCACAGGCTTTGCTTTCACCACTGTTTAGCAGAATATCGCCGACTCCAACTTTTATATTCAAATTATCGAGTTTTGCATCGTTAAATATAACATAGCCACAGTTTAAATTGATATTCATATTTCCAAAAGCTTTTTTAGGAAACTCAATAGTTAAAACTGCCAATGTATCTTTTGATAATTGTTCGTCAATCACACTAACAATTATTTTTTCTTCTTTTTGCAATAATGTATATGGTTTTGCGTCTTGCTTAACTCCAGCCTTAGAATATTGATTTAATGTGAAAACCACCTTGTCGCCACTGGTTTGAACAACCTTTATCTTTGCAAGCTCTGCATTAATATTATATACATCAACGAGAGAAGCTTCAGGAGTTGCAGGAGTTACCTCGATTTTATCAGTACCTATAAGCTTTGTATCATTTTCGTCCCAGAAATACTCGTTAATATCTCTTGAATTTTTCATTGCTGCATTTTCTGTATTTTCAAATTTGTCAAACCATTTGTTAAACTGACTTTCTGGATCAATAACGCCTCTTGCAACTTGGGCGCTTAGTGCAATTCCAAAGCAAATCGTTGAAATGAATGATATTATCAGCACAATTGATGTGCTTATTATTGCCTTTTTCATTTTGTTTTCCTCCTGCTTATCAGTCTTTTAATTAGGAATGTTATAATTATAACCCCTGAAACTATCATTGTAACAAGTGCAATTATAGCTGAAATAAAAAATCCCGTCATACTGTATGAGGATAACATTTGTGTGGTATTTAAAACACCTTTTAGTGCCTGCGTTCCGAGTGCAAGCCCAAATCCCATTGACGCAAGTGACGATATTAAACATATGATTGCACTAACAATCAAAATCTTAAAAGTTATTTTCTTCATATAAGTCATCTCCTATAAGCCCGAACGCTTCCAAGCCATTTTAAGAAGTAATGTCATAACAAGAATTCCTAAAAGACCTAAGCAAAAAAGCATTACAGCCGCTGAAATTAAAACTCCAAACATTGCCCAAGATGCAAACAGAGTTGCTGAAAATGCTGAAAACGCAAGTAATGAGATACTGCCAATCATAAATCCGCCTGAAGTTGGATATACTCCGATTGCTACAAACACTAAGAAAAAGAACATTGCCGCCCAAAGCATGTTGTTGTTTTTCGTATCAAAATCGCCATTATAAACGGGCTGTTCTGCTTTTGGATAATAAGGGTTTTGTTTCGGCTTTTCCTGTGCATAATTTTGATTAACGGTATTATCCATTTTTGGCGTCTGCCTTAAATATTGGAGGGCGCAATTATATGGATTACCAAGCTCTTCACAAATTTGTTCTTCTGTTTTTCCTATTTCAATTCCCACAGAAAAATGCTCTTCAAAGTCGCTTATAATTTCATCTCTTTCTGTATTTGAAAGTGGTAAAAGATGATTGTATAACTGCTGCAAAAATTCAATTTTTGTCATTGTTTATA
Organism: Oscillospiraceae bacterium; assembly: GCA_036652055.1. Lineage (GTDB taxonomy): Bacteria > Bacillota > Clostridia > Oscillospirales > Acutalibacteraceae > Fimenecus. The sequence goes on along the minus strand of JAVVWP010000007.1, from coordinate 27,830 downwards.
CCTCCGATAATTACTGAAACATTTTTTGTAAAGTCTTGCCATTCCTCAGCTAAAAGCACCTGTGTGTCCTCGCCTTTTTTTGTTAATTTATAATATTTCCTTGCAGGACCTGATGAAGATTCTTTTAGGTACACCTCAAAGTAGCCCTCTGCTCTCAACCTTTTTAAAAGCGGATAAATCGTTCCCTCTGATATGTCAATGTTTTTTCCTACGGTGTCCGCTAACTCATATCCATATTTATCGCCTTTTTTTAAAAGTGATAAGACGCAAAGCTCTAACACGCCTTTTTTAAATTGTGCGTTCATAACTTGCCCCTTTCTGCACTAATCATCATTTCTACAATGTGATAATAAGCATCTTTTCTCTGCTTTGTAGGTATAGTATAGCACACGCTACCTTGCAATGCAACCTACCGAGATATATTTAATAATTTCGTAACAATTACGAAAAATGTCACAAAATAAATCTTATTAACGCTCTCTTAAAAACGCTCTCTGAATTACTTTTCTGTATCCTCATTGACATATTCACTTATATCAAAATCGTCATCTTTGTAGTAGTCCCATTTTGCATATTCTTCGTCCTCACTCATAGGAACTGGAGGGCATTCTGCAAAAGCCTCTAACTTTTTTCCTCTTGACCATATCATTGGATCAATTCTAAGTGTATACCCACAGCCATTAGGCGTCATCCATTCCTGCATTGGAGCTTCGGGAATTGCAAACTTTGTCATAAGTGCCATTATAACACCACCGTGCGTGAAAACTGCTGTATTTTCAATTCCTGCTTTAACTATTCCATCAACAAGCCCCGTAAAAGCTGTGCAAACTCTTTTTGCAAATTCTGCCTGACTTTCACCAAACGGAACGGGATTTTTTGGGTTTGTGCCTGCAAGCCATTCAATAAAAGCTTCGTCCTCTTTCATTTCTTCTGCTGTTCTACCTTCAAATTCGCCAAAATTATATTCTTTTAATGCGTCGATTATTAAAGGCGTTTTGTTTGGATAAATCACCTTTGCTGTTTGAAGGCACCTTTTTAATGGGCTTGATACAATCGCCTCAACCTCTGGGTAATCATAATCTCTAACCATTTGCTGAACCTGTTTTAAGCCCGCAGAGCAAGCGGGCATATCAACCTGCCCGACATATTTTCCCTCTAAATTTCCTTTTGTCATTGCGTGTCTGATTAAGTGAATTTTGTATGTTTTCATAAAATGCCTCCGAAAATTTGTTAGTTTAGTCAATATACATTTTGTTGATTGCTTTGTATAATATTATTACATTTTGTATATATGAAAGGTAATTAATATGAAGAATAAATTTGCAACAAGAATATTAGAACTTAGAAAAGAGCGTGGTCTAAGCCAAAAAGATGCTGCCGAAAAGCTTGGAATTTCTCAAGCATTGCTATCACACTATGAAAAAGGAATTCGTGAATGCACGCTTGATTTCGTTTGTAAAATCGCATCATTCTATGATGTTAGCTGTGATTATGTGCTTGGCACGGTCGCGATAAGGCGTTCGCTCGATGAAGAATTTGACAAAACCGATATTGTACAAGACGCTGAATTTAGAACCAGCACTCTTTTTAGAGCTGCTGCAATGCTACACGACAGTATGGAACTGCTTGGTAATAATTCAAGTGAAAAAATTAAAAACTACTTTGCACTTTGCATATATCAATTAGCAGTTTTGGCAACTAACTGCGGTGCTGTTCCAAATGGGTGGGTTAGCTTTCCCCCTGAGGCGGCACTTTCAATGTCATCACTTTTGATTTCTCGCTTTTGGGGTAGTGAGGTTGTTAAGCCTTCCCAAAAAGCAATAAAAACAAGTTCTGAACCTTTATGCACAAAAACAGTCATTGAAAAATCAGAAGCCCTAATAAACGATTATCTTAAAAATGTAATCAACATCAAGAACTAAAATTCATTGATATTTGATATAATAAGCTCTTTTATTTCTTTCATTATTTTTTCTTTGTCAAAGTCTTTTAAAAATTTCTCGTCTAATTCTTTTAGCTTTTCATTATCAATAGAAATATCCTCATTGTTTTCATCAAACATAGAAAATTCTTCTTTTGCAATATCTGCAAGAGATGTTTCACCAGTTATAGACAGGGCTTTTTCTGCATTTGAAACAAGCGGTTCACCGTTTCGTTTGAAAAAATTTGAAAGCTCTTTTTCGCCGTCCTCAATAATATAACTAATTGTATAAACCGCTTTTTTTGCAGCTTTGTATTCTGAAAAAAGCTTTTCTGCGTCTTCACTTTTTTCAATCTCATATTGAAAAACTGCCATAACGCCCTCAAAAAGTCTTGGAGCGTCTTCACTTTCTGCTTTTTCCTTAGTTAAATTGATAAATTCATCTTTTAAAGCTTTTAGCTTTTTCAGCTGTTCAATAGTATCGTTTTTTTCGTTATTATGAAGCTGTAAAGCCTTAGAAGCTTTTGTCATTACAAGTATTGTAACGATAAAAAGAAGCGCTAAAATCAACCACAAATACCAGTATTCCATTTTAAAATCACCCTTTAACGAAATTTAATTATCCATAAGAGCCTTATAAATATCACTCTTTTTTACTCCTGTTTCTTTTGCAATTTCCTTTGCAGATTGGTTTATAGATACTCCGCTGTCTTTTAAATCCATAGCCATTTTAATAGCCATATCAAGTGTAATTTCTTCTATTATTGGTTTTTCTGCCCCCTCAATAACCAAAACAAACTCGCCTTTTGGATTTACATTTTCGTATTTCTCTACCGCTTCTTTTAATGTTGTTATTTCAACATTCTCATAGATTTTTGTAATTTCTTTTATTATCGCAAGCTTTCGGCTTCCAAAACACGCATACATATCTTTTAATGTTGCTAAAAGCTTGTGAGGAGCTTCATAAAAGACCATAGTCCTCTGCTCGTTTTTAACGCTTTCTAAGTGTTCTTTTCTGCTTTGCTTGTTTACACTTAAAAATCCCTCAAAAGTAAATCTACCCGAGGGCATTCCCGACATCGCAACCGCTGTTGCAAATGCAGTTGGCCCAGGAACAGCAACTGTCTTTATTCCGCTTTCATGGCACAGCTTAACTAAGTCTTCGCCTGGATCAGAAATCGCTGGCATACCTGCATCAGTGACCAAAGCACAATTTTCGCCGTCAAAAATTCTTTTTAATATTTCTTCGCCTCGCTCACGCCTATTATGCTCATAATAACTAACCATTGGCTTTTTTATTTCAAATCTATTAAGCAATTTTAGAGTAACACGAGTATCTTCCGCTGCGATAAAATCACATTCTTTGAGCGTTTCCAATGCTCTTGGAGAAAAGTCGGATAAATTTCCAATCGGAGTTCCAACAACAAAAAGTTTACCTGCCATTATCCATTTCCTCCCTATATGTTGCTAATATTTTCAACATCTCATCTGTATATTCGCCATTTTCTTTATAAAGCACCAAATTGTTTTGAACGCTCATTCCACTTTTGCCACCACGCCTGCCCTCAATTAGGCAAAGCCACGGAGCTAAATTGCTTTTGCTGACTACAAGCCTTAGCTTTTTAGGCTCTATTTTGCAGTCGCTCATCGCTTTCATCGCTTCAAATAATCTTTCGGGCTTTATACAAATACAAAATCTGCCACTGAATTTTAATAAGCTTGACGCCGACTTGCAAATATCATTTATACTGCAAAGCGTTTCATGGCGAGCAATTTTTTCACACTCATCACTGCTTTTTATCCCTGTATTCATCTTCTTATAAGGTGGGTTCATAGTGACTAAATTAAACTGCCCGAGTGGCAAAACGCCCTTTATTTTTTTTAAGTCACAGTTAAATGGTTTGATGTTTTGTATTTCATTCATTTCAATTGAGCGACAAAGCTGATTGTACCCACTCTTTTGAATTTCTACTGCTGATATTTCATTTTGTTCGCCATTACTGCACCACAAAAAAGGAATAATTCCACAGCCTGTTCCAAAATCACAAGCAGTTTCGTTCTTTTTTGGTCTTGCAAAATCGGCAAGCAAAATCGCATCGGTTCCGAAAGTGTGTTTTTCTGACACAACGACGCCAATTTCATTACTTAAATATTCAATATGTTCGTTTTCTGATAAATTAATCTTTTTCATAAAGCTATTTTAACATAAAGTTATAAAAAGTTAAAGCATAAGAATAAAATTTTAAAAAAGGGCTGCCTATTGACCAATTGTCAACGAGCAGCCCTTTAAGAGTTAAATTTATTTGATTTCTTTTGCTTCCATTATATCGCCTTTAATTTCACCATCTACTGAAATTGTTATTGTATCACCAACATTAAGGATTATAACCTTTTCTGCCATTGACGCTTTAACTTTAAAGAATGGGGCGTTTCCGCTAAGTTTAATATAATAGCAACTTTCGCCGCCAATTACCGCTGACCTGATTTCTGTTATTGCTCCTGTAACATCGATTGTTGGTACATTGTTAGCTCCAGGAAGCTTTTCTTCACCAAGGTCATCAATATTAATGTCAACATTAATACCATTTCGCTTTAGTTCTGCGGCATATTTTTCAGTACACTCTGTGAGATTTGTGCCAATTCCAACAATGGTTGATTGCTTAACATTAACCATTGCAAACATCTTAACAAGTTGGCTCGTATCTTTCAAAGATATAAAGTATGTCGGTTCTCCACTTATATTAAGAAGAAGTGGGAAGGTAGCCTCGTACTTGTATTGTTGAACTGCACCTTGAGCAGAGGTTTGTGCAGTTCCCTCAAGTGCGCCTGAAATCTGATAGAACCTTGTTTCTTTTGTTCTTTGGTTTAAAAGCACAAAGCCTATAATAGATTGGTCGGAGCTTATTGAGGTAACGCCTGTATACATATAAACATCATCGTTAAGAGCAAGATAGTTGTATCCCTGACTTGTAACCTTAACGCCCTCTTGACCGATTATCGAGTTGATAAATCCGCCTGAAAGCTGACCGTAATAGTTGTATTGAGCATTTAAAATATTAGCAGAATAAATTCTGTCAATCCACTGCCAATTTTTATCAGTTACAAATTGAGTTGTATTAAGCTTTGTCTTACCTTCAAGATTAGTTGAAATAACATTCGTTTCACCAGTTATTGCATCAACTGCAACTGCACCGATTATATCAATACCACCGAAAAGACCTATTGTTTTATCCATAATAGGAACAATCCAAAATGGAGTTCCCTCTTCATTGATTTCAAAGCTTGGCGTTTCAAACATATAGGTAGGATATTTAAAACGAAGGTATCTCATTAAATATCTGCCAAAATGCTCTGACGGAGAATATTTCATTCCCTGTTCAAGCCTGACTATATTTCCCTCTTGAGTAGTCATATCAACAGTGATATATGCTGGTATTCCATCTTTTGTGTTTTTAACCCATTTGAAAATATCACCATAATCAAGAGCTGTAACTCTGGTTGGAACGCCTTTATAGTTTATTTGTGTTGAATTAGGAGAAACTATAAACTGTGACACCTTGTCTGACAAGTCACCAAGAGTTCTCTCGGCAATTTTGTTTGATGAAAACGAGTCTAAAATAGGCACACTTGAAAAGTTGATTTCGGCAACATCTTTTGCAAAATCACCCTCTTGAACATTTAAAAGCTTGCTATAAGAATTTGCCCTAATGATAGTTGAACCTGCTAATGTTCCGATAACACCCACTACCACAAGCAAACCAACGATTATAGCCGGAGCGATTGCCTGCTTTTTAACATATGGAATGTATTCTGGATTTACAAAGGCTTTAGAAGTTAAAATTGTAAGCCCAAAATAAACCGCACACATAATTCCTACAAAGAAATATAATTCCATTGCCTTAAAGTTTAGTGCTGGCAACATAAAATAATATGCTACTGCTGCAATTACAAGCGTCAAAACTACATTAAGTGTAATCTTTTTCCACGCATTTTTCATTGGGACAAAAGTGGTATAAGCAGCTTTCCCACTTTTTCCTTCTTTTCCTGTGAAATTAACATTTATAGGATCCATAAAAATTCTCCTTTTATTTTTGCAGAATTACTTTTGAATAATTTATTATAGCTTATTTTTGTACTGTTTGCAAGTTTTTAAACATATTAAGAACAAGGTGTGAATTAATTTTAAAAAAAGCTTTTATCATTTTAACATATTGTAAGAAAATATGTTGACAAATAGTAAAAATATGCTATAATAATATTACAAAGTGAACTACAACCGTGAACTTTCCGTGAAATAATCACTTTTAGTGTTTTTTAATATTATATCTTAGGGGGTTATGATATGTTAAGCATAATTAAATCAAAAAAGGGTTTTACTCTTATCGAGCTGTTAGCAGTTATTGCAATTATGGGTGTAATTCTGGGTGTTGCCATTCCTGCAACTGGTGGTATTATGGTAAAATCTCGACAAAAAGAGTGTGTATCGTCGCAAGAAATGGTTAAACAAAAAGTTTATGATTATCTGAATGGAAACTATTTGGGATTAGAAAATAGTTTGTCTTGGAAAGCGGGTTCTTATAATCCAAACACTGATACTTGGGAAGATGTTTATGCCCATTGGTCGAATAAAGATTATATTTACTACTATAATACTTCTGCTGCTGATACCAGTCAAAAAGTAGGTTGCACTCCTGGCGAACACTTTTTAAGGTATGCCTACAACTTAGGTCCTACCGCTCCTGCTGTTTTCCCAGCAGGTCATGATGACGGTTGCAAAGTTTATATAGCTTATGTTGATACTCAAGCTACTTCTTATTATGGCAGAAGCCCATTATCTCCTCAAGAAATGAGCGCACTTAGGGCTAAAGGCACTTACATTCCAAGCGGTTATGTTGAAATACGATGCACAAACGAAAACCATAAGCCAAAAGGCGGTTGGTTACAAATTCCAAATGTATAAATAAAAACAAAAGCGGTTAGTTCACAATTTAGTGAGCTAACCGCTTTTTTGATTTTTAAATTACCATTCCACCGCTGACTGACAAAATCTCACCCGTTATATAATCTGCTTTTTCACTTGCTAAAAAAGAAACAGCATTAGCAATATCAACAGGCGTTCCAATTCTTCCAAGTGGGATTTCTTCTTTTAACATATTCATAGTATCCGCTCCGAGTTTTTTAACCATATCCGTTTCAATTACTCCGGGCGTTATTGCATTAACCGTTATTCCTGATGGTGCAACCTCTTTAGCAAGTGCCTTAGTCATTCCGATAAGCCCTGCTTTAGATGCCGAATAATGCACTTCGCAAGAACCACCTATCTCTCCCCACATAGAAGAAATGTTGATTATTTTTCCTCGCTTTTTGCTTATCATTAAGGGCAAAACTGCCCTTGTAACATAAAACGCCCCTGTTAAATTTACCCCAATCATATTGTCAAAATCATCATCAGTAATATCTGTAAAGAGTTTTTGCTGTGATATGCCAGCATTGTTGACAAGAACATCAACACTTCCCATATCACTGATAACGGTAGAAATCATATTAGCAACATCAATACTGCTTTCTATGTCACATTTATATAAATAACCCTCGCCGCCATCTTTTTTTATTGTATTCAAAACATTTTCTGCTTCTCTATTAGACGAATTGTAATTTATGCCAACTATATGTCCTTCTTTTGCAAGCATTATTGCAATAGCACTGCCTATTCCCTTTGAAGCGCCTGTTATGAGTGCAGTCTTTTTCATTTTTTCACCTGATTTATAATAAATTGTTCTCTACGCATTTGTGGCTATGTAATTTTCTTAAACTTTTAGAAATAGCCTTTCACAAAACGCAATTTATATTACAACTGCGGTGCCAGAGGCAGACGCCATAAGCATATTTCCTGTTCCTAAAACCTCATAATCAATGTCAACTCCAACAACAGCATTTGCTCCGAGTGCCGCCGCACGCTGTGCCATCTCATTTAATGCCTGTTCACGAGCTGTGATAAGTTCTTCTTCATATGAGCCTGAACGCCCGCCAAAAATATTTGTAAGACCTGCTGCTATGTCTTTGACAAAATTTATTCCGACAATTATTTCGCCACAAACAATTCCTCTGTACTCTTTAATTTGATTTCCCTCGATTGTAGGTGTTGTTGTTATTAACATAATTTTTCTCCCTCTTATTCTTTTGTTTTTACATCACTTTTGATGTGCTTTGATTTTAACACAAGTATACCACAATCTCAAACAAAAAAACACCCCAAACCTTTCGGCTAAGAGTGTTCTTATAATATTAAATTGTCTTGCTATCTAATCTTTACAAACGCTTGATTTTTCTCGATTTATTTCAATTTATCAAGTGGCAACTCATAGGCTGGTAAAAATTCTTCCATAAATATTTTTGCTTCTTCTAATTCAAGCAATTCGATTGCTTTTTTTATTGCCTTTTCAGCATCTGAAAATTCGCAGTTTCCTGCTTTTCTTTCCTCAATACACTTTATGTATGCACTGATTTTGTCAGCCGCCTTCACAAGTTTCCAGAGCTGGGCATCTTTTTCTTCTTTAAAAAACAACGGTTCAAATTCGCTTTGCATATCCTCGGGCAACATTGACACAAGCTTATTGCACGCAAAATTTTCAACCGACTCAAATGCCGACCTAAGCTCTTTATTATAATATTTTACAGGTGTTGGCATATCACCAGTTATAACCTCGGGCGTATCGTGATAAAGACCAATAAGAGCTGCTCTTTCTGCATTATAGCTTTTTCTCAACCTTTTATTTCCAATCACAGCAAGGGCATGAGAAAGAGTTGCAACCTCATAAGAATGGCTGCTAAGGGTTTCATATGTTGTATTTCTCATAAGAACCCATCGATTTAGATATTTTATTCTTGACGCAAATGCAAAAAATTTATTATTCATAGTTTTATTTATCGCCAAAGTTTAATGCACCTATACCACGCCAAAGAATATAAAACTCGTTTCCAACTCGTTTATATGTATCAAACTGCTTTTCGGCATCGCCACGCTCAAAGCCAGCGCCTCTAACAGCTACTTCAAAAGCGTCTGCCATTTCGTCATTATACATATTCATTTGCCCTCTTAAAACAAGGTTTTGAGGAGCTACCGCACCAAATTTAAAGCCTGTAAGCCACCAATGTTTTTGTAGTTCACGCTCAAAATAAAGTATTCCTTTTTGATAGTCATCCATTGAACGATATAATTTATATTCCATTTCGATTAAATGGTTATCATCTGCACAGTCATAAAAGTCAACTCTCGGGTCATTTTCAGGTTTTGTGTAAACGCCAATTTCAGCACCACCCAAAATCCCATATTGACCTTTCCAAAATTGGAAACGCCACTCTAAACCATCATAGTTAAAGCACATTCTGGTTGTCTGATAATTCATATTACCCAATGAAGCAAATTTATCATATTCAGAAATAAATCCAGCTTCTCTCTGCCATGGATCTAAAGAAGAATAGAAAATATCTTGCCTTGCGTCATATTCAAAGCCTAATCCACTCGCTAATTCTAAAATTTGCTCAGGAGTTACTTTTGGCTTGTTTGGCTTGTTTGGTGCAGGTTTTGTTGTAACCGGCTTTGTAGTTGTATTCTTTTTTGTTGTACCTTCAGTTTCAGGCAAAGTTTCTTCAGCTGTTGTTTCAGCAGTGCTTTCTTCAGATGAACTTTCTTCCTCTGTTACCTCGCCAGCGTTATGGGTAGGTTTTTTTATTTCATTTGATCCTCTTGTGATATTTGTATCGCTATCCTTGCCACCGCAAGACGAGAAAATACCTGTAAACATCAAAATTATAAGTATAATTGAAACACTTTTAATTACAATATTTTTCATTAAGTTACCTCCGATTAAGCTTCAAAAAATTATTATTTGGGATTATATTATGCCACACTTTATATAAAGTGTCAATGCCTTGCATTTTTCTTTGCATTATGTTATTTTATATAGTAAATAAAATACTGAAAGTGTGGAACTATGAGTGAAATTAGAGATCTTTCCCTATGGGAAAGCGGAAAAAGAAAAATCGACTGGGTAAAGGCAAATATGCCGATTTTGAGAGGGCTTGAAGAAGAATTTAAAACCGAAAAGCCTTTTGCAGGTCTAAAAATAGCCTTATCTGTTCACCTTGAAGCCAAAACCGCCTATCTTTGCAAACTTTTTGCAGCTGGCGGAGCAGAAATGTATATTACTGGAAGTAACCCCCTTTCAACTCAAGATGATGTTGCCGCAGCACTCGCAAATGATGGTCTTAATGTGTTTGCTTGGCATAAGGCTACAAGTGAAGAATATCACCGCCACCTTAAAGAAGTAATTGCAGCAAAACCTAATATTATAATAGACGATGGAGGCGACCTTGTCAATTTAATTCACAATGAATTTCCTGAAAATATTAAAGATGTTATCGGTGGCTGTGAAGAAACAACCACAGGAATAATAAGGCTTATTGCTATGGATAATGATAAAAAGCTTAAATTTCCAATGATTGCTGTCAACAATGCAAAATGCAAGTATCTTTTTGACAACCGTTATGGAACTGGTCAGTCTGTTTGGGATGGAATAAATAGAACTACTAATCTGATTGTGGCAGGCAAAAAAGTTGTTGTCGCAGGCTATGGTTGGTGTGGCAAGGGCGTTGCAATGAGAGCAAAAGGTTTTGGTGGCGAAGTAATTGTCACTGAAATTGACTCTGTTAAAGCAATGGAAGCAATTATGGACGGGTTTTCTGTTATGAAAATGGAAGATGCTGCTAAAGTCGGAGATTTTTTTATAACCGTAACTGGCTGCAAAGATGTTATAACCGAAAAGTCGTTTTTGAATATGAAAGACGGGGCAATAGTATGCAATGCAGGTCATTTTAATGTCGAAATTAATGTTGATGATTTAGAAGCACTTGCAGTCGAGAAAAAGCAGCAAAGAAATAATATAATGGGCTATAAAATGCCAAATGGTAATTATATTAATCTTTTAGCCGAGGGCCGGCTTGTAAACCTTGCCGCAGGCGATGGGCATCCCGCCGAAATTATGGATATGAGTTTTGCTATTCAAGCACTTTGTGCAAGATATATGGTGAAAAACCGTAACGAGCTTTCAATTGGTGTGAATTATGTTCCTGAAGAAATCGACCAAAATGTTGCACTTAGAAAACTTAATTCGTGGAATTTAGAAATCGACAAGCTAACAAAATCACAAGAAAAATATATAAACAGCTGGAATGTGTAATTATTTACTTTTTCCCCTATAAGTATTATAATATCTATAAAGTCAATCGCCTTATAAATAGAAAATTTAAAAAAGGATAGCAGTAGAGTTGTTAAATTCTTTTAAACTTTGCTGAAAGTGTAAAAATATGGGAAAATTAATTCACAAAATAGCTGTTGCAGGTGTTGCCGCAGTAGCATCAACAATAGTCGGAAAGATTATTTATACAAGAACTCGTTATAAAAAAATCTCTCCAAAACCTCTTAAAAAGCTTTCAGAGCTTGTGCCTGAAAATGAAAAAGAAATTCATTTGACTGCTCACCGTGGGCTTTCTGCCATCTGCCCCGAAAATACCGCTGTTTCTTTTGAAGCTGCAGGTAAAAAAGGCTTTTTTGCCCTTGAGTGTGATACTCACTGTACCACTGATGGCACTTGGGTTGTTCTTCACGATAGCAATCTAAAAACTATGCTTGATAGTTCAGGTGATGTCAAAAGCTATTCATATGATGAGCTTTTAAAAATGAATATCGCAAACGGTGCTAACATTGAAAACTATGTTGACCTTAAAATCTGCACACTTCAACAATATATTGATATTTGTAAAAAATATAATTGCCGTCCAATGATTGAAATTAAGGACAAGCGTGTAGAAAAAATGAAAGACTTATATGCTATTTTAGAAAAAAATGATATTCAAAAAAGTGCAATCATTATTTCTTTTTATATTGAGGATTTAAAAGAAATGCTAAGAATAGACAACAATCTTGAAACTTGGTACCTCGTTCACTATATTACTCAAAAAAACATAGATCAGGCAATAGATGCAGGGAAATCGGGTGTTGCTTTTTGTGCAACATATAATGCTGACAGACCTGAATGGATTAAAAAAATCCACTCGAACGGGCTTTGCGCAGCTTGCTGGACTGTTGACACGCCTGAACTTCTTCAAAAAATGCTTGACGCAGATGTAAAATACATAACAACAAATTCGATTTTACCCGAATAAGAAAGGTCGCTACTATGGCAAAATTTTGTCCGCTCTTTTCATCAAGCAGCGGTAATTCAACCTACATAGGAACTTCTGACACAGGAATATTAGTTGATGTTGGAATGAACGCAAAGCAAATGGAAATAGCTCTTAATGATATTTGCGTTGACCCGAGCAGCATTAAAGCGATTTTTTTAACTCATGAACACAGTGACCATATAAAAGGGCTTAGAGTTTTTGCCTCACGATATAACATCAGCGTTTTTGGAACAGAGGGGACTATCGAACAAATTGAAAACAGTGACTCTTTCAACGGTAAATATCCGCTGAATGTTCTTGATGGTGATATGGAAATCGGCTCTTTGCTCGTTTCTCATTTTTCAACTCCTCATGATAGCCGTGAAAGCTGTGGCTATAAAATAACACTCAAAAACGGGCAAAAAATTGCAATTACTACCGACCTCGGCATAGTGACAAAAGAGGTTGAAGATGCTATTTTAGGCTGTGAAACAGTTATGCTCGAATCAAATCACGATATTGGAATGCTTGAAAATGGAGATTACCCATATTTCTTAAAAGAAAGAATTTTAGGATTAAACGGGCATCTTTCTAACGAGGCTTGCTCAGAAATGGCTTGCAAGTTAGTCGACAGCGGAACAACTCGCCTGTTTTTAGGGCATTTAAGCAAAGAAAATAATATTCCTGCACTTGCTTTTCAAACTTCTTATGCCGCCCTTTGTGAAATTGGTGCAAAAGCAGATGTTGACTATATCCTAAAGGTTGCAAAGCCTCGATGGTGCGAAAAAGCTGTAATAATTTAATGAAAGGTTTACTTTCTGCCTATGATTAATATCACTATAATTGCTCTTGGCAAGCTAAAAGAAAAATATATGCGTGAGTTTTCAGCTGAATATGAAAAAAGGTTGTCTGCTTTTTGCAAGCTTAATATTATAGAATTAACTCCCTGCAAAACCTCTGAAAATCCGTCAAAAAACGAAATTAATAACGCACTATCCTCTGAGGCAAAAATGATTGTTTCAAAAATTCCTGCAAATTCTCATATTTTTTCAATGTGTATTGAAGGCAGTCAAACTGAAAGTCTAAAATTTTCTGAAAAGCTTCAGCAAATTGCATTGATGGGGAAAAGCAATATTGTTTTTATTATAGGCAGTTCTTTTGGGCTTTCTGATGAAATAAAAGCAATGTCAAACGATAAGTTTTCAATGTCAAAGATGACCTTTCCGCACCAAATGGCAAGAATTATGCTTTTAGAACAAATATACAGAGCTTTTCAGATTTCAAGCGGTGGAAAATATCACAAATAATTCCCTTTGGGCTTATATAAAACCAAAAAATCGTAATGGCAGATATTAATTCCGCCACTACGATTTTTTTATGATTTTGCATTATTTTACATCAATTTTCATATCTTTGTAATAATATTCTTTATCTCTTTCGCTGATTTTGCGAAGCACCTTGCAAGGATTTCCAACAGCAACAACATTTTCGGGAATATCTTTTGTCACTACGCTTCCTGCGCCGATAACTGAATTGTCACCTATATTCACTCCAGGCAAAATAATTGCACCTGCGCCAATCCAAACATTGTTTCCAATATGAACAGGAATATTAAACTGTGCAATTTTTCTTCTAAGCTCAGGCTCTATCGGGTGAGCAGCGGTTGCAACAATTACATTGGGTGCAAACATTACATTATTGCCAACATAAATATGGGTGTCGTCGACAAGCGTTAAGTTGAAATTTGCATAAACATTGTTTCCAAAATGAGAATGCCTGCCCCAATTTGCATGAAGTGGTGGCTCTACATAACAATTTTCGCCAACCTCAGCAAGCAGTTTTTTAAGAATTTCCTCTCGCTTTTGAGTTTCACTTGGGCGAGTATTATTATAATCATATAATATCTCGTTGCACTCCATTTGGTCTTTTACCAATTCATCATCTGTGCAAAAATATATTTTTCCGCTGTGCATTCTTTCTTTTGAATTCATATTTTATCCTTTTCTATTTATTCTTTTTCACAAACATTATTCTAAGCCCTGCAAAAAGTGCTGTTATAACTGCAAGAATTAATGCTGAAAAAAGGAATGAATACAACATTTGATTTATAAACATAGTTGCAAATGCAAAAAGTGATGGCAATGCAATATTGATTTTAGTAGCTACTCTTGACGCTAAAATGACTATGGGTAGCACCGCAGCCATAAGCGTTGCACCTGAAAATGAATAGATATAAAACCTGTAAACATTTTTTCTTTTTGTGTATGACATTCTAATGATAAATGCCGAAATAAGACTAAGCACAGCAAACCCTATAATTGCATATGTTACATAAGGGGTGTATCTTGAAAGCAAACTTCCGGCAGTTTCAAAATATGATAAGCCAAAAATGTTGACATAAGAATTGTAAAGGTCACACATTTGTTTTGAAAGGTCGGCTATACTGCTTTTTAATTCATTTGTCAATGAATATCCTTTTTGGGTTGCATATTTAAATAGCTCATCGGTAAGAGTTTTTTCTAAGTCTGCCATATCAAGTTTTTCAATGGGAGTTCCACTGTAAAAACTGTTAAAGACTAATTTTGTATCAGAAAGAACCTTATCTGTTGTAATAACAGAAGTAAAAAATTCATTGAAAAAGCTTTCGTCAACATTGGCAGCATTTCCAAGCGATACAAATTCTTCTTTTACATTTTTTTGTAAAAGTGTTGAATAGTCTGATTTAACAAGCATTCTTTCAGCAAATTTTGGATTTAGAGCTGTTGCCTTTAATACGCTGACAAGTGCTAAAAGCACTAAAAATATTGAAAGCAAAAAACTAACCATTGTAAGTACAGCAGAGCGAATTTTTTTTGATTTATTCATAATTTTTCACTCTCCTATTCATACATATTAACAGACGGTCCTGATACAAGTTCACAAAACGCAAAAAATCTATATTCTGTTAAAGCAATAGTATCGTTTGGATAGCAGGTGTAAAGGAGCAAAGTTTCTTTGTCGCCATTCAATTCATTTCTATATGCCTCTGAATCAGAAGTCTTTATGATTTTTGTGTCATATACCTTATACACGAATGAACCGTAATTGGTTTCGAGATTAACGATTGCGCCATTTTTTACATATTGGAGAGTGTGAAAATATGTGTTGTTATGTGCGCCCACAAGCACACCTCTCCCGCAACCGGGAATATGGCTATAAAGTGACATACACGCACCTTTACTTAAAAGTGCATTACTATCACCATAAATCAAATCAGTATCAATCTTTGTTCCCTCGACCTTGATTTTACCGAAATGGTCGCCATAACTTGGAAATTTGAATTCATCCATATTAAGTTTGCCTTCAAAAATTCCTGTTCCACCATTGAATATACTGTTCGTCCCTTGCTCCTCAATGATGGTTTCAGCCTTTGAAAAAGCTAAATTATAAGCAGAAACAAGGGGGTTAAGAATCGGGGTAAGACATGCGAAGAACAGTAAGTATCCGCATAACAAAAAGGCTATCGGAAGAAGTAAAAAACACTTCCGATAGCCCTTCTTACTCCGATTTTTATCGGAATTAGTCTTCATCAGCTTCCTTGCGGAAACGCTTAACGCTAACGCCTGCTGCTGCGAGAACTGCAAGAGCAGCAACGCCACAGAATGCTGCTGATGTGAAATCAGCACCGGTCTTAGTAATAACTGCTGGATGGAGAATAGCAACAGTCTTGCCATTAGCATCAACAATTGTTAATGTGCCGTGGTCAGCATCTGCTAATGAGCCACTAACTTTAACGCTATAACCGAAAATGCCGAGTGCTTTGTTTGCATAATCGATAAGTGTTTTAGCAGCACCTTTAGCTGTAATATCCTCAAGTTTTTGAAGGTTGTTTGCTTTACAGAAAGCAAGAGCTTCGTCAAGGATTGTTTTAACTTGATTATATTGTGCCTCTGTCATGTCAACAGTTGCGAAAATATTCTCAAGTGCTGTAATGTACTCTGCTGGAACTGTGATTGTAGTTTTGTTAACAACATAAGCTGTTTTAACATACTCAATTGTTTTTTTCTCATAATCGTTAATTCCTGTTGCAGCAAAAGCTGAAACGCAAGAAACGACAAGAAGAACAGCTACAATCATAAGGCTAGCCAATTTTTTCATGTAGGAAATCTCCCTTTGTAATATATTTCATATCGGGCAGTGATAGCTATATACCCAATATAAGTATTGTTATTATAACACAAGCCTTGTACAATGTAAACATAATAATAATAAAAATTTGCACAAAATTACCCATCTGCTTTTATGCAGATGGGCAAAAGTTAATTATTTAGAAAGCTCTGCGAAATATTTAATAGTTCTAACCATTTGGCTTGTATAGCTGTTCTCATTATCATACCAAGAAACAACTTGTACTTGATAAAGGTCATCTCCAAGAGAAGCAACCATTGTTTGAGTAGAGTCAAAGAGTGAACCATATCTCATTCCGATAACATCAGAAGAAACGATTTGGTCAGTGTTATATCCGAAAGAAGCAGAAGCATCAGCCTTCATAGCTGCGTTTATAGCATCAACAGTAACATCTTTGCCTTTAACAACTGCTGTAAGGATTGTTGTTGAACCTGTTGGAACAGGAACTCTTTGTGCAGAACCGATAAGCTTTCCGTTAAGCTCAGGAATAACAAGACCGATTGCTTTTGCAGCGCCTGTTGAGTTAGGAACGATATTAGCAGCACCTGCACGAGCTCTTCTAAGGTCGCCACCTCTGTGAGGGCCGTCAAGAATCATTTGGTCGCCTGTATAAGCGTGGATTGTTGACATAATACCACTTTGAATTTTTGCAAAGTTGTTAAGTGCATTAGCCATAGGAGCTAAGCAGTTTGTTGTGCAAGATGCAGCAGAAATGATTGTATCATCAGCTGTAAGCTCTTTTTCATTAACTGAGAAAACTATTGTTTTAAGGTCATTTCCTGCAGGAGCAGAAATAACAACCTTTTTTGCACCAGCATCAATATGAGCTTGGCTCTTTGCTTTTGAAGTATAGAAACCTGTACATTCAAGAACAACATCAACTCCAAGTTCGCCCCAAGGAAGGTCTTTAGCATCTTTCATAGCATAGATTGTGATTTTTTTGCCATCAACTGTGATTGAGCCTTCGCCAACTTCAACTGTGTGAAGCCCTTCGCCGATTGTGCCACAGTAGCCACCTTGTGCTGTATCATATTTAAGAAGATCAGCGAGCATTTTTGGGTCTGTAAGATCGTTGATAGCAACGATGTCATACCCCTCTGCACCAAACATTTGTCTGAATGCAAGACGGCCGATACGGCCAAAACCATTAATTGCAACTTTTACTGCCATTGGTATTACCTCCAAATTTTGTTTTGTATTTCGATTGCACATATATTCTATACCGAAACGAGAAATTTTGCAAGATTTTTTATATAAAAACAGTTTTTATGTGAAAATATTGTCAAACTGCCTAAAATATTAGTCTTTCTCACAAAAAACGATATATTTTGGATATAAATCGACAAAATATTCAAGTTGAATATGGTAATATTATTATCAAATAGACTCCTAAAAATTCAAACAACGGAGAAAAATTATGAATGATTACTTTGAAAGAGCAGAAAGCCTCCAAAAAAAGTTAGAAAACGGAGAAAACGAAGCTGAAATTCGTGATGAGCTTCAAAATATGTTTAATAATATTTTTATAGGGAAACATTTATCAAATGGTCAAGATATTGAAAAAAAGACAACTGATAAAATTATGTCCTCCTTAAAAGCTCTTAGCAATCTCCAATCGCTTAAATGCGATATGAAAACTATATATAAATGTAATATAAGCAAAATTTGTGACAATATTACCTTTTCTTCTGACTTGCTTCTTTCTGAATGGGGAAAAAGAATTCGTTTTTATTGTGACGAAGAAATTTTTGTTAAATGCTCTGCTAAATGGCTAATTTGGTCAATTCTTTCAGTTATTTCAAACGCAGTAATATATTCTTCAAAAAAAGATATTATTGTTACGCTTTCACAAGACGCTGATTTTGCAATAGTTTCAATCTTAAACTTCGGCAAATGCAATCTTGATAACATTTTTGAAAGTCTAAATGAAAAAGGGAAAAGCCTTAACAGTGTCGACCATTTTATTGAATGCAGCAAGGGCAAAATGCTTTTTTGCTGTGACAATGAAAAAACCAATATAATTATGAAAATTCCAAAATATATAGATGAGGATTTGCTTTTATATAATTCTTATGACTTTTCAGAATTTTTAAGCGATAGGCTTTCGCCCTTGTATATCGCCCTTTCCGACATTTGCTTTTAGACTGCTTTTTTCTGATTTTAAATAAAAAAAGAACGCCGAAGCGTTCAAAAGGGGGTTGGAAAGAAAGAAAATATATATAAACCCTTTAAGGGAAAAGGGAATTTAACTTAAAGCGGGGGTTTTGCTTAAAGGTATTGAGCTTAAGCTGCCATAGAAAATAGCCCGATTACCTTTAAAACTGTTTTGAAAGAAAATTTAGCGTTTATGATGTCTTCTGCTAATCTCATTTCAAGCATTTCATTTGTTTCATTCATTGTTGTCACCGTCCTTTCTCTTTTGGTGTATCTGTATAATAACACTCTTTGTGATTTTTGTCAAGACTTTTTGCACAACTTTTTTAATTTATTTTTGTGCAATGTGCCAACAGCTTGTTTCGCATTTAATCATAATGCTAATATTTGGTGATTTTTATTAGGATTTTCCAAAATATATCTGCGAAAAGGTGAATTTATATTCACCTTTTATTTCTACCGTTTTCGTCATTTTGCCAATAAAAATTTTATAAACGATTTTTTGAAATTTACTCTGCACTGTACTCAATTAATATGCGTTTAGCTAAATTAGACATAATTCAACATTTTTCTCTTTTTTAATTCTCTTTGCCCAATACATTTAATCCTTGTTATTGTTGATATTTTTAGTGTATAATAAGATGGGGTTGATTTGATAATATATTAACAATCCTTCCATTATTCAATTACAGCGTTTATATAAAAGGAGTACTTATATGAGAAAAACTAAAATAATTTGCACATTGGGGCCTGCGACAGAAGATGAAAATGTTCTTCGGCGTTTAATGCTTGGAGGAATGAATGCCGCCCGTTTTAATTTTTCGCACTGTACTCACGAAGATGCAGAAAAAAAGCTTGCCGTTGTTAAGCGTCTTAGAGAAGAACTCGATCTTCCTATTGCAACAATTCTTGATACAAAAGGGCCTGAAATAAGAGTTAAAAATTTGGCAGAGGAAATCGACCTTAAATGCGGAAACAGAATAACCCTTACCACCCGTGAGGTTGAGGGCAATGAAAATATAATTTCAGTAACCTATAAAAATCTTCCAAGAGATTTAAAAGAGGGTTCAAGAGTTCTTATCGATGATGGGCTTATTGAAATGGTTGTTGAAAAGATTAATGATACCGATATTATTTGTAATATTATAAATGGCGGAATTGTCAAAAACAAAAAGGGCATAAATGTTCCTGGCACAAAGCTTTCAATGCCTTTTATAAGCGAAGCTGACAGGGCTGATATAATTTTTGGAATTGAGTGCGGTGATTTTGACTTTATCGCAGCATCATTTACAAGGACTGCCGATGACATTTTAGAAATAAGACAAATTTTAGAAGAATACGGTTGCCATACCATAAATATTATCGCTAAGATTGAAAATATGGAGGGCGTTAAAAACATTGATGAAATCCTGCGTGTTGTTGATGGAATTATGGTAGCAAGAGGGGATATGGGCGTTGAAATTCCTCTTGAAGATGTTCCTGTTTTGCAAAAAAAGCTTATCAAAAAGGCTTATCTTGCAGGCAGACAAGTTGTCACAGCAACGCAAATGCTTGATTCTATGATGAAAAACCCTCGCCCTACAAGAGCCGAGGCAACAGATGTTGCAAACGCTATTTATGATGGTACAAGCTGTATTATGCTTTCGGGCGAAACCGCTGCGGGGAAATATCCTGTTGAATCCCTCGAAACAATGGTTAGAATAGCTGAAAAAGCAGAGCAAAATATTGATTATATAAAACGCTTTAATTCAAGAGATAATATGGATATTGCCTTTGATGTTACAAATGCTATTTCTCACGCAACCTGCACCACCGCCCATGACCTTGGTGCCAAAGCAATTATAACCGTTACAAAATCAGGCACTACTGCTCGTCAGCTATCTAAATTCAGACCTTTATATCCTATAATCGGCTGTACTATAACCGAAAATGTTTATCGTCAGTTAAATCTTTCTTGGGGCGTTTCTCCTATATTGATTGCCGAAGAAACTGATACTAACACTCTTTTTGACCACGCTGTTGAAGCAACCGAAAAAACAGGAATAGTAAAAAGTGGTGATTTAGTTGTTATAACCGCAGGTATGCCACTCGGCGTTTCAGGCACAACTAATATGATGAAAGTTCATGTTGTAGGTCATGTTCTTGTAACTGGAAGTGGAATAACAAAAAAATCCGTTTCTGCACGACTATGTGTATGCAAAAAGTTTTCTGACCTCAAAAAGAATTTTCACGACGGTGATATTATTGTTGTTCCCGAAACAGATAATAGTATTGTTGAGTATTTAAGACGAGCCTCTGGAATAATAACAGAACACGATGGCAAAAATACTCACGCCGCTATTTCTGGGCTTGCAATGAACATTCCTGTTATTACGGGGGCGCACAACGCAACTGATATTTTAGCAGGAGGTTCTGTTGTAAATCTTGACGCAAAAGAGGGCAGAGTTTCAGCTTGCTAACCTTGCAAAATATAAAAAGCCTATATTACTTTAATCGGTAATATAGGTTTTTTTGATATTTCATAGCTTTATCTTAAATGTTTGCTAACTTCCATTCCTGCTTTTGCTCCCTCATATACAGCCTTTGCAATTTGCAAAAGTCCGCCTGTGCAATCTCCTGCTGCATAAAGTCCATCTATGCTCGTTTTCATATTTTCATCAACTTTAATCGCCTTTTCAGTTGTAACTGCACCGATTTTTTTTGCAAGAGCTGTACTGCCTGCAACCTTATATGCAATAAAAAGCCCCTTTACGCTAAGTTCTTCTCCATCGTCAAACTCAATTTTTTCGAGCGTTGTTTCGCCACCCAGCGACAAAATCTTTTTTTCTATTACTTTCATATTTTCTGGGAAATCTGCCTTTGCTTTTTCACCGTTTGTAACAATCGTGACCGACTTTGCAAGAGTGACTAATTCATTTGCTTCGTGAAGTGCATAGCTGCCACTTCCAAGAACAGCAACATCTTTATTTCTATAAAAGAAAGCATCACAAACTGCACAATAGCTAATTCCTTTGCCATCAAAATCATTAAGACCTTTGATTTTAGGCGTATGCCTACCTGAGCCTGTGCAAATTATAACCGCATCTGCGTCATACTCTGCTTTGTCGGTTAAAACCGTAAACTTTTCATTGTATCCAATTGCAAAAACTTCTTCGTTTATTAATTTTACGCCAAGCCTTAACGCTCCGTCAATTCCATTTTTGTAAAGCTGAGAGCCACTTATTCCCTCTGAAAAGCCATAATAATTTTCTATTTTTTCAGCTTTATTAAGAGCTGTATCTGCTTTTGAAATAATAATTGTTTCTATTCCTGCCCTGATTGTATATAAGCTTGCTGAAATTCCAGCCGGACCTGAACCAATAATAATTACTTTTTTCACGCTAATCACTCCATTTTGTTGCAAAACTTTTGAACCGTTTAAACATATTATATATTAATTTGCCTGTATTAGCAATATACAGCTTAAAACGCTTGTGCTTTTGCCTAAAAATTTTATTGCTTTTTGTCTTTTGTAACAAAAATTCATTTGTATGTAGTTTTTTATTGAACATATGCATTTAATATGTTAAAATTTATGCACATATTTAAAGAACAAACTTTTTGGAGGCACTTCGTGGATAACACTTGTAAATTAGAAAAAACCAATGTTAAATTTAATGACTTTAGGCTTTGCCATTGTGGCTATGAAGATTGTGAACCACTTCACAGCTTTGGTCCGTCTGTAAAAGCTCACTTTGTCATTCATTATGTAATAAGCGGCAAAGGGCGTCTTTTAGTTCACGGAAATAGTTATGACATAAAAAAAGGTCAAGCCTTTTTAATTGAGCCTAATGTAACCGCTTTTTATGAAGCTGATCAAGATGATCCTTGGACATATCTTTGGGTAGGTTTTGACGGTGAAAAAGCTCGTGATTATTTAATTGAAATGAACTTAAATAGAGCTGCTTCTCCCATTTTTTCACTTCCAAACGGAATACTACTTGAAAAAGTGGTTCTTGAAATGTTAAAACATAATACAACAGGTATTGAAAATGAATTTGTTTTGCAAAGTCTGCTGTGCAAGTTCTTTTCAATCATTTCTTCTGAAACTACTCGAAAGAAAAAAAGCAGTGATGAAATTGTTTCTGACAATTATTATATTCAAAAAGCTCAGGATTTTATTCGTGACAATTATTCAAATGTAATTACTGTTTATGATATTGCAAATTATGTTGAGCTAAACAGAAGCTATCTTTTTACCTTGTTTAAAACTCATCTAAATACATCTCCTCAAAAATACCTTGCAACTTATCGACTTGAAAGGTCTTGCGAGCTTTTGAAAAAATCAGATTGCTCAATAAAAGACATTTCTATTGCTTGCGGATATAGCGACGCTCTTGTTTTTTCTAAGGCGTTTAAAAAAGTCTTTGGCGTTTCTCCGCTTAAATATAGGCGAGAGTGCTAACCCTTATAAAAATCACAAAAACAGTTTTACAAAATGTAAGGCTGTTTTTTTCTTGACATTTTTTATAAAATGTTGTAGAATATGAAAACGGTTTTCAAATTCATATTAGAGGTGAAAAAATTGGGGTATACTACAAAACAAAGCGAATTAGTGCTTCAATGCTTAAAAGATAATAAAGAAACTCATTTAACAGCCGAAAAGGTTTATTCAGTTTTAAAAGAAAATAATATGGGTGTCGGAAGAACTACTGTTTATAGGCATCTTGAAAAGTTATATTCTGACGGAATTATCAAAAAATTCATTGGTGGCGAGGGTGACAGTGCGTGTTTCCAATATAGCGATTGCGGAAAAGTAAATCACTCCCATTATCACTTAAAATGCACCTGTTGCGGCGCTCTTTTTCACACAGAATGTGAGTTTTTAGGTGATCTGTCTAAACACATTTTAACAGAACATAATTTTATTGTTGACGGCTCAAAAACCGTCCTTTATGGGCTTTGCAGTGAATGTGCAAAAAGCCAAAAGCCAAAGGAAGGTAACAACTTATGATAATACTCGATATTCTTAAAGATGCCCTGCTTGATTCTTTGAAAATGATTCCATTTTTATTTGTAGCTTTTTTAGCGTTAGAATTTCTTGAGCATCATACAGGTTCAAAAATCAACAATATGCTTGCAAAATCAGGAAAAGCCTCTCCGCTTATCGGTGCAGCATTTGGCTGTATTCCGCAATGTGGATTTTCTGTAATAGCTGCAAACCTTTATTCAGCACGAATTATTTCAATAGGTGCTTTGATTTCTGTTTTTGTTTCAACCTCTGACGAAGCTGTTCTTATTTTAATGGCTAACCCAGGTCATGGAATGGAAATATTAAAGCTTATCGGTGTTAAAGTAATAATTGCATTGATTGCAGGATATTCTATCGATTTTATATTCCGAAAAAAGCCTTTGAGCGACACTACTGGAGATTTGTGTGAGGACTGTGGCTGTCACGAGCAGGAGGGAATTATAAAGCCTGCCCTTTACCACACGGTTAAAATATTTGGATTTTTGCTTTTGTTTACAACTCTTGTAAATTTAGCTATTGGGCTAATTGGCCCTGAAAGACTTTCAAGTCTTTTGCTTGGAAATACATTTTTTCAACCAATCATAGCGGCATTAATAGGTCTTATTCCAAACTGTGCGGCATCGGTTATTTTAACAGAATTATATTTAGAGGGTGCAATCAGTTTTGCCTCAGTAGTAGCTGGGCTTTGTGCAGGTGCAGGCGTTGGACTTGCAGTTCTTTTTAAAACCGATAAAAACAAAAAAGAAGGTCTTAAAGTTGTCGGGCTTCTTTTTTCAGTTTCTGTAATTGCAGGAATGGTTTTGCAACTGTTTGGAATTTAATTTTATAAAGAAGTCGTATCTAAAATAAAAAAGTCCATATTCACAGTAATATCTGCGAATATGGACTTTATTCTGTTTTGCTATATTAAAGAAGTGATTTATAAAGTTCTTTAAGCTCGGCAACGCTTGTATCACGAGGATTTCCTGGTCTGCAAGCATCTGCAAAGGCTGATTCTGCGAGGAAGTCTAAATCTTCTTCCTTAACTATTGCCTTTAAATCGGTAGGAATGCCAACATCTATTGAAAGCTTTTTAACCGCATCAATAGCTGCCTTGCGATATTCGGCTTGTGACATATTCTCGGTTCCTTTAACGCCCATTGCCGCTGCGACATCTCTATATTTTTCGCCTGTTGCTGGAGCATTATATTCCATAACAGTTGGAAGAATAATAGCATTTGCAATTCCGTGAGGTGTGTCATAAAGAGCTCCAAGAGGGTGAGCCATTGAATGAACTGCTCCAAGCCCTACATTTGAAAATCCCATACCTGCAATATACTGACCAAGTGCCATATCCTCACGGCCCTGAGTAGTATTCTCAACAGCACCTCTGAGTGAGCGTGCAATAATCTCGATTGCTTTTAGGTGGAACATATCTGAAAGTTCCCAAGCACCCTTTGTGATATAGCCTTCAATAGCGTGAGTAAGAGCGTCCATACCCGTAGCTGCTGTAAGTCCTTTTGGCATACTTGCCATCATATCAGGATCAACGACAGCGACAACAGGAATGTCATGAACATCAACGCAAACCATTTTTCTGTTTTTCTGTGCATCGGTTATAACATAGTTAATTGTAACTTCTGCTGCTGTACCTGCAGTTGTTGGAACTGCGATAATTGGAACACATGGTTTTTTTGTTGCTGCAACGCCTTCAAGACTTCTAACATCAGCAAATTCAGGATTTGTAACAATAATGCCGATTGCTTTTGCAGTATCCATAGATGAACCGCCACCGATTGCAATTATGTAGTCAGCACCTGAAGCCTTTATTGCTTTAACGCCACTTTGAACATTTTCAATTGTTGGGTTTGCTTTAATATCAGAATAAATCTCATAAGCTAAACCTGCGTTGTCGAGAATATCCGTTACCTTTTTTGTAACGCCAAATTTGATAAGGTCAGGATCAGAGCATACAAATGCCTTTTTAAATCCTCTCATCTTTACCTCATCTACAATGTTTTGAATAGCGCCTTTGCCGTGATAAGATGTTTCGTTTAAAATAAATCTGTTTGCCATTTCCTAAATCCTCCTATTTTTTTATAAGGCTTATTTTATATAAGCAGTAATAAAATATTATCAAATTTTTACAAAAAATGCAATAGTTTTATTAATAGTTATCAAAAAGTTAATAATTCGCATCACTATTTGTTTACAATATTTTTAAAAGCACTCATATAAGTAGCATTTGATGGTGCCATCGTGTAATTAAGGCAGATAACACTCCCGATTTGATTGTCATTTATAAACTGCACTAAATTCATATCCCGAACGCCCTCTTGGCGTGGATCAAGAACATAAACCTCACTAAAATTTTCAAGAAGAAAAGGTGCAAACGCATTTCCATAAGACTCTTTAATTAAAAGGACTTTTTCTTTTCTCGGGCTTGACGATACCATTTTAATCAACGGTTTATCGCCTTGAATAAAAGTCAAATACTTGCTGGCAGGATCTGTAATATTCGTTGAAATAATTCTAAGTGGTTTAGGATCCGTCATAGCGGCACTTGTAAAGTATTGTGCAGACGACTCGAAAATCGGCATAAAATATTCTACATAGTCTGGATTGTTTTTAAGGTCTTCACTTCCCGTGTATCTATACATACTTCCAACGAACCCATCAAGCTGACCTGTTTGATAGCTTTCAAGCGGTGCATAGCTAAGCCCTGCTGATTTGCAAAATTCGGTATAAGCACAAAATGCCCCACGAGCTGTCCAGTGGTGGTCAGTTCTAAAATAAATATAATCATTCGTTTTTTTGCTTAATTCACTATAGGCATCAACGCATTTTACTTTTGGCGAGGCACTGCTATACGCAAATTCAATTCCGCTTTTTTGAGAATGACTTCCAGTTTTGTACTCCTCTGGCCCATAAAACTCCATTCTTGTTGGCGCAAGCAACATAAACACATTGGTGTTAGGCACTTTTTCACTAAGAGTATTGATTGTTTGAGTGTATTCTGCAAGTTTTGCTTTATTTGTCGAATACATCTCCATCGCTGAATTCTTCGTAACAACAATATATCCGCTTACTGAATATTCGCCAATATTTGTTTGTTCTATGGTTGTTGGAGCTGTGGTTTCTGCTATCGTAGGAGGCAGGCTTTCTTCTTCGTTTTCTTCTCCCATAACCTCAAGATAGCCATCTTCTTTGTTTTCCACTGTTTGTTCTTCTGTAACTGTCACAGTTTCTTTTGGTGGCTTAGTATATAAATTCGGTGAAAAAACAACAGCAGTGATGATAATGACCACAGCTGCTATTATTTCAATTGTTCCGAATATTTTACTGCTTTTGCTAAGCTCCATATTTATCTTTTCTCCAATAGTTCTACTTTAACTTTTCACCGGTTTCTGCATTAACAATATTTTTAAACACTGACATATGTGTATTCGATATGTACTTATCCATATGCAGGCTTCCAAAAAACCATTTTGAAAAATCGCAAGAATCTGACAATTCTTCAAAATAGGCATTAAGAGCAGTAACTCTAAGCGTGTCATAGTCTTTCATCTGTAAAAATCGCTTTATTCGCATAGGTGGTTCGTGCGTTACAACAATATCTATTTTATATTGTGCCTTTTCAAGATTTTTCGCTCCCTCATAAAGTTCTTCCTGAGAAGGGATTTCATCTCTTGACCAATGCTCATTTTCGGCTCTTATATCAATATCAGGGCTTTCACCGCCACCCATAGCAAATATCTTTTTGCCCTCTATTTCAAAAACTTGACCTCTTAAAAGATGATAAAGATTTCCATATATTTTATGAACTTTTCCGCCATTCCATTCACTAATTTCATAATCATTTAGGCGAAAAAAGTTTTCGTGAGTGCCATCTAAAAAACAAACATTGTATTTTCTTTTGCCAAGCTGTTTTAAAAATTTCTGCTCTTTTTTATCACCGTCCCAAATAAATCCAAAATCCCCACAGATTATTAAGGTATCCCCTGCTTTGAGTGCTTTTAACCTCGAAACTGATAATCTTTCTTCTTCACCGTGAGTGTCACCTGTTATATATATCAAATTCTTTCACTTCCTTTTTAATCGCTACTATGTTAATAAATTATAGCCTAATATTGTCTAAATTTTGGGATACAAAAGCTATCTTTTGTAAAGCCTAAAGGCTCCATATATTCTCTTACCTGATTATGATGCGTAGTGTAATTGCTATGAAGGTCACTTCCTATTGTAATAGGAATACCTTTTTCATATAAATAGCAAATATATTCTGCATATTGCTTTTTGAACTTTTCAGTATAACAAGAACTTACGAAAAAATCCGTATTCAATTCAACCATTTTATTGTTTTCAAAAGCAGCA
>JAVVWP010000006.1:0-69947 GCA_036652055.1 Oscillospiraceae bacterium | reverse complement strand
TTATGTAAACGGTTAGACACCCTAATAAATGTGATTAACAACCTAATTAAAGATGTTTTATAATTACTATATGAAAAACAGTATGATGTAATTGAATACTTCACACTGCTTTTTAAAAAATATTAACTTTAGGCTAAAATAAATCAGAGTGACTGCCTGTTCTAACGAAAATTATAACATCACCCTCGACACATTTATAAATTAACAACCAATCTGGTGCAATATGGCACTCTCTATAATTCATATAAATGCCAGACAAATTATGGTCTTTATTTTTCTCAGGAAGCGTTTTTTCTTCAACTAACAAACGAATTATAGATTTTAAATCGTTGATATTGCAATTCCTTTTTTCACATAATTTTAAATCGTGCTTAAATCGATTAGTATATTCAGGCTTTAACATATTAAATACCTAAATCGGAAAACATTTCTTCAGCGGTATCAAATCTTCGCTTTTTGCTATTTGTTATAATATCAGCTTCTTGCATTGCTTCGAGCGTTGTCTTATTAGGGACATCAATTTTTATCGAAAATGGTAACCCACCATAAATAAGACTTTGATGCAGAAAAATATTTACCGCTTCAGTGATATTCATTCCAAAATTAGCATATAAAGCTTCTATCTGTTCTTTTAATATCGGGTCAATCCTAATGTTTAAATTGCTTGTCTTAGCCATTATAACCGCTCCTTTCTTTGTTAGTATACTAATTATATTACATTGTATGCACTATGTCAATACATTGTTATTTATAATATCTGAATATCAGTCTAATCTCTCGATATAAGTTAGCTACAAGCCCTTTCCTCAAGCCCTTTTCTGTTTAACTTAGGTCAAACTGTTGCTACACTTATCTTTGACAGATTTTTAATATAAAAGCAGCCAAATTTTAGCTTTAAATCTATACTGGCTGATGGTGATATATGTTTTATCTTTGCTTATGTGGTTTTTGGGGAAACACTGTGTAAATAAATACTTATATTATGTAAACGGTTAGACACCCTAATAAATGTGATTAACAACCTAATTAAAGATGTTTTATAATTACTATATGAAAAACAGTATGATGTAATTGAATACTTCACACTGCTTTTTAAAAAATATTAACTTTAGGCTAAAATAAATCAGAGTGACTGCCTGTTCTAACGAAAATTATAACATCACCCTCGACACATTTATAAATTAACAACCAATCTGGTGCAATATGGCACTCTCTATAATTCATATAAATGCCAGACAAATTATGGTCTTTATTTTTCTCAGGAAGCGTTTTTTCTTCAACTAACAAACGAATTATAGATTTTAAATCGTTGATATTGCAATTCCTTTTTTCACATAATTTTAAATCGTGCTTAAATCGATTAGTATATTCAGGCTTTAACATATTAAATACCTAAATCGGAAAACATTTCTTCAGCGGTATCAAATCTTCGCTTTTTGCTATTTGTTATAATATCAGCTTCTTGCATTGCTTCGAGCGTTGTCTTATTAGGGACATCAATTTTTATCGAAAATGGTAACCCACCATAAATAAGACTTTGATGCAGAAAAATATTTACCGCTTCAGTGATATTCATTCCAAAATTAGCATATAAAGCTTCTATCTGTTCTTTTAATATCGGGTCAATCCTAATGTTTAAATTGCTTGTCTTAGCCATTATAACCGCTCCTTTCTTTGTTAGTATACTAATTATATTACATTGTATGCACTATGTCAATACATTGTTATTTATAATATCTGAATATCAGTCTAATCTCTCGATATAAGTTAGCTACAAGCCCTTTCCTCAAGCCCTTTTCTGTTTAACTTAGGTCAAACTGTTGCTACACTTATCTTTGACAGATTTTTAATATAAAAGCAGCCAAATTTTAGCTTTAAATCTATACTGGCTGATGGTGATATATGTTTTATCTTTGCTTATGTGGTTTTTGGGGAAACACTGTGTAAATAAATACTTATATTATGTAAACGGTTAGACACCCTAATAAATGTGATTAACAACCTAATTAAAGATGTTTTATAATTACTATATGAAAAGCCTATATTTTTTTGTTAAATTCTTCTTGTGTAGTTTGCAGCTGCTTTTTTAGGATTTGTTTCCACATAGCAGTATGGATTTCTCCGCTACCTTTAGAAACTTTTGTAAATCTTGTTGTGCCATCTTCTTCTCGTTTTCGATAATAATAATGGTCAGTGTTTTTGTATAATTCCCATCCATCATTTTCACAAAATCGTTTTAATTCTTTCCATCTTGGCATATAATCAGCTCTCCAATCTTTTGGGTATCATCAAGAGCTAACGCTTTAAAGACATATGGAATGTGTGATTTTCTGTTAGGAGCTGAACCCCAATAGCTGAAGTCCTTATAAAAATCCTCCGAATAGTCAAGGATTGACTGTGAAAGCTTTTGTTTTGCTTCGTCCACCGTAGCTGAATTTTCTATGATGTCTAATTCATTCAAGGACAAAGTAACAGACCCATCATCTTCCACAAACTGCTCTGCTGTGAAAGAATATCCGCTCAGTAATGACTCAAAAAAATGCACATCTGATAATATCATATAGTCCCGTGTCCGTTTGATAAACTGAGGTTTTTCCCTTACAGCCTTATCTACAATAGCACTAAAGTCCTTTCTAACATCTGTTGAATTAAGTGCAAACATATTAATCATCTCCTTGCCTCCTATTATATTACAAAGTGTACATTATGTCAACTATGTACATTATATGCAATAAAACATAATTTAATTCATCGCAGCGTGAAATTTTTAATGTAAAAGCAGCCAAATTTTAGCTTTAATCTTTGTGCAATATTTAGTGTTGACTCCAGAACAAATGTACGCTATTATATATGTATAGTAATTATTAAAATATATAGATATAACATATATAGCTGATAAACAGAAGGAAACTTCTGCCTATCGGCTTTTTTATTTTTACTTTTGATAATTATTAAATTTATAGTAAAGGAGGCGTTTGTTTATGCAAACGAACATTAAAATTGACAGTTTGGAGTTAGATGCATTAACTGATATTCTTGATATATTAAAGCAAATTTGTGAACTCGAAGGCAAAATAAAAGGTGCAAACGAATGTATTGCTTTTTTAACAATCAAAGAAACTGCTGAAAAGCTCAACTGGAGCATTCCAACTGTTCAAAAACTTTTCAATAGACCTGACTTTCCAAGTTGTGACTATGGAAAAGAAAAAGTGGTTGAAATCCACGCATTAATTAATTTTTTTAGTGTTGCAAGGAGAAAAATCGCTTAACAAAAAAGCACCGAAATCAGTTCAGAAAATGGTTAAATCTGATGTGACTCGGTGCTTTAATATTGGGGAATTATTAATTAAGCTTTATGATATTTTATTGTGTTGTTTTGTGTTTAAAAGAGCATATAAATCTTAGACTTTTTACACATTTTATTCTAAAATTTACAGCAAACTATTGCAGTCATATTGCAGTCATTTGTAAAGCAGTAGTGAAAAACAACGCATTATCAAGGATTTTTAAGATGCTGTTGCGGTCTCTCGCACCATGGCTCAGGCTTCGGCTTGAGCCATTTTTTATGCCCAAATTCAGCACCATCAAAGGCTTTTACATATTAAAAAATTTGTGTCTAAGGTATTTTTGTGTCTAAGGTATTATAGATTTTTAAAAATCAAATTGATATTTATAGTTAAAAAGTGCGTGACAAGATAAGTTTTATATGGTAGAATTATACAATAAACAACAAATTATGCGGATTAAATAAATATTATCAAGCAAATGCCCATTATATGTCCATCTAACTTCTTATAATAATATTAAAATCTAATTATTATAGTAAGGGTGGGCGATTTTTATGAAATCAAATAAATTTTTAAAAGAATTATTAGTTTTTGTTTTAATTCTTTTTGCGTGTAAATCTGCTTTTGTGGCATTTATAGTAGTTATTACACTAAGCATTTTTCTGCGATATTATATGTCTAAGGTCAAACATCTTAAAAGACAAGTACAAGAGGCAACAGGTAATATTGTAGAAAATGGGGGTATAAAATAATGAGTTTAGATTTTGCCGGAAATAGCAATAAGGGGTTTCGTCTTTTAGCAATATACGAAAGATTATTAAAAGGCGAGGATGTCAATAAAAAAGAATTATCTGATGAATTTAATGTTACACCGAAGTCTGTTCAGCGTGACCTTGATGATTTGCGTTCATATTTAGTTGAAACTCATTTTATGGATGCAGAAGCAACAATTCAATATGATAGAGCAAAAAACTGCTATCGCCTTGTTAAAATTGAGAGAGAATGGTTAACTCCTGACCAGGTCTTAGCAATTTCAAAAGTGATTTTAGAAAGTAGAGCATTTAATAAAGACGAGCTTGAAGATGTGATTTCAAAGCTTCTATCACAAGCGTTGCCAGAAACAAGCCAAATGATAAAATCGTTTTTACAAAGTGAATTATATACCTATACTCCGCCACATCATGGAAAAGCTATCGTACAAAATATTTGGAAATTAACTGATTATATAAAAAGCCAACAGCAGATAACATTTACATATAAAAAGCAGGATTTATCAGTATCTAAACGCACTGTAAATCCCGTTGCAATAATTTTTTCTGAATATTATTTTTACTTGTCTGCTTTTGATACTAAGGATAATAACTCCATTCTAAAAAATTTTAGAGCAGATAGAATTGAAAATATAGAAGTGACAGGTGAAAAGTTTAATATTCCTTATTCAAAGCATTTCAAAGAGGGTGAATATAAAAATAGGATACAGTTTATGTATCCAGGAAAGCTGTTTACAGTCAAATTTAAGTTCAGCGGTGACAGCCTTGAAGCAGTGCTTGATAGATTGCCTACTGCAAAGGTGATTGAGGAAAATAACGATTATGCACTTGTTGAAGCTGAAATTTATGGTGAGGGGGTAAAACGCTGGTTGTTATCTCAAAAATCTGGAGTCGATGTCGTGTCACCGCAGTGGTTTAGAGAAGAAATGAAGGAGGAAATTGAGGAGATGTTAGGGAAATATAAATGAAAATAAGGTAAAAAATATGAAGGAGTTAAAAATTATGAATATGTTAAGCGAATATGATATAAAACAGAAATTAGATGTAACGGATTTTCAGCATCTTACGGGAGAAAAAATTCATCAATTAGCTACTATGATTCCTGATATGAATCCAGAGGTCGCAAAAAAGATTATTGAACAAGTACCAAAAGTTATTGAATTTGCATCAAATGCGAGTACTGAACTAAATGAATCTTTTAATTCAGTGATAAGTGAAAATAAATCAAGTTCGAATAAAGTATACGATGCATATGGTACAATATTGAACGAATTCAATGAACGTTCAAAAGACCCGGATTTATCTGAAGAAAAGCGAGTTTATTATGAAGAAAAAATGGAGGAAACTGCCGATAAAATTGCAAGCAAAGACACAGAAAATAAGAATTTTTGGATCAATCTAACTACTATGTTATTTAGTACGGTGGGTACTATTGCTGTAGCAACTGCGGCTGCTTTTGGATTAAAACGTTTTATTGATAAAAAATAGTGATAAAACGCATTACAAGTTTTTTTGACCGTAAATAAGCACATAACGTAAAATATATTTTTTATAAGGAGAAACATAAGTTGGGATTTTTTGATATAGCAAAAGGACTAATACAAGCAACAGGATTTATACCAACAACTTTGCAGGATGCAACTAAAACCGCACCGAACGATATGGGTTGCTATAAAATTTACTGCGACGGGCTTAAATATGTTGGAAAAGCTGAGGATGGAATAAGAAAAAGATTTGTTCAATATTACAATGGAACTACTGCTCATTACTCATCAGCAATTAAAATTTTTGAAAATCGTGATAACATAACAGTTTCATGGGTAATATTGGACTCTCGAGAAAAATGCAGAAAGGTTGAAGCACAGTGGATAAAAGAATATAATCCTGAATGGAACAAGCAAAGTGGTTGGGGAGATTAACAAAGATGATATTTCTTATTTAATTATTGTTGGAGGTCATATTATGCCTATAAAATCTAAAAGAGATTTAATTTGTAAAAATTGTGGAAAATCTTTTACTATTAAATTGAATGACGCCATTATGCCAAAAGATTTAGAAATATTAAGTGCTCCATTGTGTAAAAAATGTGAGTTGTTATTTAAATTGAGTAAAAAGAATAAATAGTTTGACAAATAAGAGATTTAACTAAAGGAGAAAAATTATATGAGCGTAAATAATACCCATGAATTAGTTGAAGCAATAAAAAGAAAAAATGATACTATAACTATTGAAGGTGATTTGGCAAATAAAACATTTAGAATTTGTGCAACAGGTAAAATAGCTTGGGCTGTGGCATTAACTGCTATTGGTATTAGTGTAGCTGCCGTTGCATTAACAATTCCAACTGGTGGGACGTCAAACGCATTTCATTTGGTTACTGTGCCAGCTGCAACAATAGCATTTGGTTCTGCATCATCATTAGCAGTTGGTATAGCCACAATAGGAGGCACAGCAACTCTAAAAGCCTTAAAAAAATATGACATAGAAAAAGTTTCAAAAGATAAAGTCATATTATATAGAAAAAAATAATTCCCACCCCACCAAGTGTCCAAGTGAATAAGTATAATAATAGTCAAGAGGAAGATATTTCCTTTTGGCTATTATTTTTTGTTAATATTGGGGGAAAAGGAATGAAAAAATTATTTACGGTTTTATAGTTTTTTGCTATATAGCACCAAGCTTTTTAAGCTACTCAATAAATAAAAATAAGCAGAACGAAATCAGCAGCAATAATATTGAGATGGCAAGTAAAAATTAAAAAGATGCTGTAAAAGCACCAAGCCTTGCACTTTGATAAGTATGCTTGCGAGTATGTGAAGGCATTCTTTTCGCTCTGAAAAAAGCAAGGAAACCTTCCAATGAAATTTCAAAATCAAAGTAATATAATGTCAAAGTGAGATGTAAATATTGGTAATGGGGGTGTGAATATTGCTACATTAAAAGCAGATGAATTGAATGGCGTATACGCAGAATTGGCTAATCTTATTGGGATTGACTCTACTGTTCAGATTTATTCACAATACAAGGGGCAACAAATCACATTTCCTACTCGACTTATTTCAAGGGATAGTATTGTGAGCCAGCTTAAATCTGAATTTGACGGCAGTAACTACAAAGAGCTTGCCTCTCGGTATAACTATTCGGAAAGATGGGTTAGAAGTATTTTAAAAAAGGAAAATAAAATTGGAGGTGTATAGTTTTGATAAAGGCAACTAAAAAAGCGATAGCAATTTTATTAGCAGCAATTTTAATTTTTTCATTGGGTACAGGCTGTTCAAAAAAGAATAATGATAATTCTAATGAAACGGGAACCTCTCTCGTAACATTAAAAAAGAATGATAAAAATGGAGCAAAGGTACCCAATATTTTAGGAACAGACATTGACTCGGCTAAGCAGGTTCTAACAGCTTTGGGGCTAATTCCAATAGTCATTGAGGAGTATTCTGAATATAGCGAGGGAAAGGTTTTTTCAACTATTCCTAAGGCGGATACTGTTATTGAAAAAGGTTCCCCTGTTACAGTTAAGCTTAGCAAAGGGTATGATTACATTGGATGCGACAGTTTTACAGGAAGGCTTAGCTGCACAGATGATTATAGATATGGCAGTTGGAATACTGGGAATGCAGAAATAAATGGTGGAGTTTTAAGGCTTACTCTTTATATAATTGATTTTGAAGAGTTGATAAAAGCCACAGGCGAATTAAAATCTAACTCAGAATTTCTTAACAATTCTGTTACTGCTTCAACTGATAAAGATATGAATCAGTCAGTCCCTGTAAATTTCAAATATGAAAAGAGAGAAACAAGTCGAGTTTCAGAATTCAGTGGATTTAACACTTTAAAAAGCAAAGTTGATATTACTGTAAAAATCCCCCTTGAGCAATTGAATACAAAAATGCCAAGCAATATATATCTAAGGGTGCCATTTACATATGCTAATGAAGATCATTCATTTCTGTTTTCACTGTCATTCTTATGGAGGATAAATGAGGACGGACCCGTAACCGAAAAAGTAACTGATAAAATTCAAATTGATGATGAGGGTAATTCATTTTGTATAGATTCAGAGGGGAATTATTACGATATGAATCCCATTCCAGAAGACTTACAATAAAAAGTTAAAATATATTTAGGAGGAAAAATTATGACATACTGTGGAAAATGTGGTTCAGAATTAAAAGAGGGGTTGAAGTTTTGCACATCTTGTGGAACGGCAATATCAGTTAATGGGGAACAACCAAAAGTTTCTGAGCAAACAAACACTTCTACGCAGTCGAACACTTCTACGCAGTCGAACACTACTGGGGTACCACCTACAAGCAATCAAAATTCTGATTTTTCATCAAAAATGAAAGACCTCAACAACACACCAGACTGCACCGAGGAATTCGCCAAAGAGGATATTGAGCAAAACAAAATTTTAGGAATTTTAGCTTATTTGGGTATATTAGTACTCATTCCGATTTTAGCTGGCAAAGGTTCAAAATACGCAAGATTTCATGCTAATCAAGGTTTGGTTCTTTTAATTGCTGAAATCGCTTATTCAATAGCTTATGGAATATTAAGTAGCATTTTGTTTATGATTTCATTTTCACTAAGCATAATTGTAAGCTTGCTCGGACTTGTTAGCTTTGTGTTCTTAGTTCTTGCAATAATTGGCATAATAAATGTCGTTAATTCAAAAGCGAAAGAGCTTCCAATTATCGGAAAATTTAAAATATTAAAATAATTAAATGACAAATGCAAATCATTATTCAAAACTATCTTTGCCATAGATTGTATTGACTTAAATAAGCCTCCCTTTATCGGGGAAATATAGCATTTGAAATAATAATTTACTCCCCTATCACAAAATGGCGATAGGGGAGTTTGTTTTGGAAAGGAGAGATAGCAAACACAAATGATTATAGCTTACAATCGGCAGGCAATGAGCTTTAAAAGTTGCTCTTTGCCTGCTATTTTTTTGTGCGAAAGCGAAAAAAGCAAATATTTACAGCAAAAAATTAAACAATTTGTATCAGTGTTGACAAATTATACATATAAGGCGTATGATAACCTTGCTTTATAATCCGCTGATTTCAGTTTATTGTGAATATTTCGCAGAGAATTGTTTGAAAAAGAGAAAGTGTAGAATGCAATTCTTCGGCTGAAAAGCTAATTTAGAAACTTTTAAAAATCTCTATTGATTTTAGCATTGCAGGCACTAATAATGGAGGAACGCTATAATGAAAATTAA
Organism: Oscillospiraceae bacterium; assembly: GCA_036652055.1. Taxonomy (GTDB): domain Bacteria; phylum Bacillota; class Clostridia; order Oscillospirales; family Acutalibacteraceae; genus Fimenecus. The sequence continues at coordinate 60,654 of JAVVWP010000006.1, read as the reverse complement.
ACACGATATACATGTACACACGCACTTATCTAAATGCAGTGATGACACAACTGCCACACTAAAGAATTATATAGATGAAGCAATAAATCAGGGGCTTTCAACATTGGGAATTTCGGACCATCTGTGGGATACCGATGTTAACTACAAACTTAACAGCTTTTATGAAGGACAAGACATTGATTATGTTTTGCAGACTAAAAAAGAACTTGAAACTATCGATAGAAAAGGTCTTAATATTTTATTTGGCTGTGAAACAGAATTTGCAATGGGTACTTTGGGATTGACTAAAGAAAATGCCTCTTTGTTTGATTATGTTCTTGTGCCTCATTCGCACTATCATATGAAAGGTTTTGTAATTCCTGAGGATAAAATAACCACCGAGGCTATTGCACAATACAGCGTAGATAGCTTTATTGAAATGGTAAAAAAAGGAATTGCAACTTCTGTAGCTCACCCTTTTGAGCCGTGTGGTTGGGAAAAACCAGAGCAATTAACTGAAATTTTCAATTATATATCAGACAGCAAGTTTAGAGAGTGTTTCAATACCGCCAATGAATACAACACAGGAATTGAAATAAATACTGCTATTTTTTGCGAAAAGCCTATTATAGATTTTGAGAAAACTTATCTAAGAATGTTTAAGATAGCAAAAAATGTCGGCTGTAAATTTAGTTTTGGTTCAGATACGCATCGTATTGCAAAGATGAAACGAATTAGAGTTGCTGATGATGTAATTGATTATTTGAATATTACTGAAGACGATTTAATAGATATTTTGAAATATTAACTTATCATTCTAATAATTAAAAATTGCTGTGAAAAGGAGAGAATGGCTTGAACAAACGAAAAAATATTATTTATATATTTGCTGATCAATGGGGAAAGCATTCAATGGGAAGATATAATAAAGATATAAAAACCCCAAACCTTGATAATTTTGCGCAGGAGAGCTTTGTTTTTGAAAGAGCATATAGCACATGCCCAATATGTTCTCCGCACAGAGCGTGTCTTATGAGTGGAACTTATCCTTTAAGAAATGGCGTTGTCGGAAATTGCAAACCAGTTTGGGATGTTGAGCTAAACGAAAATCAACTCTGTATCACTGATGTTTTGAAATCAGAAAACTATAATACCGCATACATAGGAAAGTGGCATTTAGATATTCCAAGTGCAAGAAAAAGGCCAAAACCTCATGATGGTGCAACTCAGTGGGACGCTTATACACCACCTGGAAAAAGGCGACATGGTGTAGATTTTTGGTATTCATATGGAACATTTGATGACCATCTAAATCCACACTATTGGACAGATAGTAGAAAGATGATAAAGATTAAAAACAAATGGTCAGTAGAGCATGAAACTGAAATTGCATTGAATTATATTAAGGATGTAATGAATAGTGAAAATCCGTTTGCAATGTTTTTGTCATACAATCCTCCACATACGGATTATGATTTAGTACCAAAATGTTTTTTAAATGAATATATCGACAAAAAGCTTAACTTGCGTGAAAATGTGGGTGCAACTACAATTGATGGTTCTCAAGTATTTGACAGAAAGACGAAGGATATAATTGCGAACACAAAAAAATATTATGCTGCAATCAGCGGTATTGATTATTATTTGGGAAAGATATTAGATTTTCTTAAAAATAATGGTTTATATGAAAACACCATAATAGTGGTGTCATCGGACCATGGTGATTTAATGGGGTCGCATGGGCTGTATGGAAAAGCAATTTGGTATGAAGAAGCGACTAATATACCCTTTATAATTGGCGGTGCTGTGAGGCAAGGCGTAAGCAACCAGTTAATAGGAAGTCCAGATCATGCTCCAACATTATTAGAATTAGCCGATATACCTATAAAAAATAAGTTTGATGGAATAAGCTTTGCACCAGTTGTTTTAGAAAAAACTGACCGCAATATATATGAAACACTCTACATAGCAAATTATGGTGAACCATCAGCAGTGTTTAAAGATAAAAATGAAAATCCGATTGATTATGGATACAGATGCCTCAAAAGTAGCAGATATACATATGTTTGTGATAAAAGGACAACATTGTTTGATGCAAGCGATGAATTCATATTTGATTTACAAAATGATAAGTATGAAAAGACGCCAATACGAATTAATGAAGATAACAAGGAGCTGTTTATATATTTCCGAAACGAGCTAAAAAAATGGCTTGATAAATTGGGAGATGGATTTAAAATTTAGCAAAGAAAAAGCAGTGTGACATATTCAATTACATCATACTGCTTTTGTGTTTGTTTTTGTTTTCTCTCCATATTTTTTTCATTCTATCATTTTCTGTGAAACAATGCGATGATACTGGGTGTAAAAGGTCTTTCCACTCTGCATCAATATAAGCCCCCTCAATATTTTTTAATATAGATATAATTTGTCAACATTTATGCTAATTATTTTGTTATTTGCTGTATTATTGCCCCGTGCAAAGTCCTTTTTATTGGACTTATCCCCTCTTTTATTTTTGTGTTTTCTGCGACAAAGGCATAGAATATAGAAAAAGAAAAGGAGTGACAACTATGAAAAAAATGTATGTTACAATCACGGGGATTAATCACTATTATGGTAAAGCTCCGTTTAAAATCGGCAATGTTATTGCTTGCGAAAAAGAACCAACAAACGAATGTGACTCTGAGGCTATTAAAGCCTTTTTGCCAATGATTGGTACTATTGGTTATGTTGCTAATTCATCATATACATCTATAAATGGAACAATGAGTGCTGGCAGAGTTTATGATAAAGTTAAAGAGATTTTCTTTGTTAGAGTTATGTTTGTGACTAAAGACAGCATCATATGTAAAGTCGAATTAGACCGCCCGAATGTTAGCTTTGATGAAGAACTCAAAACGCAAATAGAGGCACTTATGACTAAGCTAAATAGAAATGATGAAGATGATGATGAATACGATGAAGATGAAGATGAAGATTAATAAAATCAGCATTTGTAAATTACATAGCAACTGAAATTTAACCTAAAAATAAAAAATCGGAACAATCTAAGCTATCACTGATAGAAGATTGTTCCGATTTTGTTGTTAATAGTTAATTATAGATATTGCCGTCAAATAGATATTCAAGTGCCAATTTATATCCCTCAAATGAAAGCCCTATAAAATGCTCTTTGCAGGCAAGCCCAACATATGACATACGCCTAAAATCTTCACGGCCATCTATATCACTAAGATGAACCTCTACGGTATCAATTCCAACTGCCTTTACAGCGTCCATTATTGCTATGCTTGTGTGCGTGTATCCACCTGCATTTATGATAATTCCGTCATATTTTTTATAGGCATTTTGAATTTCATCAATGATAACGCCCTCGTGGTTTGACTGGACACATCTAACTTCCATTCCGATTTCTTTTGCCCAGCCCTCAATTGATTTTACTAAATCCGTATAAGTTTCTGTGCCATAAATTTCAGGCTCACGAATTCCGAGGAAATTAAGATTTGGGCCATTAATTACAAGTATTTTTTTCATTTTTACCATTCCTTTATAACTTTTATTATTTTATCAGCAACATTTGAAATCTCATCATTTCCATCTATTTCAATGTCTGCAAATGCTTTATAAAGTGGAAGTCTTGTTTTATACATAAGATTTAAGTCCGTCTTTTCAGAAAGCGGTCTGCCTTTTGTCGGGAGAACATTCACATCTCGATTTATAAAAATTACAATTCCATTTTGATGAAGTGAATTATAGTTTTCTTCGTTTAATACAATTCCGCCACCTGTTGAAAGAATTATTCCCGAGCGTTTCCCAAATTCTTTAGCTGCTTCAATTTCTTTTTTTCTAAATCCATCTTCACCTATTTGCGAAAATATTTCTGGAATACTTATTTTTTCATTCTTTACTATTTCCTCATCAAGGTCAATTATACTGCGTGAAAGCTTTTTAGAGAGTGCATTTCCAATCGAGGTTTTGCCACATCCAGGCATTCCGATTAAAATAATATTTCTAAGTTTTTTTGAAAGCTCATTTAGGCAATATGCGGTTTTTTCGTCTTTAATCTTTTTGCTTTGAAAAAGCTCTGACGCCGATTTTGCTTGTGCAACAAGCATTGAAAGTCCATTGGCAGTTTTTATATTTCGCTTTTTTGCATCTAACAAAAGCTGTGTGTTTAGCGGATTGTAAATAATATCAATGACTGCCGAAAGCTTTTTAAAGCCTACTAAGTCAATAGGTGATTTCAAATTATTTGGGAACATTCCGACAGGCGTTGTGTTTATAATTATATCTGCATCAAAATTTCTTTCAAGATTTTCATAATTATTTTCACCTGTTCGTGAAATTGTAATTATTTCGCTCGCTTTTTTTGAATTTAAAACCGCCTTTACTGCAAGTGATGCACCGCCTGAACCTAAAACAAGGACTTTTTTGTTTTCTACATCAATATTGTTTGCACTTAGAAGATATGAAAACCCATCAAAATCAGTATTATAGCCAATTTTTTCGCCATTCGCATTTTTGATTATTGTATTAACACTGCCTATATCAAAAGCGTTTTTTGAAACCTTGTCCAAATGCTTTATAACCGCTTTTTTATATGGGATTGTGACATTAAGCCCCTCCCATTCGCTACCTTTTAGAAATTCTTTTAGATTGTTTTCATCTATTTCGAAAATTTTATATTCGTATCCGCCAAAAAACCTGTGAATTTCGGGCGAAAAGCTATGAGCTAAATGCTCACCTAAAAGACCATAAGCTATTTTAATCAACACCTTTTATTTTAATCGTTTGTCATTTTATTTTTAATTTTTGTCTAAGTACTCATACAGCTTTTCAATCGTTTGAGAACTCATAACATGTTCCATTCTGCACGCATCTTCTTCCGCTAAGTCATCATTAACACCGAGAGTATTAACTAAAAAGTGCTTAATCATTTTATGCCGCCTTAAAATATTGGCAGCATATGTTTCGCCAGAGGGAGTTAAAATTATATCCCCATAGCTTTCGTGTTCAATATACCCTTCTGAAATCAAATGCGATACGGCGTGATTTACACTTGGCTTTGAAACGCCCAGTGCCAATGCAATATCTGTTACCCTTATCGCATTTTTTTCGGTTTGTAATATAAATATTGTTTCAAGATAATCTTCAAGTGATGAGGTTACCTTTTTATTGTTTTCCATAAGCTTTTCACTTTCAAAACGAACTTTTCCCGAGGGAAATTTATAGTTGCTTGGATTTGCTTTTGTCTTAGTTGCTCCCTCCTTCAGTCGACTGCGGTCGACAGCTTCCTCCAGAGGAAGCGTTGGGGTTTTCCTTAAGAGGAAGCGTTGGGGTTTTCCTCCAGAAGGAGCGTAGAGGGTTGCTATGTTTATTTCTTACTGCCATTGTCACTATCATTTAAATTGCAACCTTTATTACAACCACCGCACTTGTCACAAGAGGAACAACATCCGTCACAGCCTTTGCCTTTTGCCTTTCTGACTTTATAGTAAATAAACACTCCGACAAGCACCGCTGCGATAGAAAGAATTACAAAATCGATAAATGTCATTACATCACCACCCTACATACATTATATACAATAAATGTAATAATGTACGCCATCACAGCTTGAAAAGACAGTGCTATTAAAGTCCATTTTCTGGAATTCATTTCTTTTCTCATTGTTGTTACTGCTGCAATGCACGGAATTGAAAGAAGTGCAAAGGTCATAAATGAATAGGCAGACGCTGGTGAATACACCCCGGCAATAACGCTTGAAATAGAAGCCTCGCCTGTCCCGAACAAAATTCCCATTGTGCTGACTATTGATTCTCTTGCAATTAAACCTGTTACCATTGAAACAGAAGATTGCCAGTCGCCAAATCCGAGTGGAGTGAAAACAGGTGCTATAAATGTGCCTATTGCACCCAAAATACTATCAGCACTATTTTCTGCGTGAGTAAGTGAAAATGTGAAATATTGGCAGAACCAAATTACAACGCTTGCACCTAAAAGAACCGTTCCTGCCTTTGTCATAAAGTCTTTAATTTTGTCATATAAGTGAAGCCCCAATGTCTTTCCTGTCGGCAGTCTATATGGCGGAAGCTCCATAACAAAAGGTGCATGCCCTCCCTTTAATACTGTTTTTTGTAGTATAAAGGCTGAAAGAATGGCAACTATTGCACCAAGCATATAAAGCGAGGCTACCACAAGCCCTCTTTTGTTTGGGAAAAACGCCATTATAAACATTGAATAAACAGGCATTTTAGCACTGCACGACATAAACGGAATTAACATCATTGTTATTCTTCTGTCTTTTTCGTTTTCAAGCGTTCGAGTCGCCATAATCGCAGGCACAGAACAGCCAAATCCCATTATCATTGGCACAAACGATTTTCCAGAAAGCCCTATCGAATGAAGTGCCTTATCCATTATAAATGCTGCTCTTGACATATATCCGCTATCTTCTAAAATTGAAAGGAAGAAAAACAGAAGTAAAATTTGTGGGAAGAATGACAATACAGCCCCGACACCACCAATTATTCCATCGCACACAAGACCAACCGCCCACTGCGATGCACCTAAATTCACAAGCCAATCATTCATAAAAGATGAAAAGCGAACATTGATAAGATTGTCAACGATTGCAGTAAGATTTGCACCGAGCGCTCCAAAGGTTATATAAAATATTAAAAGCATCAATGCAAAAAACAGCGGAATTGCAAACACTCTGTTTGTGACAACTCTGTCAATTTTATCGGAAATAGTAAGATGCCCTGCTGCGTGTTTCTTTTTGACCGCCTTATCTGTAATCGAGCAAATATACTGATATTTTTGGTCTGCTATAATCATTTCTCTGTCTATGTTTTTTGTTTCAAGCTCTGAAACAATCGATTCAATACACGAAAGCTGACTATCTGTTAAATTTAGCTTTTGAAGTGTTGGCTCATCGCCCTCAATTAGTTTAACTGCCGACCAACGAAGTGGCATTTTTTTCTCTTTTGAAGTTTCTTTTATTATTTCTTCAATTTGATTAACCGCTTTTTTTAATGTTCCAAAATATATATCAGGAGGAGTACACATATTAAGATGTTTATCAAGATGCTTATTGCCACGCTCACTGCCGTGTAACGCCTCGTGATTTGCAGCGTGAAGAAGCTTGTGAATTCCTGTTCCTTTTGCGGCAGAAATAGGAACGATTTTAATCCCGATAAGTGCTGAGAGCATATTAAAATCAATTACATCTCCGCTTTTTTCAACCATATCTATCATATTAAGTGCTATTACCATTGGTATGCCTGTTTCTGCAAGCTGTAAACTTAAATAAAGATTTCTTTCAAGATTGGTCGCATCAACTATGTTTATTATAAGGTCAGGCTTTTCATCTAAAATATAATTCCTTGTAACAATCTCCTCCATTGAATATGGAGAAAGCGAATATATCCCCGGCAGGTCAACAATAGACGCTTCCATATTATCGTGAGTGATTTTGCCCTCTTTTTTTTCAACGGTTACCCCTGGCCAGTTTCCAACATATTGGTTACTGCCTGTTACCGCATTAAAAAGGGTTGTCTTTCCACAGTTTGGATTTCCTGCAAGTGCATATTTAAATCCCATTTATTATCGCCTTTCCTAAAAATTTCGGATTAATATTATTCAAATATTTCTACCGTAATGCCCTCTGCCTCACTTTTACGAAGGCTTAACTCATAACCTCTGACATTTATTTCAATCGGATCGCCAAGCGGTGCAACCTTTCGCATTATAATAACCGCCCCTGGTGTAATTCCCATATCAATTATATGTCTTCTTAATGCCCCAAAGCACGAGAGCGACACAACCTTGCTTTTTTGCTGTGGTCTTAGCTTATTTAAAGTGGTTATCATAACTGCCCTCCTAAAAAGTTATATTAGACTAACATTTCTTACAATCATATTTTATAACACCTTTAATAATATGTCAATAGCTATTCTTATATTTCATAAAAAATAAACTTATATATGAAAATTTAGGTTATTAATAAATTGTTTACAAATTAAATACAAAGAAGATATTGACAAATTTCAAATATAAATGTATATTATTAAATAGAGTTAGCACTCTAATAGCGTGAGTGCTAACAGTGCCAAAGTTACAAGGTGGTGATGAAATTGGAAATGACTGAAAGAAAAGAACGATTGCTTTGTGCTATTGTTGAAAAATACATTGAAACAGGCGAACCCATCGGTTCAAAAGCATTGGTCGAGTCGCTCGGTATGTCCGTTTCGTCCGCAACAGTTCGAAATGAAATGTCTGACCTTGTTTCTATGGGCTACCTTGAACAGCCTCACACTTCAGCAGGGCGAATTCCCTCAAGTGCTGGCTATCGCTATTATGTTGACAGGCTTATGAATAAATATGAGCTGTCGCAAAATGAAAAAAGAGTTATTGAAACTCAGCTTTTTAAAGTTTCGGGCGAGCCACAAAAGATTTTAGAGCAAGCAGGAAACATTTTAGCCGAAATTACAAATTGCGCCGCCGTTTCTACAACTCCGTCTGATGAAAGTGCTGTTATTCGCAGAATTGAGCTTGTTCCTATTGGAACTAAAACAGCAATGGTAGTTATTCTTACTTCATCGGGGCTTCTTAAAAGCAAGGTTTGCAGGACTGAGGCAGAAATTACGCTTGATATGGTTGAATCTTTTTATAATATGACTATGACTCACTTTATCGGCAAAAATGTATCTAATATGAACATTGCTAAAATTCAAACTCTTGCTGTTTCGCTCGGTGAAAAGTTTTTTGTGATGACGCCACTTTTAGTTACACTTTGCGACCTTGCAGAAATGACAGAACGAACAGAACTTTTGCTTGAAGGTCAATCCAACCTATTAAATCACAAAGAATTTGAATCAAACGCATATGAGATTATGGAGTTTTTAAGGCGGTCTGAACCTCTTAATCAAATTTTTACTAAAAATGTTGAGCAAAAGAGTGATAAATTCTCGCCTAATGTTTTAATAGGTAAAGAAAATCTTTTTAGAGAGCTTCAAAATTCAAGTATGATTTTCTCGAAATATTTTATAGGCGGCAGAGAAAGCGGAACGCTTGGCATTATTGGCCCTACCAGAATTGATTATGCAAGACTTATTCCGAGTTTAAAGTTTTTAACTGACATTGTCGGAACAATTCTTTCAGATAATATTGACGAATAAAGAAAGGGATGGTTACAGAAAATGGCTAAAAAGAAAAAAGCTGAAGAAGAAACAGTTGACACTGAGAAAGTAATTGAAGAAATCATTTCAAAAGAAAAATTTGACGAGGTTTCATCACAGCTTTCAGATACAAACGATAAGCTGCTTCGCACTCTTGCTGAATATGATAATTTCAGAAAGCGTTCAACTAAAGAAAGAGAGCAAGTATATGGCAATTCAAAAGCATCGGTTTTAACTGAATTACTTCCGATTATTGATAACTTTGAAAGAGCAACCGCAAACAAAGAAGCTTCTTTAGAAGATTATCAAAAAGGAATTGATATGATATTCAATCAGCTTATTGATACTCTTAAAAAAATGGGAGTTGAAAGCTTTGGCGAAAAAGGTGATGAGTTTGACCCGAAAATTCATAGTGCTGTAATGCATATTGATGATGAAAACGAAAAAGAAAATGTTATCGTCAATGTATTCACCACAGGTTATAAAATGGGCGAGCGAGTTTTAAGACCGGCAATAGTTCAAGTAGCAAATTAAGGGTTATTCTTTAATTTACAATATAAAAAATATAAACAATATAATTTGAGCATTTTTCGCAAGGCATCTTTTTAAATTTCAGTTTTAGAATTACTTAGAAAAATAAAATGGTGTTTCACAGAAAAATCCCAAAAACAGGAGGAAATAATTATGGCAAAAGTAATCGGTATTGACTTAGGTACAACAAATTCATGCGTAGCAGTAATTGAGGGCGGTGAGCCTGTTGTTATTGCTAATGCAGAGGGTGCAAGAACAACTCCATCAGTAGTTGCTTTTTCAAAATCAGATGAAAGGTTAGTAGGTCAGGTTGCTAAAAGGCAGTCTATCACTAATCCTGAAAGAACTATCGCATCTATTAAAAGACATATGGGTTCAGATTTTAAAGTAGCTATCGGTAGCAAAAACTACAATCCACAAGAAATTTCAGCAATGATATTAGGCAAATTAAAAGCTGATGCTGAAGCATATTTAGGCTCTAAAGTAACCGAGGCTGTTATCACAGTTCCTGCTTACTTTACAGATGCTCAAAGGCAGGCAACAAAAGACGCAGGAAAGATTGCAGGACTTGATGTTAAGAGAATTATCAACGAGCCAACTGCTGCTGCACTCGCTTATGGCATTGACAAGGAAGACGACCAAAAAGTAATGGTTTATGACCTTGGTGGTGGAACATTTGATGTTTCTGTTATTGAAATGGGCGACGGTGTTCAAGAAGTTCTTGCAACTGCAGGTAACAATCATCTTGGCGGTGACGATTTTGACCAAAGAGTTATTGACTGGCTTGCAGACGAATTCAAAAAAGAGCAAGGCGTTGACCTTAGAAACGATAAAATGGCTATGCAGCGTTTAAAAGAAGCTGCTGAAAAAGCAAAGGTTGAGCTTTCAGGCGTTACAACTTCAAGTATTAGCCTTCCTTTCATTACTGCTGATGCAACTGGCCCAAAACATCTTGAAACAACTCTTACAAGAGCTAAATTCAATGAAATGACAGCTGACCTTGTTGAAGCTACAATGGGACCTGTTCGTCAAGCACTTAAAGATTCTGGGCTTAAAACCTCTGAACTTAATAAAATTCTTATGGTTGGCGGTTCTTCAAGAATTCCTGCTGTTCAAGATGCAATAAAGAGCTTTACAGGCAAAGAGCCATTCAAGGGCATAAATCCTGATGAATGCGTTGCTGTTGGTGCTGCTATTCAAGGCGGTGTTTTAGGCGGAGATGTTGAGGGCATTTTGCTTCTTGATGTTACTCCCCTTTCACTCGGAATTGAAACAATGGGCGGTGTAAGCACAAAAATCATTGAAAGAAATACAACAATCCCATCAAAGAAAAGTCAAGTTTTCTCAACCGCTGCTGACAACCAAACTTCTGTTGAAGTTCATGTTTTACAGGGCGAAAGAGAATTTGCAAGAGATAATAAATCACTTGGTATTTTCCACCTTGACGGTATTATGCCTGCTCCTCGTGGAATTCCTCAAATCGAAGTTACCTTTGATATTGACGCAAACGGTATAGTTCATGTTTCAGCTAAAGATTTAGGCACTCAAAAAGAGCAATCAATTTCAATTACTTCATCAACAAATATGTCTAAAGATGATGTTGAAAAGGCTGTTGAAGAAGCTAAGAAATTCGCTGAAGATGATAAAAAGCGTAAAGATGATATTGATTCTCGAAACGAAGCCGACCAAATGGTATATCAATGCGAAAAAGTTTTAGCTGACAGTGCTGATAAGATTGCTGAAAATGATAAAACTGAAATAGAGGGTAAAATCGAAGCTCTTAAAGAAGCATTAAAATCAGATAACATTGAAGATATTAAAGCTAAAAAAGAAGAACTCACTCAAAGCTTCTATAAAGTTTCTGAAGAACTTTATAAAGCTGCCGCTGCTGCACAACAAAGTGCTGAAGGTGCTGATGGAAACGCTGCACCTAATGCCGAAGGTGCAAAGGGTGATGATGGTTATTATGAAGCAGACTACACAGATGTAGAAGGCGAAAACAAATAAAACTTGCATTTTAATGCAGTAAATTTAGAGTATATTGTAAGGGCAATTATTGAATTGCCCTTACACGCGTATTAAAAATTTTCTTATATACATTCGGCGAGATGAGGGCATTCCGCCCTAATTTAAAAAATTATGGGGTACTTATATGGCAGAAAAGCGAGATTATTATGAAGTTCTTGGCGTTGATAAGAATGCCACCGACGATGAAATAAAAAAAGCATATCGAAAAACTGCAAAGCAATTTCATCCCGACTTAAATCCAGACAATAAGGATGCTGAATCAAAATTCAAAGAAGCTAATGAAGCTTATGAGGTTTTGTCTGATGCAACCAAAAAAGCAAAGTATGACCGTTTTGGCCATGCCGGTGTTGACCCGAGCTATGGCGCAGGTGGCGGCGGAGCTTATGGTGGTGGCGGATTTAACGGTGCTGGCTTTGACTTTGACCTTGGCGATATTTTTAACAGCTTCTTCGGTGGCGGTGGTGGCGGTGGCTTTGGCGGCGGCGGAAATCCTAATGCCCCTCAAAGAGGAAGCGACACACAAGCAAGCGTTACAATCTCATTTGAAGAAGCTGCAAAAGGCTGTACTCGTGAGGTCGAAACAAGCCGTGTTGAAGTCTGTGATGATTGTCACGGTAGCGGTGCTGCCCCTGGTTCATCACCAAAAACCTGCCCTGAATGTGGCGGAAAAGGTCAAGTAACTTCTGCACAAAGAACCCCATTTGGTGTCATTCAAACTCAAAAGGCTTGCCCAAAATGTGGTGGCAAGGGTACTATTATCAGTAATCCTTGTAAAAAATGCAGTGGTGCAGGCAGAATTCGAAAATCTGTTAAAATCGAAATTAAAATACCCGCTGGTATTGATGATAGGCAAGTTATTAACACTCGTGGTCAAGGCAACAAGGGCGTCAACGGTGGCCCTGCTGGTGACCTTAGGGTTGCTATTAATGTTAGACCTCACCCGATTTTTGAGCGTGACGGATACAATGTATGGTGTGAAATGCACATTTCGTATTCCGCAGCTGCTCTTGGTTGTGACTTAGAAGTTCCCACTCTTGACGGTAAGGTAAAGTATGATGTTCCGTCGGGAACTCAGCCAGGCGATGTTTTCAAGCTTAAAGGCAGAGGCATTCAAAGCCTTAATGGCAGAGGGCGTGGCGACCAACTTGTTAAAATTATTGTTGATGTTCCAAAAGAACTTACGCAAAAGCAAAAGGAACTTTTAAAAGAATTAGACAGAGAGTTTGGCAATAATCTTGATAATCTGAAAAACGGTGACGATGATAGAAAAAGTTTTTTCGGCAAGAAAAAAAGATAAGATTTAAAAAATAAAATAAAAAGTTCTATAATAAATGTTGGAGTGTAAAAGCTTCAGCATTTATTTTTTTGCAAAAAGCGAGATAAATTTCAAAAAAAAACAGAGAGACAATAAAGTCTCTCTGTAAGAACTCGGAAAATCTAATTATTTAGCAACTGCCTCTTTAAGACCTTTTCCAGCTTTAAATGCAGGAACTTTTGATGCAGGAACTGTCATAGCTTCACCTGTTTTTGGGTTACGCCCTTGCTTTTCAGCACGGTTACGAACTTCAAAGGTACCAAAGCCAACGATTTGGATTTTTTCACCTGCTACAAGACCGTCTGTGATTGCACCAAGTACTGCTGTTACTGCTGAATCAGCATCTTTCTTAGAAAGCTCTGCTTTTGCTGCTACTGCCGCGATAAGTTCTGTCTTATTCATTTTTTTCCTCCGTTTTTTTGATTTTTTTATCCATAATGCTGCGATTTTACTCGCCTGCTAATTGGACGCTAACGCAATTTTTGCTTCATCCCAAAGCTTGTCTAACTCCTCTAAAGTCGCACTTTCCATATTTATGTTCCGCATTTTAGCCAAATTTTCAACAATGGAAAATCTTTTTAAAAACTTATCAGCTGAAAGAGTGAGTGCTTGCTCTGCATCAACACCGATAAATCTTGAAACATTTACCGCTGAAAATAGAACATCGCCTAATTCCTCTGCTGCATTATTCATATCGTTTTTATCAATAGCCTCTTTAAGCTCATCAATTTCTTCGGACAGCTTACAAAGAGCATCGTTAGTATTATCCCAATCAAAACCGACTTTGCGTGCCTTTTCTTGAATTTTTGTACTACGCATAAGACTCGGTAGTTCTCGTGGAACTGAAAGCATAGACTCGGTCGTCGTCTTTCGGTTTTTTGTTTTTGCCTTTATTGCATCCCAATTCGTGAGAACCTCGTCAGTCGTGCTAACACAGACATCAGAAAACACATGAGGATGCCTTTCAATAAGTTTTTTGCAAATGCCATCGGCTACATCCGAAAAGCCAAAGACGCCCTTTTCGCTTTCGATTTGAGCGTGAAAAACTACCTGCAACATAACATCGCCTAATTCTTCGCAAAGTAGCTCACTGTCGTTTTTATTTATTGCCTCGACAACCTCATAAGTTTCTTCAATAAAGTTTCGCTTAATGGTTTCATGAGTTTGTTCTCTGTCCCACGGACAGCCACCCTCACCACGGAGAATTTTCATAATGTCAAGGAGATCGGAAATATCATATTTTGTTTTGAATTTAAAATCAGTAGTCATAAGCATTTCCTTTCTTGTTATTTTAACCTATAAATCCATATTTTGCAAGCATTTTTGCGATTTTTTCTCCTTTTGGGAGCATAATTATATCATCTTTTGCAATTCCGCCCACCAAAAGCATAGAAATCGCATAAATTACGACTGCAAACACTATCGAAACTGCTGTTGCACCAATATTGTTGAGCGAATGCCCACCCACCATTGTAAGTGGTAAAAAGTGATTTGCAATGCCAAATGAAGTGTATGCAGCAACGCCACTAAGTAACGCACAAAAAAGCGGTTTTATAAATACTGACATAAAATTGATTTTTATTTTTTCTGCTCGCATTATAGCGGTGAGGTTATAAGCGACAATTACAACATAACAAAGGATTGTTCCGATTACCGCACCGTTGATGTTAAGGGCAGGAATACCAATGAATATATAGTTAGCAACTACCTTGACTATTGCACCAAGAGCAAGCGATTTTACAGGAACACTTTCTTTTCCGATTGCCTGCAAGATATTCGTCATAGGCTGTGACACTGCCATTAAGAAAATCGTACTGCATATTGCCGCCATAACTGGTGCTGCAATTGTTATTGCTGGAGCTGACTTTCCGTTTTCATAAAGCAAGGTCAAAATAGGCTTTGCAAGTATTGCAAGCCCCAATCCCCCTGGGAGTGCAATCATCATCGTAACTCTAATTACAGATTCAACAGAAGTTTTTAAATTTCGCTTATCTTTAACTGCATATGCCGCTGCAAGTGCTGGGATTGCACTGACACCGAGCGTCATAGTAAGCGATGGAATAAGATTTTGGAAATCATATGACAGCGCATAAGCACCATATAGGAAATCTTTAATATCACCGTCTAAAATTCCTGCTGATAAAAGCTGAGTTGAATACATCTGTTTTATAAAGTCAAGGTTGCCTGAAATCATATATTCAAGCCTGCTTTGAATTGTAAGTGAGTCAATAAGATTTGTAACACTAAAAACAAGTGAAGATAGAACTACTGGTATTGCTATCGCAATTATTGTTTTTACAATTGTGTTGCTTCGCATTGGATTTGGCGATGCAGAAAGCTCTGCCTTTGTAATGCCATCACCTTTAATTTTATGCCTTAACATCATATAAATCATACCGATGACAGTTCCTATTGTGACACCCATTGATGCAGCTGCCGCCGAATATGGATAAATTGCACTAAGCGCCCCTGCTTCATCTGACACCATTTGACCGAAAACAGGAAGTCCTTTTTCAAACTGAGCATAGCCAAAAGTGATTACTGCTTTTGCACAAATAAGACCAAACACAAGCTTTCCACCTGCTTCACACACCTGTGAAATCGCAGTTGGAGTCATATTTCTAAGCCCATTATAATAGCCACGATAAATAGACATCATACAACAGAAAAATATAGATGGTGCAATAGCAATTATAGAAGGAATAGCTTCCATATTTTTTGCAATATAAGCATAAGGATAGGCAGCTAATATTAGCACAACCGTTCCGAGTATACCTGCTATAAGAAATAGCCTTGCAGCTACCTTATAAGTCATTTTTACATCTCGAAAACGCTTTAGTGCCACCTGCTGTGAAACTAATTTTGTAACAGCAACAGGAAGCCCTGCCATTGAGAGCGTATATATAGGAATATAAAGATTGTATGCTGACTCAAAATAGCCTCGCCCGACAGCACCCATCATATTTGAAAGCGGAATTTTATAGAACATTCCAATAACTTTTACTATCATTGTAGCAACGGCAAGAATTAATGCGCCGTTTAAAAGTGACTGGCTTTTTCTCTGTTTTTGTGCCAAAAAATCAACACCCCTTTATGCCTTTTAGGCGTTAGATAAGAATATCATTGTAATCTTAATATGTCAATCATTTCCCAAAAATTCACGAAGCAAAGACTCTTTTGGAACAAGCGTTGATGGAATGCTTTTAATTTTTCTAAGTGAAAATAAAAGCTTTTGAGCATCTGCGGCTCTGTCTGGGTTTAAATCGGCTTCACTCAGCATCTTTATTGCTATATCGTTAAAAACACACGGTTCACTAAGATGTATTGAATTAATTGTCATATCAGCATTCTTTTTATATGGGAAAAGATATTTATCCTCACCGCTTCGAACGCCGTCCCACAGCTCATAAGTGTTTGCAACTGAGCTTGCTCTGAATTTATAATCTCTGACCATTCTTCTTATAAATCTGATATTTCTTTTATTTAAAATTATTTTTCCATTTTCATCATAAATTCTTGAAGAAACGCTGATATATATTTTAAGAAGCCTGTCATTAGGCAAATCCTCTGTTATTATCGGGTTCAATGCGTGTAAGCCCTCAACAATAATTGCATCATTTTTATCAAGCATTATTTCATTAAATTCATCGCTTCTCTTACCGCATTTAAAATCAAAAACAGGAAGGCGTGTTGCTTCACCTCTTACAAGGCTGTTAAGTGTTTTCGCAATAAGTGGCAAATCAAGAGCAAAAACCGTTTCGTAATCGTGCTGACCTTCTTCATCAAAGGGAAGGTCATCTCTGTCTAAATAAAAATCATCTAATGACACAACATAGGTTTTCATTCCAAGCTCTGTAAAACTCTTTGCAAGCTTATTGGCTGTTGTTGTTTTGCCCGATGCCGACGGGCCTGCGAGCATAATTATTTCACGCCCCACATCTTCTGAAACCTTTTTTGAAATATCACTTATAATGTTTTTATATCTTGTTTCGCTACGCTCTATTAAAAGCTGTGGATCTATTTCTGCAAGCTCATTTATATATTCAAGCCTGTTATTAATGTTTGCCATAAATTTACCTCATTTATTTATCATTATTACTTTTATCATAAAATGGTATTATAACACTTTTTCGGTTAATAATTTCAGAAAAATCACGAATATATTCATATGGGTATTTAAAATTAAAAATTCTTTCAATATATTTTGTATTTGGCTCTTTAAGCTTTGTCACAGCACCCGCACCGACTGCCAAAACCGTGTGGCACTCCTCCATCATAAAGATGTTATAAACGCCCTCAAAGCCTTTCTTTGAATAGCCTGTGTTTTCAAGATTTCCTATCGTTCTGGACTGACGGTACATATAATATGGAAAATAATTTTTATTTATTAAAGTTTCATATGTGAATGAAAGCATTTTTGATGCTATATCACTTTTTTCTGTTTCTACCGCAACTTTGTTTCGCCCTAAATTTGACGAACGCTTTAATGCAAGAGTATGAACTGTTATATTTTCTGGATTTAACTCTGAGGTTTGCAGTAATGAATTTTTAAAGCTGGCGAGATTATCTCTTGGAAGCCCTGCAATTAAATCCATATTTATATTATTAAATCCCATTTTTCTTGCCAAACGGAACTTTTCGACTGCTAAATCTGCCGAATGATTTCGCCCGATTTCTTTAAGCACATCATCATTAAAGCTTTGAGGGTTGATGCTTATTCTTGTCACATTCCCTTCTTTAAGTGCCAATAGTTTTTCCTCGGTTATAGTGTCTGGTCGCCCTGCTTCAACCGTATATTCAAGCAAATCGCTAAGGTCAAAGCTTTCACTTATCGCATTAATCAACTGTGTTAGCTCACTTGCCTCTAAGGTTGTAGGCGTTCCGCCACCAAAATATATGCTTTCAAGATGAAGATTTAATTCTTTTGCAATTTTCCCTGTATGTCTAATTTCTTCGCATAAAAGCTTTACATATTCTGGAACTAAATCTTTTGCAGTTTTGCTTGTCATTGAATGCGATACAAACGAGCAATAACTGCATCTTGTAGGGCAAAAAGGTATTGACACATAAAGGCTGAAAGACATCGGCTTTGAAAGCCTTATGATTTTTTCTTCTGCCATTGCTACACTTTTTGTAAGGTTTGTTTTTTCTTTTGTAACAAAAAAATTGTCTGTAAAATATTTTAAAGCCTTTTCCTCGCCCATTTCATTTTGAAGTGTTCTCAAAAGCTTTGATGGTCTTATTCCAGTTAAGACGCCCCACTGTGGAGTATAATTTGTAACATCTTTTAATATATCAAACATCAATGTTGTCATTATAAGCTCTTCGTCAGCCATCGACTTGCGATTTTTGCTCTTTTTTATATTTAATTCATCACTTTTAAAGCTTACTATGACATCATTTTCATCAAACAAAGTAGACAAAACAACATCATTGTTTGTATTAGAGCTTTTTTCGGTTACCACTTCGATTTTTTCATTCGGATAAAAAATTTGGGCAAGCTTTAAAGCCTCATACTGATATGTGTGATTTAGTATTTCGAGTATCATATTTTATAGTTTCCTCATAAATCGGTTATGTGTGCGTTCAAAATCGAGTGTTGTCGATTTGTTATGACCTGTATAAACAGTATAATCGCCTTCAAGATTTTTAAGCATTTTAAGACTTTGCATAAGCTCTTTTTCACTTCCTCCGTCAAAGTCGGTTCGCCCTGCGGTTAGGCAAAAAAGCGTGTCGCCTGAAAAAATAATTCTATCTTCTTCAATTATATAGCAAACTCCGCCCCTTGTATGCCCTTTTGTGTGCATTACCTTTATTTCGGTTTTTCCGAGATTTATTATGTCTTTATCTTTTAAAAGAATGTCAGCCGAAACAAATTTTTGCGTGTCAGGATATTCCCAAAGTGCAAGGCTTGCTTTTTCGCTTTTTAGACCTATTTCATCGTCCTTATGGATTGCAATTTTTGCACCTGTGGCTTCTTTTAAATCAGCAGCTCCCAAAAGGTGGTCGAAATGACCGTGCGTTAATAAAATATATTCTATGGCTTTTCCTTTTATTTCATTTTTCATTGTATCATTGTATTCGCCAGGATCAATAACCGCTGAAATTCCGCTTTGACTATCGGTAATCAAATAAGAATTTGCAGAGAGAGGCCCTAAAACTAATGTCTTTACTGAAATACTCAAATCTTTTCTGTCCTTTCACTTTTTCCAAATATCGGTATCATATAAAATCGTTACTGGCCCATTATTTACAAGGCTTACTTCCATATGTGCTGCAAAAACACCTGTTTCTACTTTTTTAACATTGTTTTTTAAAAGCTCGTTACAAAAATATTCATATAATTCATTTGCAATTTCTGGCGGTGCAGAATTAGAAAATGATGGGCGAGTGCCTTTTTTTATGTCAGCACAAAGTGTAAACTGCGACACCACCAAAGCTTCGCCCTCAACATCTATGATTGACTTGTTCATTTTATCATTTTCATCAGTAAATATGCGAAGTGAGGCGGTTTTTTTTGCGAGAATTTCGGCGTCAGACTTTGTATCGCCCTCCATTACTCCCAATAAAATCATATATCCCTCACTAATTTTACCAACGATTTTTTCATCAACCATTACACTGGCTTTTTTTACTCTTTGAATTACTGCTTTCATTTTTGTTTTTTCCTTTTTTGTTTTTATCTTTCAACACTTAAAACGCCATTGACCTTTTCAATTTTTGCAATAACATTTTTAAGATGGTCAAGATTGCTAACCGTTACCATTATATTCATTATCGACCTACCATCTTTGGTTTCACGGCTACTTATTTCGTTAATGTTGACTTTCATAATGGCAAGCTGCATTGAAATGTCTGCCATTAATCCTATTCTTGAAAGGCAAGTAATTTGAAGTGATGCCTTAAATTCGTTTCCGCCCTCACTGTTCCAATGAACGCCAACCCAACGCTGTGGTTCTTCTGCATCAAAAAATTCCTTAGGAACATTTGGACAATCCCTCTTATGAATTGACACTCCATGCCCTCTTGTAATAAATCCAACTATATTATCACCTGGAAGCGGATTGCAACAACGGGAGAATTTAATAAGGCAATTGTCAATTCCATCGACTGAAACGCCCTCTTTATCATTTTTCCTGCTTCGCTGCTCTATTATATCATTTATTATATTTACATCAGGCTGCTCTTTGTAATGTTTATTGTATTCCTCTTTAATTCGTGGCATTAAGCGCATAAGAGAAATTCCGCCATAACCTACTGCTGCATAAAAATCATCAATTGTTTCGCATTTTTGCCGTTCTGAAAGTTTTTTAATAAATTCTGCATATTTTTCATCGTCAAGTCGAATATAGTTGCGTTTAAATTCACGCTCAACCTCAGCTTTTCCGCAAGCTATATTTTCATCACGCTTTTCATTTTTAAACCATGAACGAATTTTGTTTTTAGCAGGGCTTGTTTTAGCAATATTAAGCCAATCTCTTGACGGGCCTTTTCCCTGCTGAGATGAAGTGAGAATTTCAATAATTTCACCCGTTTTAACAGCATAATCAATAGGGACTATTCTACCGTCAACCTTAGCACCGACCATTTTGTTGCCAACCGCTGTGTGAATTGCATAGGCAAAGTCGATAACCGTTGCACCTGTTGGCAAATTGATTACATCGCCTCTTGGGGTAAACACAAAAACATCTTCAGGCACTAAATCACTTTTAATTGCCCTTACAAGCTCTTGAACATCGCCAGATTCCTGTTGGTCATCAAGCATTTGCCTAATCCAAACAAGTCTTTCTTCGAGGTTGGATTTTCCTTTAAGACCGAGTTTATATTTCCAGTGAGCTGCGATACCGAATTCAGCTGTTCTGTGCATTTCCCAAGTTCTTATTTGAACCTCAAAGGGTATTCCCTCTTTATCTATAACCGTTGTGTGAAGTGACTGATACATATTCGGTTTTGGCGTTGAAATATAATCTTTAAATCTGCCAGGAAGTGGCCTAAACATATCGTGAATAATTCCGAGGCAATTATAACAATCAACTACGCTACCTACTATAATTCTGATTGCATAGACATCATATATCTCGTCAAAATTTTTGTTTTGCATATACATTTTTCGGTATATACCGTGAACACTTTTTACTCTGCCATCAAGCTTTGGCTCTTTGACAACAGTTTTTATTCTATCATAAATCCTCTTTTTTGTACTCTCTAAAAAGTCAAGACGAGTTTTAGAAAGCTTGCTAAGTGAGTCCTCTATATCTTGATAAGCAATAGGATCAAGAAAATTAATTGCTAAATCTTCAAGTTCCTCCTTGGCTGTTCTTATACCTAATCTATGAGCAAGAGGTGCGTATATTTCAAGCGTTTCAAGTGCAATATCCCTCTTTTTTTGCGGTGCCATATAATCGAGAGTTCGCATATTATGAAGCCTATCTGCAAGCTTTATAATTATAACCCTAATGTCTTGTGACATTGCTAAAAGCATTTTTCTTATGTTTTCTGCCTGCTGCTCCTCTTTTGTTGAAAGTGGAACTCGCCCGAGCTTTGTAACACCGTCAACAAGCTGTGCAACTTCACTGCCAAACTCCCTTTTAAGGTCATCAAGCGTGACATCAGTATCTTCAACGGTATCGTGTAATAATGCCGCTTCGATTGACTGCGCATCCATTCCAAAATCGACCAAAATATTTGAAACTGCAATCGGATGAATAATATATGGTTGCCCAGAATAACGCAGTTGTGCCTTGTGAGCATTAAGCGCTAATTCAAACGCCTTGTCAATTTCAGCTATTTCTTTTTTTTCAAAGACAGCCGTTAGTCTTTCGTGCAATGCTGCATATTCTTCTCTTGGTGTAGGCTCCATTTTATTCACCCTTTCGTTTTAGTTCTATTAATATTTTTGAACTGTCAAGGTCTACTTTTTCGCCTTTTGCAAGTTCTATGAATTCATATCTGCCATCATCAGTCTTATTGATGAGTGAAAGCTCGGTTAATATATCAAATGAAGTTAAAACAGTTGCAACATTTTTAAGCGGACATTTTGCTCTAATGCAAAAAGCCTCCTCGCCAAAATTCCAGCCATTATTAAACTTTATAAATTTATAGACCGACGACAAAAACTCTCTGCTCGGGGTTATAAACTTTATTTCGCTTTTATTTAATTCGTCGCCTCGTTTATATTTAGCATAAAGCCTTTCGGATTTAAGGTAGTTTTCTTCATCTGTACCTGAAAATCTCATTTCTTTTATTTGAATTGATGGCCTTATTTCGCCTCTGAATTCATTTTTTTCGATTTTTACAGCAACATCAACAATATCAGTAATATTATATTTAAAATTCTCTAAACTAACAGAAAAAAGCATTGCAGTAATTTCAGATGTGCCTTTTTTGAAAGTTAATCTTAAATGTTTTCCCTCGCCCACTGGTTTAATACAGGTTAGCATCATTGAAAAAAGTCCAAAAACGGGCTGTGGATTTCCACTGCCAAAAGGCTCAAGCACCGAAAGAGTATTTAAAAGCTCAAGGCTTATATATGACGGATTAAGCTTGCAGTCAATTTTTACGCTTGGGAACGGCACTTCAACTGTTTTTGCATAATTATTGATTGCTATGCGGAAATCATCGATTTTATCAGTTTCAATTCCAAGACCTGCCGCAAGCGTATGCCCACCAAAATTTTTAAGGTATTCGCTAGCATCAGAAAGTGCATCGTATATTGAAAATCCTTCTATACTTCTGCACGAGCCTTTTCCGCTATCCCCATCAATTGATATTACAACTGCTGGCTTTCCAAAAAAGCTTGAAATTCGGGAGGCTACTATTCCAATAACTCCTTGATGCCAACCCTCGCCTGCAACGACAATAACATCTGCATATCGTATTTCATCATTACCAAGAATTTTTGCCATAGCCTCTTTGGTTATATCATTTTCTACTGTTTGCCTTTGCTTGTTCATTATATCAATTTCACTTGCCATTTGAGCAGCAGCATCAAAATCATCAGACAATAAAAGTTTAAGCGCTGTCATTGCAGAACCCATTCTGCCAGCTGCATTTATTCGAGGTGCTAAAGTATAAGACACGCCTGATGCTGTTATGGTTTTGCCTGCATTCCCTGAAATATTTTTAAGTGCCTCTATGCCTATTCTTGGACTTTTATTTATAATTTCAAGCCCTTTTTTAACTATTTGCCTATTTTCTCCAACAAGAGGAACTATATCTGCAAGTGTTCCGACAGCGACAAGGTCAGCGAAATTTTCAAGAATATCATCACTGTTTTCACCTGAAATTGCACATATCAGTTTAAGAACAATGCCAACTCCTGCTCTTTCTTTGAATTCAGAGGGGCAATCACTTCTTTGAGGATCAACAACAGCTATTGCATTTGGAATTTTCTCGCCTGCTTTATGGTGATCAGTTATTACAACATCAACGCCCAATTCGTTTGCATAATCAATTTCTTCTATTGCTGATATTCCGTTATCAACTGTTATTATAAGCTCTGTTCCTTCTTCACTTATTTTCTTTATAGCCTCTTTTGTAATGCCATAGCCCTCTGACACACGATCAGGGATATAACACTCAACATTAGCACCCTCGCTTTCAAGGTAAAGATATAAAAGTGCTGTTGAAGTAACCCCATCAGCATCATAATCGCCAAAGACTGTAATCTTTTGAAATCCTTCAATGGCTGTTTTAATTCTTTCTGCCGCTTTTTCCATATCAATAAATAAAAAAGGGTTTGATAATTCTTCCTCATCAAAAAGAAAATCATTGATATTATCATCAGTTATTCCACGAGAAACAAAAAGCAACGAAAGAAAAGGATCAAGCTCATAGCTTTCGGCAAGTTGAGCCGCTAAATCCTTATCAACAGCAGAAACTATCCATTTTTTACGGTTCAAAATCCAGCCACCTTTTTATATAGTAAATATATCAATTTATTTTTAAGTATTATCTAAGTATTTTAACATTTTTAGCGAATTCTTTCAATACAAATGTGTAATATAAATAATTAGTATATAAAAAACAACAAAAAAGCCTGTTTTTGTTGACAGGAATGGCATAAAAGTGTAAAATTGATTAGTCAGAAATTTTTGGATTATAAATAGTTTTGTCTGTATGGGCAATATTATATTTATTTAATATGGGGGCAAATTTTTTGGAACAAAAAACTCACGGTAATTTTAACTACAAGTCTTTTTTGCTTATGTTTGTTGATTTTGTTGTCGTCAATGTTATCTATTTTACTATGATTTTTTTTCATTGGAATTTTAGAATGGATATTAATCTGTTTACAAACCTTTGTCTTAGAATTCCTTTTGTAACAGCGGCATATCTTCTTTGCAATGTTTTCTTAAAACTATATAAAACAATTTGGAAGTATGCAGGGCTTCACGAGGTATTACGCTATTGTGTTTCAACTGTTTTAGGAACTATAATTACATTTACTTGTGATTATATTGGAATGAAGCTTTGTTTTTATTTTAATAGCCGACTATATTTTAACTGTTTACCTACATCGGTTTATTTAGACTCAACTTTGTTGATAATAGCGATGTGCCTTAGCATACGCCTTGCCTATCGTTCACTTATTCTTCTTTCTAATGAACGAATTAGAAGGCAAAAAATTCCTGAAAAGAAAATTATGATTGTCGGTGCAGGTCAAGTTGGCAACGCTCTTATAACTGAATTTCGTGTTTCGAGCTATCGCTTTGGAACGCCTATTGTTGTTGTTGATGATAATTATAAAAAAATGGGGCTTGAAATTGCAGGAGTTCCGATTACTGGCCCTTGCGAAAACATTAAACAGTTAGCCATAAAGATGGAAATTGACGAAATAATTTTTTCGATTTCTAAAATAAGCGACGACCGCAAAAGAGAAATTCTTGAAATGTGCGTTGACACAGGCTGCAAGGTTAAAGTCGCTCCTGAATTTTCAGACCTCGCCCCAGAAACCAACCCTACATATAAAGAAATTAGAAATGTCGATATTTTAGACCTTTTGTCACGCCCTGAAATAAAGCTTAACCCAGATGTTTGTAAATATGTTACAGGAAAAACCATTCTTGTTACAGGCGGTGGTGGCTCAATTGGCTCTGAACTTTGCAGGCAGATTTCAAAATACAGCCCTGAAAAAATAGTAATCTTTGATATATATGAAAATAATGCCTATGCCCTGAAAAATTCACTTGATTTGCAATATTATGGCACTCCTCAAATTGAAATCCGAATTGGCTCGGTTAGAGAGCTTCGCCGTCTTAGTGAGGTTTTTGAAGAATTCCACCCATCAAGTGTGTTCCACGCAGCGGCACATAAGCATGTTCCTCTTATGGAGGACAGCCCTTATGAAGCAATTAAAAACAATATTTTAGGCACTTATAATACAGCATTTTGTGCGAACGAATTTGGCGTTGAAAACTTTGTTCTTCTTTCCACAGATAAAGCAGTAAACCCGACAAATGTTATGGGTGCAACAAAAAGAACTTGTGAGCTTGTTGTTCAATATTTTTCTAAAATCACTAAAGGAACTAAATTTGCAGCAGTTCGATTTGGAAATGTTTTAGGCTCAAACGGAAGCGTTATTCCACTTTTTAAAGAACAACTTGAAAACGGTGGCCCACTTACCGTTACTCACCCTGATATTACCCGATATTTTATGACTATTCCTGAAGCAGCACAATTAGTCGTTCAAGCAGGCGGTCTTGCAAATGGCGGTGAAATTTTTGTTCTTGATATGGGCGAGCCTGTTAAAATAGTTTCGCTTGCTGAAAAGCTTATTAAGCTTTCGGGATTTGAACCTTATATCGATATTGATATTCAGTTCACAGGGCTACGCCCAGGTGAAAAGTTGTATGAGGAGCTTATGCTTAAAAAAGAAAAAGATGAGCTTCGCAAAACCTCAAACGACAAGATTTTTATTACTCCACCGCTTGATTTTGACAGCGAATATTTAATTTCTCATATCAATTCAATCGATGATTTAGATCCAAATGAAGCACGAAGATTTTTAAAAGAGCTTGTTCCGAATTTTACAAGCACAAAATAATATTCTATTCAATCAGGAGATGTTTTTAAATTATGGAAATCAAAGTAGAACTAACAAAAAATCCAAAACAAAAACCACAGGCACAGGAGGCTCTCGGCTTTGGTAAGTATTACACCGACCATATGTTTATTATGAACTATGATGAGGGCGAGGGTTGGCATAATGCCAGAATTGTTCCCTATGCTCCTTTTGCACTTGATCCTGCTGCTATGGTGCTTCACTATGCGCAAGAAGT
Source organism: Oscillospiraceae bacterium (assembly GCA_036652055.1). Lineage (GTDB taxonomy): Bacteria > Bacillota > Clostridia > Oscillospirales > Acutalibacteraceae > Fimenecus. The sequence continues at coordinate 34,336 of JAVVWP010000006.1, read as the reverse complement.
TTTTGAGGGTATGAAAGCTTATAAAACCGCAAATGGCGAAATTCTTCTTTTCAGACCTGACAGAAATATGGCAAGAATGAACAATTCAAATGAAAGGCTTTGTATTCCTCTTATCGATGAAGAATTTGCAGTAGAAGCCGTTAAAGAGCTTGTTCGTGTTGATGCTGATTGGATACCAACAGCTGAAGGCACTTCACTCTATATTCGCCCTTATATTTTTGCAACTGACCCTCATGTTGGCGTTCACCCTGCAAAGCATTTGACCTTTGCAATCATTCTTTCACCTGTTGGCGCTTATTATCCTGAGGGGCTTAATCCTGTTAAAATTTATGTTGAATCAAATTTTGTTCGTGCTGTTAAGGGCGGAGTTGGATTTACAAAAACAGGTGGCAACTATGCAACTTCATTGAAAGCTCAAGATGTTGCTGAAAAGCTTGGCTACACTCAAGTTTTATGGCTTGATGGTGTCGAAAGAAAATATGTCGAAGAAGTCGGTACGATGAATGTTTTCTTTGTGCTTGATGGCGAGGTTGTTACCCCTTCACTCTCAACTGGCAGTATTTTAAGCGGCGTTACAAGAATGTCTTGTATTGATATTTTAAAAGACTGGGGATATAATGTTTCAGAGCGTAGAATATCAATTGATGAGCTTGCTAAGGCTTATGATGATGGCAAGCTTATTGAAGCCTTTGGCAGTGGAACAGCAGCTGTTATTTCACCAATAGGTGAGCTTCGTTTTGGAGATAAAACAATGCTTTTAAATGGCGGAAAAATCGGTGACCTTTCTCAAAAGCTTTATGATGAGCTTACTGGCATTCAATGGGGCAAACGCCCTGATAAATTTAATTGGACAGTTACAGTTAAATAATATTTTTTTAAAGCAACAATTAAAACTCCCCTACAAAAGCTGATTTTGTAAGGGAGTTTTTTTCTATTTGATTTTATAATTCTATGCAAACTGTTTTTCCTGCATTTTCACTTTTTTTTGCAAACATATCGGCTGTAATCGTTTTAGATTTTTCGTTTAATTCTATTGTAATTTTCACTTTTTCGATGTTTTGGTCAGGATTAGAAATATAGAGCTTTTTTTCATCTAACATTACAATGCACGGATTATCGACCGTTATTTTAAGCCCTTTATAGTCGAGTGTGCCACCAGTGAAAAACACAGCATAAATTTTATCGCTATCAGCTAATTTAACTGCGTGCAAGGTTTTTGTGCTACTGAGAATTTCTATATAATTCTTGTCAAAATTCGCAACCTCAAGTGCCGAATTAATTCCAGGTAAAATCGCATAAACATAGCTTGCTGAATTTGGCATTACTCCGTGATTTATTGACAAGGTGAAAACATCTTTTTCAATTGTATTTTTATTTGGTGACGGTGTTGCTATTTCTGTCCAAGTTCCGCTTTGCGTAGCAACTTTAGCCATTATTGGATTGTCATCATAAAAAACATATCCTACTTTTCCGTGATAAATTCCTTTGGCTTTTTCAATTTGTTTTTCTCCTGATGTTAAAGGATTTTGCGTTTTATCTTCATTAATAATTACTGCATCCTCGCTCAAAAGACACTGATTTAGAGTTGTTCTTATTTCATTTTCATTTGACGAGTTTATATCGCTACCAATGCAAACAACTTTACCGCCTATCATAAAATATGACTTGTTTGCAGATGTGTTAATTCCAAAATCAACATCATTATAGGCATAGGCAGAAATTCCAATTTCCCCAGTCGAAAGCCCCCCTGCAAAAGTGTTTTTTGCATATGTTCCCCACTCTTTAGGAAGTGGAATATCTTTGATATGGGGCGTTGTTGTGCCAGGTATTAGTGAAAAATCCCAAGCGGGGAAAATGTTATTATATTCTTCTCCGCTGACATTTATTGAATAAGCCCCATCAGCTAAAAAATATCCTTTTAAATTTTCTTTGTTTCCATTCTCATTTCTATAAGTTCTGTTTGAAACGGTTCTTACATCAAATGTGAAATTCGGCTCAGTGTGCAGGGTATAATCTGACCGCCAAAAGTGAGTGCTTTGAGGCTTTATCATATAGCCTTCACTCTTTTCGCCTTTTAATCTCAAAATCGCTGCATTATAGATTTCTGAATTTTCTTTATCAATAAATTTCAGCTTTTCATAAAGCAAAATGTCCGAGGATGCCTGCAAAGAATTTTCACGAGCAATGCTACGCCCGCCTATATTATAAAGTCTGAATTTTCCTCTTGTACCCCTTGAATATGCGTCTTTTATAAAGCCTTGCAAGGGTGCAATATCATCTTTTTTTGTTTGATATTTTGTATTAGCGACGCCCGAAGCTATTGCAGCTATTGAATTTATCATTGCGTTTCCATATCCACTTATATAAAGCTGTGGACCGTGTTGAAGGTAGGAATTATCGTGTTGAAATCCCTCTTTCATTGTATATTCAAGCGTTGAAAATGCCTCGCCTGCAGCAAGCTTTATCGCTTTTTCATCATTCGTTAAAGCCCCACGATATAAATAATGCACCGCTATATCCGCCTTGTTTGCACCTGTCCACTTTTGAGGTTTTCCGCCTGTTTTTTTCATTCTTTTAAGCATTGCTTTTTCGGTTTCTTCGGGTACTTTTTCATCGCCAAAACGCATAAGCACAAGCGTCACACCGACATTTTGCGGAGAGCTTATTTCTTGCATATACCAGTTTGTACTAATTGGATGATGCTCTTGCCACGCTTTTAAGCCACTGACGATTTTTAAATAAGCCTCGTGATTTTTATAATATGCACCATTTGAATTAACATAAGCTATAACTAAATTTTTAAGCCTTGTTAAATGGGAGGCAGGAGTCCAAGCGGTTTGCTCTTTCATTTTATAATCAATATCTGCAAACTCTCCATTTTCATTTATTGAATTAAAAGTGTTTTCAGCCGCTTTATTAATGTTTTCAATGTTGAAATTTGATATGTGCATTTCATAATCATAAATTTGTAAAAGCACCTTTTCAAAGTCAAAATCATTTTTATTTGCACAGCCAAAAAGCAATGACGAAAACATAATCAGTCCCCCTAATAAAGTTGAAAGTATTTTAAAAGATAATTTCTTTTTCATCTCGCCCTCCACATTTTATTAAAAAAAGCGGTCAACATTTTAGTATTGACCGCTTTTTGATTATTTGAATTTTTTGCTTTTGCTGAATATTAAAGAGGCAATAAGGCTAAGTGCCAGCGATAAAATTACGATAATTAAAAACCCATATGGGCTGTTTGCAAAAGGCATTCCTGCCCCAACGACATTCATTCCGTAAGCACTGAATATCAATGTTGGAATTGCCATAACAATTGTAACAACTGCAAGAATTTTCATTACAATGTTAAGGTTGTTTGAAATAACTGACGCAAAAGCATCCATCATTCCGCTTAAAATTCCACTATATATATTTGCCATTTCGATAGCCTGTTTGTTTTCGACTATAACATCTTCAAGAAGTTCTTCATCTTCAGGATATTTTTTAATGCTATCATTTTTAAGAAGCTTTTCAAGAACTATTTCGTTTGAACGAAGTGCTGTTGTAAAATAAACAAGGCTCTTTTCAAGCTTTAAAAGCTCAATAAGCTCACTGTTTTGGGTGGATTTATGAAGCTTGTTTTCAACTGCATCGCTTTTTCTGTCAATAATTCTGAGGTATTGAAGATATAACGATGATGAACGATATAAAAGCTGTAATATAAATCGTGATTTCATATTTGTATAAAAATCACGAACCTTGCCCTCGGCAAACTGCTTAATAATCGGTGTTTCCTCAAGGCAAACGGTTATCGCTATTTCTTTTGTTGTAATAATTGAAAGCGGGATTGTGTCATAAAGCTCAGTTTCGTCCTCATCAACTACTGTTGGAATATTAACAAGAACCATTGTAAAGTTGTCGTCAATTTCAATTCGTGAACGCTCGTCAGTATCAAGAGCCGCCTTTAGCGAGTCCATATCAATATTGTATTTTTTTGATACCTCTTGAAGCTCCCCATCTGTTGGGGCAACCATTGAAATCCAGCAATCTGTTTGCGGATTTTCGATTTTTTCTAAAGTATGATTTTGTGCCGTTGTGTAGAAATTTACCATAAAAACTCATCCTTTCGATTACGCCACCTTAACAGGCTAATCGAAAGAAAAGCCCGTCCTGCGTAGATATTTTGTTTTGGAATATTTTAGGACTAGGGCCGGGTTCCATATAGTTCACTCCATTCACATTAATTTGGTTATTTGCCATCCATATTCTGTCTTTAATAATATCATAAGAAAAGATATAAATCAATACGCCTTTTAACCAAAAATATAAAAAAATCACCTCCGCTTTGGAGGTAATTTTAATGTATATTGACTAATATGGGAAAGTCGGCATAAGCTCAAGCTTAAATTGATTGTTTCGGTGCATTTTGTCTATTTTTTCTTTAATCTCTTTGTCCTCGCAAATACCCGTTCTTATATATTTATCTAAAACTGCATAGGTAAATCCTAAATTATCTTCATCTGTTTTTCCACAAAGACCATCAATCGGAACTTTATCAACAAACTCGTTTGGAAGCGAAAGCTCTCTGCCTATTTGTTTAACCTCATCAACCGTGAGCTTTGAAAGAGGGCTAAAATCTCCGACCGAATCGCCATATCTTGTTGAATACCCGACATAGTCTTCTGACAAATTACAAGTGTTTGCAACTCTGCCATTCACTGACTGCGAAACCGCATAAAGCGTCGACATTCTTATTCTTGAAGGCAGGTTAAAGGCAGTTTGATTTGATATTTCTATATTGCAATCGTTAAGACCGTTTATTACTGCATCATAAGCATCTTTTATATTTATTGTCATATTTCTGATTTCAAGAAAATCCACAAGTCGCTTTGCAACATCAATATCGTGTTGTTCACCCTTTGGCATTAAAACACCTATTACTCTGTCTTTTCCGAGAGCCTTAGTGCAAAGTGCCGCTACAACAGAGCTGTCTTTGCCCCCTGAAATTCCGACAACAGCGTTGCAACCATTACCATTTTTTTCAAACCATTCTTTTATCCAATCTATTATATTATCTTTTGTTTTTTTTGCATCAAAGCTCATAAAGATTACCTCACTTTAAAAAATGGATAAATAGACCACTAAGCAATTTAGGCTCAAACCAAGTTGATTTTGGTGGCATAACTTTTCCTGCATCTGCAATTGCCATTAAATCATCAAGTGTTGTAGGATACATTGAAAATGCTATTTCCATATCGTTTTCACATCTTTTTGAAAGCTCCAAAAGCCCTCTTATTCCGCCGACAAAATCTATCCTTTTATCGGTTCTCGGATCGCTAATTCCTAAAATTGGCGAAATTAAATTGTTTTGAAGAATTGAAACATCAAGCCTATCCACAGGATCATTATTGTCAAAGCTTCCGCACTTTGCCTCAAGGCAATACCATTTGTTTTTCATTAACATTCCAAAAGTGTGCTTTTTAGCAGGGCGATAGCAATCACTCCCCACTTCTTCTATTGTGAATTTTTTAGAAATTTCAGCTTTAAATTCTTCATAGGAAAGCCCGTTTAAATCAGCAACCACTCTGTTATAATCCATTATTTCGAGTTCATCACTTGAAAAAAGGACTGAAAGGAAAAAGTTGAATTCTTCATTTCCTGTATAATTTGGATTTTCTTCTCGCCTTTTAAGCCCAACCTTAACTGCCGAAGCGGCACGGTGATGGCCATCTGCAATATATAATGATGGAATATTTTTAAATTTAGCACTTAACTTTTCTATGACTTCGTCATCATCTATCACCCACACAACTTGTCTGACTTCATCAGCCGTAAAATCATAAACCGGTGCTTTTTCACTTTTCCAACTGTTTAGAATTTCACAAACGGTGCTTTCTTTTCTGTATGTCAAAAAAATCGGCCCTGTGTTTGCGTCAAGCGTATCGACATGATGAATTCTGTCTGCTTCTTTGTCTGCCCTTGTATGCTCGTGCTTTTTTATAACATTATTGATATAATCATCAATCGAGGTGCAGCCAACAAGCCCTGTTTGCACTCGATTGCATCGTGTTTGCTCATAAATATAAAGGCAAGGTTTTTCGTCTTTTGCAATCACATCGGCTGAAATTAACATTCCAAGATTTTCTTTTGCCTTGTCATAAACTTTTTCATCATAAATATAAGTGCCTTTTGGCAAATCTATTTCTGCTTTATCAATATGCAAAAAAGAATATGGATTGCCGAGAGCCATTTTTCTCGCTTCATCAGAATTCATAACATCATAAGGTAGCGCTGCCACCTTTTCAACAAGTGACTGCGTTGGGCGATATGCCTTAAATGATTTTAAAACTGCCATAATTTAAACCTCTTTTTTTATTCTTTTTGATATTTTAATTATAATTTTACATATTAAAGTGCAAATAACCAATGCAAAAAGTCCGCCAATTATATCAACAAATACATCTCTTAACATACACGCTCTGCCTGCTACAAAATATTGATGAATTTCATCGCTTGATGCCAAAAAAGCAACTGAAAGAATGCTAAGAAGTGGCTGTGGCTTTCTAAAGGTTTGATAGTATGCATTATATAAAAGTGTGAAAAGTGCAAAATACTCAAGCATATGTGCCGTTTTTCTAACCATTCCTTGCGAAAGCCTTATGTGAAAAAGCTCGAATATTTTTGCTATTACCGACGAGCTTGTCCCCGCGGAAACTGTTGCTTCTTGGTTTGAAAGATAAAATATAATCCACATTAATGCAATTACTAAAATCCACGAAAAGGTGATGATAAATATTCTTATGCTTTTTTTATTTTTAGTATTAATTTAAAATCACGCCTTTCATAGGATTTTTAGCTTATAACATTTATTTTTTTGTTGCGTTAATGAAATAGATATTATCTTTTGACAAATAATAATAAATTCCATTTGTTTCTTTTGAAGTTACAAAATAACTGTTTTCATAAAAAATCGGTAGTATAAAAGCGTTTGAAAGTAAATATTTTTCAGCATCGCTACATGATTTTTTGAACTTTTCAGAATTGTTTTTTTCTGCCATTATTTTGTTAGTAAGCTTTGCAAATCCATCATCAGATAAAAAGTCATTCGCAGTAGCAATACTGTTTAAAAATTCATCGACATTTGACGAGTTGGCTGTCATTGGACAAAAAGCAATATCATATTTTTTATCTTTAATTTGTGCGCTAAGCTCATTATTTTCTAATATCTCAACGCTTCCTATAAATTTTACACCTAAAATTCTTTGCCATGTTCCCATAACCGCCTTAGCAAAGCTTTCATATTGAGGGGTACAGCTTATTTTAACTTCTATTGATGACTTGCCTGAGGCTTGAAGTGCCGATAGAAAATGGGACTTTGCCTTTTGCTCATTAAAAGCGGGAGCTGCTGCCTCGCTTATATCTCTAAAATTTTCACCTTTGATTTTACAAAACGGTGGCACAATTCCACTTGCTTTAATTGTTTCGTGAGAAATCATATAGGGCTTTGAATTATCGGTTGCATAACAAAGTGCAAGCCTTAAATCAGGATTAGAAAGCTCACCTTTTTGGTTGAAAATAAAAGAATAGGTTGTATTTAAAATCGGCTGTGCATTTATTTTTTTTGCATTTTCTATCAAGGCATATTGGGTAGGATTTAAAAAAGCAGCATCATATACATTATCGCCTATTTTTTCTGCCACTGATTTTTCATCTTCATTATAATATAGCGTCACAGCATTTGGCATTGTTTTTGTATCACCTCTGTATACTGATGATGCCGACATTTTTATTGATGCGTTTTCATTCCATTTTGATACATAAAATGGGCCATTACAGAGCAGATATTCTGTTGAAAGCCCATATCTGCCATTTGTTATATCAAAAAAGTTTTTATTGCACGGCATTGCCCCAGGGAGCGTGAGCGAATAAAGAAAATTATCGTCTGCATAGGCTAAATCTATTTTTAATGTATATTTATCAACCGCTGTGACGCCTATATCCTCAGGTAGGCATTTGCCCTCCATAGCATTTTTAGCATTTTTAATAGCATAAAAAAGATAGGCATCATAAGATTTTGTTATAGGAGTTAAAGCCCTTCTAAGACCAAACACAAAGTCATTTGCAGTCACGCTTTTGTCAAAAGTTTCTAAATAATTTTCGCCTAAAAGCTTTTCGTGAGCATAAAAAAGCGACCAAGAGGCGTCTTGCCTTAGTTTGAATATTAAACTAAGCCCGTCACTTGAAACAGTATAGCTTTCGCAAACGCCATTTACAAGCTCGCCATTTTCATTCACCCTTAAAAGCCCTTCAAAGCAATTTGATATTACAAGCTTTTCAGCATTAGAATTAACAATTTGAGGATCTAAGCTTGTTGGCTCGTCACTTATTGGCATAAAAAATGATTTGCCTGCCTTACCACTGCCAAAGCACCCACTAAAAGTGAGCGTAATTAAAATCATTATAAGCAAAATAGAAATAATTCTTTTTTTCAACTAAATTACCTCTCACATAAATTCTTTAAAGATTATTATATCAAAAAGTCAAGATTTATGCTACAATTATATCAAATTAAATTTAATAAAAAGTGAGGATTTTTAAATATGAGTGCAAACGAAATTATAATTATTGCAATTTGTTCTTTTACTGCAATAATTAGCTCTATTGCTTTGATTGTTGCTCTTAAAAGCAATAAAAAAGATACCTCTGAAGAAAACGCTATGATTTCTTCAAAGCTTTCTGATATGGCTAAAAATATTTCAGATGAATTTTCAAGAAGTCGAACCGAACAAGCTTCAAGAGAAATGGCTATGCGTCAAGAAACGACAAAAAGTTTAACAGATATGGCGTTAAAACTTGAAAGTATGACAAAGGCTAATTTTGAACATAGAATTACCCTTAATGAAACAATTTCAAGCTCGCTTAATATGATTCGTGATAAAACCGTTGAGCAAAGTGAACGCCAAACAAAGCTTGTTGAACAAAGCATTTCTAAGATGCAAGAGAGCAACGAGAAAAAGCTTGATGAAATGCGTGCAACTGTTGATGAAAAGCTCACTTCAACGCTCACAACAAGGCTTGACAGCTCATTTAAAACTGTTTCTGACCAGCTTGAAAATCTTTATAAGTCGCTCGGTGAAATGAAAGAGCTTTCCTCTGGAGTTACCGATAATGTTACAACACTTAATCGAGTTTTAACCAATGTTAAAGCAAGAGGCACCTGGGCAGAGGTTCAGCTTGGCGGTATTCTCGACCAAACCATTCCAAATATGTATGAAACAAATTTTGCAACCGATAAAGACTCAAAACAACGAGTTGAATTTGCTATAAAAATCCCTTCAAACGGTGATGCGTCTGAAATGACATATCTTCCTGTTGACTCTAAATTCCCTATGGAGGACTATATTAGACTTTGCGACGCTGCCGATATTGCTGATGGTGATGGAGTGAAAACTGCCAGAAAATCTCTTGAGGATAGAATTTTAAAAGAGGCTCGTGAAATTACAAAATACATAAACATTCCAAAAACAACTCCTTTTGCAATTATGTATCTTGCAACCGAGGGGCTTTATGCCGAAATTGCTTCTTCGAGAACAGGGCTTCCTGAAAGATTGCAGTCAGAATTCAACATTATGATTGCAGGGCCGACAACAATTACCGCCCTTTTAAATTCACTGTCAATGGGCTTTAAAACTGTTGCCATAAATGAAAAAGCAAATGAAGTGAGAAAACTTTTAGAAGCTGCAAAAGGGCAATATGATATTTTTGGTGTTCTTCTTGAAAAAACGAGAAAAAAGATTGATGAAGCCGGAAGAACGATTGATGATGCTCAAAACAGAAACAGAATTATTAAGAAAAAGCTTAAAAGCATTGGTGATGTTGAAATCGGTGAAGCAAACACTGTCTTAGGTCTTGAAAGCGATAATGCCTTTAGTGATGTTGATGAATAAACCACTGCTGTTTTTATGGGTTTTGACAAAAAAATAGCTTGGTACACGATATTTCTTGAAATAAGATATGATATGAATTAATATATAACAGTACGATTTTTTAATATGGAGGAAAATAATTTGAAATATTCAGAAATAATCAGCAAAATGACTTTGGAAGAAAAAGCAAGCCTTTGTTCAGGCGGAGATTATTGGAATACTAAAGCAATTCCCAGTGTTGGAATTCCGTCAATTATGATGACAGATGGCCCTCACGGACTTCGCAAAAGAACGAAAGAAAAAACGAAAGAACAATTGACTTCGCTTGCAGGTGTTCCTGCAATTTGTTTTCCAACCGCTGCGACTACTGCTTGCTCATGGGACACTGATTTAATTGCTGAGATGGGCGATGCTCTCGGTGAAGAATGTTTAAAAGAGCAGATTTCTATTCTTTTAGGCCCAGGAATTAACATAAAGCGTTCACCAACCTGTGGAAGAAATTTTGAATATTTTTCAGAAGATCCATTTTTAGCAGGAAAATATGCAACTTCATTTATTAACGGAGTTCAAGCTCGTGGAATTGGCACAAGTCTTAAACACTTTGCTGCTAACAATCAAGAAGCTTGCAGGCTTACTGTTAATTCAGTTGTCGACGAAAGAACACTTAGAGAAATATATCTTGCAGGATTTGAAATGGCAGTTAAAGAAAGCCAGCCTTGGACAATTATGGCAGCTTATAACCGTTTAAATGACACACACTGTACTGAAAATAAATGGCTACTCACTGATGTTCTTAGAAACGAGTGGGGCTTTAAAGGCATAGTTGTTACCGACTGGGGTGCTGAAAATGACCGTGTTGAAGGTCTTTTAGCTGGTCAAGAATTAGAAATGCCAACTTCAAGCGGTCGCGCTGCAAAACAGATTATTGCGGCTGTCGAAAGTGGTATAGTAGAAGAAAGTCTGCTTGATGAAAATGTTGACAGACTTATCGATTTAGCTTTTAGAGGTGACAGCGTTCGGGGAGAAGATTATACCTACGATGCCGAGGCTCATCACGCTCTCGCTCGCAAAATTGCAGAGCAGTCAATGGTTCTTATGAAAAATGATGGAATTCTACCTCTTTCTAAAGACAAAACAGTTGCTGTTATCGGTGAAATGGCAAAAGCTCCACGCTATCAAGGTGCTGGTTCTTCACTTATTAATCCAATTAAAGTCGATAACACTTTTGATGCTATTCTCGATATGGGCGTTAAAGCAATTTATGCCGCAGGATATAACAAGAAAAAAGATGTGGTTGACAATACTTTATTTGCACAAGCTGTGGAAGCTGCTAAAAGTGCAGAAATTGCTATTGTTTGCATAGGTCTTACTGAAAGCTATGAGGCTGAAGGCTTTGATAGAAATCAAATTAGAATTCCTACTTCTCATGTTCAGCTTTTAAATGCAGTTAAAGAAGTTAACCCTAATGTTGTCGTTGTTCTTTTTGGTGGTTCTGTTGTTGAAATGCCTTGGCTTTCAAAAGCTAACGCCCTTCTTAACACATATCTTTCAGGGCAAGCAGGCGGAAGTGCTATTGCTAATATCCTTTTTGGCGAGGTTAATCCATCTGGTAAGCTTGCTGAAACCTATCCGATTGCACTTTCTGACAACCCAAGTTATTGCTATATGGGAACTAATGTTTCGGTTGAATATCGTGAAGGCATTTATGTTGGATATAGATATTATGACACTGCTAAAAAAGATGTTCTTTTCCCATTTGGGTTTGGACTTTCATATACCTCCTTTGAATATAGTGATTTAAAGCTTTCAAACAAAAAAATTAATGATACCGATGAATTGACTGTCACCTTCAAAATCAAAAATATAGGAAAAGTCGACGGTGCAGAGGTTGCACAGCTTTATGTTAGAGATATTGAAAGCCAAATTTATCGCCCATTAAAAGAGCTTAAAGGCTTTACAAAAGTTTTCCTTGTAGCTGGCGAAGAAAAAGAAGTTTCAATTACTCTTGATAAGCGTTCATTTGCTTATTATAATGTTCTTATTCACGATTGGCATATCGAAACAGGAGATTTTGAAATTCTTATTGGTGCATCATCTCGTGATATTAAACTTAGTGACAAGGTTTTTGTTAAGTCAACAGTTGACGCAAAAATCCCATCTTACAAAGAAAATGCTCCTTGCTATTATGGCGGAAATATTTCTGATGTTTCAGCCGATGAATTTAAAGCGGTTTATGGCAGAGAGCTTCCTCCATCTGTTCGAGATAAATCAATAAAGCTTGACATCACTAATACCCTTGAAGACGCTAAAGACGGAAAATGGGGTAGCAGAATAGTTAAAATGGTTACAAAGCTTGTAGTAACAGCAACAGGCAGTGCAGAAGACGGAATGGAAGTTAAATTTATTCTTCAAACGCCTATTCGCAATTATATCGCAATGAGTATGGGTGCATTTACTCCTGAAATGGCTAATGGTCTTTTGCTTATTTTGAATGACGAGTCAGCAGGAAAAGGTCTTTCAAAAATACTCGGTGGCTTAGGTCATGTTATTTCTAATATTGGAACTCTTATTAAATCAATCTAATAACGCAAAATAATAAAGTGGCAGTTATCCAAAAAGACGGATAACTGCCACTTTTATGCTTTTTATTCAATTAGTGATATATCTTTGCAAAAATTCAACAAGTTCATTTGTTGTTGTTACGCTTTCAGGAAAATCTGGATAAGCAACGCTCGTTATATGCCCCGACGAGCGATTGATAGTTATTTCCCAATCGTGAAATCTATGCTCAACGCCTTTTTCGGACAGTAACCTGTCAAGGTCCTGCGATGCCGAACGAAGAAAATCCTTTGCACTTGTAACAATATATGCTGGCGGTGGCGTTCCGAGGTCTATTATTTCTTCAGGTTGTAAATATGGAAAATATTTTGAAGTTTTAAATTCATATCCTAAAATGCACGGATTTAAAACGCTGTTAAGTCCGCTTTTCATATCAAACATACCCGAAATAAGCCCTAACGCCTTTATATTAAGCCCTGTGTTTTCAACTTCATAAAGGTTTTTAAGATATTCGCTTGTATTTACTATTGAAGTGTAAAATGCAAGTTGCCCACCTGCCGAATCGCCTACAACGAACACATTGTTAAGGTCAAATCCATATTCATCTGCATTTTCTGCAACCCATTTATATGATGACATTATGTCAGCAACCTGCGATGGATATAAAACATTGGGGCAAATTCTGTAATTCACATTAACAACTACAAATCCTTTTTCGGCAAGGCGTGAAACATAAATTCTATTCATTTCCTTATCGCCATACATTAAACCGCCACCGTGAATATCAATGATTACAGGCTTTTTCTTAGCACCATCAGCCTTATTGTAAATATCAAGCATATGCTCATTTGTGCCATCATTAATATATGGAATGCCTTTTTTAATTTCTATTCCGTCTGATACTTTTTGCGATGACAATCTGTCTTTATCATAATAATCCATAATTGTCCAAATCTTTTTGGCAGCAAGCGAGGTAAAGCCAGTATTGTTTAGCCCATTTATATTAGGATTGGTACCCATTGTTGCAATATCGATTTTAAAAAGCCCCTCAAAAATACCTTTTACCCGCCCCGTAAATTCGGGACTTGTCACACTGATGTTTTCTTTTGCCAAGTCTTTCGCAATTAAAAACAATTCGCCAAAGGTTGAAGCTATTGTTTTTAAAAACGCCTTATCGCCACTTTTTCCTGAATTATCAATCAACTCTTGAATGTTTTGATTATCTTCTGAAAAGTGTTCTTTTAAAAATCGGTCTGTTATTGAATTTATTCCTGTCGCATTTGCAATTTCTATTCTCTTTGAAATTGTATCACAGTGAAGAACAAGCGCAACTGTCAAGGTGAAAAGCAGACAAGTGGCTATTATTCTTTTATACCTATCTTTCATAAAAAACTCTCCACATTTTCATCAATTTAAACGAATGACAAAAGAGCCAAATGTAGGCTCTTTTATCTTTTTAACATTCTTTTATTTAGCCCTTATTTTAAAATTGTATCACTATTATTTTACTACAATATTAACAAGTTTGCCTTTAATGTAAAATTCTTTAACAATTGTCTTTCCAGTTATTTCTTCTGCTATTTTGCTTTCTGCCTTAGCAAGAGCTATTGCATCAGCATTTTCAATATCAGCAGGAACAATTAGCTTTTCTCTGATTTTGCCATTTATTTGAATAACTATTTCAACATTTTTTTCTTCGCACTTAGCTTCATCATATGATGGCCACTTTTGGTCGGTGACTGCACCGCCAAAATTCATTACACTCCACATTTCTTCTGTAATGTGCGGAGCAAATGGGTTTAAGATGATTGTGAGCGCTTTAAGCTCTGCCTTGTTTATGCTTCCCTTTTCATAAATTGCATTTATAAGTGACATCATCGTTGCAATCGCTGTATTTGCTTTTAAGCTGTCAATATCACTTGTAACTTTTTTTATAGTCCTGTGGAATAAGCTTTCAAGGTCTTTTGAATAAGCATTGCCATCTACCAAAAATTCCTGTAAGTTCCAAAATCTTTCAGTAAAGCGTTTACAGCCCTTTATGCTTGAAGTTTTCCACGGTGCTGCCTTTTCAAAATCTCCGATAAACATTTCATAAAGACGCATTGTATCAGCACCATATTCATTTACAATGTCATCAGGATTAACTACATTGCCTCTTGACTTTGACATCTTTTCGCCATTCTCACCCAAAATCATACCGTGGCTTGTTCTCTTTTGATATGGCTCTTTTGTTGATACAACACCAATATCATAAAGGAATTTATGCCAAAATCTGCTATAAAGAAGATGGAGAGTTGTATGCTCCATACCGCCATTATACCAATCAACAGGTCCCCAATATTTAATTGCCTCAGGTGATGCAAGCATTTTGTCATTAGTGGGATCCATATATCTTAGGAAATACCATGATGAACCTGCCCATTGTGGCATTGTATCCGTTTCTCTTTTAGCAGGTTTTCCGCAGTGTGGGCAAGTAGTGTTTACCCAATCGGTAACCTTTGAAAGTGGGCTTTCGCCTGTTTCTGTTGGCTCATAGCTTTCAACCATGGGAAGTTTTAATGGAAGCTCTGACTCTGGAATTGGAACATATCCGCAATCAGGACAAATGACAATAGGAATAGGCTCGCCCCAATAACGCTGACGAGAAAATACCCAGTCACGAAGCTTGAAATTAACCTTTTCGTGACCGATTTTATTTTGAGCCAACCAATCTATAATTTTAACTTTAGCATCTTCTACTGAAAGTCCGTTGAGGAAATCAGAATTTGTCAAAACTCCTTTGGCACAATCCGTAAACGGTGCATCTTGCACATCTTCTCCGCCTTTTACAACCTCGACTATTGGCAAATCAAACTTCTTTGCAAATTCAAAATCACGCTCATCGTGAGCAGGAACAGCCATTATTGCACCTGTACCATAGGATACAAGTACATAATCTGAAATGAAAATCGGAATTTCTTTTTTGTTTACAGGGTTAATTGCCATAACTCCGTCTAATTTAACGCCTGTTTTATTTTTATTAACTTCGGTACGCTCAAAATCTGATTTTTTTGAGGCGTCCTCTTGATAATTTCTAATCTCATCAATATTTTTAAGGCTGTCACTCCACTTTTCAATAAGCGGATGCTCAGGCGAAATTACCATATATGTAGCCCCAAAAAGAGTATCAGGGCGTGTTGTATAAACGGTTAAGGTATCGCCGATTGTTGTGCCAAAGTCAACCTCTGCACCTGTTGAGCGACCAATCCAGTTTCTTTGTTGAGTTTTAACTCTATCTATAAAATCAAGGTCATCAAGGTCTGTTAAAAGCCTGTCTGCATACTCGGTAATTTTAAGCATCCATTGGCTTTTTACCTTTCTGACTACTTCACTGCCACAGCGTTCACAAACACCGCCGACAACCTCCTCGTTTGCAAGCACGCACTTACAAGATGTACACCAATTTACTGCACTTTCTTTTTTATATGCTAAATCGTGTTTAAAAAGCTGTAAGAAAATCCATTGTGTCCATTTATAATATGATGGATCGGTCGTATTTATTTCTCGACTCCAGTCAAATGAAAATCCAAGCGATTGAAGCTGCTGTTTAAAATGGGCAACATTATCCCTTGTAACCACTTCAGGGTGTATGTGATTTTTTATAGCAAAATTTTCGGTTGGCAATCCAAAAGCGTCCCATCCCATAGGATAAAGGACATTAAATCCCTCAAGCCTTTTCTTTCTTGCAACAACATCAAGTGCTGTATATGAGCGAGGATGCCCAACATGAAGCCCTTGCCCTGATGGGTATGGAAATTCAACAAGGCAATAAAATTTTGGAAGACTGTAATCGTTTTTAGCGTGAAAAGCGCCTTTTTTCTCCCATTCTTCCTGCCATTTTTTTTCAACTTTTTTTACATCTATATTCATAGCTTATATCCTTTCCGATTTAGAAAACAATTTATTCGGTAATCCATTTTGACAAATCGACATTCTTTGCATCTGCCCAAAGATTTTCAAGATTGAAATGTTCACGAGTGTCAGGTGTGAAAATGTGGATAACAACATTGCCATAGTCAAGTAAAATCCAGCCTGTTGCTCTGCCCTCAATGCTTTTTGGCTCTTGACCTTGCTTTGCAAGCTCGTCCTCAAGGTCGCCTGCGAGTGACTTTACATGAGTTGTTGATGTTCCTGTTGCAATAACAAAATAATCTGCAACTGCTGACAAATCAGTGATTTTAAGTGCTTTTATATCCTCTGCTTTTTTTAAGTCTAAAATTCTTATTGATTTTTCTAAAATTTCTTCTGTAATCATTATTTTTTTTCCTCTCTAACTATTTCATTATAACATTTTATGCTGTCCTCGTGAATTGAAACGGCTTTTTTTATATTATAGGTTATCGTAAACGAAAGCCCTTCGAGCATTGCTAATTCAAGACTTTTATATGCTTTTTCACGCATTATTTCAATTCCCTGATAGTTTCTATCTGCTGCAATATAATCTGCTATATATATGATTTTTTCTATAAGCGTCATATTTTCTTTGCCTGTTGTATGAAAACGCACAGCAGAAATTATTTCTTTATCAGTAACATTAAGCTCTTTTTCTAAAAATACTGCTCCTGATATTGCGTGCCAAAGCTTAGGATTATCTTTTTCGGTGTTTGTAAGTGATATTCCATTTTTTTCTAATATTCTAAGCTGCTCATTTTTATCTGTGTCTTTCATTATATCGTGAACAAGCCCCGCAGTAAAGGCTTTTTCTTTATCAGCGCCATAAAATTCGGCTAACTTTTTAGCTTCATCGGCTACATTTAGCGAATGATAAAATCTTGCCTTTGTAAGTCTTTTTTTGATTTCTTCTAAAAATTCATCATTTCTTTGTGTATCCATACAAACCTCTTTTTACTATATAATTTGCAACATCATCACATACAAAATCTGTAATTAATTCGTTTTTTGCTATTTTTTCACGAATTTTTGTTGAGCTAATTATAAATGGCTCTGCCTTTGAAAGTAATATTTTATCACTTTCTAACTCGGGAATATAAATTTTAAAATGCTCGAACGCATAGTTTCTAAGAGATTTTATTGTATCTTCTTCATCTCTTGTTGCTACGCAAATTTTTTTGCACTTTTCGATTATTTCACGATGCTTATACCACTTGTGAAAAATCAAAAACATATCTGCCCCGATTATGAGATAAAGCTCTGCCGATGGATATTTTTCTAAAATTTCATCAATGGTAAAAATCATATAGCTGTCTGTGCTTCTGTCAATTTCAATGCTACTTATTTCATATTTTGGATTTTTGAATGCAAGTCGACACATCTCAAGCCTGTCAGTATCAAATGCTAAATCCTCACATTGCTTATGGGTGGGCTTTTTGTTTGGAATTATCATTACCTTGTCAAGATTTAAGGTTTGCAAAAAATCCGACACTAATTTTTCATGCCCCTTGTGCGGTGGATTAAATGTTCCGCCAAAAATTCCAATTTTCACTTTGCCACACCTCTCTTTTTGCTTTTATCTCTTTGAGCGAAGTCTGTCAACACCTGTTGCGTTAGTTGTTCTGCCTGTTCTATCTCGCCTGTTTGTTTTTACAACTTTTTTTACCGTAAGCTTTACTTTCTTTTTTTCGTGAAGCTTTTTATTGTAACGATAAAAAATCATACTTCCGCCTATAACCGAAACAACTTCACTCTCTGTTGCCTCGGCAAGCTTATTTGCAATTTCTTTTGCTGACTCTGGTGATGTTTCAAGAACTTTTAATTTTATAAGCTCTCTTGCTTTTAGAGCGTCATCTGTTTGTTTTATAAGTGCATCGGATATTCCGCCTTTTCCTACTTGGAATAATACCTCTATACCATTTGCCTGTGAGCGAAAATTCGCTCTTTCTTTACTTGTCATTAAATTCTCCTTAATATTTTCAAATCTTTTAAATATACTTTTTTAATTCTTCAACTAATTTTCTAAGTGCATTGCCTCTATGGCTTATTTTGTCCTTTTCCTGTGAATTTAATTCGCCAAAGGTCTTATCACCAACTAAAAATAATGGATCATAACCAAATCCGCCTTTTCCGTGAATTTCAAAGGCTATTATTCCCTCGCACTCACCACGAACTGTAAAGCTTTTTCCGTTTGGAAAAGCAACGCACACCGTACTTACAAAGCGTGCTGTTCTTTTTTCTTTAGGAACATCTTTTAAATTAAATAAAAGCTTTTCGTTGTTTTTTACATCATTGCCATGCTCTCCTGCATATCTTGCAGAAAAAATGCCCGGCTCACCGTTTAAGGCGTCAACCACAAGCCCCGAATCATCAGCAATACACGGCATACCGCTTTCTCTGCAACCACTGTCTGCTTTTAAAAACGCATTTTCTTCAAATGTTAAGCCTGTTTCTTCAACATCTGTTAAATCTATTTTAGCCTCCTCGGCTGTTAAAACATTTATATGCAGCGGTGCTAAAATTCTTTGAAGCTCCGCCCTTTTTTTCATATTATGAGTGGCGATTAAAAAATCCAAAGCGTTTTTTCTCCTTTTTCTTTTCTGTTATTTCTGCCTCGCCCGATTGATGCTCAGAAACTCCGCTTTCATCTGTGTCATTATTGGCAGAGGAACTCTCTTTGATGGGTTCAATCTCTTGCGGCGTGTCTTCATCGGATTTGTTTTCTCGAATGAACTCGGCTTCCTGTGGTCGAGCATCTTGAATGTCAGAAAGCTCATTTTCCACATTGTTTTGCGAAACTTTTTCATTGCTTTCCTCCTCATAATCTATTTTTTCAAATAGTCCATCTGCAAAAACAGATGGCTTAAACGGCTGTAAATCATCAATCTGCTCTCCAACTCCTATAAATTTAACTGGAATTGAAAGTTCATTTTTAATTGCAAGCACAACTCCGCCTCGTGCAGTACCATCAAGCTTTGTGAGAACTATTCCTGTTATATCTGCTACATTTTTAAATTCTCTTGCCTGATTAACTGCATTTTGCCCTGTGGTCGCATCAAGGACTAATAATACTTCTCTATCAGCATATGGAAGCTCTCTGTCAATGACCTTATAAATCTTTCTAAGCTCCTCCATAAGATTTTTCTTGTTATGAAGTCTACCTGCTGTATCGATTATTACTATTTCACTATCTCTTGCCTTAGCAGCATTTATAGTATCAAACACAACTGCGGCAGGATCAGCACCCTCTGTATGTTTAATTAGTTCTACATCTGAACGCTCTGCCCAAATTTGAAGCTGGTCAATAGCGGCAGCACGAAAAGTATCAGCAGCACCTAATATAACCTTTTTGCCTTGTGCTTTATACATTGATGCCATTTTGCCTATTGTCGTCGTCTTGCCAACACCATTTACACCTATTACAAGTATTATTGACGGGACAGTGATTAGCCCCATATCTTCGCCACCATCAAGCATTTCTGCAACAATATTCTTGATTTCAGCCTTAACCATTTCTTTGTTGTTTATATTCTTTTTAGGGACTCTGTCACGAAGCTCCTGCGTTATTTGAACCGCTGTCGTAACTCCGACATCGCCCATTACAAGAATTTCTTCTAATTCTGAATAAAGGTCATCGGTAATCTCGTCAAAATTATCAAGAAGGTCATCAATTGCTCCTGACATTTTGTTTCGAGTTTTGGTAAGACCAAAATTTATTTTGCTGAAAATTCCCATTAGATTAATCCCTTCATTCATAAATTAGTTTTAAGTTGTTAAAAGAGGTTTTGCGTGATGTTATTTTAGGTTTCTTTTCCCTCCTTCAGGCATTTGCGAATGCCAGCTTGCCTTTTGAGGAAGCGTAGGAGGTTGCTCTGTTTTTGCTTATTTCTTATTTGCTCCCTCCTTTTTGTCGACTGCGGTCGACAGCTTGTCTTAAGAGGCAAGCGTAGAGGTTGCTCTGTTTTTGCTTTTATCTATTTTGCTCCCTCCTTCAGGCATTTGCGAATGCCAGCTTCCTCCAGAGGAAGCGGAAAAAGAGGGTTTTGTGCAGAGTGCATAAAATCAGATTTTGTGTGCTATGTGCATTTTCTGTTTTCCCGAAATGTATATAGGTATACTTGAGAGGAAAATAAAAATGTGCAGAGTGCATAAAATCAGACTAAACCGAGCTTTTTAGCCATTTCTGCGGTCTTAAGCTCTAACAATTTGGAAACGCCTTCCTCTTGCATTGTAACTCCATAAAGTCTGTCCGCTTCTTCCATTGTACCACGCCTATGTGTAATTAAAATGAACTGAATATTTTTTGTCATTCGCCTTACATATTGAGCATATCTCGAAACATTTACATCATCAAGTGCCGCTTCGACTTCGTCAAAAATACAAAACGGTGCTGGCGTAACTTTAAGAATTGCAAATAAAAGAGCAATCGCTGAAAGTCCTTTTTCTCCGCCTGACAAAAGATTTATATTTTGAACATTTTTGCCCGGTGGCTGAACCTTGATTTCAATGTCGCATTCTAAAATATTGCGTTCATCTTCAAGCTTTAATTCAGCTTTTCCGCCACCAAAAAGCTCACGGAAAGTTTCGCCAAAGCACATATTTATTTGATTAAATCGTTCTCTAAACTGAGCTGACATTTTTTCGGTTAGTTCATCTATAAGCTTAATCAACTCGTTTTTAGATTTGTCAATATCACTTATTTGCTCGGTTAAGAATTCATATCTTTCGCTGACTTCTTTATATTCTTCGATGGCTGAAACATTTACACTGCCAAGCGATCTAATTGAATTTTTAAGCTCTGAAAGCCTTTTTCCTGCCAAAGAATAATCTTCAATTTCAATTGAAAGTGCCATAGCCTCTCTACTTGTAAGCTGATATTCATCATAAAGCTTTGAGGTGAGGTCATCATATTCTTTACGCATTGCGATTTTGCGTTCTTCAAGTCGAACAAGCTCGCCACTTAAATTTTCTCTCTCTGCCGATTTTGCACGCTCTAAAAGCCTTAATTCATTAGATTGTTTTTCAAACTCGTCACGATTTTTAATAAGCTCTTCTATTTTTTCACGAGCATCTGTATTGTTATTTCTAAGGTTACTGACAGTGATTGAAATGTTGTTTATATCATTTTTTAGTATTTCATTTTTAGCATTTATTGCTTTAATCTCATCGCCCAGTTCAGCCATTCTGTCGCCACTTGTTGTTTTTCTGCCATTTAGCCTCTCTACTGTATCCTCATTTGCTTCAATATCCTTTTGGAAAGTCAAAATCAAAAGGCTGATTTCTGATGCCTTTTCAGATAGCTCCTCACGGCTCTTTATAAGCCCTTCTTTGTCGCCTGTAATTTTTTGAAGTTCTTTTTCTTTTTCGGCTAAATCGGTTGTTATTATATTAACTTGTTCATTTGCAAGCTTTGCATTTTCAACTATTAAATCAATTCTGCCTTGCAAGGTTTCCTTTTCGTTCATTAATTCAAGCGCAGAACCGTCCATCGTTTCAATTTGCCCTACTGCTAACTTGAGGTCACTCTCCTTGCGAATTTTTTCTTCATTCGCACGAAGTAAATCGCCCTGTGCCCCGTCAAGGTCAGCCCTTGCCGCCGCTAAATCTTCAGAAAACATTTTATAATCTGCATTCATTTCGATAAGTTCTGTTTCAACGGATTTTAGATTTTCTTTTAGCTTTTCAATCTCGTTTCCACGGCTTAAAATCCCGACATTTTGAGTTCGAGAACCGCCTGTCATTGAACCGCCTGCATTTATAATTTGACCATCAAGCGTTACAATTCTAAATCTATATGAATATTTTTTAGCGATAGCTATTGCAGAGTCCATATCCTCTGCTACAATTGTTCTTCCAAGCTGTGCTTTTATTATTTCTTCATATTGCTTGTCAACTGTTACTAAATCAGATGCAATACTGATAAATCCAAATTGGTCATCTAAACCATTTTCGGTAAGCATTCTTCCTCTTATTGCGGCAATCGGAAGAAAAGTTGCTCTGCCCACTTTATTTTCTTTTAGATAGTTGATTGCTCGTTTTGCATCATTTTCGGTATCTGTAACAATGTTTTGGATTGCCGCTCCGAGAGCTGTTTCAATGGCTACCGAATATTTATCTTTAACCGTAATAAGCTGTGACAAAGCACCGTGAATTCCACGAAGTGAACCACGCTTTGCCTCACGCATTACTACCTTTACCGCTCCGCCATAGCCCTCCATATTTTTTTCGAGGTCTTCAAGTATTCTAATTCTGTCTTGCTTTTTAGCTGCCTCGCGATTTTTTTCTTCAAGTGCTATTTTAATGCTTTCAGCCTTTTTAGAGCGATTTTCAAATCTTAACGAATATCCTGAAAGGGAATTGTTAATGCTTTCTATCTCTTTAAGACACTGCGAAAGAGCATCTGATGCCGTCTTTTTTTCAGATGCCAATTTTTCAAAAGCTTCGCGTCGAGAGCCAAGCGATAAGTCGATTGCTTCTATTCTTGAAGCTATTTCAGAAATTGATGAATTCGCTGTTTCTGCAATAACCCTATTGTTACTAAGTGAAACAGAAAGGTTTGACACCTCTGCACTGAGAGCTGAGGCTCTCTCTGAAAATGTAAGATTATCAGTTTTTACGCTTTCTTCTTTTTGTTTAAGCTCGTTTAAGGCATTTTCTTTTTCTAAAAGCCCAATTTTTGCAATTTCAATATTTTTTAAAGCAGTTTCTATTTGCTCGTCAATTTCTTGAGTGCTTTCATTTTGCCCCTGCTTATCCTTTTCAATTCGCTCAATCGCTTCATTATTATGTAAAATTGAATTTTCATAAACTTTTATCTGTGCTTCAAGCTCTGCCGCCTGCTGCTCAAAATGCGAACTTGAATTTCTAATTTCTTCAATTTTTATGTTTATATCACGAGTTGAATTTGATGCCTCGTCAATTTTTCTCTCTATTTTTTCAAGGTCATCTTGAGCTGCCTTATGACCTTGCTCTGCTATTTCAATTTTATGGTCTTGCTCTCTTAATTTATCATTGGTTTTGTTTATCGTGTTAAGCCACAGCCCAATTTCGAGCGTTTTCTTTTCTTCTGCCAAAACTATGAATTTTTGAGCCTTTTCGCTTTGAGTTTTAAGCGGACCAACTCTGCCCTCAAGCTCTGACAAAATATCACGAAGCCTTATTAAATTTTCATCAGCCTGTGAAAGACGCTTTAAAGCATCAGTTTTTCGATAACGAAAATGTGAAATCCCTGCCGCTTCTTCAAGCATTTCTCGGCGTTCGCCTGTTTTTGAAGAAATCATTTCTGAGATTTTGCCTTGCCCTACAAGAGAATAGCCATCACGCCCTAGCCCTGTATCCATAAACAATTCGTTGATGTCACGAAGCCTTGCACTCTCGCCATTAATTAAATATTCGCTTTCTCCTGAACGATAATATCGCCTTGTAACCGAAACCTCATCATTATTAAAATCCATTGTGCGGTCTTTGTTATCAAGCCTTAATGTGACTTCTGCAAAGCCTTTTGCTTTTCTTAAATCAGTTCCTGAAAAAACGACATCCTCCATTTTAGAGCCACGAAGATTTTTGGTTGACTGCTCGCCTAAAACCCAACGAACGGCATCGGAAATATTACTTTTTCCACTACCGTTTGGGCCAACAACCGAAGTTATTCCTTTATTAAATTCAAGTACGGTTTTGTCAGGGAAAGACTTAAATCCCTGCATCTCCAATGCTTTTAAAATCATCCTTATTTTCCTTTATTGCAATTTGGTAATCCGACATAAAATCGTTACCCTTTATTTTACACTGAAATCCGAAATTTATCAATGCTTTTTCATTTCTTTTCCCTTGCCCTTTTGCCTTTGAAAGGGATTTTTTTGGCACTTCTATCAAATATTGCTTTTTTTTATCACATTGAGATAACGCTAAGAGCATTTTAGACATATATATTTCACCCTCACAAAGGTCACGAAACGCAGGATGATATGCCCCTGATATGTACCCGTCCTCAACATTTCCGCCACTGTGAAGCCCTAATCTAATGACTTTTATATCATTTTCTTGAAACATTAAAAGCAGTTTACTGCAAATATTTACAGCTTCATTTAGCGTTTGTGATTTGTATGTACCGTTTTTTAAGCATTCCGCTAAAAATGTGTTTTCGAGGACTATTGTCGGGTAAATTCTAACTGTCTGTGGCTTTAGTTTTATTATTTTTTCAGCTGTAATCAGACATTTTTCATCGCTGTCACCCATAAGACCTGTCATCATTTGAAGCCCTAAAGAAAAGCCCCTCTTTTTTATAAGGTTTGACGCTTTTATTATGTCTTCAGCAGTATGCCCCCGACGATTGATTTTTAAGACATTATCGTCCATACTTTGAGCCCCAAGCTCAATAGAAGTTACTCCATATTCTTTTAAAATATCAAGAACTTCATCATCTATCGCATCAGGGCGAGTTGATATTCTAATTCCTTTAAAAAATCCGCTGTCTATGTATTCTTTCGCACTTTTTAAAAGAGTTAACATATATTCCCTATCGATGGCGGTAAAACTGCCACCGAAAAACGCTATTTCTGAATTTTCACAATCAAGGTCAGGGGATTTTCTTGCTATGTCACAAGCCTTTTTGACATCATCAACTGTTAATTCTTTTGTAAATCCAGATATGGTTTTTTGATTGCAAAAGCTACACTCGTTAGGGCAACCTGCGTGAGGCACAAAAAGTGCTATATTTGCGTGCTTCAAATCCCCATCAACTCCAATGCTTCCCTTGCCGCTGCTTGCTCTGCCTGCTTTTTACTTCTTCCCTCTCCTGCGCCGATTACATTGCTGTTAAGATGCACCTCAACCTCAAAACATTTATCGTGGTCAGGGCCTCTTTCTGATATTAAAATGTATTCGAGAATTTCTCCTTGATTTTGCTGAACTACCTCTTGGAGAGTCGTTTTATAGTCTTTAAAGCACGGTTTTGCATTGACATAAGGAATAACAAATTTCAAAACGAATTTTCTTGCCTCGTCAATTCCACCATCAAGAAAAATAGCAGCAATTATTGCTTCAAACGCATCAGAAAGCACCGACGGACGCTCACGGCCACCTGTATGCTCCTCTCCTTTTCCTAAAAGCAATTTTTCGCCAAGCCCTATTTCTTTTGCATATTCAAAAAGCGACTTTTCGCACACCGCATAAGAGCGAAGCTTTGTAAGGTCGCCCTCAGGCAAATTTTTGTGAACAGTAAAAAGATATTCGGCTGTGATAAAGCCCAAAACAGAGTCGCCCAAAAATTCAAGACGCTCATTGTCGCCCGTCAAAATGTTTTTTTCATTAGCATATGACGAATGTGTTATCGCTCTCTCTAAGAGATTAATGTTGTTAAATTTATAACCTATTAATTTTTCTAAATCTTTCATTCTTCTACCTTTGTTTTTGCAAGTTCTGTTTTTATTTCTTCAATGACATTGCCATCAACAAATGTAACCGCTTGCTTTATTGCATTTTTGATTGCCCTTGCATCTGATGAGCCATGAGCCTTAAATACAGGCTTTTCAAGACCTATCAGCGGTGCTCCGCCATATTGTTTATAGTCCATTTTGCTTTTAAATTCGTCCATTCCAGATTTAACTCCGAGATAGGCTATTTTTGTTCCTAAATTCTTTTTAAAAATATCTTTAATTTCATTTGTTAAGCATTTTGCAACTCCCTCATACATTTTGAGGATAATATTGCCTGTAAATCCATCAGCAACAACTATGTCAGCTTCTCCAAATGCAATTTCACGAGCCTCTATATTGCCTGTAAAATTGATGTTTTTCATCTCTGAAAGTGCTTTATATGCCTCTATTTGAAGGGCTGTGCCTTTTGTTTCTTCTGTTCCGATATTTGCAAGTGCTACCTTTGGATTTTCATAGCCCATAATTTTTTTCATATATACATTTCCAAGCGTTGCAAATTGGCAAAGCATTGGCACGGTGCTATCAACATTTGCTCCTGTGTCAATTAGCATAAATGCCTTTTTTGCTGAGGGCATAACTCCTGCTATTGCAGCTCTTTTGACGCCTTTAATTCGCTTGACGATAAAAGTTCCGCCTGCAAGCAAAGCCCCTGTGCTACCTGCTGAAACAAAGGCATCGCCCTCGCCCTGTGCAAGTGATTTTAGCCCAACTGCCATTGAAGTGTTGCTTTTTGCTTTTAGAATTGAAGTAGGGTGGTCGGTCATTTCCATTATCGCATCAGCTTGCTTTATTTGCATTTTTGAAATATCAAGGCTGTTTTCATTGGCACAAGTCTTAATTTTGACCTCGTCACCTACGAGCATAACTTCTATGCCCAACTCGTTTTTAGCTTCGATGCAACCTTTAATTATTTCAAGAGGTGCGTTATCTCCACCAAAAGCATCAACAATAATTTTCATTAAAAATTCCTCCCTTTATAATCAGATAAATTTTTCTAAATCGTTCATTGCTCTACTTGCGAGCTGCATATATCTTTCGCTTTTATCCCTGATATTATCCGCAAGGCGTGGAAGCACTCCAAAATTTGCACCCATTGGTTGAAAATTCACAACCGTTTTATCGCTTATATAAAGCGATAATGCACCCATCATCGTGGTGTTTGGCAAAATAAGGCTTTCTTTTCCTTTTAAAAATCTTTGAGCATTTATTCCTGCTAAAATTCCTGATGCCGCCGACTCCATATAACCTTCAACGCCCGTTATCTGCCCTGCAAAAAAGATTTTATGGTTTTCTCGCATTGAAAAATCTGCATTTAAAAGCTTTGGCGAATTTATAAATGTATTTCTGTGCATTACACCATATCTAACAAATTCTGCATTATGAAGTGCTGGAAACATTGAAAAAACACGCTTTTGTTCAGCAAATTTTAAATTAGTCTGAAATCCGACAAGATTATAAATTGTGCCTGATTTATTTTCTTTTCTAAGCTGTAAATTTGCCCACGGTCTATGACCTGTTTTTGGATTTAAAAGCCCCACTGGTTTTAAAGGACCATAACGCATTGTATCTTTCCCACGGGACGCCAAAACTTCGATAGGCATACAGCCCTCATAGACATCTTTTCTCTTGTCAAAGCTATGAAGTTCAGCACTTTGAGCAGTTACTATCGCCTCATAAAATGCTTCATATTCATCTTTATTCATTGGGCAGTTTATATAATCATCTTCACCGCCACGGTCATATCTTGACTGAGTAAAGGCAAACTCCATATCAATGCTGTCAGCGGTTACAATCGGTGCTGCCGCATCATAAAATGAAAGGCTGTCGCCACAGAGTGATTTTATTGTTTCTGAAAGCTCCTCAGAGGCAAGAGGCCCTGCTGCAATGATTATAGCATCAGCATTTGGAAGACTTTTTACTTCTTCATTTATTATTGTTATAAGTTTCTCTGACTTTATCTTTTCAGTAATAAGGCTCGCAAAGTCATCACGGTCAACTGCTAATGCTCCACCTGCTGGAACACGAGTTTCAATTGCACACGAAACGCAGATAGAACCGAACTTCAGCATCTCCTGTTTAAGAAGCCCTGCCGAGGAATTCAGCCTTTCTGCCTTTAACGAATTTGAGCATACAAGCTCTGCAAAATTTTTGCTTTTATGTGCTGGTGAAAATTTAAGTGGCTTCATTTCATAAAGGTCAACTTTTATGCCATTCTTTGCAAGCTGCCACGCAGCCTCACAGCCTGCAAGCCCTGCTCCTATTACAGCTGCTTTCATTTTTTATTTCCTTTTATATCTTTTATTTTTCTTCAGCTTTTTCATCATCTTTTGCTTTTTTCTTACGCTCTGTTTTTATTTCATATCCGCATTTTTCATCAAGACAAGCGGTAATTCCGCCCTTGCGTTTAAACAGTGACTTTCCACATTTTGGGCATTTTTCATCTGTTGGCTTGTCCCAAGTCATAAATGTGCAATCAGGATAATGGTCACAGCCGAAGAAAGCATAACCTTTTTTACTCTTTTTTTGAATAACTTGACCGCCACAGATTGGACAATTGGCTGTTGTTTGAATAACAAAAGGCTTAGTGTTTTTGCAATCAGGATAGCCAGGGCAAGCAAGGAATTTTCCAAAACGCCCTGTTTTAACAATCATCATTTTTCCGCATTTGTCACAAGGAATATCTGTTTCGTCTTCCTTTAGCTTGATTTTAACGCCTTCCATTTCGGTTTTAGCGGTAGCAAGAGTTTCTGCAAATCCGTCATAAAAAGTGTGAAGCATTGCAATATAATCAAAATCGCCATGTTCAACCTTATCAAGGTCATTTTCCATTGATGCGGTGAATTTAACATTAACTATGTTCGGGAAATGCTCTTTTAAAAGATTTACAACAGCCTCGCCGAGTTCTGTCGGCACTAACTGCTTTTGCTCTCTAAGAACATATTCACGCCCTGTTATTGTTGAAACTATTGAAACATAGGTACTTGGCCTGCCAACTCCTGTTTCTTCAAGCATTTTTATTAATGATGCTTCTGTAAATCTCGCAGGTGGCTGAGTGAAATGCTGATTTCCTAAGAGTTCTTTAAGCTTTAGTAAGTCGCCCTCTTTAACATTTGGAAGCTTTGACGCATCTTCCTCGTCATCATCAGTTCCTGCCTCGTAGAGCTTTGTATATCCATCAAAACGAACAGTATATCCACTTGCATTGAAAAGGCAATATTTTTCACCGTTTGATGACTTATCAGCGTCGCCGATTGCTTTTATTTCGATTTTAACCGTATCTTGAACGCAAACCGCCATAAGACTTGCCATAAAGCGTTTCCAAATAAGGCTGTAAAGTTTAAACTGGTCTATTGAAAGGCTTGCTTTAATGCTATCTGGTGAAAGATTTGGCATTGTTGGGCGAATAGCCTCATGCCCGTCTTGTGCATTTGCTTTGGTTTTGAAATATCTTGGCTTTTCAGGAAGATAATCCTTGCCAAAGGTGCTTAAAATATATTCATTTGCATCTGCTCTTGACTCCTCTGAAATACGAAGTGAGTCCGTTCTCATATATGTGATAAGACCAGCTGTACCAATGCCTTTAACCTCCATAC
The DNA here is from genome assembly GCA_036652055.1 of Oscillospiraceae bacterium. GTDB lineage: Bacteria > Bacillota > Clostridia > Oscillospirales > Acutalibacteraceae > Fimenecus. Next base: position 4,909 of record JAVVWP010000006.1, on the reverse strand, counting down.
CTTCATACAGCTCTTGTGCAATTTTCATTGTACGCTTAGCTTGAAAGCCCAATTTTCTTGAAGCTTCTTGTTGAAGTGTCGAGGTTGTAAATGGCGGTGCAGGCTGACGCTTTCTTGTTCCCTTTTTGACTGATGATGCTGTATATTCGGCATTGTCAAGACGCTTTAATATCTCATCTGACTTTTCTTTATTAGTGATTTTTACTTTGCCTTTTTCATCGCCCGAAAAGCTTGCAGGAAACGCTTTTTTAGATGATGGAGCAAGCATTTTAGCATCAAGTGTCCAATATTCTTCTGGCTTGAATGCTCTGATTTCATTTTCTCTGTCAACCACAAGGCGAACAGCAACTGACTGAACACGCCCTGCCGAAAGACCTCGTCTGATTTTTTGAGATACAAATGGGCTTAATTTATAGCCAACTAATCTATCAAGAATTCTTCTTGCCTGTTGAGCATTAACTAAATCAAGGTCTATCTTTTCAGGACTATTAATTCCTAATTCTACACTTGCTTTATTGATTTCGTTGAATTTAACTCTGTTTGCCTCTTCAAGTGGAATATCAAGAACATTTGCAAGATGCCACGAAATAGCCTCTCCCTCTCTATCGGGGTCAGTCGCAAGAAAGACTTCGTCAGAATTTTTAACCATCTGCTTTAATTCTTTGACGAGCTTTTCCTTTCCTTTTACTATTGCATATTTTGGCATAAAATCATTCTTAACATCAACTGAAAGCTTTGCCGCAGGTAAATCCCTGATATGACCAACTGAAGCCGTAACCTCATAATTGTCACCTAAATATTTCTTGATTGTTTTTGCCTTTGAAGGGGACTCAACAATAACCAATTTAGACATATATTTTACCGTTCCTTTCAAGTAACCAACTTAAATAATATTATTTAAGCCTATTTTAGACTTTTTTATATTTTTTACCTTCACACAAGCTTACAAGCGAAAAAAGCTCTAACTCTGTTAGTGCCGAAAGACAATCAGCTGTTTTTAGCCCTGTCTTTTCGCTTATTTCATCAATATGTGATGAGCTGTTTTCAATTGAATTATACACCTTTTTTGCATTTTCGGATATATCTTTTGGAAGCTCACGATTTATATTTTGAATAACTACCGAAGGCTTTTCGACAATTTTTTTAATATTTGGTGTGTTTATTATAGGATTTTCTGTTTGCATTTCTCGAAGTGCCTGACCTAAAGGCTCTGACGCCTTACTTAAATCAATCTTGTTTGGAAACATAAAAGAGTATTCTTCAAGAACATCACTGGCTGTAAAAACTGGTTTTGCACCGTCTTTTATTAGTTTGTTTGCACCTGTGTATGCCGAAGAAATTATATCACCTGGGACTGCAAAAACATCTCTACCCTGCTCGAGTGCAAGGCGTGCAGTAATTAACGAGCCACTTTTTTCTCCTGCCTCTATGACAACTGTTCCGAGTGATATTCCAGATATTATTCGATTTCGCATGGGAAAAGTTATTCTTGATGCCGCAGTAAATGGCGGATATTCAGAAATAACAGCTCCATCTTTTGATATTTCTTTTCTAAGTGCTGCATTATCTCTTAAATAATCAGTTCCAAGACCACAGCCTAAAACCGCAATAGTTTTTCCGCCTGCATTTAATGCCCCCATATGAGCCATACTGTCAATTCCAAGCGCCCCGCCCGAAACAATTGTTGCCCCTGCTTTTGAAAGTGCTGAGGATAAAAGCCCCGTTACTCTTGTTCCATAATTTGATGCCTTTCGTGTTCCCACAATAGAAATCATAACCTCGTTTAAAAGGACTTCAACATTCCCCCAAACATATAAAACTGAAGGGAAATTACAAATATTTCTAAGATTTCTCGGATATAATTCATCATCGGGAGTTATCATTTGCCACCCGTTTGTCCGACATAAATTTATAATGTTTGCGGACTCTGATGGGCTGTATTTTGACAAGGCATAAATCTGTTTTGATGTCAAAAGGCCTGACAAAATCCATTCTCTTTTCCCTGCCTCATAAAGCCTTGACGGCGAACCAAAATAACCGATTATATCATCAATTTTAGCACCTTCGCCTAAGGTTCTTGAAAGCCAAATCCAATATTCTACACCGCTCATCGCATCATTTCCCACATAGTTATTATTGCCGCAGCCGACGCATTAAGTGACTCTGCATTGCCTCGCATTGGTATTGTTACACGATTTGGAATAGCATTTATAAGCTCTTGTGATATTCCGTTGCCCTCATTGCCGATTATAGCAATTACTCCGCCACTCATATCAATTTCTGTGATTTTAGATGCACTATCATCAGGTACAGTAACAAAGATTACCATATTTTGCCCTGCTAAATCAATTGTATTTTGTAAATTTTTTGTTTCTATTAAATTAATTCTAAGAAGTGAACCCATTGACGCCCTCAATGCTTTAGGGTTATATATGTCACAGCCACCTTCAATTATAATGCCAGCTATGCCAAGAGCCTCTGCGGTTCTTGCTATCGCACCAAGGTTTGATGGATCTTGAACATTTTGAAGTGCAACATATTTTTTGCTGTTTTCGATTAAAGCTTCACTTTTCATTGCTTTTATTTTAACAACACAAAAAATCCCCTGAGGATTAACAGTGTCAGAAAGTTTTTCTGCTATATCTTCGGTTATCATATAAATTCGGTTTGAGCTGTCAAGAATTTCATCAGCCTTACCCATAAACTTTTTATAAGCATTATCTGTTATATAAGTTTCTTCGATTTCATAGCCACTTTTAAAAGCATCAAAGCAAAGCCTTATACCCTCAATCACAAAAAGCCCTTTTGACTTTCTCTCTCGAGAACTTTCACAAAGTTTTACTATGTATTTGATTTTTTCGTTTTTCCTGCTCGTAAGCTCATAAAAGTTCATAGAGTTTTAGCCTTTCGTTAGTCTTTTTTACAAAGTTTATAATATGTGTTTCGACTTCTGATTTGTTAAATTGCGTGCAGTTTGCGTGATAAACTTTTAGAATTTCTGTTTTTGTTAGATTGCGTGCAATGTGCATTTTCTTGTGCCACGAAAGCGTACGCAGTGTACGCGAGTGGTGCAAAAAATGTGCAGTGTGCGTAATCTAACATAAACAGGATAAAAGCAAACACGCCCGAGCATAATTAATACTCAGAGCGTGGTTTCAGCTTATTTAAGTGCTTCTTTAGCTTTTTCTGCAAGAGCAGCAAAAGTGTTAGGATCAGCAATAGCAATTTCTGAAAGCATTTTACGATTTAAGTCGATTTCTGCTTTTTTAATTCCATTCATAAATGTGGAATAGTTCATTCCGTTGATTTTGCAAGCAGCTGAAATTCTTGTAATCCAAAGTCTTCTGAAATCTCTTTTCTTTTGCTTTCTGCCAACATAAGCATATTGACCTGATTTCATTACAGCTTGTTTAGCTGTTTTGAAGAGTTTGCTTTTTGAACCATAATATCCTTTTGCGAGCTTTAAAACTTTATTTCTTCTTTTGCGAGTCATCATCGCACCTTTAATACGAGCCATTTTAAGTTACCTCCGATAAATTTAATGTACAAGCGGCAATAAACCGCTTCGATTATTTGTAAGGAATAAGACGCTTGATTTGCTTTACATTAGTTGAATCAGCGACAGCGGTCTTACGAAGATTTCTTTTTCTCTTTGTGTTCTTCTTGGTGAGAATGTGTGACTTATTGGCGTGTGCCCTCATTGGCTTGCCGTTTTTTGATAATTTGAAGCGTTTTTTAGCTCCGCTGTGTGTTTTAATTTTAGGCATTTCATTTTCCTCCTGATATTTTTTCTCTTAACTTAGGCTCACTATTTTGCAATAGGAGCTAAAAACATAAGCATTTGGCGACCTTCAAGCTTTGATGGCTTTTCAATAGTAGCAATATCACTGCAAGCTTCGGCAAACTTTTTCATTGTAACATCACCGAGCTGAGGATGAGCCATTTCACGCCCTCTAAACCTTATAGAAACCTTTACCTTATTGCCGCTCTCTAAAAACTTTTTAGCATGATTAAGCTTAGTATCAAAGTCGTGCGTGTCAATGTTGAGCGAAAGCCTGATTTCTTTGATGTCAACTATGCGTTGATTTTTTTTGGCTTCCTTATCTCTTTTAGCTTGTTCAAAACGAAATTTACCATAATCCATAATTTTACATACAGGTGGTGTTCCGTTAGGCGCAATTTTAACGAGGTCGAGGTTTCTTTCCTCTGCCACTTTAAGTGCGTCTTTAGCAGACATTATTCCAAGTTGTTCACCATCATCTGTGATGACTCTGATTTCTCTGTCACGAATGTCCTCATTGATTTGCATATCTTTGGTACCGATAAATAATCACTCCTTAAAAAATTATAAGCGTAAACAGAAAATTCCGTTTACGCTCAATACATCACAAAAGTATAAAAACTTCAAAAGTATTGACCTGTTAGATTTCTCTGCAGGTGAGAACGGAACGCTGTTCTTCTTTGTTGTTCTAATAGTTTACTATATAGTTTTCACTTTGTCAAGTGTTTTTTAAAGGGAAATTATGGAAATAAACGACTTTGAATTGTTAGGCTCTAAAATTAATGTTGCGGTATGAGGACTATATCATTTGACAAAGAGCCTCAAAAATGGCCATAACTTTTAAAGGTTACAGCCATTTCAATTTTATTTGTGAAAAAGCAACTATACTTTTCTAATCTCAAGATTATGACTTAATAAGAAATCAAATATCAATTCTTTTTTATACTCTGTAGTAACTCCATCAGATTTTCTTGTTACCGTTCCAGAATATGTTACAAAGGTTTTGCCTTCATTTTCTTTAAAATCGACAGTAACATTTGTTGGAGCCATATATTGATTTGATTGCAAGTCCTTAACAATTTCGCCATTTTTTTGATGATACTCATTATAATTCTTGTTCCACCCTCT
>JAVVWP010000005.1:0-74557 GCA_036652055.1 Oscillospiraceae bacterium | reverse complement strand
TTTTATTAATATGTGATATAATCCTCATTATGTTACACACATTTTATAAAAAAGATGGAGAGTATAATAATGAAATTCTACAATATTATAAAAAGAATATTGTCGATAGGTCTGTGTCTTATAATGCTGATTACTCTTTTTTCTGCGTGCGGCAGTAGTACTAAGATTAATAAAATAACTATAAGCGATTTAAAAGAGCAGGATTGCTCTTACACAGAGGCAAAAAATCATATTATCGATAGTAAAAAGTTAATATTTGTTGCTCGTTCAGGTCTTATTGAGCTTTATTTTGACAATAATACCTATTCAATAGCGGTCAAAGAAACGGGAACAGGAAAAATTTGGTATTCTCTTCCTCAAATGGAAAAAGACCAAACTGAAGAAAAAGCAGCAGTTCTAAATCTTAAAGTTTCAAAAGGGGATACGATTTACAAAATCAATTCTCAAGATAATTCGGTTGCATTTTCATCAGCCTCATTTAAGCCAATCAGTGGTGGAATACAAATAACTTATAATATGGCTTTGACAAAAGAAGTTGCAAATAGTAGCACAGAGCTTTTGGCAGGTAACGAACTTTATGTATCTATGACAGTTACTTTTTCTTTGGCAGATGGTGCTTTTCACGCAAAAATTGATTGCGGAGATATGTCAATCAGCGAAGGGTATCAAGTTGAAGATATAGAGCTTTTAAGCCATTTTGGGGCTAATATTAAAAGCGAACCAAGTGATTATATTTTGCTCCCTGATGGCAGCGGAGCAACGCTTATGACTGGTGTTAAAGCTGAAGACGCTTACGAATTAAGGCATTTTGATGTTTATGGTAAGGATTTTGCAACATATTCTCAAGCAGAAGATAAAAAGGAAGATGTAAAAGATATAACTTCTGCAAAAGCAATGATTCCAGCTTTTGGATTTAAATCGGGAGAAAGTGCGTTCTTAGCACTTATACAGTCAGGCGACGCTATTTCAACTATTAGTTCTCAAAGATTTAATGGCTCGGGAACTTCTAATCGAGTATTTTCATCGTTCAAGATAACTAATATATCTTATAGTGATACAGTAGGAAAACGAACGAAATATATTGGTGATAAATTTAATGGTGAAATAGATGTCTGCTATCGTTTCTTATCTAATAAAAATGCAAGCTATTCAGGAATGGCAGCGGCGTGCAGAGAAATGCTTATAAGAGCATCAGTGCTTTCGACTAAAACCTTAACCAATTCAGAATATCTTCCACTACTCTTAGAAACACAAGGTTTAGTATCTAAAAATGGGAAAAGTTCTTATAAAAAGCTATCAACTTTTGAAGATACACAAGAGCTTCTAACTTTGATGAAAGCTAAAAGTATAAATAATATTTATTTAAAATATGATGATGTTTTAGATGGAGGCGATAGTCAGAGCATTCTTTCAAAAGCTAAAATATCGACAAAACTTGGAAATAAAAAATCGTTCGAAAGTCTAAAGCAATATGTATCAACGCAAAAATTCACGATGTTTGTAGGAACAGATTTAAATTCATTTAACAAAAATGGAGCATCAGTTTCAAAAAATTCAGCAAAAAACATTGCAGGTAAAAATCTTTCTTATGAAAAGACAAATCCACTTTCTGAATTTGCAGGGAAGCAAACAAATACAAGATATGCTTCAGCACTATCTGATATGGAAAAAAATGTTTCGAGTTTTATAACCAACAATAAGGATTATACTTTTGATGGCTATGCAATAAATGATGCAGGGAATTATTTGTATTCTGATTATTCAAATGATTTTCATAGCAGAGTTAATGCACAAAACATTTTAAAATCGCAAACTGAAATGTTGTCTACGGGACATAAAGTGATGATTGATGGTGGTAATTTCTATATTTTAAAAAATGCAGATGTTATTGCGAATATCCCATCATCAACTGTTTACCCTGAAACAGAAGGATATTTAAGTGTTCCTTTTGTGCAATTGGTTTTGCATGGTATTGTTGATTATTCTTTAACACCGATAAATGAAGCAGAAAATCCTGACAAAGCGTTTTTAAAATCGGTAGAATATGGAGCAATTCCATCATATAAATTTTATTATGAAAAAACTGAAATTCCAGCGATTGATGCTAAATATAATTATGAAAATAATGTTGCAAAAGCAGCCGAAAATTATGCTATTAGCAATTCAACAATTGGAAATTTAAGAAATGCAAGAATGACTTCACATTATAAAATTCAAGATGGAGTTTTTGTTACAGAATATAATAACAGCATCATTATTTATTTTAATTATAATGATAAACCAATAACAATAAATTCAATAACGATTGAACCAATGAGCTGTCTTAGAATTAACTAATATAAAAAAATCTCATATAGCAGGCATTTAATCGCCGACTATATGAGATTTTATTTTTTTACTATTTCACAAAAAGATTGCTCAGTGTTTTATATAATAATTTTGAATTAACAGGTTTTGCAAGATGAGCATTCATTCCAGCTTCTTTTGATTTAATAACATCTTCATCAAAGGCGTTGGCAGACATTGCAATTATAGGCACAAGCTTTGCCCACTCTTTGTCTAAATTACGAATGCTTTTTGCAGCCTCTAAACCGTCCATAACAGGCATTCTGATGTCCATAAGGATAGCATCATATGTATATTCCTCAGAGGAGCTAAACATATCAAGACCTATTTTACCATTTACCGCAACATCAACAATAGCATTTTTAAATTCTAATAGCTTTTTTGCAACAATTATATTTAACTCGTGGTCTTCAATTAGCAAAATCCTTTTACCTGTAAAGTCATATGATTCAATTTCTTCTGGAAGATGCTGTTCCTCTGCAGATTGTTCTAAATCACTTACAAAAGCGAGTGGAATATTAACTCTAAAGGTAGTACCTTTGTCAACAACACTTTCAACCTCGATATTTCCGCCCATAAGTTGTGCTAAATTTTTAGAAATAGCAAGTCCTAAGCCACTTCCACCATATCCAGAGGTTGAGCTGTTATGTTCTTGTGAAAATGGGTTAAAAATATTTGGTAAAAACTTTTCACTTATACCAATTCCTGTGTCAGTGATTTTAAAGCAAACCGTTGTTTTGGTTTCGTCAGAATTAATTTTTGAAATATCTAAACTAACATTTCCACCGCTTGGTGTAAACTTAATAGCATTAGATAAAACATTAATCAAAATTTGTTGCAGTCTTACACCGTCACCCCAATATCTTGTTTTACTACCATCAAACCCTTTTATATTGAAGTTAACTCCTTTTGCTCTTGCTTGCGTACCAACAATTGTGTCAATCGAGTCTAAGAATTTTTTACAATAGATTATATCATTTTGCAGTGTGATTTTACCGCTTTCGATTTTTGACATATCTAAAATATCATTAATTAGAAGTAATAGATAATTTGAAGCATATTGTGATTTGTTAATACATTCCTTAACAAAATCTTTATCTTCTAAACGCTGAAGTGCAAGCTGGTCCATACCCATAATTGCGTTTATCGGGGTTCTTATTTCATGGCTAATTCGAGATAAAAATTCAGATTTAGCTGCATTAGCTTGTTCAGCCATTTTAACGGCAGCAACAAGCTCATCGTTTTGTCTTTTCTGTTCTATTACTGCATCGGTAATATCTACTCTCGTCATTAAAAAACTTTTAAGCTCAGAATTTATATAGCAAAAACGCAGTTGCTTTTGAAATACACCTCCACTTGGATTTGGCACAGTGTAAAAAATGCTATAAGTTTTATTTTTATCAAGTTCATTTGTAATATTTTTAATTGTAAATTCGTGAAGAACTCGCTTAATGTCCACAGGGCAGATGTAATTGCGAATATATTCATGCGTTTCTTCTTCAAAGTTTTCACTTTCAAAAGCATATGCTTGTCCATAATTATTTTCGCTGTATCTAACTGCCGAGTTCCTTATAGCATCAACTACCACTAAGAAGTCATAGTCGGTTTTTACAATTGCATTCATAACATTTTGCATTGTTCTTTCTGTGGTAACATTTGTAGAATACAAAAAAGCAACTATTTCATTACTTTCAGGTTTTTTCATCATATGAACTGTTAAAACAGTCCAATATCTTCTTCCTTCAATTTTTCTGGTTAGTTCCATTGAAAGAGTAGTCTTTCCGTCTGCAAACTGTTTTAAAAGTGCATCACAATTAAAAACTTCCATACAATTTTTACGCATTTCATCAGTCGAAATTTCTGTGTAAAGACGCTCAAAATATTCTTGAGCTGATTTTGCAGCATTCATATGTGCGACAACTTCAGGAAAGTTGCTTTTGTAATCCAAAATAACATTCTTTGTTAAATTAACATTAATTGATGCCATTGTTGCTTTCTGCATTGCTTCACGGTATGATAATTCATCAAGGTATCTCTTTTCTGCTTCTTTTTCTCGTGTAACATCATGCCCAATGCAATATGCTTTTACAGGCTTATCATTATCATCAAATATATTAGTATAAGTTACACGCTCACACCAGAAATCATCATTTTCATTTTCACGAATCCAAAGGTCAGCGCTTATTTCTTTTTCACCGTTTTTCAGCCTGTTTATCATATTAAAAAGCAGGGGAGCGCTATCACTTCGAATGTGATTTTCTTCAACAACCGAATGAAGATAATTAGGAATTATTAAGTCTTTTGGATTTACTTTTGGTGAGGTTGAAAAAATTGTCATAGTGTCTGCAAGATAGCTATATTCCCAAATATTAATATTTGATGCTTTTATGGCAGTAGCATATCTAAATTCGCTTTCACGAAGGGCATATTCTGTTTTCGTGTTTGAAGTTATATCTGTGTAATATGCAAAAATTATTTCATTTCCATTTTCATCATATGTATGTCGTGAATTTTGATTAACCCAAATAAGACTGCCATCTTTTCGGACAACTCTATATCTTATTTCATAAGGTTCAAACCTTCCTTTTCGCTCGCTGGAGGCTTTCCTTAGCCTTTCAAAATCATCTTTGTAAATAAATTCCCAAGATGATTTTCCGTAGATGTTTAATAGTTCATCGGTGCTATCAAATTTAAGCATTTTTGCAAACATTTCATTAGCAAATAGAATTTCGAGTTTAGGAGTTGCTTTTACAATTAGTAAACCAATTGGCAGAGAAAGTTCCATAAAATCTGTTTTAATTTCATTTAGACTTTTCATCTAATCACCCCTCTTTTTTGAATAAGAAACATAATTATTTTTATTTTCAAATTCATTTTAATTATAGTCATTTTATAAAAAAATGTCAATAAATTATACAAAAAAAATTAAATATTAACGAATATTTTATAAAATATATCTATCACTTAATTCAACTAAAAAAGCACCACTAAATAAATAGCAGTGCTTTTTTATAGGTAATAAATTTATAAAAAGGTTATTTGCATTCTGTGCAAATATAATTTTCAACCTTCTTTTGATTGACAACAGCTTCATAAAGTCTATATCCACCAGCTAAGTTATAGCAATCATATCCATATCCGCAAAGCATACGGCAGGCAATATAGCTTCTAAGACCGCTGTGGCAATGAATATAAACTGGCTTTCCTTTTGGAATTTCATTTATATGTTCACGCAGCAAATCAAGCGGAATATTAAAAAATCCATCAATTTTACCACGAGCAACCTCGCTTTTAGTGCGAACATCAAGAAGTGTAATGCTACCATCACGAGAAAGTTTTTCAACATCATTCCAAAAAAACTGCTTTAATTTGCCTGTAATAACATTTTCTGCAACAAAGCCAACCATATTAACAGGGTCTTTAGCACTGCCAAATGGCGGTGCGTAGCAAAGTTCTAATTCTGTTAAGTCGGTGACTTTTGCTCCAAAACGAATGGCAGATGCGAGAATATCCATTCGTTTATCTACGCCATCAAATCCTATTATTTGAGCACCCAATAATTTATAACTGTCTTTTTCCCATAAAACTTTAATAGACATATTTTGTGCGTTAGGATAATAGCTTGCGTGTGATGATGAATAGATATATGTCTTATCAAAGTTGATGCCTGCTGCATTCGCAGTGCTTTCGTTTAGCCCTGTCGTTGCAACTGTCATATCAAAAATTTTAAGAACAGCAGAACCTTGAGTGCCATTATATTCGCTTGAAAATCCGCAAATATTATCAGCTGCAATTCTTCCTTGCTTATTTGCAGGGCCGGCAAGCGGAATAATTCCTGTCCCTTTAGTTATAAAGTTTTCTATTTCAACAGCATCGCCAACTGCATATATATTATCAATGTTTGTTTTCATATGTCGGTCGGTTTTAATTGCACCACGCTCATTAAGATTAATTCCACATTTTTTAGCGAGTGAGCCTTCTGGTCTAACACCAACAGCCATAATTAACATATCAGTTGATATTTCACCATTTTGCAGAGTAACATTTAATTGGGTTCCATCGTCAGATATTGATTTTACCCCATTATTAAGAATTACACCGATACCGCATTCCTGTAAGTATTTTTGAACATCTGCCGCCATATCAAAATCGAGAGGGGCAATTAAGTGGTCAGATAATTCTACAATTGTAACATTAATATTGAGTTTTCTAAGATTTTCTGCCATCTCAACTCCAATATAACCACCGCCGACAACCATAGCAGATTTTGGACTTTTTTCATTTATATAATCTTTGATTTTCATAGTATCAGGTATATTGCGAAGCGTAAAAACCTTTTTTGAGGTCATATCAAGATTAGCTGGTTTAATTGGTTCTGCACCAGGTGAAAGAATAAGTTTGTCATAACTTTCAGAATAGGTGCTACCATCTAATAATTTTTTCACGGTAACTGTATTTAATATTGGATTTATTTCAACAACTTCATTTTTAATTCTAACATCAATATTAAATCGTGCTTTAAAGCTTTGTGGCGTTTGCAAGGTAAGCAAACTTTTATCTGTTATTTCATCACCGATGTAATACGGAAGTCCGCAATTGGCAAAAGAGATAAATCCACCACGCTCTAAAATAATAATTTCAGCCTTTTCATCAAGGCGTCTAAGTCTTGCAGCGGCCGAAGCACCGCCTGCCACACCGCCAATTATAATTACTTTCATATAATTTCATCCTTTCACATTGAAAAACAAAAATTTATTTGGTATACTGAAAAACAGATAGAAAAGGGGCGTCTTTATGAATGAAAAAAATTGCTCGGAATTATTTAGTAAATGTTTTTCTTTTTGGAATAAACTAACTGATAGTCAAAAAGAATTATTATGTCTTAACACGATTGAAACATCTTATAATAAAGGTCAAAACATTCACGGAGCAAGTGGAAATTGCACAGGAGTAATATTTGTTAAAAGCGGAACATTGAGAGCTTATATGCTATCCGAGGAGGGGAGAGAGATAACACTTTATCGCCTTTATTCAGGAGATATTTGTATGCTCTCTGCTTCTTGCGTTTTAAAATCTATTACTTTTGATGTATTTGTAGATTCTGAAGATAAAAGCGAAGTTTATGTAATAAATCCTAAAGTTTTTTCACAGCTTTGTGATGAAAACATATACGCAGAAAATTTTGCAATGAAAACTGCAAACGAAAGATTTTCTGATGTAATGTGGACTATGCAACAAATCTTATTTATGAGCTTTGACAAGCGTCTTGCTATGTTTTTAATTGATGAGCTTGCCAAAACTAACGGTGACACCATTCATCTTACACAAGAGCAAATTGCAAAGTATATTGGCTCTGCAAGAGAAGTGGTGTCACGAATGTTGAAATATTTTTCATCTGAAAATCTTGTTGAAGTTTCTCGTGGGGGAATAAAAATTATTGATAAAGAACGCCTTAAAGAACTAATTATTTAAGCATTTCAAGAATGTCGGCTTTTGACTTTGCACCAACAGATGTGCTTATGACTTTTCCACCTTTCATAACAATAAGCGTTGGAATACTCATTACGCCAAAAGCTTGAGCCAATTCAGGTTCTTCATCTACATTAATTTTGCCGACTTTTTTATCGGTGACTTCTTCTGCAATTTCATCAACGATAGGTGAAACCATTCTGCAAGGGCCACACCAGCTTGCCCAAAAGTCTATAAGAACAGTATCCTCTGAATTTTGAACCTCTTTAGTAAAATTATCTTTTGTTATTGTAAGTACTGACATAATATCAAACTCCTATAAATTATTATTTACACTTAACTTTTGTGTATGTTATAATTATATCCATATAAATATATATTACCGTGATTTAGTCACATAAAAATAAAGAAATAAAAGTAATATATTATATCACACAAATTAATAATAATTAAATTAAAAAAATGCTTGCTTTACCTATCAGTTTATGATATTATATCAGAGCAATTTATGCGTTGGTGCATTTTGACCAACGGCGGTTAATGGCAACATTAAAGCGAGCGGTCCTCTACTATTGTATTATGGTATGAACACTTGAAAAAAATAGGAGGAATATCCATGGACGCATTAAAAATTATCACAGAAGGTATGATTAAAGAAGAAAAGCCACTTGTTAGAGTTGGTGATGTTGTTAAAGTTCACGTTAAAATTCGTGAAGGTGAAAGAGAAAGAATACAAGTTTTTGAGGGTACAGTTATTGCTCGCAAAAGCAGTGGTGTTGCTGAAACTTTTACAGTTCGTCGTCTTTCACACGGTGTTGGCGTTGAAAGAGTTTTCCCAATTAACTCCCCTAATGTTGATAAAGTTGAGCTTGTTAGAGCTGGTAAAGTTCGTAGAAGTAAACTTTATTATCTTCGTGACAGAGTTGGTAAAGCTGCTAAGGTTAAAGAACAAATCAGATAACCAAACAAATTTAAGGGGTGGCATTTTTGCTGCTCCTTTTTGTTTTTTTATATCGATTTTGCATTTTCATAAATTAATTATAGCAAATTTAAAAATATCTTTGCATTTTCTTGCTAAATGTTGTAAAATATTAAGACATAAGGTAGGTGTGGAGTTTGAGAAGAAAAGAAGAATTTGAAGTTTCTTTTGAAGAACTGTATTATAAAGATGTTGTGACTCCAAAGTCTTGGAGATTTATATATGAGTGGCTTGATTCATTGGTTTTTGCACTGATAACTATTTTAGTTATTTTCACTTTTGCTTTTAGAGTTGTTGGAGTTAGTGGTGAATCAATGGTTCCAACGCTGCAAGATGGCGATTGGCTTGCGGTTAAATCAATAAACACTCAAATAAAGCAAGGCGATATTGTTGTTGTTACTCAGCCAAATTCACTAAATGAGCCTATAATCAAAAGAGTAATTGCACTTGCGGGTGATGAAGTTAATATTAATTTTGCTGAAGGCACAGTTTCTGTTAACGGTGTTGTTTTAAATGAACCTTATATAAATGAGCCTACTGCAAGGTCATATGATAAGGCATTTCCAATTACTGTTCCTGATAATTCTGTATTTGTAATGGGTGACAACAGAAACAGGTCTATTGACAGCCGTTCATCTATTATTGGATTTATTGATCAAAGGTACATTTTAGGTGTTGCCGAAGTTAGATTTTTCCCGATAGGGGATTGGAAGTTGGATAATTATGAAAAATGAAAGCACAATTAAAAAAATATATGATTTTGTTTCTATTTTGCTAACCGCTATTATTGCGGTTAGCATTATATTTACATTTGCGTTTAAAATATCAGCAGTTAATGGCTCATCAATGCAAAATACACTGCAAGATGGAAATAAAGTGTTAATCACGGCTCTGGATTTTAAAGTTAAATATGGTGATATTGTTATAATCTCTCAGCCAAATGCATATGAAGAAGTTTTGATAAAAAGAGTAATAGCTACTGAAAATCAAAAAATTATAATAGACAGTGAAAAAAATACAATTACAGTTGATGGTATAGTACTTGATGAACCATACATAAGAGAAAAAGAGCTAAACTGGCAAGGCGATAAAACATATCCCATAACCGTTCCAAAAGGAAAAGTATTTGTAATGGGTGATAATAGGAATTATTCTGCTGACAGTCGTGATAATGGTGTTGGAATGATTGATACTCGATATATAATGGGAAAAGCGTTTTACCGAATTGGAGATAAAGCTCTCTTAAAATTGGAGAAATAAAAAAATGAGTGACACAATTAAGCAAAATGTTCAGTGGTTTCCGGGGCATATGGCTAAAACAAGGCGGCTAATAAAAGAAAGCTTGCCTCTTGTTGATGCTGTAACAGAAATTTTAGATGCAAGAATGCCTGAAAGTAGTAGAAATCCTGAACTGTCTGAGCTTATTGAAAATAAACCACGAATAGTTCTTTTAAACAAATGCGATGTAGCTGATGAAAAAGCCACAA
The DNA here is from genome assembly GCA_036652055.1 of Oscillospiraceae bacterium. Lineage (GTDB taxonomy): Bacteria > Bacillota > Clostridia > Oscillospirales > Acutalibacteraceae > Fimenecus. Next base: position 64,276 of record JAVVWP010000005.1, on the reverse strand, counting down.
ATGAATGGCTTAAATATTATAGAAATAATTATACCGCTGCATTGGCTGTTGACTGCAAAACAGGAAAAGGTCTTAATAACTATATTCCCTTAATGAGAGATGTCTTAGCAGATGTAATTCAAAAGAATGAAGACAGAGGAATGGCAGGAAAACCGCTTAGAATTATGGTTGTAGGAATTCCAAATACAGGCAAATCATCTTTTATCAATAAAATGGCAGGTCGCAATAGGGCAAAAGTTGCAGATAAAGCAGGCGTTACTCGTCATAATCAATGGTTTGTTATTGATAATGGCGTTGAGCTTTTAGATACTCCAGGCGTTTTATGGCCGAAATTTGATGATCCAAAAATTGGCGATAAATTAGCTTTTATTGGTTCAGTTAAAGATGATATTGTTGACAGTCAAACTCTTGCGATAAGACTTTTAGAAGTCCTTAAAAATGATTATGCAGACAGGCTTACAAATAGATATAAAGTTGAAAACTTTAATGATTTACAAGCTTATGAGCTTTTAGAGCTTATAGGCAAAAAGCGTGGTATGATGATAAGAGGCGGAGAAATTGACTGCGAAAGAGCATCTGTTATGCTTTTAGATGAATATAGAGGCGGTCTACTCGGAAAAATCACTTTAGATAGGGTGTCAGATATAAAAAATGGTTGATTATGAAATTGAAAATGAATATTTAGAAAAAGGTTATTCTATTATTTGCGGAATTGATGAGGCTGGCAGAGGTCCGCTGGCAGGGCCTGTTTATGCAGCGGCAGTAATTCTACCTATCGGATTAGAAATAGACGGTCTTAATGATTCAAAAAAGCTATCAGAAAAAAAGCGAGAAGTATTATTTGATATTATAAAAGAAAAAGCAATAGATTATGGCATTGGCATTGCAAGTGAAAAAGAGATAGATGAAATTAATATTTTAAATGCAACTTTTTTAGCAATGAAAAGGGCAGTTAATTCACTTAAAACAAAACCATCTCTGGCACTGATTGATGGAAATTTAAAGCCAAAAACAGGAATAGAAGAAAAAACAGTTATTAAAGGTGATGCAAAATCAATGTCAATAGCTGCTGCATCAATTCTCGCTAAGGTTAGTCGTGATAGATTTATGCTTGAAATGGCTTTAAAATATCCTCAATATGAATTTGAAAAACATAAAGGTTATGGTACAAAGCTACATTATGAAAAAATAGCGGAGTTTGGCATTTCAGAAATACACAGAAAGAGCTTTTTAAAGAAATTTTATAAGGACTGCTTATTATAATGACTAAATCTGACATTGGAAAACTTGGAGAAATAAAAGCTGCAAGGTTCTTAAGAGATGATGGTTACAATATTATTTCTTGTAATTTTCATTCAAGGCTTGGCGAAATTGATATTATTGCATCAAAAGATAATTTTATAGGATTTATCGAGGTTAAAACGAGAGATGAAAATTCTATGTTTTCTCCTGCTGATGCCGTTGATATAAAAAAGAGAAAAAAGATAATTGCAACTGCTCAGGTGTATTTAGCAAGCTTTTCTACAAATTTTCAGCCACGCTTTGATATAATTGAAGTTATTACTAAAAACGATAAAATAATTAAAATTAATCATATTAAAAATGCTTATGATGCACTTGGAAAGTAAAATGACATTTGCAATCATTTAAGCTTTATGTTATTATAAATAACTGAATTTTACAGTTGGGAGTGTAAGTGATGTATTATACAAGTACAAGAGATAAATCAGTTAAGGTTACAGCCGCAGAAGCAATAACAAAGGGGCTTTCTGCTGATGGTGGGTTGTTTGTTCCGTTAGAAATTCCAAAGCTTAGCATTGATGAAATAAAAAGGCTTAGTAAACTTGATTATATTGGCAGAGCAAAAGAAATTTTAAAGCTTTATCTTACAGATTTTACTGACGAAGAACTATCAATGTGCGTTGAAGGTGCTTATAAAAAAGGAAAATTTAGTTCTCCAAAAACAGCACCTTTATATAAGCTTTGCGATAACACAAATATTTTAGAGCTTTGGAGAGGCCCTACTTGCGCATTTAAAGATATGGCACTTCAATTATTACCATATCTTTTGACTGTTTCTTCAGGAAAAACTCTTAAAGACACAAAGATTGTTATTCTTGTCGCAACTTCAGGAGATACTGGCAAAGCTGCACTTGAAGGCTTTAAAGATGTTCCAAACACAGAAATATTAGTTTTTTATCCTGTTGATGGTGTAAGCCCAATGCAAAAGTTGCAGATGACAACTCAAGCAGGTGAAAATGTCAGCGTGTGTGCAATTGAAGGTAATTTTGATGATGCACAAAGTGGAGTAAAAGCAATTTTTTCAAACAAAGAAATTGAAAAGAAATTCAAAGAAAACAATTTGGCTTTTTCTTCAGCAAACTCAATCAATTGGGGCAGGCTTGTGCCTCAAATTGTCTATTATGTATCTGCATATTGCGATATGGTGGAAAATAATAGCATAACATTTGGCGAAGAAATGAATGTTGTAGTTCCAACGGGTAATTTTGGTAATATCCTTGCTGCCTATTATGCTAAAAAAATGGGATTACCAATTAAAAAGCTTATATGTGCATCTAATAAAAACAATGTTTTAACTGACTTTTTAAAAAGTGGAACTTATGATAGAAATCGTGATTTTTATTGTACTTCCTCCCCATCAATGGATATATTAATTTCAAGCAATCTTGAAAGACTTTTATTTGACTTAAATAATTCAAATTCAGAGATTACAACTTCACTTATGTCAGAGCTTTCAAAAAATGGTAAATATACTGTAAGTGACGATGTTTTCACTAAAATTTCAGAACTTTTTGATGCAGGATTTTGTGACGATAATGCAACAAAAACGACAATTAATGAAACTTTTAAAGAATATAATTATCTTTGCGACACACACACTGCTGTTGCATTAAAAGTATTTGAAGAATACAAAGCAAAAACAGGCGACAAAACTCCAACTGTAATTGCATCTACCGCTAACCCATATAAATTCTCAAATAATGTTCTTGCTTCATTAACTGATGATATAAAGGCAAAAGATGAGTTTTCAATGGTTGATGAGTTGTTTGCTATTTCAAATGAGCCTGTCCCTGAGCAGCTATCAGAACTCAAGGGTAAAAAACCACGCTTTAACAAAGTTGCAAAAAAAGAAGATATGGCAAAAGTAGTTTTTGAAATGCTAAAAATATAACTTTAAAGTGGTTCATTAAAATGTTGACTATTAAAATGAACCACTTTACTCTATAAAACAGGTTACTTCATATTCTTGTTAAGTGTAAATGTTGCACATTTTGTTTCATCGCAATTGCAAGCATCGGCACAGCCAACCTTTACAGTTTCTGCTGTACAGTTTGATTTACCGTCATGATATTTGCAGTGGTTAACTTCGCATTTTATTTGATTAATGTCCATAATTTTCGTACCTCCTTTCCTAATGTTATTCTTAATAAATTTTAGAAGTTTATTCATAGAAGGTGGATTTAAAAAATGTCTATATTTGCTATCGGCGACACACATCTGTCTTTTGGGGCAGACAAATCTATGAATATTTTTCGTGGTTGGGACAATTATGTTGAAAGATTAGAAAAAAATTGGAAATCTATTATAACTGACGATGATACCGTGGTCATTATGGGCGATGTTTCGTGGGCAATGTCACTTGAAGCAGCACTTCCTGATTTCAAATTTCTTGAGTCGTTACCCGGAGAAAAAATTATATTAAAAGGCAATCATGATTATTGGTGGAACACAAAAAAGAAAATGGATGCTTTTTTTGAGGAAAACAATTTAAAATCAATAAAAATTTTGCATAACAATGCATATAGAGTGGGGGACTATTCTATTTGCGGAACAAGAGGCTGGTTTTTTGACGCCGAGAAAGACAGCGATAATAAAATTGTACTTCGAGAAATTGGAAGACTTAAAGCATCAATTGATTGTGGTCGAGAGCTTGGTGGTGAACCGATTGTGTTTTTTCATTATCCACCAGTTAATACTGTTCAAAAATGCGATTTGATTTATGATACCCTTATAAACGAGAAAATAAAACGATGCTATTATGCACATATACACAGTGCATCTGTAAAATTAGCATTTAACGGGGAAAAAGACGGCATATTTTTTGCACTTTTATCAAGTGATTATTTAAGTTTTTGCCCAAAATTAATCGAAATGATAAAAAATTAAATAAAGTATGGAAATTTAATACAATATCTGCTATAATATAAAACTAATGTATATTTCAGGAGGAATAAGAATGAGTTTAAAATCATCAAACAAGGTCGAAACCAACATTTGGGAGTTGGAAATTGCTATTGACGGGGCTACTTTTGAAGCTGCCGTTGCGAAGGCATATTTAAGTCAGAGAAAGAAAATCGCTATTCCTGGCTTTAGAAAAGGTAAAGCACCTCGTTCGTTTATCGAAAAGCTTTATGGAGAGGGAACATTTTATGAGGATGCTCTTGAAATAGTTTATCCAGATGCAGTCGAGGCTGCAATCACCGAATCAGGTCTTAATGTCGTTGATGTTCCATTTGATTTAAAAGTTCCAAAAATGGAAAAAGATGGTGTAGAAATAACTTTAAAAGTTACTGTTAAGCCAGAAGTTACTCTTGGTGAATATAAAGGGCTTAAAGCAACTAAAAAAGCAACTAAAGTTTCAGCAGATGAAGTTAAAGCTGAAATGACAAAGATGCAAGAGCAAAATTCAAGAATGGTTACTGTTGACCGTGCCGCTAAGAAGAACGATATTACCGTTCTTGACTTTGAGGGCTTTGTTGACGGAAAAGCATTTGAAGGCGGAAAAGCTGAGAATTTTGAACTTACAATTGGTTCTGGTCAATTCATTCCAGGGTTTGAAGAGCAAATCATTGGTCATAAAGCTGAAGAGGAATTTGATGTTAATGTTAAGTTCCCTGATGAATATCAAGCAGACCTTGCATCTAAAGATGCAGTTTTCAAAATTAAGCTTCACGAAATCAAAATAAAAGAATTGCCTGCAATCGACGATGAATTTGTTAAGGAAGTTAGCGAATTTGATACCGTTGATGAATGGAAAAAGAGTATAAAAGCAGACCTTGAAAAAGCAAAAGAAAATTCAGCTAAAATAGAAACTGAAAATGCATTGCTTGATATGGTTGCTGATGGAATTAAAGCTGAAATTCCTGCTTGTATGATTAAAAAAACCGTTGATGGAAATATTGAGGACTTTTCATATCGTTTACAGTCACAGGGCATTGATATGGATATGTATCTTCAATACACTGGTATGGATATGAATGCTTTCCGTGAAGGCTTTAAAGAAAAAGCTGAAATGCAAGTTAAGTTAAATTTAGCACTTGAAAAAATCGCTGAAGTTGAAAATATTGAAGTTTCAGATGAAGACATTGATGCTGAATATGACAAATATGCAAAAGCATATAATATGGAAATTGATGCTATCAAAAAGGCAATTCCTGCGGATTCTATGAAACCAGAGCTTGCCTCAAAGAAAGCTGTTGATTTAATAACATCTTCTGCAGTTATTACAGAGGAAAAAGCTGCAAAGAAGACAGTAAAAAAAGAAGATGACGCAAATGACTCTGAAAAAAAAGCAGTGAAAAAGCCTGCTGCAAAAAAACCAGCTGCTAAAAAAGCAGCAAAAGAAGATGCTGAATAATTTCTGTTTAGCAGAATGATTTTAGCTCAATAATTAAAAATGTAGCGATTGTTCGCGATAATTTTATACGGCGTTGCGCTTAGCGTTTCGCCGTTGGATTTTAGGAGGTAAAATGTTATGGCTTTAGTACCATATGTAATTGAGCAGTCAAGTAGAGGAGAAAGGTCTTACGATATTTTTTCGAGGCTTTTAAATGATAGAATTGTGGTTTTGTCTGATGAAGTAAACGACGCTACCGCAAGTCTTGTAGTTGCACAGCTTTTGTACCTTGAGGGTCAAGACCCTGAAAAGGACATTTGCCTTTATATCAACAGCCCTGGTGGCTCTGTTAGTGCAGGTCTTGCTATCTATGATACAATGCAGTATATCAAATGTGATGTTTCAACAATTTGTATGGGTATGGCAGCAAGCATGGGTGCGTTTTTAATGTCATCTGGAGCTAAAGGAAAAAGATTAGCTTTGCCTAACTGCGAAATTATGATTCATCAGCCACTTGGTGGTGCGCAAGGTCAAGCAACAGAAATTGAAATTGCAGCTAACCATATATTAAAAACAAGAGAAAGACTTAATAAAATTCTTGCTGAAAATACTGGTAAGCCTCTTGAAATAATTTCAAAAGACACTGAGAGAGATAACTTTATGACTGCTGAAGAAGCACTTGAATATGGATTGGTTGATAAGATTTTATATAAGAGATAAATTCTTTTGGAGGTAGCCTTAATTATGGCAAGAGAAAACGACAGCAGAGAGAAAACTGTCCGCTGCTCATTTTGCGGAAAAACACAAGAACAAGTTGAAAAACTTATTGCAGGTCCGGGTGTTTGCATTTGTGATGAATGTATTGAGCTTTGCCGTGGAATTATAGAGGAAGACGGCGTTAGTCATCGAAAAAAAAGCAAAAAGCCTATCGATAAACCAATTTTAAAGCCTCAAGAAATTAAAGCACGACTTGATGAATATGTTGTTGGTCAAGATGGGGCTAAAAAAGCTCTAAGTGTTGCTGTCTACAATCATTATAAACGCATTTATTATTCGCATAAGAGTGATGTTGATATTCAAAAGAGCAATGTTATTCTTTTAGGTCCTACTGGTGTTGGAAAAACAATGCTGGCACAGACACTTGCTAAGATTTTAGATGTTCCTTTTGCAATAGCTGATGCAACAACTTTAACTGAAGCTGGATATGTTGGTGAAGATGTAGAAAACATTCTTTTAAGGCTTATTCAATCAGCAGATTTTGATGTTGAAAAAGCTGAAAGAGGAATTATTTATGTCGATGAAATCGATAAAATTGCCAGAAAATCTGAAAATCCATCCATAACCCGTGATGTTAGTGGTGAGGGTGTTCAGCAGGCATTGCTTAAAATTTTAGAGGGTACAGTTTCTAATGTTCCTCCACAAGGCGGAAGAAAGCATCCTCAACAAGAGTTTATTCAAATAGACACTACAAACATTTTATTTATTTGTGGCGGTGCATTTGATGGAATAGAAAAAATTGTTGAAAAAAGAATTGGCAATTCTTCACTTGGATTTGGTGGCGAGGTGTTCAATAAAGCACAAATCAACGATGCAATGGTTTATTCAAAAGTAATACCACAGGATTTAGTCAAATATGGTCTTATTCCTGAACTCGTTGGTCGTGTGCCTGTTATAACATCACTTACTGACCTCGACAGAGAAGCATTGATAAAAATCCTAACAGAACCTAAAAATGCACTTTTAAAGCAATATCAAGCATTGTTTAATATGGATGGAGTTACTATGGACTTTAGCGAAGATGCACTTAATGCTATTGCCGATGCAACACTTGAAAAGAAAACAGGCGCTCGAGGGCTTCGTGCAATGATGGAAAAAGCTTTGTTACCGCTTATGTATGAAATCCCATCAATGCCAGATATAAAAGATGTAGTTATTACAAAAGAATGTGTTTTAAATGGTGAACAGCCATTAGAATCACAAATGAGCGAAAGCAAGAAAAAGAAGCTTCCATCTGCTTCTAAAGACGCCATATAAAACAAAAAGCCATTATGTTAATGAAATGACTTTTAAATGAAATAATTATAACCATTGTGTATTATTGCACAATGGTTATTTATTTTGGTGCCATTCAATATATATATTAATAATATATATAAAAGAAGGTTGAATATGGTTATAAGATTAAAAAAAGTATTATCAATATTTTTGGGAATGGTTTTGATAATATTAGGCATTATTTTTTTCTTTTATGGAATTAAAATACCACTAAGTAGTGATAATTCTTCCGCAAGCACTGTTATGTCAAATAAAATAGATGCAAGCAAACCAATGGTAGCAATAACATATGATGATGGACCTTATGGGCCAGTTACCGAAAGAATACTTAATTCACTAAAATCAGTCAACGGGAGAGCGACATTCTTTGTTGTGGGGAGCAGGATAAAAGGAAGAGAAGGTACAATAAAAATGATAGATGATTATGGCAGTGAAATTGGTAATCACACATTTAGTCATATTTTACTAACAAAACTTACAAGAGATGGCATAGCATTAGAAATAAATAAAAGCGAAGAATTAATATTTCAAATAACAGGCAAGCATACAAAACTAATAAGACCGCCTTGCGGATGTTATAATTCATACACTAAGGAAGTTATAAACAAGCCTATAGTACTTTGGACAATAGACACAATGGATTGGAGTCACCAAAATAAAAGTCAAACATACAAGAGAGTAATAGAAAATGTTAAAGACGGTGACATAATTTTGATGCACGATTTATTCACACCAACAGCCGAAGCTTCAGAAATGATAATCCCTGAACTTGCTAAGATGGGTTTTCAGCTTGTTACAGTAAGTGAACTAATAGAATACAAAAAAGATATTAAAGGAATTATATTAAATAGTTGACAAAAAGTGATTATTAAGCTATTATATTAGCACATTATCACTTTACTGTAATAAATCGGAGGAATTATAATGAAAAAAATATTTACTATCGCTATGGCGTTTTGCCTTATCGCTTGCACATTCGTAGGTTGTGGAACTAAACCTGCAAAAACCGACTTAGACTACATAAAAGAAAAGAAATCACTGGTTATTGGCATTACTGAATATGAGCCAATAAATTTTAAAGATAAAGATGGCAACTGGACGGGATTTGACACCGAGTTTGCACAGGCTTTTGCTAAAAAATTAGGCGTTGAAGCTAAGTTTACAATTATTGATTGGGATAACAAATATGCTGAGCTTGATTCAAAAGCAATTGATTGTATCTGGAACGGAATGACAATAACCGAAGAAGGAAAACTTAATGCAACAATTTCTAATCCTTATGTTTATAATGCACAGGTTGTTGTAATGGCAAAAGATAAACTTGATAAATATCCTGACGCAGCAAGTATGAAAGATATAAAATTTGCAGTTGAAACTGGTTCTGCAGGAGCAGGTGCTGCTAAAGAGGCAGGCTTTACAAAGGTTACAGAAGTAGCAGCTCAATCTGATGCTCTTTTAGAAGTTAAAAGTGGTTCAGCAGATGCTTGTATTGTAGATTTTACAATGGCGACAGCAATGACTGGCGAAAATTCAAGCTATTCAAATCTTGCATTTAAAGTTAAGCTTACAGAAGAAGAATATGGTATTGCATCAAGAAAAAATTCAAACTTAAATGATGAAATTAACCGTTGTATGGAAGAACTTATTAAAGACGGAACTCTTGATACTTTAGCAAAAAAATATAATTTAACTCTTATTAAGAAATAAAACAATGAATTTTTATTAAACTGGCAGAGTCGAAATGATTACTGCCGGTTTAATTATTTCAATTGGCAAAGGAAAAAGGTAAATTTATGTTTTGGACGGTAACCATGAGCCTTTTAGAGGGCTTTGGAAAAACAATAGAGATATTTGCACTAACGCTTGCATTATCGTTACCATTAGGGCTTTTGCTTAGCTTTGGCTCTATGAGTCACTTTAACCCGTTAAAATGGCTTATTAAGGTCTTTATTTGGATAATACGAGGCACTCCGCTTATGCTTCAGCTTATCATAATTTATTATGGGCCAGGGCTTCTTGGTAACTGGGCATCACAAATTGAAAATCCAAACTTTCTCATTGCTTGGCTTTCTAATTGGAGTGTAGTAGAAAGATTTGCTGCAGTAATAATAGCTTTTGTTATTAATTATTCTTGCTATTTTTCAGAAATATTCCGTGGAGGAATTGAAAGCATATCAAAAGGGCAGTATGAAGCAGGGCAAGTCCTTGGTATGACAAAACCACAAGTGTTTTTCAAGGTAATTCTTTTACAAGTAGTAAAAAGAATAGTACCACCAATGAGTAATGAAATTATTACGCTTGTTAAAGATACTTCACTTGCAAGAATAATTGCTGTATATGAAGTTATTTGGGCAGGTCAGGCGTTTATAAAATCAGCTGGAATTATTTGGCCGCTTTTCTACACAGGGGCTTTTTATCTTGTTTTCTGCGGATTACTTACTCTTTTATTCGGATATATTGAAAAGAAATTGAATTATTTCAGAGGTTAACTTATGTCTTTACTTGAAATCAGTAATATACACAAGAAATTTGAAAAAGCAGAAATTCTAAAGGGAATTGATTTTACCCTTGATGAGGGTACTGTTGTTTCAGTTATAGGTTCATCAGGCAGTGGAAAAACCACTCTGTTACGCTGTGTGACAGGGCTTGAAATTGCTGATGTTGGAACAATAAAAGTAGATGGTAGAATTACATTTGACAGCAATCGAAAAGATAAGCTTTCAAAAGAAGAAAAAAGAAAAAATCAACTTTGCACAGGTCTTGTTTTTCAATCATTTAATCTTTTTCCACAATATAATGTTTTAAAAAATGTTATGCTTGCAAAGGAATTACTTTTAAAAGAAGAAATAAAAAATTCAAAACTTTCACATGATGAAAGAAAGAAAAAAATATTAGATATAGAAAATGAAGCCAAAAATATTATTGACAGTGTTGGTTTGAGTGAAAAATATAATGCTTATCCGTGTGAATTATCAGGAGGTCAACAGCAAAGAGTTGCCATAGCGAGAGCGTTGATACTCTCACCAAAGGTTCTATGCTTTGATGAGCCGACTTCTGCACTTGACCCTGAAATAACAGGAGAAGTATTAAATGTAATTAGAAATCTCGCACAAGAGGGGAGAACAATGCTAATTGTTACTCACGAAATGGGATTTGCACGAGAAGTTTCAAATAAAGTTGTATTTATGGAAAATGGTAAAATAGCAGAGCAAGGCACTCCTACCGAATTGTTTGACAATCCACAAAATGAAAGACTTAAAGAATTTTTAAGCTCTACATTGAGAATGTAACGAAAAAGCAACTGATATTTTATTGGTTGCTTTTTTATTTATTAAAAATGTTATTTCAATATGTACTGTTGTATTTTCTCTATATTTGTGTTATTATTTTTATGAAATAAATTCGGAGGTATCCCGATGAAATATACTAAAAAAGCAATAAGCATATCTATGTCAATAATGTTAATTATTATTACCGTTTTGCCAATTATTGCATCTGCTGCAAGCTGCAATATATCTGCATCAAGTGCAAGTGGAAAACAAGGTGATATTATCACTATTAATGTTAATATTTCTAATGTAGCTTTAGGCTCATTTAAATTTGACCTGAATTATGATAATTCTAAATTAGAATTTCAGTCTGTTAGTAAAGGTCCTGCGGCTACATCACTTGAAAATTCAACTGCAAACAGCACAGGGGCATCACAGATTAGGTGTACAGCCTCGACTTCAGAAATAGAAAACACTAATGTTAGTGGTAGTGTTATGTCTGTAAAATTCAAAATAATTGCTTCGTCAGGCTCAGCAGGTCTATCTGTTTCAGGAAACGCTTTTGAAGCAAGCGGTGCAAGAATTTCCACAAGTTTTTCAGGAGGAAGTGTAACAATTAATGCTGGCGGAAATCCTGTAACTCAGCCACCAGAAATTCCTGTTAATCCAGTTACACCTCCAGACGATAAAAAATCATCAAATGCCAATTTAAAATCTCTTGCAGTTCAAGGCAAAACAACAGATGGAAAAACCGTTCAGGTTGCAATAAGCCCAAGTTTCTCGCCATCGGTTACGACATATAATGCAAATATTGCAGGAGATGTTGAAAAGCTTGTTGTTTCTGCATCTGCTGAAGACAAAAAAGCAAAAGTTTTGCCAATTTCTAACGGTTATCTTAAAATGGATGAAGGAAATAACACAACTGTTATAACTGTAAAAGCTGAAAATGGAACGACAAAAAAATATACAATAAAAACTATAAAAGCAACTGGCGGAACTTCACCTGCTGAAATAAATCCTGAATTAACTACTACTTCAGCCGAAACAACTTCATCTGTAACAGAAGAAGCTACGAGTGAACCTACAACGGTTTTAAGTTCAACAGATTTAACAACCGAAAATACGACTGATGCTTTTGGAAAAAATATTATTGATAAAGTTTCAAACGATTTTTACATTAAATTAGGTGTAGGATTTGCTGTTTTATCTGTAATTTTCTTTGGCGTATCTATTTGCGCTTTAATTAGTAAAAATAAAAGAAAATCTGGAGGGGAAGATGAATGAAAAAGGTTGTAGTTTCAGAATGCCCTTATTGTGGCTCTAATTCACTTGCACAGGGTTATCAAATGGATAAGGCGGCAATGTTTACAGATATTCGTGGGGGCGTGTTTGGCTCTCAAATTGAACATATAATTTGCAAGGATTGTAATAGTATAATATATAGCAGAGTTGTAAAGACAGATATGTTTAAAGAAATTTAAAAACAAATAATGATAAAAATAAAAAGTTGTGAAAAGGTTAGCCTTTCACAACTTTTTTTGTTTTGATGTTTTTTATTATAAGTTATTCACATGATAGCTGAGTGTCATAAGGCTATCAGATAAATGAACGGTTTCAACTGCAACATCGTCATAATCGGCTGCAATATCATAGTGGCTGAAATTCCAAAAACCTTTTATTCCAAGTCTTATAAGTTCATCGGTAATCTCTTTTGCATTATCGCTTGGAATACAAAGAACAGCTACTTTAGGTCTGTTGTCACGGCAAAAATCATAAAGCCCATCAATTTGTCTAATAGGAATGTTTCTAACGAGCTGACCTGACAGAGCAACATTCTTATCAAAAATCCCAATTAGGTTAAAGCCTCTTGCCTCAAATGACATATGTGCTGCAACTGCTCTGCCGAGGTTTCCTGCACCAATTAAAATAGTCTTTTGCTTGCTGTTTACACCTAAGATATTTCCTATTTCTTCATATAGCTGGTCAACATTATAGCCATAGCCTTGTTGACCAAAACCGCCAAAACAGTTAAGGTCTTGCCGAATTTGAGAAGCTGTAAAGCCCATTCTCTTTGATAACTCACCTGAGGATACTCTGCTGACGGAACTATTTTTAAGTTCGCCTAAAAAGCGATAATATCGGGGTAATCTTTTTATAACTGATAATGAAACGCAATCATTTTTAGCCATATTAATTCCTCACTTTGAAAGCTGTTTAACAGTTTCCATTACATAATTACCAAAGTCGCTACAAGTTGCACCATCATCACGACCGGTAATTTTTAATTTTTTATCTTCATACATACAAAAATCGAGAGCTTTTTCAAGCAAATCAGCCTCCTTTTGTTTGCCAATATGTGAAAGAAGCATAACAGATGCACGAAGAATTGAGCAAGGATCGGCAAACTTACCTCTGCCCTCACGAACCATTCTTGGCGCAGAACCGTGAATTGCTTCAAACATTGCATATTTTTTCCCAAGATTAGCACTTCCAGCAGTCCCAACTCCGCCTTGAAATTCAGCCGCTTCGTCAGTAATTATATCACCATAAAGATTAGGAAGAACAAAAACCTTAAAGTCTTTTCTGCGTTTTTCATCTATTAATTTTGCAGTTGTGATGTCAACATACCATTCATCAGTGATGATTTCAGGGAATTCCTCACCTACTTTTTTGCAAATGCTTAAAAATTTACCATCAGTGGTTTTAATAACATTTGCCTTGTTAATGATTGAAACACGCTCTTTTTTATTTTTTCTTGCATAGTCATAAGCAATTCGAGCAATTCTTTCACTGCCCTCACTTGTTGCAACAACAAAATCTATTGCAAGGTCATCATCAATATGAATTCCTTTTGAGCCAACTGCATAAGCACCTTCTGTATTTTCACGGAAAAAAGTCCAGTCAATTCCTTTTTCTGCAACCTTAACAGGGCGAACATTAGCAAAAAGGTCAAGAGCTTTTCTCATAGCAACATTTGCACTTTCAATATTTGGCCACGGATCACCAGCTTGAGGAGTAGTTGTAGGACCTTTAAGAATAACATGGCATTTTTTAAGTTCTGCCAAAACATCATCTGGGATTGCTTTCATAACTGCAACACGGTTTTCAATAGTTAAACCGTCAATTGTTTTAAATTCAACTTTACCATTTTTAACATCATCAGCCAATATATATTCAAGAACCCTTGCCGACTCTTTTGTTATAATTGGACCTATTCCGTCACCGCCACAAACACCGATTATTATTTTGTCTAAGTTTTCAAAATCTAAGAACTCTTTTTCTGATTTTATTTTATCGGAACGAGCTGATTGTTCTCTAATCAACACCTCAAATTTTTCAGTAGCTAATTTTAATTGTTCTTCTGTCATTTTTATTTTCCTCCGTCATTTATATGTTTTCTCTTGTATAATTAAGTAATCCACCTGAAACAATAATATCCTTTTGTCTTTGTGAAAGGTCATAATTAAGTTCATATTCTTCATTTTTTGTTTTATTGAATAATTTTGCAGGCAATTCATTAAGTATAGAATTTTTAATGTCAATAAGGCTCAGTTCATCACCCTGTGAAACCTTATCATAATCACTTGCATTAGTAAAAGTAAGAGGTAATATGCCAGCATTAATAAGATTTGCACAATGAATTCGTGCAAATGATTTTGTAATAACAGCTTTAATACCTAAATAGAGTGGTACAAGTGCTGCGTGTTCTCTTGATGAGCCTTGCCCATAGTTAGCTCCACCAATAATAATGCCCTTGCCCTCTTTTTTACATCTTTCAGAAAACTCTTTATCACAAGCAGCAAAGCAAAATTGTGAAAGATGAGGAATGTTAGAACGATAAGGCAAAATTTTAGCACCAGCAGGCATAATATGGTCAGTTGTAATATCATCTCCAACTTTTAAAACAGCTTTTGCCTCTATATCATTTGGCATTTTTTCAGTTGTAGGGAAAGGCTTTATATTAGGACCATATATTACTTCAACATCATTGGCTTCAATTTCAGAAGCAGGCATTTCAACCATATTATCATTAATCATAAATTCATTTGGCATTTTGATTGTGATCTCTTCACCTAATTTGCGTGGATCAGTTAAATAACCAGTAATTGCAGAAGCGGCTGCAACCTCGGGGCTTACAAGATAAATACCCGCATCAGCAGTGCCAGAGCGACCTTCAAAGTTACGATTAAAAGTTCTAAGAGAAACACCCTTTGAATTAGGTGATTGCCCCATTCCAATACATGGGCCACAAGCACTTTCGAGAATTCGAGCGCCTGCTTCAATCATATCTGATAATGCACCATTCAAAGCAAGCATATTAAGAACTTGTTTTGAGCCAGGAGCAATTGAAAGGCTAACAGAAGGGGATACGGTTTTTCCTTTTAAAATCGCTGCAACTTTTAGCATATCCATAAGCGATGAATTTGTACATGAGCCAATACAAACTTGGTCAACCTTAATTTCGCCGATTTCATTAACTGATTTTACTCTATCAGGCATATGTGGCATAGCTGCCATTGGAGAAAGCTCATTAAGATTAATTTCAATAGTTTCGTCATATACAGCATCACAATCAGCTTTTAATTCAATATAGTCATTTTCTCTTTTTTGAGCCTTTAAGAAAGCTTTAGTAATTTCATCTGATGGGAAAACAGATGTTGTAGCACCAAGTTCTGCTCCCATATTTGTAATTGTTGCTCTTTCAGGAACAGATAGAGTTAATACACCATCGCCTGTATATTCAATGATTTTACCAACGCCACCCTTAACGGTCATTATTCTTAAGACTTCAAGAATAACATCTTTTGCAGCAACATATGGATTTAGCTTTCCGCTTAGCTTAACATTAACAATTTTTGGCATAGTTATATAGTATGTTCCGCCGCCCATAGCAACAGCAACATCTAAACCACCGGCACCCATTGCAAGCATTCCAATTCCACCACCAGTAGGAGTGTGGCTGTCAGAACCAATAAGTGTTTTTCCTGGCTTTCCAAATCTTTCGAGATGAACTTGATGACAAATTCCGTTTCCTGGTCTTGAAAATCTAATTCCTCTTTTTTTAGCAACGCTCGCAATAAATCTGTGGTCATCAGCATTTTCAAATCCTGTTTGAAGTGTATTATGGTCAATATACGCAACAGACAATTCGGTCTTTACTCTTTTTACACCCATTGCTTCAAATTCAAGATATGCCATAGTTCCTGTGGCATCTTGAGTTAATGTTTGGTCAATGCGAAGCCCAACTTCACTTCCAACAGTCATATCGCCTGAAACTAAATGACTTTTAATTAGCTTTTGTGCAACTGTTAATCCCATAATCTAAATATTCCTCACTTTTTCACTTTTTTAACAATCTTATATACATATTGTAATCTAAAACTAATTCTTTGTCAATGAATTATCAATGGTATTTTATAGAAAAACAAAGTAAAATCAAACATAATATTGATATTATTGCCGAATAGTGATATAATTTATTGTCATTAGCATTAAATAAATCCTAAAAATTTGCAAACAATAATAGTGAATTTTTAAATAAGGATTGATTAAATGCAAAAAGATAATGATTTTACAGCACCAACTTTACCAACAGCACCTCCACCTGATGAACAAAACATTGAAACCTCTGATGAAGGTATGAAACAAGTTATTGATAATGGCTCTGTGACGGTTGACAAAAACGGGCATTATATTCATTGTTTAACAATAATAGGTCAAATAGAAGGTCACTATATTTTACCTCCACAGAATAAAACAACCAAGTATGAACATGTTATCCCTCAATTGGTTGCGATAGAAGAAAGTAAGGATATCGAGGGTTTAATCGTTATTTTAAACACTGTGGGTGGAGATATTGAAGCAGGGCTTGCCATTGCAGAACTTTTAAGCGGAATGAAAACCCCTACGGTTTCTTTAGTTTTAGGCGGTGGGCATTCTATTGGCGTTCCACTTGCTGTTTCAGTTCAAAAATCTTTTATTGTTCCCTCGGCAACTATGACTATTCATCCTGTCAGAATGAATGGATTAGTTTTGGGAGTACCACAGACATTATCATATTTTGATAAAATGCAAGAACGAATTGTTAGATTTGTTGCTGAAAATTCATCTATGACTGCTGATAAATTCCGAAGCCTTATGCTTGCAACAGGTGAGCTTGTGATGGATGTAGGAACAGTTCTTGATGGTGACGCCGCAGTTAGAGAAGGCTTGATTGATAGCATTGGCGGTCTTTCAGATGCACTTAACTGTCTATGTGATATTATTGATAAAAATGGTGAAAAAGAATGATTTTATATTCTATCGTGCCATTTTCTGATATTTTTCCTTATGAATTTACTAATGAAGTTGAATTAACAGTGCCAATTAAAAATGGATATGCTTTTTATAAAGATATTAATGGTCAAAAAAACTTAGAGTCAATATTTTCAACTAATCCTTATGATTATTTGAATTATAATAATTTTAAATAATGAAAAATTTATAATAAAATGAAGTTGAAATTGGAGGGACAGCAGATGGCTACCGCAAAAAACGGGAACAAAAAGCCTCAAGGAAATAAACAAACAAAGAAAATTACAAAAGACACTTCTTCTGCACGCAAGGAGGTGTCTGCTATTGTACTTTTTTGCATTTCTCTTTTCTTAATTTGCGTAACATTCATTAAAGGCGGCGGGCTTTGGGGAATGCTTAGAACATTAATTTTTGGTCTATTTGGATTTTCCTCTTTTTTATGCCCAATTATTTTAATATACATAGCAATAATATTTGCAATTGATAAAACTTCATCTAAAGTTGCATATAAAATAGTTGAGGCCATATCTTTAGTCTTTTTAATTTGTAGTGCTATACATATTTTTAAATTTAACGGTGAAGCAGATTTCCTTTTAGATATTGAAGACGCATTTAACCTATTTAGATATGAAAATTCATTCTTAGGTGGCGGAGCTGTTGGGGCAATAATTGGTGGCGGAATTCTTATTGCAACAGGCAGTAGTAAAGCGGCAGCAATTGCTATTATTCTTATTCTTTCATTTCTTTGCCTTATGCTTGTTACAGGAACTACGCTTATTAGGCTGTTTAAAGGAATTTGGAAACCTGTTCAAAAGGCAAGTGAATATACAGAAGATAAAATAACTCAAATTAAAGAGCGTGAAAAGCCAAAATTTGATCCTGATGTTGATTTAGGCCCAATGCCTGATGATGAACCTAAAAAGGGGAGAGGGCATAAAAAGCAATCAGAAGAACCTGTTCAAGAAACACTTGATGAAATAATTGAAGAACTTCCTAAAGCAGATGAGCCAATATCATCTAAGCCTGTTCTTTTAGACGATATTATTAAAAATCTAAATTCGGCAGATGAGGCAAACTCTAAATCACAAGTTTCGGCAGAAGAAAAAATAGTTGATGAAGCTTCAAAGGTAGTAAATGAAATCATAGATGAAAATGCTCCTGCAAAGGTTTATAAATTGCCTCCACTTGATTGTCTTAACTTTGCTAAAGTTACAAATAAAATAAAATATGAAGATGAACTAAAGCTTAATGCAACCAAGCTTGTAGATACCCTAAAAAGCTTTGGCGTTGAAACAAGGGTTGTAGATATTAGCAGAGGGCCTTCTGTTACTCGCTATGAAATTCAACCAGCAGCAGGAGTTAAAATCAGCAGAATTACAACTCTCTCTGATGATATTGCACTTAATCTTGCTGCATCTGGCGTTAGAATTGAAGCCCCAATTCCAAACAAAGCTGCTGTTGGAATTGAAGTTCCTAATAAAAATCGTTCAACTGTTACGCTTCGTGAAATAATTGATACAGACCAATATAAAAAAGCAAAATCAAAGCTTTTTGTTGCACTGGGTAAAGATATTGCAGGAAATACTACATATGCTGACCTATCAAAGATGCCACATTTGCTTATTGCGGGTACGACAGGCTCAGGAAAATCTGTTTGCCTTAACTCTATGATTGTTAGTATTCTTTATAATGCAACACCAGATGAAGTAAAACTTTTAATGATTGATCCAAAACAAGTTGAATTTACAGTGTACAATGGAATACCACATCTTATTGTTCCTGTTGTTTCAGATCCACGAAAAGCTTCGGGGGCACTTGCTTGGGCAGTTACAGAAATGCTAACACGATATAAAACATTTTCTGAAAATAATGTTCGAGATATTGCCGGATACAATAGTATTTGTGAAACTAATGGGCAAAAGAAGATGCCACAAATCGTTATCTTTATTGACGAGCTTTCTGACCTGATGATGGCAGCTCCTCACGAAGTAGAAGATTCTATTTGTAGGCTTGCACAAATGGCTCGTGCGGCAGGAATGCATCTTGTAATTGCAACGCAACGACCATCAGTTGATGTCATTACAGGTATAATCAAAGCAAATATTCCAAGCAGAATTTCACTTTCTGTTTCATCACAAATAGATTCAAGAACGATTATTGATACTGTTGGAGCTGAAAAGCTACTTGGTAATGGTGATATGTTGTTCTATCCTGTTGGAATTGCAAAACCTGTTAGAATTCAAGGTTGCTATTTATCTGACAAAGAAGTTGAAAATGTAGTCGATTTTATTAAAGGGCAAGAACAGTCAGTTTATGATGATGAAGTTATGAAGGAAATTGAACGCCAAGCTGCAATGGAAAAGAAAAAAAATAGCGGTGTTACTTCTTCTGACGAGATTGATGGCGATACTGACGAAATGCTTCCTAAAGCAATTGAAGTTGTTGTTGAATCTCAAATGGCATCAACAACGCTTTTACAAAGAAAATTAAAATTAGGATATGCAAGAGCTGCAAGAATTATAGATAACCTTGAAGAGCGTGGAATTATAGGGCCATATGAGGGAAGCAAGCCACGAAAGGTTTTAGTTACAAAGCAGCAATGGTATGAAATGAACGCATTAGCACAAGGCGGTGCGTCAAAGGATTACACAATGGAAGATACACCACAAGATGAGGAGAATAATGAGTAATTTTTTACCAATTACCTATAAAGAAATTGAACAGCGTGGCTGGAATGAAGTCGATTTTGTTTATGTTTCGGGAGATGCATATGTTGACCACCCAAGTTTTGGTGCGGCAATTATTACAAGGGTTTTAGAGGCAAAAGGTTATAAGGTTGCTTTTCTTTCACAGCCTGATTTTAATGGTATCAAAGATTTTAAAAAATTTGGAAAACCTCGCCTTGGATTTTTTGTATCCTCAGGAAATATTGATTCAATGGTAGCTCATTATACCGTTTCAAAAAGAATTAGAAGCACTGATGCCTACACTTCTGGTGGAAAGATTGGCAAAAGACCTGATAGAGCGGTTATTGTATACTGCAAAAAGATTAGAGAAGCATATGGCGATGTTCCGATTATAATAGGTGGGCTTGAAGCGTCACTTAGAAGATTTGCTCATTATGATTATTGGGACGATAAAATAAGACCATCAATACTTTTTGAATCTGATGCAGATTTAATTTCTTATGGAATGGGTGAAAATCAAACAATAGAGATAGCAGAACGCCTAAATAATGGTGAAAGCATCAAAACCATTACCGATGTCAAGGGAACTTGCTATGCGGTTGATGTTGTAGATACACCGCTGTATGGTGCAGAATGCCCGTCGTTTGAAAATGTTATTAAATCAAAAAAAGAATACGCAATCTCTTGTAGAATTCAGCAAGATGAGCAAGACCATATTCGAGGCAAGCTTATAAAACAGCGTCATGGCAAAAAAATGTTAGTGCAAAATCCACCTATGCCTCCGCTGACTACTGCTGAACTTGACTGGGTTTATAGTTTGCCTTTTGAAAGAACTTATCACCCATCATATGAAAAAGACGGTGGAGTTCCTGGGATTGAAGAAGTTAAATTTTCAATTACTCATAATAGAGGGTGCTTTGGTGCGTGCAATTTTTGTTCGCTTGCTTTTCATCAAGGCAGATTTATTACATCGAGAAGCAAAGAGTCAATATTAGCAGAAGCAAAAAACATTGCAAAAATGCCTGATTTTAAAGGATATATACATGATATTGGAGGGCCAACAGCAAATTTCAGATACCCATCATGTGAAAAGCAGCTCAAATTAGGGCTTTGCAAGGGTAAAAAATGTTTGGCACCTACCGTTTGCCCGTCTTTAAAGGCTGACCATAGTGAATACCTTGATATTCTTCGAAGTGTTAGAAAAATTGATGGAATTAAAAAAGTTTTTATCCGTTCAGGGATAAGGTATGATTATCTTTTAGAAGACAAAAATGATGAGTTCTTCAAAGAATTAGTTGAAAACCATGTTAGTGGGCAGTTAAAAGTTGCACCTGAACATTGTTCTGCCGCAGTTCTCGATAAAATGGGAAAGCCACATATAGAAGCCTATTTGAAATTTTCAAAAAAATATTTTGACATTACAAAAAAGATAGGCAAGGAACAATATTTAGTGCCATATTTGATGTCCTCTCACCCAGGCTGCACTTTAAAAGATGCGGTCGAATTAGCTTTGTTTATTAAAAAAGAACATTTAAGACCAGAACAAGTGCAAGATTTTTATCCAACTCCAGGAACTATTTCCACGGCAATGTTTTATTCTGAGATGGACCCATACACTTTAGAGCCAATTTATGTTGCTAAAACTTCACACGATAAGGCATTACAAAGAGGTTTGATGCAATATTTTAATCCAAAAAACAAGCCATTAATAGAAGAAGCCTTAAAAAAAGTTGGCAGAACTGATTTAATAGGAACTGGTGCAAATTGCCTTATAAAGGGCAGTGTAGTTAGTTCAAAAAGTTATGCCCAAAAGCCTAAAATAAATAAAAAAGGTAAAGGTTATGGGAAAAAGTAATAATAAAAAGATAATAAATATTATTTTAGCCACATTAGCGACAGTCATATTAATTTTTTCTTTTGTAATAACATATTTTCCATCTTTAGGTCTGCCTTCATGGTCACAACTATTTCAAAAAGCTGGGCTAACTAATTATGTTGACAGTAGAAAATATGACTTTTCAGCTCACTATATTGATATAGGTCAAGGTGACTGTGAACTTATTATCAGCGGTGATGATGTAGTATTAATAGATTCAGGAGATATAGGCTCATTTAGTAAAATAAAAAGCTATTTAGATTTTCAGGGTATCAAATCAATTGATTATTTCATTTTAACGCATCCACATTCAGACCATATTGGTTCAGCATCAGAAATTTTAGCGAGCTATGAAGTTGAAAATGTGATAATGCCAAGATATTCTGAGCAACATACCCCTACAACAGAAATATATAAGCAACTTGTAATTTCATTAAATCAAAGTAAAACTAAAGTAATCGCAGCAAAAGCAGGGGAATGCTATGAACTTAAAAATTTTAGCTTTATTGTGTTATCACCGACTAAAGAATATGATGAGTTAAACAATTCTTCAGTTGTAATAAAATGTATTCATAAAAATAACAGCTTTTTATTTTGTGGTGACGCTGAGAAAAAAGCAGAAAAAGATATTATAAATTCAGGATATGATATATCTGCTGATGTTATTAAATTAGGTCATCATGGAAGCTATACTTCTTCATCTTCAAAATTTATGATGGCTGTAAATCCCAAATATGCAGTTATAAGCTGTGGCAAAAACAACAAATATAATCATCCAAATCAGCCTGTTCTTGATTTTTTAATAAAACATAATATTGATTATAAACGAACGGATTTTAATGGTACAATTGTAGCTGTAAGTGATGGCAAAGATATAACTTTTTTTGAAGAAAGGTAAAAATATGGATAGATATATTGTTGATAGAATAGAGGGCAACATTGTAGTTTTAGAAAAAAGTATTAATGAATATTTCAATGTTAATATATCAGAACTACCGCTTAATGTTAATGAGGGCGATGTTTTATTTAAGAAAGATAATAAGTTCATAATTGATATAGATTTAACTAAAGCGAAAAAAAAAGAGCTTTTTGAGCTTCAAAACAAACTTTTTTCAGATTAATTGTAAAATTATCTTGAAAAATTTGTTTTATAATGATATAATATCAAAGCAATTCACACGCAAAGGGATTAATGTAAAATTGCATCTAATAGATGTCTTACATTAAGTTGAACTTTGCGGAGGCAAAATAAGGAGGAAATATTTATGTCAGTAGTATCAATGAAACAATTGCTCGAAGCAGGTGTGCATTTTGGTCACCAGACCAGAAGATGGAACCCGAAAATGTCAGAGTACATTTTCACAGAAAGAAATGGTATTTATATCATTGACCTTCAAAAAACCGTAAAAAAGCTTGAAGAAGCTTATATGGTAGTTCGTGATATAGCTGCAGATGGCAGCGAAATCCTTTTTGTAGGTACAAAAAAGCAAGCTCAAGATTCAGTTAAAGAAGAAGCACTTCGTTGTGGTATGCCTTTTGTTAACGCTCGTTGGCTTGGCGGTATGCTCACAAACTTTAACACAATCAAAAACAGAATTAAAAGACTTGCTCAATTAAAGGCTATGAAAGAAGACGGAACATTCGAAATTCTTCCTAAAAAAGAAGCTGCAAAGCTTGACCTTGAAATTGAAAAGCTTGAAAAGTTTATGGGCGGAATTACAGAAATGAAAAAGCAACCAGCAGCAATGTTTATTGTAGACCCAAGAAAAGAAAGAATTGCTGTTGCAGAAGCTAAAAAACTCGGTATTCCAATTATAGCTATTGTTGACACAAACTGTGACCCTGATGAAATTGACCATGTTATTCCTGGTAATGATGATGCTATCCGTGCAGTTAAATTGATTGCAGGTGCAATGGCAGATGCTGTTATTGAGGGAAGACAAGGCATGCAAGGTGCTGCAGCTATCGAAGAAGAAGCTCCTGCTACCGAAGAAGTTACAGAAGCAGTTGCTGAATAAGTAAAAATTTTAGATGCCCGTGCTTTGGTGCGGGCTTCGTTTGAGTATTAACTGATTTAGGAGGATTTTAAAATGGCATTTACAGCAAAAGATGTACAAGCACTTCGTGAGAAAACAGGCGTAGGTATGATGGACTGCAAAAAAGCTCTCGTTGAGGCTGATGGAGATATGGATAAGGCAGTTGACTTCCTTAGAGAAAAGGGACTTGCTGCTGCTACTAAAAAGGCAGGCAGAATTGCCGCAGAGGGCGTTGTCCTTGTATATAATGATGAGGCTAATAAGGTTGGAGTTATTATTGAAGTTAATTCAGAAACCGACTTTGTTGCAAAAAACGCTAAGTTCCAAGCTTTCGTTCTTGAACTTGCAAAAACTGTTGCAGCTAAAAACCCTGCTGATGTAGAGTCACTTCTTCAAATTAATTTTGATACAGATGGAAGAACTGTTCAAGAAAACTTACAAGATATGATTCTTACAATAGGCGAGAATATGAAAATTCGTCGTTTTGAAAGAATTGAAGGAATTACAACAAGCTATATCCACGGTGGTGGTTCTGTTGGCGTTATGGTTATGTTTGATACCGATGATGCAGTTGCTTCTAACGCTTCTTTTAAAGAAATGGGCAAAGATGTTGCAATGCAAATTGCTGCAATGAGTCCTTCTTATCTTGATGAAGCAAGTGTTCCTGCTGATGTTATTGAACACGAAAAAGAAATTATGAAGGCTCAGCTTGCAGAAGATCCAAAAATGGCAAAAAAGCCAGAACAAGTTCTTGCAAAAATCGTTGATGGTAAAATCTTAAAATACTATAAAGAGAATTGTCTTTTAGACCAAGATTTCGTCAAAGACGGTGATATGTCAGTTTCTGCATATGTTGCATCTGTTGCTAAAAGCATTGGTGCAGAAATTAAAGTTACTGGTTTTATTCGTTATGCAAAAGGCGAGGGGCTTCAAAAGAAAGAAGATAACTTTGCCGCTGAAATTGCTGGTATGATGTAAACTTATTAGCTTAAATAATAATATTTAAGAGCGTAGGGAATTGCCCCTGTGTAATTCTGAGAAAATGTTAGAAATTCATCTTTTCAAAAATGGCACAAGTCGGCAGTTTCCAGCTCTTTTTATTTATCTTTTAATGAACAAAGTATTAATTTTCAAGGATTTATTCTTTTTTTAATGGAATGCCTTGTATATTCTGTGAAAATAGTATAAAATGTTAGTACATTATGGCTTAATGCCCAAAAATTCAATTCGCAAAGGATGAAATATTGATGGAAAATAAGCAAACAGAAAAGACACAAGCTGAACTTTATCGTGAAGAAAGAAAAAAGAGAATGGAAAGTTCTGCTAAGAAAAACTCCGCAAAAAGTCCTAAGGCTCAAAAAGTAAAAAAGATTGTAAGCAAAGTTATTTCAATCGTTTTAGCAGTTGCTATCGTTGTTGCTTCTTTAGTTGGAATTCTGAACTTTTTTGGTATTCCTCAAAAAGTATTAACTGCTGCTAAGATAGGTGATGTTAAGGTTTCAACCGCAAAATACAATTATTATTATATGGATGTCTATCTTGATATTGCTAACCAGTCAAAGCAATATGATTCTCAATATGGCGCTGGTGCTGGCGTTATGTATACAGGATATGATTCTACAAAATCACCTATGGAGCAAGAGTATACGCAGGGAACTCTTGAGGAATTTAAAGATAGTGGAAAAACTCCTACATGGGCAGATGCTATAAGAATTAAAGCTTTAGATTATGTTCAATCTTTTGTTGCTTATTCAAAACTTGCTCGTGATGCAGGGATTGTTCTTACAGATGCTGAAAAAAAATCTATTGATGATCAAATTGAACAAGTTAGAAAAAAAGCTGCTGATAGTGATTTTGCTATTGACCGTTATTTGATTAAACTTTATGGCAAGGGCGTTACTGAAAAATTGCTCCGTGAAGTTATGGAAGAAAGAACACTTGCATCAAATTACGCAAAACAGAAGCAAGAAGAACTTTCTAACAATGTAACAGATGTTATCATAGAAGAGGAATATTCAAAAAATATTCAAGACTATGCTAATCTTTCTCTTTCAATTTTTGTGATTTCTCCTGAAGAAGCAAAGCTTCCAACTAATGCCACAGAAGATGAAAAGAAGGCTGCTACCGCTGAAAATTTAGCAAAAGCAAAGGCAAAAGCTGAAGGATATGTTGCAAAGATAACAAGCCCTGAAACATTTTTAAAGCAAGCTCAAGATTATGATGCAAAGGCAACAAGTCAATCTATTGCAGCTAATGATGTTTTAGGCTCAGAAATTAAATCAACTTTTGGTGATGACGCTGTTAAGTGGTGCTTTGATGCTAACAGAAAAGTTGGAGATGTAACTTATATCGAGGGAAATGGCAAGATTGCAGTTCTTTATATGAATGTTCTTCCACATAAGGATATGGTAAAACCTGTTAATGTTAGACATATTCTTTTCCAATTTCCACAACAAGATGATCAAGGAAAACAGTTACCTGCTTTAACACCAGCACAAAAACTTGAATATAAAAACAAAGCTCAAGCTGTTTATGATGAATTTTTGAAAAATCCAACTGAAGAAAACTTTGCCGCTTTAGCTACTAAAAACACCGAGGATACTGGTTCTAAAGAAAAGGGCGGGCTTTATGAAAGCGTTGCCGTTGGTGATATGGTTGCTCAGTTTAACGATTGGTGCTTTGATCCGATTAGAAAAGTAGGAGATACTGGAATTGTTGAAACACAATATGGCTATCATATTATGTATTATGTTGGAAATGATAATCCAGAAACATGGAAAACATCAGTTAAACAAGCAGTTTCAAAGCAGAAATATGATGAATTTGATAAGGAAATCTTAAAAGGTGATACTTATGCAATTCATAAATCAAATGCTGTAATTAATTGGTCTTCTAAACAATTACAAAGTTTTATAATGAAACAATACATTAAATATTAATATGTGAAAGCAGCTTGTCAATAATAAATTGGCAAGCTGCTTCTTTGTCCGAAAAAATAACATTAAAAATTTGCTTATTTCATGCCGTCTTCATATGATTTAATCATTTTTTTAACCATCTGTCCGCCTATTGAACCAGCTTGCTTAGATGTGAGATCACCGTTGTAGCCTTGTTTAAGACTTACACCAACTTCATTAGCAGCTTCCATCTTAAATTTATTAAGAGCAGCTTTTGCTTCTGGAACTACGTTCTTTGCCATTTAAAACACTCCTTTGCAATTTATTTGTGTTTGCAGTAGTATTGTTGACCGTATGTTTTAATTTATAAAAATAAATATTTAGAAAATAAGTAATTTTTTGGTAATTTTAATAGTCCTAATAAAAAAAGCCTACTGTCATCTGACAATAGGCCAAAAATAATAAAAATCAAAACAATCATTGAATTATTTATTATGTTCTTCATTAAATTTTTTATATACTATTTTGTATCGTTCATAAGCATTTTTCACCGCATCTGTCCAAGAAAGATATAAAGTCTGAGAGGCATTTTTACCGACCTTTTTCATCTTATCACGATTTGAAAGCATTTTTATTATTGCATCGCAAAAACTTTCGGCGTTTTCTTCATCAGCTAAATATCCATTTTCACCGTCAATTATATTAAAAGCAGCACTGCTGTCTTTAATAAGTAATGATGGGCAATCACAAGCAGCAGCTTCACGAACAACTAAACCATGGGAATCAAAAGTTGAAGGGAATAAAAAAGCATCTGCAACAGAATAAAATGTTTTTAGCTCATCTCTGTCTGTAATCATTCCTGTTTCAATTACTTTATCGTTAAGCGAGAGTTTATGAATATATTTTTCTATTGCTTTTTTGTCAGTGCCAAGACCAATCATTATAAATCTAAAATCTTGACCTTTTTCTGATAAAAGCTTTAATGCGTCAAGAGTTATTTTAATGTTTTTATACCACATAAGTCTGCCAACAAATAGAAAGGTTGGAATATCGTCTTTTAAATCATATTTTTGTTTTAGATTATTGATTTTTTCTAAAGAAGATTTTCCACGAGAAAAATCTACACCATTAGGCATAACGATATAATCACCTTTATATCCCATTGAGCGAAGATTTTCGCCAGCGCCAGGGCTAACTACCCAAACTTCATCGGCTGCAGAAATCTGAGTTACTATAAATTTAATCATAAAATTTTGCACGGATTTTAGTGGTATTCTTTTGCGAATATCATAATCATATTTTGTGTGGTAAGTTGCAATTATTGGTTTTGGCTGCCCATCTCTAATTATACGGGCAAATTTACCAGAAGCAATCGGGCAGTGAAAATGCAATAAGTCTAAATTTTTACTCCAAACATATTCTCTTAATTTGTGCCTGAATGGCCAACCAAATTGGTACTTTTCTTTGTTATTAAATTGAAAAGCATCATATCTAAAAACTTCATAAGGATAATTGTCAACTACTTTTGGTGCTTTTGGAACAATTACCATTACTTCACAATGATTTTGATTTAAAATATTAGCATAATTAAAGGTTGTAGTCGCAGTTCCATCAACAGTAGGGGGAAAAGCATCATTCATAATACCGACTTTCATAGTGTGTTGCAACACCTCCTAAGACACACATTATACACCTAAAATCAAACATTAGCAATTAAAACTGCCTTTTTCATTAAATTCATACATAATTTACGAAAAAATATTAATTTTTTTTAAAAAATCTATTGGAAAGTTTCGAATAATAGATTATAATAATTAAGTATATTGCTATTAAGGAGGAATTTTTGTTGATATCAAAATATTCTGTGTCACTACATAAGGTTATTAAAGAGTTTGGATTTGAATCTCTATATTTACCTTGTGATGCAAAAGACTTGTCTGTCACATCTCAAGATGTTAACAGACCCGGATTACTTCTCACTGGTCGTGACGATTATTTCGATCCTGCACGAGTGCAATTTTTAGGACTTTCAGAAATTGGATACTTAAATACTCTAAGTGATGAAAGTAGAAATGAAAGCTTGGAAAGGCTTACTAAGCAAAAGCCACCATTTATATTAGTGACAAGAAATTTAACTTGCCCTAAAGGATTGGTCGAACTTGCCGAAAAATATTTAGTTCCAGTTTTGAGAACAGCTGATTCAACTTCAAGCTGTATGTCATCACTTATTTATTATTTAGGCACTGAGCTCGCTGAGCGTATTACAAGACATGGAGTTTTAGTCGAGGTATATGGCGAAGGAGTTTTAATTGTTGGTGATAGCGGAGTTGGAAAAAGCGAAACTGCAATTGAGCTTATAAAACGAGGTCACAGATTAATAGCAGACGATGCTGTTGAAATTCGCAGAGTTTCGTCAAAAACATTGGTTGGTTCTGCACCTGATAACATTAGGCATTTTATAGAGCTTAGAGGTGTAGGAATAATCAATGCACGCAGAATTTTTGGTATGGGTGCAGTTAAGCTTACCGAAAAAATTAATATGGTTATTCAACTTGAACCATGGGACTCAACAAAGGTTTATGATAGAATGGGGCTTGATGAAAACTACATAACAATTATGGATATTAAGGTTCCTATGACGGTTGTTCCTGTAAAACCTGGCAGAAATCTTGCTATTATAATTGAAGCTGCTGCTATGAATAACAGGCAAAAGAAAATGGGATACAATGCAGCCAAAGAGCTTTTGCACCAACTTGGTATGGATGAAGGCGAATCGTGTGCAGAAGAACTTGAAATATGGCAAAACTATTAAAATTTATTAATTATAAAAACTAAAAAATCAGGAGGATAAACATATATGTACAGAATAGGTGTAGATTTGGGTGGAACCAATATTGTTTCGGGCGTTGTTGATGACTATAATCGTATTGTTGGAAGGGGAGTTATGAAAACTAATTGCCCTCGCCCATCGTGGGAAATAATTAACGATATAGCAGCGTCTATAAATCTTGCAGTAGAGGATGCAGACATAACTTTAGATGATATTCTTTCTATTGGTATTGGTACTCCAGGCTCTGTAAACAAAGGCTATGGAATAATCGAATATGCTAATAATCTTGGCTTTGATAATGTTCCTGCACGAGATATTTTAAATGTTCAATTTGATAAGCCTATATATCTTGAAAATGATGCTAACTGTGCTGCACTCGGCGAAGCAATTGCAGGTGCAGGCGACGGAGTTGAAAATTTCGTAGCTGTTACACTTGGAACAGGTGTTGGAAGCGGAATTGTAGTAAACGGAAAAATTTTAAACGGATGTAATGATGCTGCTGGAGAAATGGGACATACAGTAATCTGTTTTGAAGGTGAACAATGCACTTGTGGCAGAAAAGGTTGTTGGGAAGCTTATTCTTCTGCGACAGCTTTAATAAGAGAAACAAAAGAAAAAATGCAAAAGCACCCAGATTCAGCAATGTGGAAATTAGTTAACGGGGATATTGATCTTGTAAATGGTAGAACTTCTTTTGATGCAATGCGTGATGGCGATGAAGCCGCTAAAGAGGTTGTTGATGAGTATGTTAATTATCTTGCCTGTGGACTAACTAATCTTATTAATATATTTCAGCCACAAGTTTTATGTATAGGCGGAGGCATTGGCTGTGAAAGAGAAGGTCTGCTTGAGCCACTTCGTAAAATAATTAATAACGAACATTATAGCGTTCATTCTGTGGAACAAACAAGAATATGTTCTGCAAGGCTTGGCAATGATGCTGGAATTATTGGTGCAGCGCTCTTAGAAGAATAATTATGAGGTAATTTTGATTGTTTAATGAGTTAGATAATATAATAAAAAAATATGCTTGTGAATTTCGACTTAATGCTTCGATGAGTGAATTCACAAGCATTAAAACGGGCGGAATTGCAAGATATATAGTTATGCCAAACTGTAACGATGCAATTAAAGATATTTTGAACTTTTGCATTGGTAATAAAATTAAATACTATGTTATTGGCAATGCAAGCAATTTATTAATTTCTGATGATGGTCTTGATGGTGTCGTTATTAGAATAACCTCTGCTTTGTCTAAAATTGAATATTTAGGCAATGGCTTTGTTAGATGTGAATCAGGTGCGTCACTTTCTAAGCTATGCGTATTTGCGTTAAAGCATAATCTTAGTGGGCTTGAATTTGCCTATGGAATTCCAGGGACTGCAGGTGGAGCAGCTTTTATGAACGCAGGTGCATATGGCGGAGAAATGAAAGATGTTCTTTTTTCGTGTGAGCATATTGATAAGAATGGTAATTTTGGAGAGCTTTCTCAATCACAATTAGACCTTTCATATAGGCATAGTGCTTATAGTGATAACGATTTTATTATAACTGCTTTAACCGTAAAACTTAATGCTGGTAATTATAATGAAATTAAATCATTGATGGATGATAAAATGTCAAGGAGAATTGAAAAGCAACCATTGGATTTTCCAAGTGCTGGTAGTATTTTTAAAAGACCTGAGGGCTTTTTTGCCGGAGCATTAATTGAAGAATGTGGGCTAAAAGGCGCGAGCGTTGGCGGTGCAATGGTAAGTAAAAAACACGCAGGATTTATAATTAACAATGGGAATGCAACAACAACAGATGTTTTAAAATTAATAGAACTTATACAAAATAAAATTTTTAGTGAAAAAAACATTCATTTAGAAACTGAAGTAAAATATTTAGATTAGAGGAATTTACAATGGAATTGACAATCGTTACAGGGCTGTCAGGAGCTGGTAAGTCGAGAGCAGTTGATGCTTTAGAGGATATTGGCTTTTTTTGTGTTGATAATATGCCTTTGGAATTAATTGTTGATTTTGTTAAGCTTACGCTGACTTCATCTGAAAATCGTGATAAAGTTGCAGTTGTAGCTGATATTCGATTAGGAAAATCCTTTTCAACGCTTTTTTCTGTCTTTGACAATTTAAAGGCAATGGATATTCAATATAAAGTTTTATATATTGATGCCGATTCTAATGTAATTGTTAATCGCTATCAGGAAACACGCAGAAAGCATCCTTTAGCAGATGAATATAAAGCTATTTCTATTCTTGAGGCAATAGAAGCAGAGAGAAAATTGCTATTGCCAGTTAAACAAATTGCTGATTATATTATTGATACATCTCTTGTTTCTTCATCACAGTTTAAAGAAAGAATTGCTGCATTGTTTTTAGAAAATTCTGCAAAATCATTAAAAATTCAAAGCGTTTCTTTTGGCTTTAAATATGGTACTCCAAAAGATGCTGACTTGGTTTTTGATGTTAGATGCCTTACAAATCCGTTTTATGTAAAAGATTTAAAACTTTTAACTGGTCTTGATGAAAAAGTCAGAGATTTTGTATTTAGTTATGATGACGCAGTTATTCTTAAAAATAAAATTTTTGACCTAATTGATTTTTCTATTCCACTATATAGAAACGAAGGAAAAAGTCAGCTTACAATAGCAATTGGTTGTACTGGTGGAAAGCATCGTTCTGTCATTTTTGCAGAAGATATTAACAAACATTTAGTTGAAAATGGCTCTGATTGTAGCGTTTTTCATAGAGATATAAAAAGGTAAATTATATGACATTTTCTTCAAAAGTTAAAGATGAAATTTTAAAAATTGATAATGTAAAAACTTGTTGTCAACTGGCAGAAAGCTATGGGCTTTTGCTTTTTGCAAGGGGTTTTTCATTGAAAGAAATATATATTTCAACTGAAAATAGTAGTGTTGCTGAAAAATATAAAAATATTGTTGAGCGGTTATCTTTGCAGGATGCAGATACAATAAAATCCGAATCCAGAAAATATAAAATACTATCACTTGATAAAGTTGCAAACAAAAAAGTTCTTATGGCTTTTGGCTATGAGGGAAATGAACGCTCACGCAGATTAAACTGGGGAAACATATCTGATGAGTGTTGCTTTGGAGCATTTCTTAGAGGTGCTTTTTTAGCCTGTGGAACGATTAATGACCCTGAAAAAAGTTATCATTTAGAATTTGTAATACCATATCTTAATTTAAGCAAAGATTTAAAGCGAGTAATGGAGGAAATGAATTTAGAACCTAAGGAAATTACTCGTAATGGTTCATATATTTTATATTTCAAAGATAGTGAAGAAATAGAAGATGTTTTAGCTTTAATAGGTGCTACTAATTCAACTCTTGAGTTAATGGGTATCAAAATGTATAAAGATGTTCGCAATAATGTAAATAGGCGTCTTAACTTTGAAAGTGCAAATCTTGATAAAACTGTAAATGCAGCTTTAATACAAACTGAAGCAATTGAAATTTTAATGAAAAATGGTGAGTTTAAAAATCTACCTGACGAATTAAAAGAAATAGCTATGCTTAGAATTGATAATCCCGATTTTTCTCTTAAACAGATTGGGGATATGTTAATTCCTCCTTTGTCAAGGTCGGGAGTTAACCATAGATTAAAAAAACTTTGCAATATGGCAGAAAATAAATGATTTTATAAACCTTTTTCCTAAATCAGTTGAATATTTTATTTATATATATTATAATGTTTTCAACATAATGTTATAAAGGATGATTGAAATGAAAATACTCGCTATCGATATTGGTGGCACTGCAATAAAATATGGTGTTGTTAATGAAAATTTTGAGGTTTGTGAATTTTTTGAAATAGCAACCGACGCTCATCTTGGCGGACCTCATTTAATGAATAAAATTTTGAATATTGTTGATACTTATATTGCCGAGATTTCTTGTGTAGGCATAAGTACAGCAGGGCAGGTTAATAGTAAAGAAGGCAAAATTATCTTTGCAAGTGAAAACATCCCTTACTATACAGGAACCGAAATTCAGAAAAACATTAATGCTAAATATCCCAATTTACCTGTTTCAGTCGAGAATGATGTTAATTCTGCTGCGACTGCAGAGGCAATCTTCGGCTCAGGAAAAGATGTAGGAGATTTTCTCTGTTTAACTTATGGAACGGGTGTTGGCGGTGCAATGTGGCTTAATGGCAAGATTTATTCGGGCCATAAGTTTTCTGCAGGAGAGTTTGGACATATTGTAACCCATACAGGGGGCAGAAGATGCACTTGTGGTAATGTAGGGTGTTACGAAGCTTATGCTTCAACAACAGCTCTTACGAAGGCTGTAAAGCACGCTACGGGTAGAGAGCTTAACGGTAGAGAAATTTTTTCAAAAGAAAACTTTGCAAATCCTGAAATTAGGATTGTTATTGACCGCTGGATTGAAGAAATAATTGGTGGGCTAACAACATTAATATTTATTTTTAATCCTGCTTGCATTGTATTAGGCGGTGGAATTATGAATGAAGACTATGTTATTTCAGAAATACGCAATCGCATATCCTCAAGAAATATGGACTGTTTTAAATCTGTACACATTGAAAAGGCAAAGCTTAAAAATCAAGCAGGAATGCTTGGCGCATCTTATTTAGCTAAACAAAAATATGATGCTAAAGTAATATAAAACGCTAAATTTAACCATATGTGACTTTAAAGGTTGCATATGGTTTTTATTTTGCCTTTGATTTAATAAAGTTAATAAAAACGAAGTTGAAATTTACTGAATTTTACAATTCTATGTACTTTTTATACAAAGATGTTATTTGCTTTTATTGCAATTGTTACAAACATATATTTTTTGTAAAAAAACAGTTGACTTTTTGATAATAGAGATGTAAACTCTGAACATAGAGTAAACGATTACGCAGTGACTAAAAGCAAATTAATTAATTTGAAAGCAGGTGCAAATAGTGAATAAAAAAATGTCAATGATTAATATTGCTGAGCTGTCAGGCGTATCAATTGCCACGGTATCAAGAGTGCTTAATAAAAATGGTCGTTATTCTCCCGAAACTGAAAAAAAAGTTATTGATATTGTTAAAAAATATGATTATAAAGTAAATCCAAATGCAAAAGGGCTTAGAACCAATAAAACTCAAAGTATTGGAGTAATTGTTCCTGATATTACTAATGAGTTCTTTGCAAAAATTATTCGTTCAATTGAAAATTCGATTATGCCAAAAGGCTATACTGTTTTTGTTTGCGACTCTAATGAAAATGGTGAAATGGAAGAGCATCACATATCTTCTCTTGTTGCAAAAGATGTTGACGGAATAATATATATTAGTACAAAGGAAGATGTAAAGCATATATATGAAGAATATAAAATTCCTGTTGTTTATATTGACCGCAGACCGCAAAATGCAGGAACGCTAATTATTTCGGATAATGAAATGGGCGGATTTATTGCAACAGAGGAACTTATAAAAAAAGGCTGTCAAAAGATTGTAATGCTTAGAGATAAAAACAGATATTCAACAGTTGTTAATCGTTACGAAGGCTTTGTTAATGCTCACAAAAAGCACAATTTGCTTGTTAATGAAAAACTTGTTATCGATATGGAAGTCAGCTATAAATCCTCGCATGACGCAGTAAAAGAGCTAATTAATTCTGGTGAAAAATTTGATGGAATTTTTTGTAATAATGATATAATGGCAATTGGCGCACTTCATGCACTGCGTGATGCAAAAATCAAAGTTCCGAGCGAAGTAAAAATAATTGGTTTTGATGGAATTTCTCTTACAGAAATTTGTGATCCGCCAATGACAACAGTTATGCAAGACACAGATATGTTCGGCAAAAAATCAGTTGAAGCACTTTTAAGACTTATTGAAAATAAAGAGCCTAAAAAAGATGAGGTTTACACAATTCCTGTTACACTTAAAAAGCGTTCAACCACTTAAAATCGGCATAATTAAAAAGGGGAGAGGGGCATCTCCCCAATTATTATAAAGTTTGAGTAAACCTTTACTCAATATAATGTATATAATAATAACAATTGCCAACAATTTATATATCTTATATATAGCAATTGTTAATGGAAAGGAAGGCTAAAATGAGTACACTTGTAGAAATGAAAGGCGTTATAAAAAAATTCCCAGGTGTTACAGCACTCAAAGACATATCATTTGATATTAAAGCAGGCGAAGTTCATGTCTTGCTTGGCGAAAATGGTGCAGGTAAATCTACACTTATGAAAATTCTAAGCGGTGTTTATCAGCCAACAGAAGGAACAATAATAGTAAATGGAAAAGAATTTAGCAAGCTTACTCCAAAGGATTCAACAGAAAATGGAATTAGCGTAATTTATCAAGAATTAAGTGTTATAAATGAACTTTCAATTCAAGAAAACCTTTTTGTTGGAAAACTTCCAATGAAAAAAATAGGACCTATTAAAGTTGTGGATTATGCAGAAATTAATAGGCAAGCTATTGATTTAATGAAAAAAGTTGGATTAAAGCGTGATCCAAAAACTCTTGTTGAAGATATTAGTATTTCAGAAAAACAGCAAGTTGAAATTGCAAAAGCACTTGCTGCTAATAGCCAAGTTCTTGTAATGGATGAGCCAACAGCTTCACTTACTTCAGAGGAAATAAACCACCTGTTTAAAATTGTGAAGCAATTAAAAGATGAGGGAAAAGGTATTGTATTTATTTCTCATAAATTAGGCGAAATAATTGAAATTGGCGATAGAGTATCTGTTTTAAAAGATGGTGTATATGTAGGTACAAAAGATGTAAAAGATGTCACAGCTGATGACCTTGTAACTATGATGGTTGGTAGACAAATTCAAAAAACTTATCAAAATGACAATGCACCTGAAACCTTTGAACAAGAAGAAGTTATATTTGAAGTTAAAAATTTATCCCGTCGTGATAAAAAAGTAAAAGATGTATCTTTTAAGCTTCACAAAGGTGAAATACTTGGATTTTCAGGGCTTGTAGGTTCTGGAAGAAGTGAAATGATGAACTCAATTTTTGGTGCTGAACCTAAAATGGAAGGTCAAATATTTATAAAAGGCAAAGAAGTTAAAATTAAAAGTCCATATAATGCAATAAAGCACGG
This sequence comes from Oscillospiraceae bacterium, assembly GCA_036652055.1. GTDB lineage: Bacteria > Bacillota > Clostridia > Oscillospirales > Acutalibacteraceae > Fimenecus. Next base: position 27,596 of record JAVVWP010000005.1, on the reverse strand, counting down.
ACTTGCGATGGTGACAGAAAATCGTCGTGAAACAGGATTTTTTCAAAATTTTGATATTAAGCAGAATATTTCAATTCTTCCATTTATTAAGAAGTCAAAGGTAATGGGTACTTCTGGACTTGTTAATGGAAAATTTGAAAAAAAATGTGCAAAAGAACAAAAGGAAAAGCTTAATATCAAGTGTTCTGACATAAATCAAAATATTACCGAACTTTCTGGTGGAAATCAGCAAAAAGTTATTTTGGGTAAATGGATGGCAGCAGGCTCGGAAATAATAATTTTTGATGAGCCGACTAAAGGAATAGATATTGGAAGTAAGAGTGAAATTTATTCTCTTATGAGAAAACTTGCAAATGAAGGAAAAGGTGTGTTAGTAGTATCATCTGAACTGCCTGAGCTTCTTGCAGTTTGCGATACTATTGCAGTATTCCGTGAGGGAAAAGTTGTTAAAACCTTTGCTCATAGTGATGCAACAGAAGAAAAAATCATTATGGCATCAACTGCCGATTATGTGTCATAAAAAGGAAGGAATGATAAAAATGTTTAAACAAAAGACTCTTAAAAAAGAAAAACTAACTTTTAACACAATTTGGCAGAAATATGGTACCTTTGGTATTTTGATTATTCTGCTTTCTGCATTAGCAATTTTAAAACCTCAATATTTCTTTTCAAGCACAACAGCTCCACAAATTCTTGCACAAAGCTCAGTAAATATTTTAATCGCTATGGGAGAGTTTTTTGCAATACTTATAGCAGGCATCGACCTTTCAGTAGGTTCGGTTGTAGCTCTTACCGGTATGTGTATGGCAAAACTAATGGTTGCAGGCGTAAACCCTGTGCTTGCAGTTCTTATTGGAATACTTCTTGGTGCTATGTTAGGGTTAATAAATGGTTTTCTTGTTAATGTTACAAAATTACACCCATTTATTATTACTCTTGGTACACAGGCTATTTATCGTGGAGTTACACTTATTGTATCAAACTCAAGTGCGGTTTATGGTTTCCCTGCAAGCTTTACAAAATTAATTTCATCCTCTGTATTCGGAATACCTTTTGTTGCAATAATCGCAGTAGCAGTAGCAGTTGTTCTTGCATTCTTAACGAAAAGAACAAAGCTTGGGCGTAATATATATGCCCTTGGTGGCAATAAAGAATCAGCTTGGTATTCAGGAATAAATGTTAATCTTCATACACTAATAGTATTTGTAATTTCAGGCGTGTGTGCTGGTATAGCTGGCGTAGTTCTTTTGGGCCGTGTAGGTTCTGCAGAACCAGCAGCAGCAACAGGATTTGAAACTTATGCAATAGCAGCTTCAATCATTGGTGGTACAAGTTTCTTTGGAGGAAAAGGTAAGATTTTCGGAGTTGTAATGGGTGGTCTTATAATCGGAGTTATAAATTTTGGTATGAATATCCTTTCTCTTTCAAGCACACTTCAGCAAGTAGTAATGGGTGCACTTATTATAGGATCTGTTGCACTTGATAGATTTGTTGCTAATAAAAAATAACAAAAGTACAAATAGGAGGTACAAAATGAAACCAATGTTTAACCCCTCGCTTATGTGTATGGATTTACTTGATATTAAAAATCAAACAGAAATTTTGAATGACCTTTGTGACATGTATCATGTTGACATTATGGACGGACACTTTGTAAAGAACATTACTCTTTCACCTGATTTTGTAAGAGCGTTCAGCAAAATCGCAAAAAAACCGATTGACTGTCATTTAATGGTAACAAACCCTGATGACTACATTGAAGTGCTTGCACAAAGCGGTGCTGGATATATATGCCCACATGCTGAAACAATAAACACTGATGCTTTTAGAATACTAAATAAAATTGAATTTCTTGGGTGCAAAACAGGAGTTGTATTAAATCCAGCAACACCGCTTTCATATATAATGCCTTATATTCACAGACTTGACAAAATCACAATAATGTCAGTAGATCCAGGGTTTGCAGGGCAACCATTTATAAGAGAAATGCTTTCAAAAATTCGAGAAGCAAAAGAATTAAAAGAAAAAAATGGATATAAATTTCTTATTGAAGTAGATGGATCTTGCAATCAAAACACATTTAAAGAGCTTTATGAAGCTGGAACAGAAGTATTTATTGTTGGTTCGTCAGGATTTTTTTCAAAAGATAAAGACCTTAAAAAAGCGTGGAATATAATGATGTCAGAATTTAATGAATGTATAAAATAATACAAAACAATAATAGCGAAAGGAGATGAAAGACTTGGATTATACCATAGGCATTGATATCGGAGGAACTAATTTTCGTATCGGAATGGTAAGCAAAGATGGTCAAATTGAGAATTTTGAAAAGAATTCGAGCCGCATCTTTGGAAGTGGTGATGTTATTGAAACATTATTTTTGCAAATTTCTGATTATATAAAACGATATAATGCAAAAGATAAAATTAAAGCAGTCGCAATTGGGCTACCATCAATGGTAAGCAAAGATAAAAAAACAGTTATTTCTACGCCTAACTTAAAAGGATTTGACAATATACTTTTTGGTGATGTTTTAGAAGAAAAATTAGGCTTTCCAATATTTATTGACCGAGATGTCAATTATCTTTTACAAAATGATATGGTTAAGTTGGAGCTTCCAACTGACTTAACAGTTTTGGGATTTTATATTGGTACAGGTTTTGGAAATGCGATTTATCTAAATGGTGGATTTTATTGTGGACGCAATGGAGCAGCAGGGGAACTTGGGCATATTCCACTATTAGATATTAAAGAAAAATGCACTTGTGGCAATGTTGGTTGCAGTGAGGTTAGATGTTCGGGAAAATATCTTGAAGCACTTTGTGAAAAGCTTTTTCCAAAAACAGCTATTAGTGATGTTTTTAAAAATCATAGTGATAATAAAGAAATAATTAAATTTGTCAAAGACCTTGCAATTCCAATAGCAACAGAAATAAATATCCTTGATCCAGATTATATAATTCTTGCAGGTGGAGTGATTTATATGCAAGACTTCCCAAAGGACATACTTGTAGAATCAATCCATTTTCACACAAGAAAACCATATCCAGAAAAAAACTTAAGAATTTTGTTTTCAAAGCATAATCAACAAAGCGGAGTTTATGGAAGCGGAAATTTTGCATGGCACAGGCTAAATCAGCAGAAATAAGTCTGCTGTTTAAGTATAAAGTAGTTATAAATGAAAGGACAATTATTATGAAAAAGAAAATTTTAGGCGTTGTACTCGCACTTGTAGTGGTCGTAGGTGTTGTTTTAGTAGGATGTATGGGTGGTAAAAAAGACAATGGTAACACAACCACTGCTGCACCAGGAGGCACAGGGACAAACACTAAGGCAGAATATGCTATTATTCTTAAACCTCTTTCTAATGACTTCTGGGCAACAATGAAGGCAGGAATTGAAAAGCAAGCAAAAGAACTTGGAGTTACAGTAGATATTTTTGCAGCACAAAGTGAAGACGATACAGAAGGACAACTTAAAATTCTTGAAAACTGTATTTCAAAAGGATATAAGTCAATCGGCGTTGCTCCACTGTCACCAACAAACCTTGTAAACGGTATTGTTGAAGCAAACAAAAAAGGCATTTATATAATGAATATCGATGAAAAAGTTGATATGGAAACTCTTAAAAATGCAGGCGGAAGTGTTATAGCATTTGCAACAACTGATAATGAAAAAGTTGGGCAAAAAGGTGCTGATTATATAATCAAACAACTTTCAAGTGGCGGAGATGTTGCAATCATCGAAGGTAAAGCTGGTAATGCTTCAGGTGAAGCTCGTAAATTAGGAGCAACCAGTGCTTTTACAGCAAATTCAAGCTTTAAAATTGTTGCTTCACAGCCAGCTGACTGGGATAGACAAAAAGCACTTGATACAGCAGCTTCAATGATTCAAAAATATCCAAACCTTAAAGCAATCTACTGCTGTAATGATACAATGGCACTCGGCGCACTTCAAGCTGTTAAAAATGCAAACAAACTTGGTAAAATTATAGTTGTTGGAACAGATGGTGCTGCTGAAGCACTTGAGAGCGTAAAAGCAGGCGAATTATCAGCAACAGTTGCTCAAGATTCTGCAGGAATTGGTGCAACATCACTTCGCAAAATGGTTGAAACAGTAAAAGCTGCAACACCAATTGATAAAAACGCTACACCTGAAATCATTCCTGTTGATTCAAATGTAGTTACTAAATAATATATAGCTTAAAAAAATCTAAGCACCAAATTAAGTTCCCCCTAATGTGGCATTATTACTACCTCGGTTGGCAGCATCGGTTAATACCGGTGCTGTTGGCTTATAGAATATAAATAATTATTATGAAAGAAGGAAAATCAATGAAAATAGCAATTGGATGTGACCATGTAGGATTTGAAATAAAAGGGAAAGTTATAAGCCATCTAAGAGAAAAGGGGATAGAGGTAGTTGATTTTGGAACTAACAGCACAGAAAGAACAGATTATCCAATTTATGGCGAAGCAGTTGCAAGAGCAGTTGCAGGAAAAGACTGCGATAAAGGAATATTAATTTGTGGTACTGGTGTGGGCATTTCTCTTGCAGCAAATAAAGTAAAAGGAATTCGTGCAGTTGTATGCAGTGAACCTTATTCAGCTCTTTTATCTCGTCAACACAATGACACAAATATTCTTGCTTTTGGAGCAAGAGTTGTAGGTCTTGACCTTGCACTGATGATTGTTGATGCTTGGCTTTCAGGTGAATATGAAGGTGGTAGACACGCACGCCGAGTTCAAATGATTGCAGAAATTGAAAATAAAACCTGTTGAGATTGGTATGATTTTTTCCATTTAAAAAATTCCGAAACTTTATTAGTAGACAAATAAGAGGGGACTGTTGATTAAAACACACTTAAAGTTTGATAAAAAATTGTCAAACTACGCTGTTTTTCGTTTGTCAAGCACTATTTTTGAAAAATATCGATAGTTATGTCGTTTTTTTCGATAGTTATGTCATTTTAGAAATTTTTTGAGAAAAATGGAGTATAATTTTCTCGAGGGTTAAAATAAAAAGCAAATACCTGTTTTTACCTAATTTGGAAATTAGGAGAACAACTTAATTGCGGAAAATTTAAGTTGTTCTCTTTCCAAATGTTTTTACTGTTTTTTTAAAATAATATAAGTGCATTTTAAATTTAATTAATAAGATTATCTTTTATAAAATTCCTCTACAATTTTCAAATAGAGGAATTTTTTGTTTTTGCTTATTTTTAATATAAAATAAAAACATAGTGATGTATCTAAACAATTTTTAGATACATCACTATGTTTGCGTTAATAGTTCAGCTTGATCAAAACATTAAAATAATGCAAGAACTTGGTGTACATTATGATTTTAATATTCTATTAGAAGAGTATAAAAATAAGAAGATAACCGCACTTCAACAAAAGTAGTTATCTTCTTAAAGAAATAAAAGGTTATCCCTCTTGATTACAAATATAACATTTAAATATAAAAAAGTCAAATTAATTTAGTTTGAGCAAAATAAAATTCTTGATTTGATGCAGGTGATTGATATATGTATGTTCTTAAATTTTATATGCAATTATACAAAATTAAAGTTTTGTATAATTGAGGGGAGGGCAAAAACATAAAAATCGCTTAAATACTGGCTTTTTCCTTAAGAGTAGCTTTTACAGAGATTATAGATATTTTAGCAAACTTTTAATATCAGCGTCTTGTTGCTGCAATTACAAATAATATTCTATTAGTTAAAATTATTATTGCATATTAGTTTTTACTTTATATTTAACATTGATTGTTTTAATTAATAATAATTAACTGTTTATTGCTCACTGCTTTTTTTATTATAATTTTATATATATCTAAATCAAATATAATTAATACAAAAACAATTTTTAATCTTATTGAATTAATCTCATATTATGATAGCATTTTAAGTTACAATTATATTGATTAAATATTTTAAAAAAACTTATATTTATATTTTAGCTTTTTTAGTAGAAAAATTATATAAAAAAGTGTATCATTATATAAGCATATGAACTATATGTTTTTAAATCATTAAAACAGATTTTTGGTATTACCTGCTCATTACCATAAATTTTACTTAAAAAAATAATTTATGGTAATGAAATGCGTGAAACAGTTTCACGCTATTGCTTTTAGAAAGGAATTAATTTTATGAATTATACTAATATTGATGATATTCCACTTTTATTAAAAGAATTTTTAAGCCATATTTATGCAATCAATAATAAATCCGCTTTAACCGTAGACGAATATGCCTTAGACTTAAAGCTTTTTTTAAGATTTACAGTTAAAAATAAAGGGCTATGCTCCCCTACTGACGATATTAATAGTGTTTACATCAAAGATTTAGATATTGATTTTTTTAAAAGCATTACTCTTTTAGATGCTTATTATTTTATGTCATATTGTAAAGATGTGCGAGATAATCACGAAGCAACAAGGGCAAGAAAAGTCGCAAGCATTCGAGCATTCTTTAAATATCTGACTGTTCAGCGAAAGCTTTTAATTGAAAACCCCATGCAAGAACTTGAAACGCCAAAAAAGAAAAAATCATTGCCTAAGTATTTAACTCTTGAGGAAAGCTTAAAGCTCCTCGATACCGTCGACGGTAAATTCAAGGAGCGTGATTATTGTATTTTAGTTTTGTTTTTAAATTGTGGTCTTAGATTATCTGAGCTTGTTTCTATAAACTATAACCGAATTAAAGATAATAATACTTTAACAGTGCTTGGCAAGGGCAACAAAGAGCGTACGATTTATTTGAATAACGCTTGTATTGACGCGGTAAAAAATTATATGAAGGTTCGCCCTGTTGATGGTGTGCTTGAAAAAGACAAAGATGCTCTTTTTTTAAGCAGCAGGCTTAAGCGTATTAGTCCTAAAACGGTTCAGCATATGGTTGATACATATTTAGACAAAGCTGGTCTTGGAGGGCGTGGGCTGTCTACGCACAAGCTCAGGCATACTGCAGCAACGCTTATGTATCAGCACGGTAAAGTTGATGTGTTAGTGCTTAAAGATATTTTAGGGCATGAAAATTTAGGTACAACTGAAATTTATACACATCTTGTAGATGACCAATTAAAAAAAGCATCTGAGCAAAATCCTCTTGCTAATGTTAAACAGACTAAAAAGTAAAATTAAATTTTCCAGAAAATATTTGTACTGTAATTGCATATATTAATGCTGACAATAGAGTTCCTAATGTTAAAATCCCATATCTCTCTAAATATAATCTTATTATATTGGGGCTTGATATGGGGTTCTTTTTTTTAATAATGGCATTAATATCTTTTGTCATTAAAATGCTTTCTTTTGTCGCAATAATTAATGTTGACAGTGCAACTATTGCAGATGGAATAATAATCGAAATACAATATACAATACCTTTTAAGCTAAAGTTTTGATAAATTATAGACATTATTAATCCAGATTCCAAGCTTCTTATAAATGGTATAATCCATAAAAAGGGTTCGCCTATTATGCAAAGTCCAAACAAAAAAACAATAAGTAAAAACAAAGCTTCTGAAAAAAAATATTCTATAAAGTTTGCAAGTATTGTTTGATTAATTTGCTGATTATATAAGTTTTCAACAATACCAAATGACTTGCTTAAAAACTGCTCGTTTGGATATTTCAGAGAAAAAGAGCCTATTAAAAATCCTGCAATTACAATCAATGTCAAAATTATAAGCTTTTGATTTTTTATAAGCATTGTATTCTTTGGTGATTTAAACTTTTTTAATTTTTTCTTCATTTTAATTGTTTTCCTTTCAAAACTAATTGATGTTTATGACAACTTGTACATTCTATGTTTAAATAAGGAAAAAAATAACCCTCAATGAGGATTATTTTAGATGTTTTATATTTTTCTTGCATATACTTCCGATTATTGATGATATTGAACAAATTGGAAGCAAAATTAAAGCACTTGCAGATATTTTTAATTTTGATGCAATTATAAGTGTTAAAAATAAATAAGTTAAGAATAATATTGATGAAATAAATCCAACCAATATAGCTTTGTATTTTGTTTTTATTGCAGCGACAAACCCACATATGAAAGATGAAAACATACATAACAGTATTGAAAAAACTTTTATAGGTAAAGCCTTTTCAGCTTTCATATTATAAAAGGCTAAAAGTGCAAAAGAGAAAATTAATACTAAAAATCCTGCCATAGAACCTTTAATTGAATTAATTATTAAATCATTATTTACAATGCTTGGTTTTACATTTTTTTTGACTTTATGTTGACTGCTCATAAAAAATCCCTCCAAACCTTAATAATAAAAGGTATGAAGGGATTTTTCAAATTATAACTGATTGCGAATTAATCTTCTTTTTTGCTCTTGCCTTTTTTTTCTTCTTTTGCTTTATCTTGAGCAAGTTTAGCAGCGTCACGCTCTGCTTGAATTTTTTCAGCAGCGGTATTGTTTGTTTGAACAGCCCAACGAGCAATTTTCATTTTGTTTCTGTCAGCACCTGTTTCTATAATGAGCGAGTCTTCTTTAACTGTAACAACTCTTCCCATAATTCCACCAATTGTTGTAACTTCGTCGCCTACTTGAGTGCTTTCACGCATTTCCTGCTCTTTTTTTTGCTGTTTTTTCTGTGGTCTAATCATTAAAAAATACATACCGCCGAAAAGTAAAACCATTAGTATAATGGGAGCAAACTTTTGAGCAGCAGTTCCTGTGGCTCCTGTTGTAGCCTCTAATAACATTAAATAATTCATTATTTTTCCTCCAAATTTCATATACAAGGTATTATACCTATTTTTGTCTTATTTTGCAAGACAATGTGCAAAAATTAACAAATAATCTATATTTATATTCTGGTATCAAGCAGATCTACATTATTTTGTTTAAATTCATTAAATGTTCCACCGTTAATAGAATTTCTTATATCAAGCATAAGATTATTATAAAAATATAGATTGTGCATAACGCTAAGACGCATTGCAAGCATTTCACCCGCTTTAAACAAATGTCTTATATACGCTCTTGAATGTTTCTGACAAGTTGGACAATCACACTCTGGGTCAAGCGGCAACAAATCATTTTCATATTTTTGATTGTTAATGTTTATTATACCATTATGTGTAAACAGATGTCCATGGCGTGCATTTCTGCTTGGCATTACGCAGTCAAAAAGGTCAACACCACGGCTAACAGCTTCAATTATATTTCCTGGAGTGCCAACACCCATTAAATATCTTGGCTTGTCAATCGGCATAAAAGGCGTTACTGCTGAAATCACTCTGTACATATCTTCTTTTGGTTCTCCGACAGCAAGTCCACCAATTGCATAACCGTCTAAGTCGAGTTCTGCGATTTTCTTCATATTTTCAATTCTTAAATCATCAAATGTACAGCCTTGATTTATTCCAAATAACAATTGATTTTTATTAAGTGTGTTTGGAAGTGCATTTAACCTTTCCATTTCGTCTTTACACCTTATTAGCCATCTAACAGTTCTTTCACAAGAGTCTTTTGCATATTTATATTCTGCGGGATTTTCAACACATTCATCAAAAGCCATAGCAATAGTTGAACCTAAATTTGATTGAATTTGCATACTTTCTTCTGGTCCCATAAAAATTTTATGGCCATCAATATGAGAGCTAAAATTTACGCCTTCTTCTTTGATTTTACGAAGTTTAGCAAGAGAAAAAACTTGAAATCCGCCACTGTCGGTTAATATAGGCCCGTCCCAACCAGTGAATTTGTGAAGTCCGCCAAGTTCATTTATAAGTTTATCTCCCGTTCTAACATGAAGATGATAAGTATTACAGAGTTGAACCTGACAATTTATATCTTTTAAATCATAAGCAGAAACTGCTCCTTTTATCGCTCCTGCTGTTGCGACATTCATAAATGCAGGAGTGCTTACAGTTCCGTGTACTGTTTCAAAAGATGCAATCCTTGCATCGCCATCTGATTTTATAACTTTAAACATATATATCTCCTAATATTTTATAGCAGCAACATACAATCGCCAAAACTGAAAAATCTGTATTTTTCTTTGACTGCTGTTTCATAAGCGCTTAGTACCTTTTCACGATTATAAAAAGCTGAAACAAGCATTATCAATGTGCTTTCAGGTAAGTGAAAATTTGTTAATAGAGCATCAATACACTTAAATTGATAGCCAGGGTAAATAAAGATGCTTGTCCAATCATCTGCTTCTTTAATTTCTCCAAAATAAGTGGCGACGCTTTCAAGCGTTCTGCAACAAGTAGTGCCGACAGCAATTACTCTGCCACCATTTTTTTTAGTGTTATTAATTAAATCTGCGGTTTCTTTTGGCAAATGATAATGTTCAGAATGCATATTATGGTCCTCAATATTATCAGCTTTAACCGGTCTAAAAGTTCCAAGCCCTACATGGAGAGTCACATATCCGATTTTTATTCCTTTGTCCTGTATTTTTTTTAAAATTTCAGGAGTAAAATGCAGACCAGCAGTAGGAGCAGCAGCAGAGCCAAGTTCTTTTGAATAAACCGTTTGATAGCGTTCACTGTCGTCTAATTTTTCGGTTATATAATGAGGAAGTGGCATTTCTCCAACTTTTTCTAAAACATTATAAAAATTTCCTTCATAGAAAAATTTAACAATCCTGTTACCATTTTCAAGCACTTCTAAAACTTCACATCTAAGCAAATTATTGGCAAAGCTAAATGTTGTACCAGCTTTTGCTTTTTTACCTGGTCCTGCAATTACCTCCCAAACATCATTGCCTTTGGCATTTAACAAAAGAAATTCCACTTTAGCATCAGTTCCATCTTTAATGCCATAAATTCTTGCAGGCAAAACTCGTGTGTCATTCAAAATAAGACAATCATTAGCATTCAAGAAATCCAATATATCATAAAAATGTTTATGCTCAATCACATCATCATTTCGATGAATTACCATCATTTTAGAGCTATCTCTGGGTTCTAATGGTGTTTGAGCGATACATTCTTTTGGTAAATCGTAATAAAAATCTTGCTTTTTCATAAAAATCTCCTAATATTAATAAAATTTTTCAAAAACATTTGACTATGCATAATAAAAATGATATTATAATTGCAACTGCGATAGAGGTGCAAAACTCAACAGTAGCTTATGATAGGCATACAGATGCTGATTACCATAATGCAAAAGGGTGTTTTGCCGAAGGCTTAGCTTCTCTGATAGTTGCTAAATCTGGGTATGTTTGTTAATATCAACATAACTGTCATCATTGAATGGTGGAGTGCTATCTATATAAAAGCTCATATTTTAGCTTTTATTACACTCTATTATATCTAAATGATGACTGGTTTGAAAAGACCAGTTTTTTTTGTGCAGATAATAGAATAACATTTTTTGGAGGTAAAAACAAGTGGAAAAAAAGTATAATGTTGGCGTAATTGGTGCTACTGGTATGGTAGGGCAAAGATTTTTAACTTTATTGACAAATCACCCTTGGTTTAATGTAAAGGTGGTTGCAGCGAGTCCTCGTTCTGCTGGAAAAACTTATGAGGAAGCTGTTGGGCAAAAATGGTGTATGGATACTGACATTCCTGAAAACATTAAAAATATGATTGTAATGAATGCAACAGCAGATGTTGAAAAGATTGCTTCATTAGTTGATTTCGTTTTCTGCGCAGTTGATATGAAAAAAGATGAAATAAAAGCACTCGAAGAAAGCTATGCAAAGGCTGAATGTCCTGTCGTTTCAAATAATAGCGCTCATAGGCATACAGACGATGTTCCAATGGTTGTTCCTGAGCTTAATGCAGACCATATCAATATAATCCCTTCACAAAGAAAAAGACTTGGAACAAAGCGTGGATTTATTGCAGTTAAATCAAACTGCTCACTTCAAAGCTATGTGCCAGCACTATTTCCTCTCTCAAAATTTGGAGTTAAAGATGTTTTAGTATGCACCTATCAAGCTATTTCAGGTGCTGGAAAAACTTTTGATACTTGGCCAGAAATGCTTGACAATGTTATTCCATTTATTGGCGGAGAAGAAGAAAAAAGTGAACAAGAACCGCTTAAAATTTGGGGCAAAATAGAGGGAGATAAAATTGTTTCTGCTTCCTCCCCTGCTTTTACAGCTCAATGCCTTCGTGTTCCTGTTTCTAATGGTCATATGGGTGCTGTATTTGTAAGATTTGAAAACAAGCCAACTAAAGAACAAATTCTTGAAATTTGGAATAATTTTAGCGGTAAAGCTCAGGAATTAAACCTTCCAAGTGCTCCTAAGAAATTCCTTAACTACTTTATAGAAGATAATATGCCTCAAACAAAGCTAAACAGAAATCTTGAAAATGGAATGGCAATTTCTATTGGTAGGCTTCGTGAAGATACACAATATGACTATAAATTTGTATGCCTATCTCACAACACATTAAGAGGTGCTGCAGGCGGTGCTGTTTTACTCGCTGAACTTCTTTGTGCTGAAGGCTATATGGATTGATTTTTTAAAGGAGTTTGTTATGAAAAAACCAATTTTTACAGGTGCAGGTGTTGCAATTGTTACGCCATTCACAGCGGATGGTAAAATAAACTTTCCTGTATTAAAAGATATTATTGAAGACCAAATAAAAAATTCAACCGATGCTATCGTTATTTGCGGTACTACTGGTGAAAGTTCAACATTAACTCATGAAGAGCATACTGATGCTATTAAATTCACAGTAGATGTTGTAAACAAAAGAGTGCCTGTAATTGCAGGTACTGGAAGCAATGATACTGCATATGCCCTTGAGCTTTCTTTAGAGGCTGAAAGAGCAGGAGTTGACGGCTTGCTCATCGTTACACCATATTACAATAAAACATCACAAGCAGGTCTTATAAAGCATTACACATATGTGGCTGACAGAGTTAAAACGCCAATAATAATTTATAATGTTCCAAGTCGCACAGGTGTTAATGTTAAACCTGAAACTTATGCGGAGTTATCAAAACACAAAATGATTTATGCTGCTAAAGAAGCAAGTGGAGATCTTTCTGCTGTTGCTCATATTGCTGCACTTTGTGAAAAAGACTTTTCTATTTATTCAGGAAATGATGACCAAATTACTGCAATTATGTCACTTGGTGGCAAAGGCGTAATCTCTGTCCTTTCAAATGTTGCACCAAAAGCATCACACGATATAGCAGCAGCTTGCCTTGCAGGTGACTATAAAAAAAGCTGTGATTTACAGCTTGAATATTTAGAACTTTGTGATGCGTTGTTTATGGATGTTAATCCTATTCCTGTTAAAGTTGCAATGCGTTTAATGGGTTGGAATGTTGGCGAGCTTCGTATGCCTCTTTGTGAAATGAGTATGCAAAACGAAGAAAAGCTTAAAACAGTATTAAAAAAATATAACTTAATATAATTAAGTTTTTGGGATGTGAAAAAATGACGAGAATAATTTTAAGCGGATGCTTTGGCAAAATGGGCAAGGTTATTACAAATTTAGTTAGTGGCAGAGATGATTGTGAAATCGTCGCAGGTATTGATATAAATGAAGGTGAAAGCAGTTTTCCTGTTTTCAAAAACTTTTCTGACCTTTCTATTGCTGCCGATGTTGTTATTGATTTTTCACATCCATCAGCTCTAAACGGGCTACTTGAATATGCAATTAAATCATTAACTCCCGCAGTTATAGCAACAACAGGTCTTAGCGATGAACAAATTGAAAAAATTCATTCTCTTTCTTCAACTGTTCCACTTTTCTTTTCAGCAAATATGTCAATTGGCATTAGCCTTATTTCAGAATTAGCTGCAAAAGCTGCTCGTGTGCTTGAAGGCTCTTTTGACATAGAAATTGTTGAAATGCATCACAATCAAAAAATTGACTCCCCTAGTGGAACCGCTTTAATGCTTGCTGACTCAATATCAGATGCACTATGTGAAAAGCCAAAATATGAATTTGATAGGCATTCAAAAAGAGCAAAGAGAAGTGAAAATGAAATTGGTATTCATTCAGTGCGTGGCGGAACTATTGTAGGCGAACATGAAATAATCTTTGCTGGGCTTGATGAAGTAATCACAATATCTCACTCGGCTCGCTCTAAAGAGCTTTTTGCAGTTGGTGCGGTCAACGCCGCAGTCTTTCTTAAAGGCAAGCCAGCGGGCTTTTATTCAATGAAAGAACTTGTTGCAGATAAATAAGGAGATGCTTATTATGGTTAAAAGTATTACGGTTACAAATGATGTTACTTTAATTTCTTTAGAGGACTCCCCTGCTGATATTAATTTAATTGCTGACATTTTTGATATGATTGCAAAAGCACATATTGATGTTGATATGATTTCACAAACTCCTGTTCACAGTAATGCTCAAAATCTATCCTTTACTGTCAGTGATGATGATTTAGGCAAAATTCTTGAAACTTCCGCTTGTCTTAGAAAGTTAAATCCAGATTTAAAGCTATCAGTAAGCAGTGGTAACTGTAAGATTTCATTATTTAGCGAAGATATGCGTGGCTGTCCTGGAATAGCGGTAAAAGTTTTTAAAGCAGCGTCGCAAGTAAATGCTGATATTAGAATGATTACAACTTCAGAGGTTGATATTTCAATTCTTGTTTCTAAGGCTGATTTTGAAGACACTCTAAGTAAAATTAATGAAATATTTGAATAAATCCATATAAAAAAAGGAAGTGCTGATAAATGCACTTCCTTTTTTTATTATTCAATTACAATTTTATAAAATATCTTTTTGCCTTTTTTAATTACAATATAACCTTTTTCAAAATCAGATATTTTGACTGTTGCTGTTGGTGAAGCAACCTTTATATCATCTATTGACACTCCACCCTGTTCAATTAAACGCCTGCCTTCACCTTTTGACTTTATTAAACCTGCTTTTACCATAATATCATTTATTGCAATTTCATCATCTATAAAATCATCATTACAAAGTGAAAATGTTGGCATATTTTCAGTGTTTCCTGCCCCTGAAAAGAGCTGTCTTGCGGCATCTTGAGCTTTTTTTGCTTCGTTTTCTCCGTGAATAAGTGAAGTAAGCTCAAAAGCTAAAATTTCTTTAGCAATATTTAATTGGCTGCCCTCCCATTCATCCATTTTTTCAATTTCTTCAATAGGCAAAAATGTTAACATTCGTATGCACTTTAAAACATCGGCATCATCGACATTTCTCCAGTATTGATAAAAATCAAATGGTGATGTTTTATTAGGATCAAGCCAAACTGCACCAGACTGTGTTTTACCCATCTTTTTTCCCTCAGAATTGAGTAAAAGCGTTATCGTCATTGCATATGCGTTTTCGCCAAGTTTTCTTCTAATCAGGTCAGTGCCACCAAGCATATTACTCCATTGGTCATCACCGCCAAACTGCATATTGCAACCATACTTTTTAAAAAGCTCAAGGAAATCATAGCTTTGCATAATCATATAGTTAAATTCTAAAAAGCTAAGACCTTTTTCCATTCTTTGCTTATAACATTCTGCTGTGAGCATACGATTTACGCTAAAACAAGCACCTACATCACGAAGAAGCTCTATATAGTTAAGTTTCATAAGCCAGTCAGCATTATTAACCATTAATGCTTTTCCGTCAGAGAAATCTATAAATTTACTCATTTGTTCTTTAAAGCAGTCACAGTTATGTTGAATTGTTTCGGGCGTCATAACTTGACGCAAATCGCTTCTTCCTGACGGGTCACCTATCATTCCAGTTCCGCCACCTATTAATGCTATTGGCTTGTTGCCTGCCATTTGTAAACGCTTCATAAGGCATAAAGCCATAAAATGCCCAACATGAAGGCTGTCAGCAGTCGGATCAAATCCAATATAAAATACAGCCTTACCATTATTAACGAGTTCTCTTATTTCTTCCTCATCTGTTACCTGTGCAATTAAACCTCTTGCTTTTAATTCTTCATAAACTTTCATTTTTTTCCTCCAAATAATAAAATAATAAAGCCCTCTGCAAATTAATGCAGAGGGCGAAATTCACGCGGTACCACCTCTAAATTGCTGTATTTTCACAAATCCAGCCTTAACGAGTACAATTATTATACTCTTGTGATTAACGCTCACACAGCGGCAAATGCTTACTGAAATTTCAGCATTGCAGCTCCAAGATGTATTTCAAATATCTATCATATTCTCTTTCACCAACCGAGAACTCTCTAAAATGAATTGATAAATTACTTCTTCTTTTCACAGCTATTGTTTGAATTATAACATATTTTTAATTTTTGTCAATCAAAATTAATGTTATTATTTTTTAGCATCTCTTCAGCACTCGCTAAAACAGCTTCACTAATTGATAATCCGCCTATAATTCTAGCTATTTCATATTTACGTCCAATATAATCAAGAGCGTGGAGTTCTGTATAAGTTTTGCCATCGGTTTCACTTTTTTCAATAATAATATGCTCATCAGCTATTGATGCAATTTGTGCCAGATGAGTGACACAAATAACTTGATGATTTTTTGAAACATCTTTAAGCTTAAATGCAATTTTTTGAGCAGCTCTACCGCTAACGCCTGTATCAATTTCGTCAAAAATCAAAGTGCTAATATCATCTTTATCGGCGAGTGCGCTCTTTATTGCAAGCATAATTCTTGAAAGTTCTCCGCCAGAGGCAATTTTTGCAAGTGGTTTTGGAATTTCACCTGCATTTGCTGAAAGTAAAAATTCTATATTGTCAATTCCGTTTTCTGAAATTTCAGAAACATCATTTTTTACGATGAATTTAACTGATGGCATATCTAAAAACTTTAACTGCTGCATAACCTCTTTTGAAAAAAAATCAGCAGCAATAATTCTTGAATTTGACAGCTCTTTTGCAAGGGACAATGCTTCTTCATAAAGCTTATTAGTCTTTATTTCAAGTTCATTTTTTCTGTTGTCAAAATTTTCAATGTTATCTCGCTCGCTTACTGCATTGTCAAGAAAATTCAATATTTCTTCTTCATTGCTACCATACTTTTTAAAAAGTTTATATAAAACATCAATTCGTTCTTCAAGCGTTTCTATTTTTAATGGATCAAAATCGAGAGAAAACAGCATATCCCGAAGCTCATCAGTATATTCAGAAAGATTATATGCACATTCTTCAATTTTTTTATGTATTTCTGTAAAATTTTCAGAGATTACAGAAGCAGTTTGAAGCTTAGAAGATGCATCAAGAACCATTTGAACAGAACCCTTAGCAGTTTCATCACCGCTTAGTTCTGAATGAGCAAAGGATAAGAGTTCAACTATTTTTTCAGAGTTTCTATAAAGATTTAGTTCGTTTTGAAGTTCGACAAATTCGCCTATTCTTATATTTGAATTTTCAATTTCATCAATTTGATAATTTAACAGATCAAGTTTTCTAACCTTTTCAGCTTCATCCATATTTAATTTTTTTAATTCTGATTTTGCATTTAAATATTTAAAATAAATTTGATGATAATTATTAAGCAAATCATTGTTTTCTGCTATTTTATCAACATATGAGCAGTGGTTTTCAGCGTTTAAAAGCGTCTGATTATCAAGCTGACCGTGAATATTGATTAATTGTTTCCCGATTTTTTTAAGCATTGAAACGGTTGCACTGCTGCCATTAATTTTACAAACATTTTTACCATCAGCATATATTTTTCTTTGAATTAATAATGAATTGTCATCTTCACAATCAATATCAAATTCAGACAAAACACATTTAACACTATCAGAAATACAATCAAACAAAGCAGAAACACTTGCAAAGTCCGCACCTGTTCTTATAAGCTCTCTTGAAGTTCTCTCGCCTAAAACAGCATTTATTGAATCTATTATTATTGATTTTCCTGCACCTGTTTCACCAGTCATAACATTAAAGCCGTCTTTAAATTCAACGACAGCTTTTTTAATAATTGCAATATTTTCAATATTTAAAGTAGCAAGCATTTATTTATCACCACTCAGCATATTTTCAATTTCTTCTTTAAAGCTTTTTGCATCAAATTCAGTCTTGCAGAGAATAAACATAGTATCATCGCCAGCAATAGAGCCTAAAATATTTGGAAAGTGCATTCCGTCAATAGCTGCTGCTGCTGCGTTTGCAGTTCCTGCAAAGCATTTAATAACGCTCATATTTCCTGCATATTCAACAGATACTACTGATTGAGAAAAAATAGAATAAAACTTGCCACTATTTTTATTTCCAGAAGCATTTCCTATAATATATTTTGACTGCCCGTTTTTGCTTTGTGTTTTTACAAGCTGCAATTCTTTAATATCACGGGAAACGGTTGCTTGAGTAACATCAAATCCATTTGCTTGCAACAATGTCATTAGCTCATCCTGTGTTGTAATAATGTTTTCTTTAATAAGCTTTAAAATTAACTCGTGTCTTTTTTTCTTCAATTCCTTATACTCTCCTCTGCGTTAGTTTGCTGTTTAAAACATCAATAAAAGAATCGGTTTTAATTCTTATAAAATCAGCTGAAATCTCTGCTTTTTTGACTATGATTTTATTCCCGTTTTTTAGTTCAAAAGAATTATCACCATCGCAGGAAATAAATATTTTTTCTCTATTATCAGTTGGAATTTCAACTATTATTTCAGATTGCTTATCAAAAATAATTGACCTTGCAAAAAGTGAATGCGTACAAATCGGTGTAAGCATAATACTTTCAATTTTTGGATCTACCACAGGTCCGCCAGCAGACAAAGAATAAGCAGTCGAGCCTGTTGGAGTTGATAAAATAACTCCATCGGCAAAATAGTCATTTATCTTTTTCCCATCAGATGAAATATTCAAGTTAATTAGTTTAATTTGCTCGCCTCTTGCAATAACAACATCATTAAGACAGTATTTTATATTATTAGTTTTTTCGCTATCATTAAGTTCAACTCGGAGCATCATTCTTTTATCAATAGAATAATTATGTTCTGCTAAGTTAGCAAGCATTTTCAGCTCATGCTTTTCAATTCCTGCCATAAAAGCAAGATTTCCTGCATTAATGCCTAATATTGGCTTTTTATATAATGCGGCCTGCTTTGCAGCGTGAATTATTGAGCCATCACCACCGATAGCTATTACAACATCGCAGCTATTTAGCAATAAATCTTGAGGTAAAAACTTATAATTAAAATCCAACTGAGTTTTTAAATTATCAGGGAAAAAGTATTCAAGTGACAATTCATCTAAATTTTTACAAGTTTCATTTGTTACTGCTAAAGCGTGTTTTCTTGTTAAATTCGGCAACAATGCAATTTTCAATTAATTCACCCACTCAAAGGCAGTTATGTGATGACTCAACAATACTGTCAATATTTATAATTGTTTCTTTAACTTCTGATGTTTTCTTTATATACATAAGGTATTCTATGTTTCCTTCTGGGCCTTTTATTGGGGAATAATCAAGCCCCAAAACAGAAAATCCAGAAGAAACTGCAAAGCTTAATATTGTGCTGACAACTTCTTTGTGAGTTGATAGTTCTCGAACTACGCCTTTTTTTCCAACTTTATCTCTACCTGCTTCAAATTGTGGCTTTATAAGACAAATTGATGAGCCATCATCTTTAAGAAGGTTATACATTACAGGCAGAATTTTTTTTAATGATATAAAAGATACATCAACACTTGCAAAATCAATTTTCTCGCCAATATCATCAAAAGTTACATATCGAAAATTAGTTCTTTCCATATTAACCACACGCTCATCTGTTCTGAGTTTCCAAGCAAGCTGACCATAACCAACATCAACAGAAAAAACCTTTTTTGCTCCGTTTTGAAGCATACAATCAGTAAATCCTCCAGTTGAAGCACCAATATCCATACAAACCTTATCGATTAAATTAAATCCAAAGCTTTTGATTGCTTTATCGAGTTTTAAACCGCCTCTGCTAACAAAAGGTAGCTTATCCCCTCTTATTTCAATATCGTCTTCGGCTTTAACAATTAATCCAGCTTTTACAGCTTTTTGACCATTGACATATACTTGACCTGCCATTATAAATGCTCCGGCTTTTGCTCTGCTTTCGGTTAATCCTCTTTCAAAGATTGCAACATCAAGCCTAATTTTTGGTTCAGCCATAGGTTATTTCTCCATAACTATTTTTATTATGCCATTCGTATCCAAGTTGTATTTTGCAAGCAATGAATTAACTGATGCGTGTTCAACAAATTCGTTATTAACAGCAGTAATTACATATTTACCTGTAAATTCATTTTCATAAAGCATACCTGCAAAAGTTTCTCCAATTCCACCTGCTTTTGTGCCTTCTTCAAAAAAATATACATTTTTAGATGATGACACGGCACGAACAGCATTAACATCAATCGGTTTAATTCTATTGAGCTTAAGTAAAGATACATCATAACCTTTTTCAATAAGTGCTTTTTGAGCCTCAAAAGCATAATAAGAAAGTCTGCCATAAGTTATAATAAAAATTTCAGAATTTTCTTTTCCATAAATATTATAATTATCGTTGGTAGTTTCTGCCTTTTCTGAAATGACTTTTTCAGTTCCACGAGGATACCTAACTGCAACAACACCATTATTATGATATATACCTAAAACAAAGGAAGATTTTAATTCTTCATAAGTTGATGGTGAAAAAATAGTAACATTAGGAATACTGTTTAGCAGTGCAACATCAAATATTCCTTGATGAGATACACCATCTTCTCCAACAAATCCTGCTCTGTCAATTGCAAAAATCATATGAAGATTTTGAAGCGAACAATCGTGGATAAGCTGGTCATAGCATCTTTGAAGGAATGAAGAATATACTGCAAAAACAGGCATCATACCGCCCTTTGAAAGTCCACTCGAAAATGTAACGGCGTGTTCTTCTGCAATTCCAACATCAAAAAATCTGTTTTCATATTCTTTAGAAAAATTCTCAAGACCTGTACCAAGTGACATTGCAGCTGTAACAGCACAAATTCTTTTGTCTTTAGATGCTATATCACATAGAAATTCTCCAAACTCATTAGAAAAATTAGTTCCGCTACATACAGGCTCACCCGTATTTATGTTAAATTTAGAAATTCCATGAAATTCGCTGGGCGATTTTTCCGCAAAATCATAGCCCTTGCCTTTAATAGTGCTTATATGAAGAAGTACAGGACCTTTCATTATTTTAGCACTTTCAAGAGCATCACATAGTTGATTAATATTGTGACCATCAATAGGCCCCATATATCTAAATCCCAACTCTTCAAAAAATGTGCTTTTATACATAAAGCTTTTAATTCTTGTTTTAATCTTAAATAAACCATCGGCAATTTTAGTACCAATAAAAGGGATTTTTTCTAATACAGTTTCGGTTGTTAACTTAAACTTATAATATTCAGGTCTTGCCCTGAGGACAGCCAAATATCTTGCAACTGAACCAACATTTTTAGAAATAGACATTTCATTGTCATTTAAAATAACAATAAGACGCTGCTTTGAACGCCCAGCATTGTTAAGCCCTTCAAAAGCTAAACCACCTGTTAATGCACCATCACCGATTATTGCAATGGTTGAATGCTTATTACCACTTAATTCATTAGCAGTAGCAACACCTAAAGCGGCTGAAATAGATGTGCTTGCATGACCGCTATAAAACACATCATGCTCGCTTTCAGAGGGGCGAGTAAATCCAGAAATTCCATTTTCAGTTCTTAATGTTTCAAAATCATCAAATCTACCTGTTAAAAGTTTATGAGTATAACTTTGATGACCGACATCCCATATTATTTTATCTTTAGGTGAGTCAAAAACTCGATGAAGTGCTATAGTAAGCTCCACAACGCCAAGATTAGATGCTAAATGCCCACCGTTTTTTGAAACAGTATCTATAAGAACCTGACGAATTTCATCAGCTAATATTGGTATTTCATCTTCAGTTAGCTTTTTTACATCGTTAGGATTTTTTATATTTTTTAATAGACTTAAATCGTTCATTAATTTACCTCAGAAATAAATTATTTATTTCTATTAGCAAGCTCGTAGGCAAGCTCTTTTAGAAAATCGGTATTGTTTGGAAATACATCAAGAGCTAAAATTGCTTTAGCAGTCAAATCATCTACAATTTCCTTTGATTTTTCAATTCCCAATAATTTTACATAAGTTATTTTTTCGTTCTTTTGGTCGCTACCAATAGGTTTTCCAAGTTCTTCTTCACTACTTGTAACATCAAGAATATCATCAACAATTTGAAAAGCTAAGCCAATATTTTTTGAATATTCTAATGCTGCATTTAAAATGATTTCATCATCATTTTCAGCAGCTAAACAGCCCAATATTGACGCAGCTTTAATTAAAGCACTTGTTTTTAATTTATCAATAGTTTCAAGCGTCTGCAAGGTTGGTGTTGTTTCTTCTGATAAAAGGTCTAAAACTTGTCCACCAATCATACCATTAATTCCTGAATAATCAGAAAGAAAGTTAATTGCTTTGATTAAATATTTAGGAGAAACTAATTCATTGCTTGCAATAGTTTTAAAAGCTAAGGTTAAAAGCCCATCTCCGGCCAAAAGAGCATATTCTTCACCATATGCCTTATGACATGAAGGTCGCCCTCTTCGCATATCATCATTATCCATACAAGGCAAGTCATCGTGTATAAGCGAATAAGTGTGAATCATTTCAATTGATACAGCAAAAGCGAGGGCATTTTTCAAGTCCCCCCCACACGCTTTGCAAAATTCAAGCGTCAAGATTGGACGAATTCTTTTTCCTCCGCCATTAATGCTATAACGCATAGCCTCTGCAACCACTGATTGCCCTTCGTCGTTTAAAGGAACGCATTTTTTTAATTCTTCTTCTATTAAATTAACATATTCTTTAGTAGTATATTGATTTTCCAAAAATACACCTCATTTGCTTTCTAATAAATTGGTTATTTTTACTTCTGCATTATCAAGACATTTATTGCAAAAAGCTGCAAGCTCTGTTCCCTCTTCAAATAGCTTAACCGATTCATCAAGAGTTGCAGAATTATTTTCAAGTTTTTCTAAAATTTTTTCGAGCTTTGTTATTGCCTGCTCATAAGTTTGTTCTTTCATAATTTATGTTTTACCTCACACATTACAATTTCATCATAAAAATTAATTTTTAGTTCATCGCCAATATTTAAAGATTTACCGCTGGTAATTAGCTTGTTATATTCATCTGTGATGGGAACATATCCTCTTGCCATAGTTGTTAAAGGACTAAGGCTATTAAGTTTTATAAGGCTTTCATTAAATAAAGAGCGTTTATGATTAATAAACTGCTTTTTAATATATGATAAATCTGAAAAGTATTTTAATACCATCATTCTTTTGCTTTCAAAAATTGCAGTTGGACTTGCAAAAAATGGAATTGATTTTATTTCGTCTACTCTTTTTCGCTCACTTTTAATTTTTGACACTATTAAAGAGTTAATTGCATTACTTATTGAATTAACATATTTTTTTTCGTCAATTTTATCAGGAACTGCAAGCTCTGCACCAGCAGAAGGAGTAGCTGCTCTTAAATCAGACACAAAATCACAAATTGTATAGTCAGTTTCGTGACCAACCGCTGAAATTACAGGAGTATTTAAAGAAAATATAGTTCTTGCTAATTTTTCATCATTAAAAGCCCATAAATCTTCAATTGAGCCACCGCCACGCCCAATTATTATTGTATCTACATTGCGACTTTCTAATTCATTTAACCCATTAATAAGCTGCATGGGAGCATTTTCACCTTGAACTAAAGAGGGATAAAACAAAATCTCACTAAGCGGAAATCTTCTTTCTAAAATAGTTAAAATATCTTTTACCGCTGCACCTGTTGGCGAGGTAATAACGCCGATTTTATTAGGATATTTTGGTATTGCCTTTTTATTACTTACATTAAACAAGCCTTCATCAGCTAATTTTTGCTTTAATTGCTCATAAGCTAAATTTAAGCTTCCAATTCCATCAGGCTGCATATCATCAACATAAATCTGATATTGCCCCGTTGCTTCAAAAAGTGAAACTCTGCCACGCAAAACAACTCTCATTCCATTATCTGGAGCAAACTTAATTCTTGATGCAGAGCTTTTAAACATAACTGCTCTTATAGATGAATTATCGTCTTTAAGTGTGAAGTAGAAATGACCTGTTTTATAATGATTTGTAAAATTAGAAATTTCACCGATTAAAAATACATTTTGTAAATTAAAATCAGCATCAAAAATTGATTTGATGTATGTGTTGATTTGTGAAACCGTCAAAATTACAGGTGAAAAATCCATTTATTATTCCTTCAATTTTAAATATGTGAGAATTGCTATTCCTGCGGCATTATCAGCAGAAAATTCAGGCTTTGCAAAATACGCATTATATTTTTCGCTAAAATACTTATTCATATCGCTATTTGATGTAACACCACCTGAAAAAAGTATTGGCAAATCACCATATTCTTTGATAAGCCCTTGTAACATCGCTTCAATGGCAATTATAACGCTTTGAATACAAAATCTTGCAATATCTTCAGGCAGTTCATTATTTTGGAGCATTGTTTTGCATTTATTTTCAATTCCCGAAAGTGAACAATCATTACTTTTGACTGATGCTTTAATATTAAAATTTTTATTGCTTTTATGTGATAGCTTTTCAAGTTCAGCACCTGCTGGGAATTTAAGACCTAACATAACCCCAACTCTGTCAATTGCTTGTCCTGCTTTTAAATCAAGAGATTTTGCAATGATTTTAACTGAAAATAAATCATTATAGGGAGAAACGAGGACAGCTTCAGTTGTTCCGCCAGAAATGTGAAAAGCAATGAATTTATCTTTAATAATCTCAAGCTTTTTAGAAGAAAAAAGTGCAGATACAATATGTCCGTCTTGATGTGAGAACTCGCAATAAGGAATATTGTTAATTGCAGAAATTGATTTTGCCACTGCAATTCCGCTTAAAAAGCAAGGCATATATGAACCGATTTCACTTCGTGGTGAAACAGATACACCAACAGAACTTATATTACCATCAATTTCATTCATAAGTTCTGAAATGATTTTTGGTAGCTGCACTGTGTGATGAAAAACCGCATCGCTCTGCCTAAGTCCACGCTCACCATCTTTAACGGGCAATAAAAGTTTCTTTTGAACAACAGTGTTATTATCAGAATTATAAATTGCGGCTGAAGTTGTATAGTTGCTCGTGTCTATTCCTAAATACAAAGACATTTTATTCTATTCCTCGTATATATGTACCTAAAATTCCGTTTATAAATGAAGCATCATCTGTTGATGCATATTTCTTTGCAAGTTCAACAGCTTCGTTAACAGAAACACTATTAGGTATTGAGTCTACATATTTAATTTCACATATAGCTAAGCGTAAAATTGACAGTGAAACTCTTGGAAGCCTTTTTATTCTCCAACCAATTGAATGGTTTTCAATAATCGAGTCAATTTCTTCTAAATTTTCGCAAGTTAGCTTTGCTAAATTTTCAGCAAAATCTGATAGTTCTATTAAACGCGATTCAACAGCAAAAGATATGATCTCATCCATATCTGTATCAACATTAAATGATTTGTCAAATAATAGTATAAATGCCTGTTCGCGTTCTTCGGTTCTTGTCAATTTCATCATCCTTTATTTTAAAATAAAAAAGCCTTCCACAGAAAAATTAAAATTATTGTGAAAGACTTTTAATCAGCTAACAATTAAGCTTTTAATTCAGTAGGTTCACAAAAATCAATTCCTTGCACACAAACATTAACATTGGTAACAACTTTTCCAGTCATACTCTGAACAGCATTTTTAACACTTCGTTGAATGGCAGTCGAAACAGTTTGAATATTCGTGCCACTTTTTATATTGACAAAAAGCTGAATTTTAACATCATTCTCAAGGCTCCAAACCTTAACAGCTTTTGGTGAAGCATTTGGATTGAGTGCCTGAGTAACCTTATCTGTTGGTCGATTTGAAAAGCTGCTAACACCTTCAACATCTTTGGCAGCATTTGCGGCAATTGAAGCAATAACCTCATTAGAAATTACTACACCGCCGATATTTGGCGTTTTATCTGTATTATTCATAGGTAAAAAACCACCTTTCTTTTACCTATTATACCACAAAACTTTAATTTCTCAACTATTTTACTTCAACAATTGTAATTTTTTCAGCAGAAATTTTCGATTTGTTAACAATTATCTCTTTTATTTGCATAATTACGCTGTCATTTAGCGTATTTTTCTCTGTTATTACCTCAATAGTATCACCAGATATTACAAGCACTTTTTTGCCAATCTTTGCATTAATTAAATTTTCAGCATCAGTTTCCATTTTAATATTTTCACACAAATCATCATAATTTTTTCTTGCTACATTTTTTTCTTCTGCGGATATTTCTTTGTTTTCCAACAATTTTAAATATGTTTCTTTCATTTCATCATGTGATTTTTGCCTTTTTAAGGTTGCTGTTGTAAAATAATCTGAATTTGAAACATTACTGCCATTTACCTGCTGTGCTGTTCCTAAATTTTGATTTTCTATTTGCGTGGTGATGCCTTCGCTTTCAATGCTTGTGCCTGAAACAGGTGGCTTCGTATAATACCAATTTACAAACATAGCTGCACCAAGAGCTACAATAAGTCCAGACAAAACAAGCTGCTTTCTTTTAAATAAAAAACTCATATTTATTCCTCCGTTGATTTCATTTTTAATACACAAATATTATTAGTGCCAAGTCCGAGAGCTGCCGAAACTGCAATGGTAACATTTGATTTTACTTTTGGATTTTCGCCTCCTTCGCATACCACCACCACTCCCCTAACCTTTGGCTCGTCAGTTTTTATTATTATCCCTTTTAATTCGCTTGACTTATCTATTACAAAGCTTTCTTCTGATTTGTTTTCAGAAGTTTCACCATTTTTTTTATTTTCTGATTTGTTGTTTTTCGCATAATAATTTTCTGATGAACTTTGCAGAGTTACCATAACTTTTGTTTTACCTGCACCATCAATATTTTCTATTATTTCCTTTAATGTTTTTTGTATTTTTTCATCATATGTGCTTTCAGAAACTTTAGATGAAATCTTTTCATCATTTATAGCTTTTATGTTTTCTTTTGGAAAAATTTCAGACAATACAATAAGTGTTATTGCAATAACTCCAAGAATTACTATAATAAAAAGTCTTTTTTGACTTTTTATGTTTTCTAACATTTTTTTAAATATTTCCATTTTTCTACCTTACAATCTTAATGGTTTCTTCATCAATTCCAATTTTTGTTTTTATAAGTGTTTTTATTAAATTGTCATCTTGCTCTGATGGTCTATTTATCATAACACTTTCAATTATTATGTAGTTTTGTTCATCTTTATGAGTTTTCACCTCTATATTTTCAGCTTTTATACCGCTATTTAAAAGCTCATTATCTATTGCTTTCCTTATTGCTTGATTGTTTGTATTGATGTCTGAAAAGATTTCTTCATTTGTTTTTGCAGTCGTATTCAAACTTATTGAATTAGAAAAAGTGGGGTTTTTCATTGATAACAATGGAATTAGAATAATTGACAGTAGAAGTAGTGACATTACAATTTCAGCAGATTTTTTTATATTACCATTTGGTATTAGAATTCTAAAGACTGCCGTTAACACTGATACAATACAAATATTTAGCACATAAACCTTTATACTATCCATTTTTATCCCTTCAT
>JAVVWP010000004.1:0-79778 GCA_036652055.1 Oscillospiraceae bacterium | reverse complement strand
AGAAAACCCCGAACGCGAATTACGCGTCGAGGTTCTCGACTGGTCGGAGTGACGGGACTTGAACCCACGGCCCCTAGACCCCCAGTCTAGTGCGCTACCAACTGCGCTACACCCCGATTGCTAAAAATTACCTCGTTATATTAACATACTATTGAAATTTTTTCAATAGGTGAAAATGTTATTTCTAATTTTAATAAACCTGCTGTGCAATGCAGTTTT
Organism: Oscillospiraceae bacterium; assembly: GCA_036652055.1. Classification (GTDB taxonomy): domain Bacteria; phylum Bacillota; class Clostridia; order Oscillospirales; family Acutalibacteraceae; genus Fimenecus. Next base: position 79,559 of record JAVVWP010000004.1, on the reverse strand, counting down.
CACCGTCAAAATCATTAATTAAGACAGTAATATTTTCGCCTATTTCACTTTTAGAATTTAAAACCTTGACAGGAATATAGTTTTTTGTATATCCAAATGAATAGTCTTTATCTTGATTTGACTCTAATATTATATCTAATTTTTCCCCGATTTGTGAGCGTAAAAAGTCACTTCTTATACTATTTGCAATGTCAGAAAGCACCTTAGCACGCAATTCTTTAACAGACTTTTCTATTTGAGGAGTAATGAGGTCAGCTTTAGTGCCAATGCGTCTTGAATATGGAAAAATATGAACCTTTTCAAACCCAACTTTTTTAACGAATTCACAGGTTTCAATAAAATTATCCTCACTTTCAAGCGGAAATCCGACCATTATATCGGTGGTAATGGTGCAATCTGCAAAGTTTTCTCTAAGCTTTTTTGTAAGGATATAATATTCTTCTGCACAGTAGTGCCTGTTCATTCTTTTTAGAGTATCATCACTGCCACTTTGAAGTGAAATATGAAATTGTGGGCAGAGCTTTGGCAATTTTGAGAGTTCTTCAATAACCTCATCAGTGATATGGTCAGGCTCAAGCGAACCCAAACGAACTCTTTCAATGTTCGGCACAGAGCAAGCGGCACGAACGGCATTATAAAACTTTTCACCGCTGTCTTTGCCATAGGCAGAAAGATTAATTCCAACTAAAACAACTTCAGAAAATCCGTTTTCAGAAAGAGCAGTAACTTCAGAAATAATATCAGAAATTGATTTTGAACGAACTCTGCCCCTTGCTTTTGGAATGATGCAGTATGAACAAAAACGGTCACAGCCATCTTCAATTTTGACAATTGCCCTTGTGCGTTCATTAAAATTTTCAATCATATCACCGCAAAATTCCTCGTTGGTTTTATGCTGTGAAACATCAAAAATTCTGCTTCTATCATTTATAAAGGTGTTAAGCTTTGATACAAGCTCAATGTTATTTTTATTCCCGATTACAATATCAGCTTGAGAAAGATTGTTTGCCATTTCTGGAAAAGCTTGTGGCATACAGCCTGTTAAAACTATTATACTATTAGGATTTATCTTCCTTAAATGGCGAACAGTTTGCCTTGTTTTTCTGTCACTTTCAGAGGTGACGCTACAAGAATTAACAACAAAAATATCAGCATCATCGTCAGAAAGAGTAATAGAAAATCCTGCCTTTAAAAGCTGTTCTGTAATTTCTTGAGTTTCATATTGATTGACCTTGCAACCAAGCGTGTGCATTTTAACTTTCATAAATTATCCTCACAAAAAATATTCTTCAATAATTGTACCACAAAACATCATTTTTTTAAAGCTAATTGACTATACATAATATAACGAAAATTATATGGGAGGAAAAAAATGAAAAAGGTCACATCATTTTTATTAGCGGTTATATTAATGTTTACAATGTTTTCAATTACAGCTTTTGCAGAGGAATTGCCACAAATGCAAGTTGAGGTAAAAGCTAAATCGGCAATTTTAATGGACGCAGGCACAGGCACGGTGCTTATGGAAAAAAATGCTCACGATAAACTTTTTCCAGCATCAGTTACAAAAATAATGTCGTTACTTCTTATAACAGAAGCGATTGACCAAGGCAAAATAGCACTTACAGATACAGTGACAGCAAGCACTGCGGCGTCAAAAATGGGTGGCTCTGAAATTTGGCTCAAAGAGGGCGAAACGATGAGCGTTGACGAGCTGTTAAAGGCAACGGTTGTTGCAAGTGCAAATGATGCGTGCTATGCGTTGTCAGAAGTTGTTTCAGGTAGCAACGAAGCATTTGTAAAACGAATGAATGAACGAGCAAAAGAGCTTGGTATGAATGATACGAATTTTGAAAATTGTACAGGTCTTGACGATACAGCAACAAATCATTTAACAAGTGCTTATGACATTGCAATTATGTCAATGGAGCTTTTAAAACATCAAAGAATTATGAATTATTCAACTATATGGATGGATAGTCTAAGAAATGGTGCAACAGAGCTTGTTAATACAAATAAATTGGTACGCTTTTATGAAGGCACAACAGGGCTTAAAACAGGCACAACGGGCAAGGCGGGTTGTTGCGTGTCTGCAACTGCAAAGCGTGATGATTTACACCTTATAGCAGTTGTAATGGGCAGTGATAATAGTAATGACAGGTTTGACGGAGCAAAGGCTATGCTAAATTGGGGATTTTCAAATTATTCAGCATATCAGTTAATGATAGAAAAAGAGCAGATACCTGCCGTTAATGTTCTTCACGGAGCAGAAACAACACTTGTTCCTTATATACCTGATGCAATTACAACAATAATAGAAAAGGGCAGAGAAAAAGAAATAACACAGGTTGTTGATTTAGTGGTTGATGTTGAAGCACCAGTTGAAAAAGGGCAGGTGTTAGGTTCAGTGATATTTAAGCTTGATGACAAAGAAATCTACAAATACAATTTAGTTAGTGAAAAAGCGATACTAAAACTGACATTTTTCGAGAGCTTTAAGAGAATAATTCTGTCACTTTGTAAATAATTAATATTTTTTATAAAAATTCACAAATAGTTATTGAAAAATCCGTTGATTTAGGATAGAATAGTAACAACATATACAAGATGGCATATTAAATATTGATGCAATTCAGTATAAATAGCAAACAAAAGGGGTTTTAAAAAATGTCAGTAAGTTTAAACACAAATTATTTAAAAGGCTTTGTTGATGAAAATGAATTAAAATCAATCAAAGGCGAAGTGAAAAATGCTCATAAGGTTCTTACCGAAAAGAGCGGAGCAGGAAACGATTTCCTCGGCTGGGTGGATTTACCAGAAAATTACGATAAAGAAGAATTTGTTAGAATTAAAAAGGCTGCTAAAAAAATTCAGTCAGATTCAAAGGTTCTTATAGTTATCGGTATCGGCGGTAGCTATTTGGGCGCTCGTGCCGCTATTGAGTTTTGCAAATCACAAAATTACAATGTAATAAAAAAAGATACTCCTGAAATTTATTTCAGCGGTAACAGCATAAGCTCGTCAGCACTTTCTGAGCTTGTTTCACTTTGTGATGGCAGAGATTTTTCAATCAATGTTATTTCAAAATCAGGAACAACCACAGAACCAGCAGTTGCCTTTAGAATTTTCAGAGAATTGCTTATAAAAAGATATGGCAAAGATGAAGCTGCTAAAAGAATTTATGTTACAACCGATAAAGCTAAGGGAACGCTTAAAGAGTTCTCTGACAAAGAAGGGTTTGAAACTTTTGTAGTTCCTGATGATGTCGGCGGTAGATATTCAGTTTTAACTGCTGTTGGTCTTTTACCAATTGCAGCAGCAGGCTGTGATATTGATGCAATGATGAAGGGCGCTAATGATTCTCGCCTTGCATATCAAAATGATGATATTGATAAAAACGATTGTTATAAATATGCAGCAATTCGAAACATTCTTTACAGAAAAGGCAAAGCCATTGAAATGATGGTAGCTTATGAGCCTGATTATACAATGATGAACGAGTGGTTTAAACAATTATTCGGCGAATCCGAGGGTAAAGACAATAAAGGTCTTTTCCCAGCGGCGGCTGTTTTTTCAACTGACCTTCATTCAATGGGTCAATATATCCAAGATGGCGAAAGAAAGCTATTTGAAACGGCAGTTATATTCGAAAAACCTAAAAAGGTTATCACAATTGAAGAGGATGAGGTGAATGCTGACGGTCTTAATTTCTTAGCAGGTCAAACAATGGATTTTGTTAATCGCAAAGCATTTGAAGGAACGGTTTTGGCGCATGTTGATGGTGGCGTTCCAAATGTAGTTTTAGAACTTCCAAAGATGGACGAATATGAATTCGGATACCTTGTTTATTTCTTTGAAAAGGCTTGTGCAATTTCAGGTTATATTTTAGGAGTTAATCCTTTTAATCAACCAGGAGTTGAAAGCTACAAAAAGAATATGTTTGCACTTCTTGGAAAGCCTGGCTATGAAAGCCAAAAAGCAGAGCTTTTAAAAAGGCTCGGATTATAAATTAGTTTTACCCCGCATTGTGCGGATAAAAAATATAGGAGGAGATAATATGATATCTCTTATAATTGGACACAAAGGCTCAGGAAAAACAAAACTCTTAGTAGACAAAGTTAACGAAGCGGTTGAAAAATCAAATGGGCATGTTATCTGTGTTGAAAAAGAAACAAAGCTTACATATGATGTTTCATCTCGTGCAAGACTTGTTGCAACCGATAATTATTCAGTAACTGGCTTTGATGCGTTTTATGGATTTTTAAGCGGTATATGTGCCGGCGACCATGATATTACAGACATTTTGGTTGATGCTACCTTTAAAATTGGTGGCAGAGATTATGAAACTCTTGCAGATTTCCTTAAAAAGCTTGATGAAATTTCTAAAGCATCTGATACTAAGTTTACTTTTACAATATCCACAGACCTTGAGAATCTTCCACAAAGAATGTTCTCATATTGCGAACAAATCAATTGATTTAAGAAGACCGCTGTGGTGTTCACGGCGGTCGTTTTTTTGATTATGAAACATTTTGAGGTAAATTTATGAAAAAAATTTTGTCCTTAACAATTACTTTTCTAATGCTTTTTATGCTTTTTGGATGCTCAAATGCAGAGCAAAAAAAAGTTTTTGACAAGGTCGTCTTTAAAAGTTCAAATGTCAAATGTGAAATAATTGATGACACAAACAAAGAGTTGGAATACGATTTTATTACAAGTGAAAAAGAACTTAAAAATTATTCTGAAAAGATGTCAAAAATTTGCTCGTTAGATACAATGGGTGCTAATGGCTCGTTTAATGACAAGATAAAAGTCTATAATGATGAGTTTTTTAAATCAAATTATGTGCTTATGATAAAGCGTTATCACACAACCAATGAAGCGTTAACTTTCGATAAAATTGATTATAAAGACAAGCTTTTTTCGATTTCTGGAATTCTAAAAACAGGTGGCGAGAGTGACAATTCCTTTAGAATTTATATGTTTGAGATGAGTCGTGACTATTTTGTTAAAGATGCAAAGGCAGAGCTAAGCGTTAGTGAAGATAATCTTTCGGCAATTGTAGATAAATCAATGATAATGTCAAAAGGTAAAAACAATTATAAACTTATTCCAGATGAAAAAGTAATAAATGAAGTTTTGCCACTAATAGCTGCTGAAAACTTCAAACAAAAAGAAATTTCAACTGACGATTATAATCCAAGCGAAAATGATATTTCGATTATGTATAATGGAAAAACAGCTTTGCTAACGAATAAATTTGCTATTATAGATTCGGTGACATATAGTCCAAATATTGATATAAACAACAAACTTTTAGAAATTTACAACAAAATTAACTATGAAACGATGACTTTTGAAGCTCCACTTGAGGAATAGTGTAAAAAAAGAAAATTTTTGTTGACAAAACAAGCTATTCCATATATAATATTTGTTGCGTTAGGCTTACGCATCAAAGAGGTATTTTATGTTTATTGAACTGGAACCAATTTTTAATAATGAGGGTGCCGAAAAGCAGTTTGAACTTGCTTTAGTGCTGGATGACTGCGATGCGAATGCTATTGCAAAAGTCAAGGGTGTTGTGTCTAATAAAAACTCAGTTGTAACTCTTACGGCTGATTTGGATTATGTCTTGAAGTCAACTTGTGACCGCTGTGCCACAGATGTTTCATTACCAATCAAAGTAAAATCAGAACACACGCTTGTTTTAACTCTCAATGATGAGGATAATGACGATTTTATCATTGTTGAGGATATGCACTTTTTACTTGATGACCTTCTGCGAGAAGATATACTTTTAGTTTTACCAACTAAAGTTTTATGTCGAGAAGATTGTAAAGGGCTATGCCCTTATTGTGGAACTGACCTAAATCAAAAAAAGTGTGACTGTGAAAAACCGATTGACCCTCGGCTTGCCGCGTTAAAACAGTTACTTGACGAATAATTTGTTTATTTTTAATTAATATAAGGAGGTGCTGAAAATGGCAGTACCAAAGAGAAGAGTTTCGAAAGCAAGAAGAGATAAAAGGCGTTCAAGTGTTTGGAAGATGAATGCTCCAGAACTTCAAAAGTGTCCAAACTGTGGTGAGTTTAAAAGAGCTCATAGAGTTTGTGTAGCTTGTGGTGTTTATAATGGCAGACAAGTTATCGCTAAAACAGAAGCATAATTAATTTTTTCTTCTAATTAAGCGAAGACGGAGAAGGCTATCTTCCCCGTCTTTTTGGCGTTAGATAACGAACTTTTTAGTTTAGTCAGCGAGGTGTAAAGAAATGGCAGTTAAAATAAGTGCAGTCAAACCATTTTCAAAATGCTTTTTATATGGCATAAGAAGTGGTGATTTGCTTTTGTCAATTGATGATAAAGAAATTGTAGATGTGCTTGATTATGACTTCTATTTAAGCTTTGCACCAGTAACAATGAAATTCAAAACAAAAAGTGGCAAGCAAATGTCAATTAAAATTAATAATGAAGATACAGGTCTTTCTTTTGACACATTTTTAATGGATAATCAACATTCCTGCAAAAACAAGTGCGTTTTTTGTTTTATCGACCAAATGCCAAAAGGAATGAGAAAAAGCCTGTACTTTAAAGATGATGACAGCCGACTTTCCTTTCTTTTTGGAAATTATATAACGCTTACAAATATTACAGAACACGAAATTGAGCGTATAATTTCTATGCACATCAGCCCAGTTAATATTTCTGTTCATACAATGAACCCTGTTCTTAGAGCAAAAATGATGAATAATAAAAATGCAGGAACAGCACTTTCAATAATTAAAAGGTTCGCAGATGCAGAAATAAAAATCAACACGCAGTTAGTTCTTTGTCCTGAAATAAATGATGGCGAAGAATTAAAATACAGTATTAACGAGCTTTCAAAGCTTTATCCGTCGGTTCAAAGCATAGCGGCAGTCCCCGTAGGGCTTACAAAATTCAGAGATGGATTATATCCGCTAAAACCATATACCAAAGAGCGAGCAGGGGAAACAATCGATATAATCGAAAGCTTTTCAAACAAGTTTAAGAGGGAAAAAGGCATTAGGCTTTGCTATCCTGCTGATGAATTTTTCATAAAGGCAGAAAGAGAACTTCCAAATGAGGAATATTATGATGATTATCCTCAAATTGATAATGGCGTAGGGCTTTGGACTTCATTGAGAGATGAATTTAAAGAAGCGTTAAATTCTACAAATGCAGTTCCAAAATACAAAAAAATCACACTTGCAACAGGGGTAGCTGCTTATCCGCTTTTAAAAGAACTTTGCGATTTTGCAAGTGAGAAGTATAATATAGAAATAAACACAAAAAAGATTATAAACAACTTTTTCGGTGAGAATATTACGGTAGCAGGTCTTTTGACAGGCACCGATTTAATAGAACAGCTAAAAAATGAGGACTTAGGCGAGGTGCTTTTAGTGCCACTTGTAATGACAATCGACTATACCTCAAGAAGCACAGAAAACAACAAATTTTTAGATGATATAACGCTTGCAGAGGCTGAAAAAGCACTAAAAATCAAAATAGTGCCAACAGCCAATGATGGGCAAAAATTACTTAATACCATTCTGGGGGTGGAATAATGTCAAAACCAATAGTAGCAATAGTTGGGCGACCAAATGTAGGCAAAAGCACACTTTTCAATAAGCTTATCGGAAAAAGGCTTTCAATAGTTGATGATACACCTGGTGTAACTCGTGACAGAATTTATGGTGATTGCGAGTGGCTCGGGCATAATATGTTGCTTGTTGATACAGGCGGAATTGAGCCATATTCAGACGATATAATATTGCTCCAAATGAAAAGGCAGGCACAGCTTGCAATTGACAGTGCAGATGTTATCGTTTTTGTTACTGATATTCGTTCGGGTGTTGTGGCAACTGATTTAGAGGTTGCAACAATGCTTCAAAAAAGCGGAAAACCTATTGTCCTTTGTGTCAATAAAGTTGATACAATCGGCGAAACGCCACCTGAGTTTTATGAATTTTATAATCTTGGAATTGGTGATCCGATTGCAGTTTCTTCGGTTCACGGTCACGGAACAGGCGATTTGCTTGACGAGATATTAAAAGATTTACCAGAAGATGAAGAAGATGCTTTTGATGGTGAAACGATTAAAGTTGCAATAATTGGAAAGCCAAATGTAGGCAAATCATCACTTGTCAATGCTATTTCAGGCGAGGACAGAGCAATAGTTTCTACGATTGCAGGCACAACGAGAGATGCGACTGATACAATAGTCGAAAATAAATATGGGCATTTTGTGTTTATAGATACCGCAGGGCTTCGTCGTAAAAGCAAGGTTGATGATGATATCGAAAAATATTCTGTAATAAGGGCAAGAATGGCAGTCGAAAGAGCCGATGTATGCGTTATTATGATTGATGCAACAGAAGGATTTACAGATCAGGATTCAAAAGTAGCAGGCATTGCTCATGACCTTGGAAAAGCTTGTATTATTGCAGTTAATAAGTGGGACGCAGTTGAAAAAGACGGAAAAACAATGGATAAAGAGCGTAAAAAGCTGATGAATGATTTTTCATTTATGAGTTATGCTCCGATTATTTTCATTTCAGCAAAAACAGGGCAACGCCTTGAAAGACTTTATGAATTAATAAAATTCGTAAACGACCAAAATTCAATGAGAATTTCAACAGGAAAGCTCAATGATGTTTTGGCATCGGCAACAGCACGAGTTCAGCCGCCAACAGATAAGGGCAAGCGTCTTAGAATTTATTATATGACACAGGCATCAACTCGTCCTCCGACATTTGTATGCTTTGTAAACAGTAAAGAACTTTTTCATTATAGCTATCAGCGTTATATTGATAATCAAATTCGAGAAGTGTTTGGATTAGAGGGAACACCGACAAGATTTGTAATTCGTGAAAGAGAACAAAAAAATCAAAGCAAAGATAGATAGTTAAAATAATGACTGCCACACAAGTTTAAAAAGCTTATGTGGCAGTTTTTTATTAATTGCTAACGATTAGCATTTAGCATTTCCGTCAATTTGGCAATCTACTGTGCTCAGCTTCATCATAAGAATAGACTCGAGCAAAGACATAGCATTTGTCATATCCGTAACGCTCTTGTTAAGGCAAAGAAGCTGATTTGGTGTTACATTTGGCATTGATACAAACTTTTGAATTTTCGCACCCTCAGCATTAGCAATAGCACCAAGAGCAGTTTCCTCTAAGGCAATAGAATTGATAAGGTCACTTATTTGCTGACGATAGTTGTTCGCAAAAATAATCGTGCTTGCACTATTGCTTACACTGCTACCTGTGACCGAGTTAGGATTGTTTGGGTTAACCGTAAAAGTATAAGCAGCATTTGCAACATTTACAATTGGGTTAGGGTTTGGAATTGCGGTTACTTTTACTTTAAATGTGATGGTTACTGTGCCACCTGCTGGGATACTGCCTGTTAGCGTAATCGCTGTGTTAGGGTCACCAGTATAAGGCACGCTTACCGAAAGTGAGCCTGGAACTAAAACCGTTCCGTTTGGAACAGGATCAGTTATGACTACATTGTTAGCAGGTGTATTTCCGCTATTTTTAACAACAAGGTTGTAAGTGATAACATCGTCGATATATCCAATGCTCTCACTTGCTGATTTTGTAATTAAAAGGTTTGCCTTTGAAACCAAAGTAGTTACAGTATTGCTGATACCATTTGCAGTTACACCGTTTGGATTTGAAGGGTCAACAGTATAGGCATAAGCTGCACTTGCAGTGTTTGGAACAGGGTTAACAGGAGGTGCAGTGTTTCCAAGCTTTACTTTAAATGTGATGGTTACTGTGCCGTTCGCAGGAATTGGTGAAGTTAGGGTAATCGCTGATGTTGGGTCGCCTGTGAAAGGAACGCTTGCGGTAGTAGAGCCTGCAACATAGGTTGTTCCAGCTGGAATAACATCTGTTACAACTACATTGTTAGCAGGAACATTTCCCGTGTTGTGGAGTGTAACGGTGTAGGTCAAAATATCTCCGAATTGTGCAAAGAGAGGAGTTACAGATTTTATTATATTGCCTGTGGTTGTTAAATCCGCATAGTTAATTTGAGTTGAAACAGGATTTGTACTTCCAGAAGTTCCACCAGGAACATTTGCAGAAGCGATATTAACAATCGGATTGTTCACAGGTGCATTAGGTGAAACTTGAACTTGATAAGAGGCTGTAACTGTACCGTTTGCAGGCATTGTAAGAGTTAGTCCAGTTGCAGGATTGGTTCCAGTATAAGGAACGCTCACAGCAAGATTTCCGATATAGGTTGTGCCAGCAGGAGTAGGATCAGTAAATACAACGCCAGGGAGTGGGTAATTATTAGGATTTATGCCTGTTACCGTATAGGTGAGAATATCGCCTGGTTTTGCAAAAGTTTTATCAACAGTCTTTTTGAAAATTTGCGGTGCAGAGTTGAGAATAGTATACTGCACAATATCGCCAAGAGCTGGTGTAAAGTTAATTGGCAAACTGCCAGTAGGAGGAATGCTTCCACCCGGAGAAAGATTGACAGCAGAAATGGTTTGTTTGTATCCCGAAAGCGGAGTAACACTGCCAGGAGCCATTTGTTCGTTGATAGTATAGGTGTTACCTGGCAAGCCATAAACTACTGCACAGGGTGATTGCATACCGTCGGCAGAACCTGTTGTAGTTATTAGGTCACTTGGAGTTCCCGCTATATCAAGAACGAATTGGTCGGCAGAATTAATGCGATCGCCAATGTTTTTACAAACCTGTACTTTTGTGACAGCAAAACCGAATGCAACTGCTTCACGCCCGTAGGTTTCAAGTGAAAATGCTGTTGGAGATTGAGTTGTAAAAACATAAGCAGCTTGACTTGCTGATTGGTTAGTGCCAGTTATCGTTACAACATTTGTTCCGTTCCCTGCGAGAGTAGGAGGGTTAGCACCTAAGGTGTCAAATAGATTTAATGGTCCACCGCCAACTGTGGTAAACTTTAAATATTCAGTGTATTGTGGGAATTTATTAGTGCTTTCTGCATCTGCCAATACCGCTGTATAATTAGTAATAGGATTTCCATCAGGGTCTTTTACAACGATGTTGCTAATTTCAACTGTACTTGCTGTGTTATAAGCTGAAAGCAGAGGTGTTTTTAGTGCTGTATTTCCAAGAATTCCTGTATAGCCTGCAGAGCCAAAATAAGAGTATTGTACAGGAGTTGGAACAGCGGTGAATGGTACAAAAGATGTGGGAACTGATTTCATATCAAAGGTAACGGTGCTACCATCGTTTAATGTGCCAGATAGGTTTGGCACAATTTGACCTGGATTAAGTGTTAAATTGCCAAAGTTAAACCAACCGATACCGCCAGCAGAAGGGCCAGAACCAGGGTTAGCATAGGAAAATGACATAAAGATTTCTCCTTTTAAATTAGTTTTTCATTTTCATTTTAAATTTCTATTCACAAACTGTTTTTTGAAACAATTCTAATTTAGCTTGCAGTTGCATTTCAAGGCGAGAAATAGCAGAAATCGCACTTTTAACAGATGCGTTTATTGCCAAAAGGTCTTCGGCAGTTGCACTGGCGTTATTAACAACAGCCATTATTTTTTCACTTTCTGCATTCAAAATATGAGCAAAAGCCGCTTCTTCTGTGGCTACTGATTCGATAATATTGCCAACAGCTTCAGGGCGAGTTATAGTGCCGGGTTTAATAATAGGCATTCCCATAAAATATTCCTCCAAATCTGGTTTTGTATTATTTTAATTAAATTGTGTGGAAGTCTTTAGGCGCAAAATACTTTATTATTCGCTATATTTTGACCTTATAGGCTTATCCCATTATATACACGCAAAAATTTTATGTGAATAAAAATAAATTTAGTGAAAGATTTACCTAAATATCTTGATTGTTTTTTATTTTTATGGTATTATTAACCATAATAATTTTAGGGGGAATTAAAAATGGGAAAACTTTTTTCAGCTATAATGGCAATAGTAATGACAATTATGACTGCCTTCGGGGTAAATCCTGCTACAACATTGGGCAGAGCAAAGAGCGTTGACCTATCTAATTTAAAAGACCTTCCAAATATCGCTGCGCAGTCACAGGTGCTGCATAACAGTTCAACTGAAGCTGTTACATCATTATCTGATAATAATGGGCTTACAATGTTGAAATTGCAAAAAGGCGATAGTATTTTTATGAATTTTACAAATGATGTTACTTTTAATACTATTGTTATTGAGGAATTATCTGACAAAAAAGGGCCAAGTGCAACTAAATTTGAAGGCGGAACGAAACAGTTTTCTATTTATGCACAAAAGAATGGTCAATATGAGCTAATTTATCAAAACGATAAAATAGATGAGTATCGTCTATGCACTTTTGATACCGTTACAACAAAATCAATTAAAATCGTATTTGATGATTGTCGTGACAATGCAACGGTCAAAGAAATTAGCATATATCAAGTTGGAAAAACAAAAACAAACTTCCGTGTAAACGATTATTTTGTAGCAAATAAAGACAAGAATTATTCACTTGATCCTGAATTTATCGGCTATTTAAAAACAGTAACTGATATTACGCTTTTTGCAGGCGCCTATGTTGGTAAAGATAGTACAATTCAATTTAGAGATGGCGAAGAAGCGTTTGCAAAGCAGTTAAAACAAATAAAAACAGCAATTAAGCTTTCAGGTCAAGATACAAAAATATACTGTAATGTTTTTTCAAGTGATGAACCTGCGAGCTTTTTCCAAGATAAAACTTCAACAATAGCAAAAAATATTTCAGCATTTTTAGTTAAATATGACCTTCAAGGTGCTGATATTGATTGGGAATACCCAGAGGCAAAAGAGGATTGGGTTGCTTACAATCAATTAGTATTAGACATTCGTAAAGAGTTTGATACCGTTGGCAAAAAGCTTTCTTTAGCAGTGGCGGTTTGGAATGTCAATTTCAGTAAAGCAGCTATGGAAGCGGTTGACTACTATAATGTTATGCTTTATGACCTGTCAGGTGATGATTTTGATTCATATCATTCAAGCTTTAGATCAACAACAGGTGCAATTGAAACAATGATTAAAAAAGGCTACACCAGAGATAAAATATGTTTAGGCTTCCCATTCTATGGTCGTGAAGTGCCAAAATATAATCCTGGTTGCGAAGCTACATGGCCTTCATATAGAGGTTGTGGGTTTGAAACAAAATGGGAAAATGTTCAATATAAAACCGACGCTAACGGAGTCAAGTCACCATTATATTATTTCAACGGTTATGCAATGATTGCAGATAAAACAGCTTATGCTATTTCAATGTCACTTGGCGGAGTTATGACGTGGCATATGGAATCAGATTTACCTGCATATAAAGAGCTTTCACTTCATAGAGCAATGAATGAAACTGTAAAAGAGCGTGTGGAAAAATAAATGAAAAAAATAATCATAACTGCAGGAGTGAAAAAGAAGATATTGAAATATTTACTTATCGCAGTAGCCGCAATAGTTATAATTGCAGGAATTACTGTATTTACACTTTTTGAAACTGGTGTTATATTGGTTCAAAGTCCATTTGAAAAATCTTCAATCAAGCGAATTGATTTAAGCGTGCCAACACCCGATATTCCACAGGATTTAAAATATCTTTTTGACCTGCAAACGGTTGATATTCGTGATGGTTATATGGCACATCCCGATTCTGTTTTACTAAAGAACGGTAATATCCTTCAAATGTATCCTGCTGGTCATGGTAAAGGTGCAGTTCTTAATAAAATTAGTACCGACGGTGGGCTTACATATGACCAAAAAATCGAAAACACTCCAAAATCATGGGAAAAATCATTAGAAACCCCTACTGTTTATAGGTTAGAATTTAAAAAAGAGGGAGTTTCTGATAAGCTTATAATGATTTCTGCTTGTCCACTTTGGGGAAAAGAAGAAAGCTCGGGCGGATTTAACTGTTCAGTATCTAATGACGAGGGAAACACTTGGTCAGAATTTGAACTTTTCTATCCACTTACAGAAGGCGGCACTTATCCAATAGTTGCAATGGCGTCGCTTACAAGGCTTAAAGAAAATGGCGAGTTTGTTGATGAGTGGATGGGATTTTTCCACGACAGATATTTCAATAACTATAAATCAATTTTAACATTTGATGATAACGGAAAAGCTAATTGGAGTAAACCTGAAAAATATTTTTCAAGATGGCTTAGAATGGAAAAAGGTTCAAGAATGTGCGAAGTTGAGGTTATTCGTTCTGATAAAGGGCTTGGCGATGAGCTTTGTCTTATAACAAGAAGTCAAACAAAACTTTGCAATTCTTTAATTTCTTTTTCAAAAGATGAAGGCAAAACTTGGTCAAGACCGAAAGAGCTTCCATCATCATTAAATGGTGAAAGATTTAAGGCTGAATACACAACTGATGGTAGACTTCTTATCGCTTTTCGCTCAATCGAAAGAGATAAAGAAGGGCGTGATAAATATGTTAATGGCGGAACTTTTTATAGTGAAGGTCCGGCTATGTGGGTAGGAACTTATGATGACCTCAAAAATGGTGCTGATGGTCAATACAGAATAAAGTTTGCACATACATATTTAGATGGTCAAACAGAGCCAGAAATCAATGCTAATGGTGATACAGGCTATTGTGGCAATACGGTTTTACCTGATGGTACCTTTGTAATCAGCACATACGGTAAGTTTTCTCCAAACGAAAAATATGTCAATGAAAAAGGCGAAACTGTATTAAAAACATACATAACATCAAAGCGAATTAACTTAAAAGACATTGATACACTCGCAAATTTGTCTTAATAAGTTAAAATATAAATAATAAAAAACTGTCACTTTTGAGCCTAATACATAAGGCTTATAAAGTGGCAGTTTAATTTATTTGTCATACTGATTAAAAGTCATTCTTCCATTTGTTTGCCTAAAAATGACGCCGCAACCTGTGCAAGCTTGATTTCAGTAGGGGAGGGCATCGAGCCATCTTCACGCAGTAAAAGAATAACAGCTCCCGAAACATCGCCACTTCCGATTATTGGAAATGCAACAGCAGCCTCTTTTTCAAAGCCTTGAACAGGGTAAACTGATTTTATATCAGGTGAAGCAATATAATTCACACGATTGTCCATAATACCTTCAAGGTCGGTTGCAACTCGTCTTTCTATTAAATCTTTTTTTGGCATTCCTGAAATAGAAATAACTCTGTCACGGTCAGTAATTAAAACGACTAAATCCGTTGCACGGTATAAAACTTCAGAATATTGACTTGCGAATTCTGAAAGTTCACCAATTGGCGAATATTTTTTAAAAATGACCTCACCGTCAGCGGCAGTAAAAATTTCAAGTGGGTCGCCCTCTCGAATACGCATTGTACGCCTAATTTCCTTTGGAATAACAACTCTGCCAAGGTCATCAATTCTTCTCACAATTCCTGTGGCTTTCATATATCTAACTCCTCACTTATTTAGAATAATTTGCCTTATTAGTTTATCAATAACAATTTCTATTATTCAAAAAAGTGTAAAAGTTTTATATTATTTGAGAATATGATTATAATTTTAAATTTTACTTATTTTATAAAGGCTTTGGCAATAAGAAAAACAATTATTATCCAAAAAAGCACAATAGGAATAGCATAATACCATTTTTTAGGCTTTCCATCTTCCCATAAATTTTCAGCGTCTTTTCTACACTGAGCAAACACATCATCTGGAATGAGTTTAATAACTAATAATACTAATAGTGGAAGAATAATAATATCATCTAAATAGCCAAGAACAGGAATAAAATCAGGAATAAAATCAATAGGAGAAAGAGCGTAGCCAACAGTTAATGCGGCAATTATTTTTGCATACCACGGAGTTTTTTTATGTTTAAGTGCAAGAAATACTGCTGGAATATCTTTTTTTAAATTTTTCGCTCTTTCTTTTAAATCCATATAGATTGCTTCCTTTAAAGATTAATTATTCTTTCATTATAAACCATTGATATGTCATTGGTGGTATTTGAAGTTCCATTTGAATGTTACCGTTTGTATCAATATTATAGACTTTAGGGCTTTGATCATTTTGAGAAACAGTGATAGTTTTATCAGTATTTTTTGGTGTGGGCATAGCAGGGATTTCTTTGTCAAAAACCTTTTTATCGGTTATGAAATTCCGCTCTTTGCCATCACGCCCTTTAATCATAAGTGGAAATGGACTGTCACCATAAAGCGGATATTCAATATCAGAATTTTTTGTGTTTGCAAATGGGGCAGGGGGCGTTTTTAAATTTGTAAGTCCTGTGTAAAAAACAGGCACATTGACTTTCTGCTTTATAGCCTTATCGGTTTGATTGAAGAACATTAAAAATCCACGATTTTCGCCATATGGAAGCTGATTTAATATTGCATCAATAGAGGTTGTTCGCTCAGGGTTGTATTTATCAATTTGAGGTGGCATAAAATGAACTGTAATTCCATTTAAAACATTTCTATATTTTTTAAATATGCTAATCCATTTAGTTAATGTTTCTTTGCCTTCTTGCGTGTCATAAATCCTTTTTCCTCTAATAGTTGGCCAAACTCCACTTGCAGTAATTTGAGCAAGCGCCCAATCATATTCAAAATTATTTTTGTCAGTTGGGCAGAAAATTGCATCTTTTCCACCACCGTGATAAACATTAAGAGGTAAAAATCCCCAACCTTGTGATGGACTTTTTGTAAAAGTACCTTTATAATAATAAATTCTCGAAGTGATTAATTGTTCGCTTCTCTTTTCCGAAAAAGCAATTTCTTCATAGCCAATACCTGTTCTGTTTGTGCCATTTAAAAAATGCCAATCAGGGGCATTAATATAAATACCACGCTTTTTAAGCTCGATATACCAGTCAATTACTGACATTTTCCATTGGCGATATTGTGAATCGGTAAAGTCCTCGTGCAAATGCGTTTTTCCGCCAGAACAAAGCATCATACCATAAGGCCCATCAATTTCAATAGCATCAGCACCTGTTTTGTCAATGAAGTTAAGAATGCTTTTTGTATATTTTTGCGACCATTCATCAGCAAGGCATCTGCAAATATGGCTTGCATCGTGGTTAAGAGCCTCGTCACCTCTAACAGGGCGATAATTCTTAACATAAGCGAGAGTATATGCACCCATTTTTATGCCTTTTTTATGCCCATAGTCATAAGCTTTTTTAATTCTGCTAAGATACCTTTCGCTGCTACTTTCCATTCTAACGCCCGAACCGAATGATTGAATTATCATTTCAGCACCGACTTCGCAGCACTCATCAACAGCTTTTTCAATATCTTTAGTTCTATTTGAAATAAGATGAAAAAACAGAACATTATCAAGGCACCAAGGTGCAATAAATCTATACATAGTTTTTATTTCAATAAGCTTTTGCTCATAGTACTCCGCACTAAAGCACATTTCATAAGCAACAATTGATTGAAGAACTTCGCCTTTTTTAAGCTTTACATTCATTCGATAAAGTGGTGCAACCTCTAAAATATCATATTGATACCTCGCATAAAGCTTAGCATACTGTTCAAATTCAAGCCCTAAAAATTCCATTGCAGCATTGAAATTGCTGTCAACAAACAATAAATCCCTGTTATCTTTTATGCTCATTGCATCAGTTACTATATTGTCAATTGTTATTTCCTCGGTGCTATAATTCTCAACGAAAACCGTTTTCATAATAGTGGGGATAAAATCATAAATCTCAAAATGAACGATGATTTTAAGCTTTAAATCATCATTTTTATAGGTCAAATCAATTGATTTACCTTTTGGTGGATATTCGTGCTTTTCGGTCATAGAAGGAGTTTCTTTAAATTCAACAAGCTTAAGCTGTTTTGATGGCTCTGCACTTATAAATGTAAACCCATCATCAAGGCTTATTTTCTTGCGATTAATAAAAATGTGCGTATCGCAAAGTGGTTCACTGATTAATTCAACATCTTTTTCGATACTAAAAAATGATTTAGTAGCTGAATTTTTAAGCATAACCTCTCTTTTAATAAGACCATTTGAAAGAACTACGCTTTCGTTTTTCATTTCAATGCTTGCAATATAATTGTTACCGTTTAAAACCCAATAACTCATTTTATTTCTCCTTAAAAACTTATTTAAGTGCCTTTAAAAAGTATTATATAATAAAAAAAGAAAAAATTCAAGCATTAGTTTTTTTAAGTCTAATCATATCGATATGCAACAGGTGAACATCTAAATATTCACTTCCATATTTTTCAAACCCAAACTTTTCATAAAACGCAGTTGCATAAGTTTGAGCGCTGATTTTAAGGGTGCTAAACCCCATATTGGTTGCTTTTTCAATAAGAGCAGTAACTACTCTTTCACCGATATGTTGCCCTCTGTATTCCTTTAAAACTGCAATTCTGCCAAGCTTTGCAGTGGTTTCATCGACCTTGACAATCCGCCCTGTTGCTATTGGGAGCAATTCATCGAAAACGACAATATGAGGGCAGATTTCATCTAAATCATCAAACTCAAGCTCAAGAGGATAGCCTTGTTCAATTACAAAAACTTTAGTCCTTACATCTTTTGAGGGCGAAAAATCTTCGCCCTCATTATACCAAATATTTTTAAGCATTCATTAGTCCTTTACGATAGGCTTAATATAGAATTTATATTCAATTGACTTCTCAAAGGTAAAGCGATATTGAGGCAGAGTGTCAGGGCCACAGCTGTTAGAGCCAGCACCACGAATAAATCCGTCAACAGTAAGAACTGTGCTGTTGCATCTTAAAACATCTTCACGATGTTTAGCATCAGTCAAAGTTTTTTGAGTGTAATCGTGAACATTAAAACTAAATTTAGGTGAGCCGATTATCTCAATTCCAACGCCATTATCGTTAGTAAGCTTAACATATTTTGTGCCACCGTGATTGCCATTATCTTGAGGCATAATATAATCCTCATGCATATCAGCTACAACATCTTTATAAATTCCAATAGGTGCTTGAGAGTTGAGGTCGCAAAGATTTTCACTACTTCCTCTGCCATAATATTCTACATTGCAAAATTCTTTAGGAAGCTCAAGCATAATTCCAAAACGAGGAAGGTCTTTAAATGCTTTGAATTTGCGAATGAGATTTGTTTTAACTTTAATTGTCCCGTCACCGTGAATTTCATATTTGATATGGCATTCATAAAATCTTTTCAAACCGAACTTAAACACATAATAAGCTTTTAAAAATACAATTCCGTCTTTTTCCTTAGCATCCATTCCTTTAAAAACAGGGGAGATGGAGGCGAGGATTTTTTTGTCCCACTTTGGCTGACCGCCATATGTTTCATTGTCAAGCGGAGCTCTGTAAATATTAGGAACAATTCCCTTAACATTTGAAGCAGGGAAAAGATTAATTAATTCATTCCCCTCAACGGTGTAATTAAGGATTTCGCCTGTGGTTTTATCAAAAGCAATTTTGCCATCATCAAATGAAACTTCATAAGTTTTGTCAATGGTAGAAAGTGATGCTTTTTCATCTTCATCAATTTTTATAAACTTTTTAGCATCATTTAAGATGTGTTGCTCTTTTGCAATTACAAAACCATTTTCATCGGTATAAGTAAAATTAAGCTGATAATCTTCATCTTTGTTTTCAATTTCAACTGGAATTTTCATAACTGCTGAATGTGTAGGAGCAATATTTTCAACAGCTTTTCCTGATTTTACAGCTACGCCATTTTCACAAAGTTCCCAGTTAATTGTGATATAATCAGCATTTTTAAAGCGATTTGTGTTTGTAATGCAATACATACAGTCATCTACTTTTTCACTGCGGAGTGGGCGATAAACTTCTTTCATTTCAAGAGCGCCTGTGTGAGGTGTTCTGTCAGGATAAACAAGACCGTCAACACAGAAGTTGCTATCGTGAATTTTTTCACCGTGGTCACCGCCATAGGTGTATTCATATTTATATTTTGTATCATCAGGAGAATGATATACTGCGTGGTCACACCATTCCCAAATACATCCGCCCATAAGTTTTTCATTAGAATAGAAAACTTTCCAATAATCTTCAAGACAGCCAGGGCCAACGCCCATAGCGTGGCAGTATTCACAAAGATAGAAAGGCTTTCCAAAATACTTCTTCCCGTTTTCATCTCTGCCGATTTTATCAACAGTTCCGCTGTCAGTATACATTTCTGAAACAACATCATAAGCGACTTTCTTTGTTCTTATAGCACCCTCATAATGAACAGGAATTTCAGGGCAAACGCTTTTAAGAAAATCATAGCATTTATCTTGACAAGCATATCCACCAGCTTCATTGCCAAGCGACCACATAGTAATAGATGGGTGGTTTCTGTCACGATAGTACATTCTGCTAACTCTGTCAACATAGCGGTCAGCCCATTTAAGGTCGTCACTAATATAGTTAGGCTTATAAAGATTAAGCTTGCCCATACAGCAAGTGCCGTGAGCTTCAATATCAGCCTCGTCAACGATATACATACCTAAAATATCAGAAAGTGTAATAAACATAGGGTCAGGCGGATAGTGAGAGGTACGAACAGTGTTTACATTCAGCTCTTTCATAAGGGTTAAATCTTCAGAAATATCATCAGCCGACATAACATAGCCTGTTTTGTGGTTGCTGTCGTGGTGATTAACACCCTTCATTTTGATAGAAGCTTTGTTAAATTTAAAAACATCTTCAACAATTTCAACTGTTTTAAATCCTGTAAAGTTTCTAATAACGCTAATAACCTCGTCACCTTTTTTAAGTGTTATAAAAAGCTCATAAATAGTAGGAACTTCAGCATTCCATTCTTCAACTAAAAGTGAACTGAGCGATATTTTAGCATCTTTTGAAGCGTCACAAACAGCTTTAGCAAGCGACTTCTTGTTATCAAAGAGTTCAACTTCTAAAGAATAGCCATTTGTATCGCCAAGAACTGATGTTGATAAATCTAAATTATATTTGCCATCATCTTGCCTAACAGTTTTTATTTCATAATCATTAACATATGTTTTGTCATATTCACAAAGAAGAACATCTCTGAATATTCCGTTTTCTCTGAACATATCTTGACACTCAATAAAAGTGCCTGTTGACCATTTATAAACTACTGCAATTATTTCGTTTTCGCCCTCGCAAACAAGCTCAGTGATGTCAAATTCAGCAGAATTATGAGCCCCCTCGCTGTAACCAACATATTTGCCGTTAACATAAAGGTCAAGGCAGGCAACAACACCTAAAAATGTGATTATATATGTCTTGTCAAGATTTTGAATATCAATTTTTTTTCTATATATAGAAACAGGGAAATCTTGAGGCAGTTCAGGTGGAACTAATTTGAACGCATATGATTGATTTATATAAGCAGGGGCATCATATCCTGTTCTTTGCCAAGTTGATGGAACGGTAACCTTGTCAAACGAAGTTCTTTCACTGTCAAAATCAGTTGGCATTACGCTTAACTTATCGTAATATTTAAAATCCCATTCACCTGATAAAACCCTAACCTTGTCACTTTCATAACGCTCGGTAAGGCAGGTTGTTTTTTTAAGAGCTTTTTTGTCAGAATAAGGAATAAAATAAGCTCTCCCAGAAAGTTTACAAATTTCATATGTATCAAAATCACGATAATTTGCCTTGTTTAAAGTGTAAAGCATTTATATGCCCCCTTAAATTTTATAATAACTATATGCTATCATAAAACAATTATTTTTTCAACAAAAACAGCATTTATTGTTGACATTTTCGCTTTTATTTTTATAAAATCTTTTTGCAGAGCAAGTTTTTATAAGCCAACGAGAATTTCACCGAATAAAGTCCTCGTTGGCTTTTTATATTATGCAAGTGCCACAGTCTGTTTGGCTCCCCTATGGGCGAAAAAAATCGCCACCGAACAGAGCTACTCGCTTATCTTGCACATTACATATTATGCTTGTCAACCAAATGAGTGCGGGTAAATTAACGCATTTAGATATAAAAAATGTAAATTACTTCGATATATCTTGTTATTATGTTAATTTACATACTTCTAAAAATAATGTATAATATATAACATATGTAATTATGTAAAAAAGAAAAGAGTAGTAAATGGAAAAAAATTTTTTAGAATTCAACATTTCGGATGAAGTGAAAAAAGCAATTGAAGATTTAGGCTTTACAGAGCCAACTTCAATTCAAACAGAAACGATACCGCTAATTTTAGATGGATATGATGTAATCGGTCACAGCCAGACGGGTTCAGGAAAAACTGCAGCATTCGGAATTCCGGCTGTTGAGAGCATTGATATGCTAATCAGTCCAAGGCAAACACAGGTTTTAATTCTTTGTCCAACTCGTGAGCTTGCAGTTCAAGCTTCTGAGGATATAAAGCATTATGCTAAATATAAAAAAATTAACATTGTTCCTGTTTTCGGTGGCGAACAAATTGATAGGCAAATTTTAAAACTTCGCAGAGGCTGTCAAATTGTCGTTGGTACTCCAGGCAGAATAATGGACCATATGCGAAGAAAAACGCTTAAATTTGATGATGTCAGAATGGTAATCCTTGATGAAGCTGATGAAATGCTCAATATGGGCTTTGTTGAAGACATCGAAACAATCCTTGAAAAGACACCAGCTGATAGGCAGACGATTTTGTTCTCAGCAACAATGCCACCTCCAATTTTGCAAATCACAAAGCGTTTTCAAAAAGATCCTAAAATTATCAAAATCCAAAACAAACAGCTTACAGTTTCAACAATCGAGCAAAAATATTTTGATATTCCAAGGGGCAGAAAAACTGATGCTCTTTGTGCATTGCTTGCTTATTATCGACCAGAGCGTTCAATAATTTTCTGTAATACCAAAAAAATGGTTGATGAGCTTGTTGCAGAGCTTGACCATAAAGGATTTTTAGCACAAGGGCTTCATGGCGATATGAAACAATCTGCTCGTACAAATGTAATGAACAGGTTTAAAGAGGGCAAATTCAAACTTCTTATTGCAACAGATGTCGCAGCAAGAGGAATTGATGTAAACGACCTTGAAATCGTATTCAACTATGATTTACCTCAAGATAATGAATATTATGTTCATAGAATTGGCAGAACAGGCAGAGCTGGTAAAGATGGAAAATCTTTCACTTTAATTCAAGGCTCAGGTCAGTTCAGACAGTTAAAAGATATAATGAGATATATCAAAATTGACATTGAAAGAGGAGTTCTTCCGACAGCAGAGCAAATAGGAATTCTCTCATCTGAAAAGGTCAATGCAAATATTTTAGCTTATATGGGTAAGCACGATAGCACCAAATACGGAACAATGCTTAGTGAACTTATTGACGATGAACATTCTCTTGAAGATGTAGCTGCAGCACTTTATGCTATGGCAGTTAAAAAAGAGCAACCAAAAGCTAACTATGACATACCTGCTGTTTCATTTAAACCATCTTTTGATAGGGACGATAGACGCCCTGAAAGAAGAAGTGGCGGATATGACAATAGAGGTGGCGACAGAGGATTTAGAAAGAAACCTGAAGGCAAGCGTGAATACAAATCTAATCCTAAAAACAGCCAAGAAAATGCTGATGTAGCAATGATTAGAATTTCAGTTGGTAAAGATGATAAGATTTCTGCAAGCCATATTTTAGGTGCTGTTGCAGGCGAAAGTGGAGTTCCGGGCAGAGAAATTGGAAACATTGCAATAAGTAATTCTTATACCAATGTCGATGTTCCAAAAAAATATAGAGATTTAATTGTCAAAAAGTTAAACAATGCGAGAATAAAAGGCATAAAAGTTACTGTTGAATAGGCAAAAAGTTTGCAAAATGCCTTGACAGAATTTTTTCTTTATGTTAAATTATATATAGTGAGATGTTCGGAAAATTCACGCTATACAAATTTTAACTGAAGGGGATGCAGATAATGAACTTAAAAGATTTTGATTTTGTTAATGAGTGCATTAAATTCACCAATGGCTTTTCTAATAAACCAGTAAAGGCGTTGACGATGGATACGCTAATCAATGATGAGCTTGTTAAACAATATAAGTTTGCTATTGAAATGACGCTAAAATTAAAGGCATCAACCCCTGAAATTGAAACCTTAAAGGCAAAAGCTGTGTCTGCTGATGCTTTTTTAGAAAATCTTCGTAAAAGCAAAAAAATGACTCGGTTATGATATTTATCATTAAATATTATGTTAGGTGTGATTACAAAAATGTAGTCGCACCTTTTTATTTTGTGATGTAGAGCGAATACATCTATTTTTATTGACAAATGAGGTAAAAGTTGAGATAATTAAAGGTATAAAAATATAGGAGAATTAAAAATATGGAAACACAAAATGAAAAGAAACAAATTGTTTTAAGTGCAATTCAGCCAACCGGAACTCCAACGCTTGGGAACTATCTTGGGGCACTCAAAAACTGGAAAAATATGGCGGACGATTATGACAGCTTTTTTGCAGTAGCTGACCTTCATTCAATAACGGTTAGAACAGAGCCAAAACTTCTTCGTCAAAGAACGCTTGAATTATATGCTTTACTTCTCGCAATCGGTCTTGATCCTGATAAAAATACAGTATTTATTCAAAGTCAAGTGCCAGAGCATGCACAGCTTGCGTGGATTTTAAACTGCTATGCAGGCTTTGGTGAGGCTGCTCGAATGACGCAGTTTAAAGACAAAAGCAGTAAGCACCCCGAAAATGTAAATGTCGGGCTTTTTGCTTATCCAATGCTTATGGCTGCTGACATTTTACTTTATCAAACCGATTTTGTTCCGATAGGTGTTGACCAAAAGCAGCATCTTGAAATAGCAAGAGATATTGCTGACCGTTTTAACGGAATTTACGGTAATACATTTAAACTCCCTGAGCCATTTATCGGCAAAGCAGGGGCAAAAGTTATGTCACTTCAAGATCCAACAAAAAAAATGAGCAAGTCAGATATAAACCTTAAAGGCTTTATTTCAATGCTTGATGATGAAAATACAATTATTAAAAAAATCAAAAGCTCTGTTACTGATTCAGAGGCAAGAGTTTATTATGGTGATGGTAAAGATGGCGTAAATAATCTTATGTCAATTTTGTCTTGCTGCACTAAAAAAAGTTATGATGAAATTGAAAAAGAATTTGAGGGCAGGGGATACGGTGATTTTAAATCAGCGGTTGCTCAGGCTGTTATAGATGAGCTTCGCCCAGTCCAAGATGAATTTAAACGCCTTGTAGATGATAAAGCATATCTTAATGAATGTGCGGCTAAGGGTGCTGAAAAAGCATCATATTTTGCTGCTCGAACACTTAAAAAAGTGATGAAAAAGGTTGGATTTTTTCAAATATAAAGGAGAAAAATGGATATAAATGACTTTCGAAATTCTATAAATGGTATTGATGATGAAATCATAAGCCTTTTTAAAAAGCGAATGGCAATTTCACTTAAAATTGCTGAATATAAAAAGCAAAACAATCTCCCGATTTTAGACAAGGCTCGTGAGCGTGAGCTTCTGAAATCCGTTGCAGAAAAGAGTGGTGATGAGCTTTCTCTTTATGCTACAATGCTTTATTCAACGATGTTTTCCGTTTCACGCTCATATCAGCAAAAATGCCTTAATGAAAAATCAAGCCTACTTGACAATGTTAAAATGTCGATTGCAAATAGCCGTGACAAATGTTTCCCCGAAAATGCAGTTGTTGCGTGTCAAGGGGTTGAGGGTGCATATTCAAGCCTTGCTGCCGAAAAACTTTTTAAAAGACCAGACATAATGTTTTTTAAAACCTTTGATGATGTATTTTCAGCAGTAGATAAAGGGCTTTGCAAATATGGTATGCTCCCCATTGAAAACAGTACGGCAGGCTCTGTAAACCGTGTTTATGACCTTATGAGCGAGCATCATTTCTATATTGTTAGAAGTCAAAGGCTTAAAATTGAGCATTCACTTCTTTCAAAAAACAACACTTCACTAAAAGAAATAAAAGAAATTTATTCGCACGAACAAGCAATAAATCAGTGCAGTGAATTTTTAAAAACAATTGCGAATGTTAAGATTAATATTGTAGAAAACACTGCTGTTGCAGCAAAAATTGTTATGGAAAGTGATAGAAATGATATAGCGGCAATTTCATCAAATGATTGTGCCGAGCTTTATAATCTTAATATCATTTTAAAAAGCATTCAAAATAATGACAATAATTATACGAGATTTATTTGCATTTCAAAAGACCTTGAAATTTATTCGGGTGCAGAAAAGACAAGCCTAATGATGACACTTCCGCATAGAGCAGGCTCGCTTTATGATGTAATGTCAAAATTTTATGCACTTTCTATAAATCTTCAAAAAATCGAAAGCAGACCGATACCAGGAACGGATTTTGAGTTTATGTTCTATTTTGATGTGGACATATCTGTTAATTCCGCTGAATTTCCACTTTTTATTGAAGAAGTTGGGGCAATGGGAAACTCTACAATTTATCTTGGCAGTTACAATGAAATAATATAATTTAGAAAAGGGACAAAATTATGGATTATGCAAAAGAATCGCTTAAACTTCACTATGAGTGGGGCGGAAAAATTGAAATAAAAACGAGAGCAAAGGCAAACAATAAAGAGGCTCTTTCACTTGCTTATACACCTGGCGTTGCACAGCCTTGCTTAGAAATTCAAAAAGATGTTGATAAGTCATATGAGCTGACAAGGCGTTGGAATACAGTTGCAGTTGTGACTGACGGAACAGCCGTTTTAGGGCTTGGCGATATAGGGCCTGAGGCAGGAATGCCTGTTATGGAGGGAAAATGCGTACTCTTTAAGGAGTTCGGCGGAGTTGACGCTATTCCTCTTTGCATTCGCTCAAAAGATGTTGATGAAATAGTTAATTGCGTAGCACTTTTAGCAGGTAGCTTTGGCGGAGTAAACCTTGAAGATATTTCAGCACCACGCTGTTTTGAAATCGAAAGAAAGCTAAAAGAGAGAACAGATATTCCAATTTTTCACGATGACCAACACGGAACAGCGGTTGTTGTTGCAGCAGCGGTCATAAATGCACTTCGTGTTGCAAATAAAAAAATCGAAGATTGTACAGCGGTTTTCAGCGGTGCAGGTGCTGCGGGCATTGCAATTGCAAAGCTTTTAATCAATCAGGGAATACAAAATGTGATAATGTGTAACAGTAAAGGCATTATCTGTAAGGGTGATGAAAGATTAAATTCGGCACAGGCAGAAATTGCAGAATTTACAAATAAAAATCATAAAAAAGGAACACTTGCTGACGCTTTTATAAATGCAGATATTTTTGTCGGAGTTTCTGTTCCTAATATTGTAACAGAAGATATGGTTCGCTCAATGGCTAAAAACTCAATAGTTTTGCCAATGTCAAATCCAACGCCTGAAATAATGCCTGACCTTGCCAAAAATGCAGGTGCATTGGTTGTAGGAACAGGCAGAAGTGACTTTCCTAATCAAATTAATAATGTTCTTGCATTTCCTGGGATATTTAGAGGGACTCTTGATTGCAGAGCAAGCGAGATAAACGAAGAAATGAAAATTGCAGCCGCAAGAGCAATAGCCTCACTTGTTTCTGACGAAGAATTAAATGCAGAATATATTTTGCCAAAAGCCTTTGACGAGAGGGTAGGCGCTACCGTTGCAAATGCAGTAATGAAAGCCGCAAAAGAAACAGGAGTTGCAAGAATATAATTTTTATAAAATAATGAAAGGGTTAAAATCATGTCAATAAATCAAAACAATAAAGATAGACTTAAAAAGCTTGCGATTGTTGGCGGAATTTTTTCAACCTCTTTCGTTATAACAGGCGAATTGTTTCATAAATTTTCACTTTCAAAAACAGGAATACAAAGTAATTTTGTAAAAAAGCTTTTAGCAAATCTTAAAGAAAAAGCACCGATTGACGATTACAAAAAACGCTTAGACAAGGTTATTCTTGATGGTGCAAATTGGTTTCATAAAGTTAATCCGCTTAAAGTTACTGCCGAAACGCAGGACAAAAGAATACTTCATGCAGATGTTATTATGTCAAAAAAGCCAAGTGATGTGTGGGTAATTTGCATTCACGGATATGGTTCATCGCCCCAGTTTATGGGCGTTTATGCTGATGGCTTTCACAAAATGGGATACAATGTTTTGTTGCCAAGCCTTAGAGGTCACGCCGACAGTGATGAAGAATTAATTTCTATGGGTTGGAATGATAGGCTTGATGTGTTAGTTTGGATAAATCAAATTGCAGAAAAGCATCCAAATTCTAAAATTATACTTCACGGTGTTTCTATGGGCGGAGCGACTGCAATGATGGTAACAGGTGAAGAACTACCCCAAAATGTAAAATTAGCTATTGAGGACTGTGGCTATACAACAGTTTGGGATATTCTTGCATATAAAATAAAACAAAGCTTTAAACTGCCATTATTTCCGCTTTTATACAGTGCGGATGCAGTAAATCGTCATAAAGAAAAATTTGGATTTAAAGAAGCGTCAGCTATAAATCAAGTCAAAAAAAGCCATACTCCAACGCTTTTTATACATGGCGAAAAAGATGACTTTGTTCCGTATAGTATGCTCGATGAGGTTTATAATGCAGCGGCGTGCGTTAAAG
This sequence comes from Oscillospiraceae bacterium, assembly GCA_036652055.1. Classification (GTDB taxonomy): domain Bacteria; phylum Bacillota; class Clostridia; order Oscillospirales; family Acutalibacteraceae; genus Fimenecus. The sequence goes on along the minus strand of JAVVWP010000004.1, from coordinate 51,024 downwards.
AAAAGCTGTCAATTCCTGATGCACCGCACGCTCGTTCGGTGTGTGCGCACCCGAGGCTTTACTGGAATGGTGTTAAAAAATTTATAGCTGAATATTTGTAATTTCAGAGTAATAGGGAGAAAATGATGGCACTAAATTTTGATGAAATAATAGCACTCAGCAAGTATTTGTCAGAAAATGACGGAGTTAAAATTCATCTTCACGACGCTTGCGGTGGGCAATATTTTACTCTTGACGAAAAGAGTGAAAAAACGATTAACCTTTTAAAAGATTATTTTAAACAGAATAAAATAGTTGCTCAGTTTTCCAATAACTTTGATAGTTTTACAATCGGAGGGCTAAAAAATGTCTGATTGGCTCGAAAGAACAGAACTTCTTTTTGGAAACGAAAATATAGAAAAGCTAAAAAATTCGAGAGTAGCAATTTTTGGCATTGGCGGAGTAGGCTCTTTTACCGCTGAAGCACTTGCAAGAAGCGGAATAGGAACGCTTGACCTAATTGATAACGATACAGTGTCACAAAGCAATCTAAACAGGCAGTTAATAGCACTTCATAGCACATTAGGCAAATACAAAGTCGAGGTTATGCGAGATAGAATTTTAGATATAAATCCTAATGCTAAGATTAATATTTATAAAACTTTCTTTATGCCTGAATGCTCGGGCGATTTTGATTTTTCAAATTACGATTATGTTGTTGATGCAATAGATACAGTGACTGGCAAGCTTGAGTTAGTAATGAAATGTGATGAATTAAAAACACCGATTATTTCCTCAATGGGTGCAGGAAATAAGGTGTGTCCACAAATGTTTGAAGTTTCTGACATCTTTAAAACCTCTGTTTGTCCTCTTGCAAAAGCTATGCGAACAGAGCTTAAAAAGCGAGGAATAAAAAAGCTCAAAGTTATTTATTCTAAGGAAGAACCAATTAAAATAAAAAGTTCTATTGATGAAAATAGTCGAAAGCGTGTTCCTTCAAGCAACGCCTTTACTCCATCTGTTGCAGGGCTTATAATCGCCGGTGAGGTAGTTAAGGATTTAATACAATATTAAAAATCAAAGGTCGAAAAACTAATTGTTCTTCGACCTTTTTATTATTCTGATTTTAAGGGTTACTCTTTCCTCTGGAGCAACCCCAACATTCCTCAAAAGGCAAGCTGTCAGCGGAGCTGACTGAAGGAGGGAGCAACTAAGATATAAGAAAACCACCTATCGTAGGGGCGAACCTATGTGTTCGCCCGAATAATCTGTTAACCAATCAATCGTAGTGGCGAGCATTGCTCGATTACTGGCGAGATTCTTCGCAAGCTCAGAATGACTGTCAATTCAGTGTAGGGAACGGTCTTGACCGTTCCGCAAATTTAATAAACCCCCAACGGTTCGATGTGGGCATCAAACCCTACAACCCCTTAAATGTCATTTCTAAAACTTCAGACAATGGCATAACATTAATTTCAAATTCGCCACTGATAGGATTTTTATTTATATAATCAACAAACACAAGTTCGTCTAATGAATATAAAATTGCAATTCCTCTTTTAATATTATGAACAGGATTAACTTTTATATTTAGTAGCGTTTTATACCTTTTTAAATTTTTATCTTCAATTTGAAGTGATTTTGGCAGAGTTCCCGATGGATTTGTTGAAAGCCTGTCACAGACCATTAAATCACGAATAATCTTTTTATCGGCATTATCAAGTGATGTTAAATAGTTAAATAAATAATCTGTATATTTGTCAAGCGAAATTTTATCAGTGTCAACACTTTTTAAATAATCAGATATACCAAAAAACAGGTCAAATGGAGCAATTTTAACTTCATTAATCAAATAATTTATTGTCCTTTTAAACCGACCGCTGTTATAAATTCTATCTAAAGCGTCCTCTAAAAGGTGAATAATCGAAAGGCTGTTTTCGTTCATCCAAGGAGTTGATTTAACTTCATATGGCGGATTTTTTGAAAACTCACAAGGATACTTTTCAGCATTTTCTCTCATATCAGCACCGTGAAGCAGTTTTAAAAATCCTAATTGTAGCATATCGGGATAAAGCAAAAATGCAGTGTTAAAGCTGTCTTTAAAGCTTTCTAAATCCTCAAATGGAAGCCCAGCTATAAGGTCAATATGGATATGAATGTTGTGACTTTTTATTAGCTTTTCAATGTTAGATTTAAGTTTTTTTATATTTGTTTTTCGATTTATATATGTTAAAGTTTTCTCATTAAAGCTTTGAAGCCCGATTTCCATTTGAATTGCACCAATAGGGGACTTTGATAAAATTTCAATAGTTTCATCGTCTAAAATATCTCCTGCAATTTCAAAGTGAATGCAAACATTGCTCGGAATTTTTACACCATAATTATCTATAATAAATTGAAATAATTCTTTAGCTCTTTTCTTATTTGCATTAAAAGTTCGGTCAACTAATTTTATGGTTTTTGTACCGCTGTTTGCAAGTAAAATTATATCGTTTTTAGCACGCTCAATGTCAAAAAACCGAGCATTACCACATCTCCCTGAAAGGCAAAATGCACACGAATAAGGGCAGCCACGGCTTGTTTCAAGATATGAAATCCTACCATTTAAGCTATCAAAAAATTCTTTTGTATAAGGTGAAACAGGATCAGAGCTTAAAATGCAGGGAGGGTTTACGACTATATTTTTTTCATCTCTATAACAAATGCCCTCAATCTTTTTATAATCGCCATTAGTATTAATTGAAGTAAGTAGCTCTGGAAACGATTTTTCGCCCTCTCCCGACAAAACAAAATCAATGAGATTGTTATTAAAAAGCACTTCTTCTGCATTATAACTAACTTCAGGTCCGCCCAAAATAATAACAGCTTTTGGAAGACTTTTTTTGACTGATTTTACAATTTCATATACTTTAGAAACATTCCAAATATAGGTGCAAAATCCAATAACATCAGGACTTGATTTTATAATTCTATCAATAATATTATTTATAGGCTCGTTAATCGTACCCTCAATTACGCTTGCATTTATGTCGCTTTCGCAATATTCTTTAACCCCTGCAAAAAGGCACCACGGTGCAAGGGAGGAATGAATATATTTTGAGTTTAATGAGCAAATTACAGCGTTCATATTTTCTCCTAAAGTTATTTCTATAAAAATATTATACTTCATTATTATAAAAAATGCAAAACGAAAAAAAGGCGAATATTAGAGAAAAACTGTAATAATATAAAAAAACACCCCTGCTAAAATTTTAGCAAGAGTATTTTTATAAAATCCAAAAAATTATTTAATTAATTTTATAATTTGAAGAACAGCGCCTAAATCGCCATCAATTGAAACTTTGCCGAGTGTAAAAGCAAGAACAGGATCAAGCTTTCCGTCAATAATTTTAATAAAATTAGTTGGTGCAACAGTTACTAAGGCAGCACGGTCGTGATAATCATAAGGTTCAACATTAATTTTTCCGTCTTTAACCTCTATGTAGAAAACTCCTTTGATGTTTTTGCCAATAAGGTTAATTTGAATTGCAAGCGTTCCGCTTATTGATGATGTGTCAGCATTTTCAGCTACTTCTTTGACTTTTGCAATAATTTGTTCATATGTCATAAAATAAACGCTCCTTTATGTTTTTATTAATTTTACCACAGATTAAAAAAAATATCAATTATATTTAATCTACAATATCACCAATGAAAATATGTTCTTTTACAAAATTCGACCTAATTATGCAGAATAAAAAATATATAATAAAAAATAAATATTACAGTTAAAACTAATGACAAACCATCAATTATATTGTATAATATTTAACATCTATATTTATGTGATTTGATTAGTATAAATTATATAGATATTATGGCTTTGGCTAAATTTTGTTACTGTGAAAGGATGTACATTATGTCGATAGTTCGTACTGAAGCATACTTTAATTCATCAACAGGTGAAAATAAAATCAGAACTCTAATTTGGAAAGACGATAAGTTAACTCCTATAGGTGTTTTTCAAATTGCTCACGGAATGGCAGAGCATATTGAAAGATATGATGAGTTTGCATCATTTTTAGCATCAAACGGATTTGTAGTTTGCGGAAACGACCATTTAGGTCACGGAAAATCTGTTAATGCACTTTCAGACCTCGGCTTTTTTGCAGAAGAAAATGGCGATAAACGCTTAGTTGACGATATGCATATTTTAACAGTAATAATGAAAAACAAATATCCTGATTTACCTTATTTCCTCTTTGGTCATAGTATGGGTTCGTTCTGTGCAAGAGTATATACAACTCATTTTGGATATGAACTGAATGGTGTAATTTATTGTGGCACAGGTGAGCTTCCTGCAATGGCAAGTACACTTCAAATGCCAATGGATAAATTAACAGAAAAGCTTGGTGCAAATTCAAGTGCAGACTCACTTGGAAATACCTTTAACTTCCTATGCAATTTAATGGTTCCTGATAGACAGGGAAAGCTTTCGTGGCTTTCAGCGGATACACAAAATCAAGAAAAATATCAAAACGACAGCCTCTGTGGATTTAACTTAAAGCTTGGCGGTTATCGTGACCTTTTTGCACTTGCTAATGAAGCGTCAAGAGAGGGCTGGGCAGATGCTGTTCCTGAAAATTTACCAATAATGATTATTTCAGGTGCAAAAGATCCAGTAGGATTTAATGGCAAGGGAGTTTTATCAGTTGCTGATAATCTTGTTTTGTCAGGCAAAGAGCCAACGGTTGTTTTATATCCTGGCGACAGGCACGAAATTCTTAATGAAGCCGATAAAGAAATAGTATTTAATGATATTTTATCTTGGCTTAACTCGATTTATATTTCATAATTTGAAGGGACTGGCGAAAACTTGTCGAAAAATTCAACCGTATCAAAAGATGATGCAAAAGAGCAAGAAAAATTTGCAGATATGCTGACCTCGCTTTTGTCAGCGAAGTTTTATGATAAATCCCCCCGTGCATACATTCACACTTATGGCTGTCAGGGTAATGTTGCCGATAGTGAAAGAATTATGGGAATACTTAAAAAGGTAGGATATGAATTTACCGATGAAGTATCCAAAGCCGATTTAATTCTTTTCAATACCTGTGCAATTCGTGAACACGCCGAGGACAGAGTGTTTGGAAATGTTGGGGCATTAAAAATCTATAAAAAAGCAAATCCTAATTTAATAATTGCTCTTTGTGGCTGTATGATGCAACAAGAGCATATTCGTGAAAAGATACATAGTAGCTATCCTTTTGTTGACCTTGTTTTTGGAACTCATGTAGCCTATAAGCTCCCCGAGCTGTTATACAATACAATTCATAGCGGTAAGAGAGTTGTGTTTGCCCCCGATAATGAAATCGAAATATCAGAAGATGTTCCGGTTTATCGTGAGCGTTCTGAAAAGGCGTGGCTACCAATTATGTATGGCTGTGATAATTTTTGCACATACTGCATTGTGCCATATGTAAGGGGCAGGGAGAAAAGCCGTGAGCCACAAGATGTTATAAATGAAGCTCGTGAAATCGTAGCAGCAGGATATAAAGAGATAACTCTTTTAGGTCAAAATGTTAATTCATACGGTAAAAACAATGAAACAGAAATGAACTTTTCAGCTCTGCTTCGTGAGATAAATAATATTGACGGTGACTTTAAAATAAGTTTTATGACCTCTCATCCAAAGGACTGCACAAATGAACTTATTGATACAATTGCTGAATGTGAAAAAGTTGAAAAGCGGTTGCATTTGCCTTTTCAGTCAGGAAACGATAGGGTTTTAAAAGAGATGAATAGGCATTATGACAGAAAAAAATATTTAGACCTTGTTTCATATGCAAAGTCAAAAATCCCTGATATATCGCTTACAAGTGATGTTATTGTTGGTTTTCCTGGGGAAACTTATGAAGAATTTAAAGATACAATCTCATTAATAAAAGAAGTCGAATTTTCTTCACTGTTCACTTTCATATATTCAAAAAGGACAGGCACTAAAGCTGCGACCTTTAAAGATAATGTCACAAAAGAAGAAAAGGGTAAATGGTTCAAAGAACTTTGCGACGCTCAAGAAGAAGTCACAAAGAGATTAGAAAGTAAAAAATCACTGTAAATTATCCCTAATTGGGTTATTTAAAATAAAATTTTTAAGGAGAACATTATGGAAATCGAACAAATTGCAAGGCAGCTTGGTGTTGCAATACAACAGGGAGAAACCTATTTAAAATTTGAAGAAGCAAGAAAAGCAAACGAGGCAGACGAAAAGTTAAATGAATTAATGGGAAAAGTTCGTCTTATTCAAATGTCATATCAAACAGAAGAGCAATCAGAAAATCCTGACGCAGGAAAGCTTGAAAGCTATAACCAAGAATTCCAAGGCATTTACACCGAGATTATGACAAATGAAAATATGCAAAAATATGAAGTTGCACGCAAAGAAGTAGACGATATGATGAACTATCTTACAGGCATTCTTGCAATGTGCGTAAATGGTGAAAATCCTGAAACTTGTGATCCAACTCCTCCTGCTCACGAATGTGACGGCGATTGCTGTTCATCATGCGGCGGCGGATGCAGCCACTAAGATTATAAAACATTAAATTATAAGGAGCATAAGGTGAAATGGCAGAACTTTCTCCAATGATGAAGCAATACTTTGAAGTAAAGCAGAATTATAGTGATACAATTCTGCTTTTTCGCCTTGGCGACTTTTATGAAATGTTTTTTGAAGATGCAAAAACAGCCTCAAGAGAATTAGAACTTGTCTTAACAGGCAGAGATTGTGGGCAAGATGAAAAAGCACCAATGTGCGGAGTTCCTTTTCACAGTGCCGATTCTTACATAGCAAGGCTTGTAGCTAAGGGTTATAAAGTTGCAATTTGTGAGCAGATGGAAGATCCAAAGCTTGCAAAAGGCATAGTAAAGCGTGATGTAATCAGAGTTATAACTCCAGGAACGGTCATCGAAAGCTATATGCTTGACGAAACAAAAAACAATTACCTTGCTGCCTGCGTTATGATGTTTGACAGTATAGGGCTTTGTTTTGCTGATATTTCAACAGGTGGGCTTTATTTAACTTCATTTTCAGATAGTGTTGACGAAAAAGCGGTTGATGAGCTTGCAAGATATATGCCAAGCGAAATTTTAATGAATAAAGAAGCGGTAACGCTTAAAAAACTAAATTCATTTATCTCAAAAAAGCTTGATGTAACCGTTGAAACTTTATCATCAAACGATTTTGATTTTGAAAGTTCAAAAGAAATAATAAAAACGCATTTTAGTCAGTTAGAAATCGAAAAGCTGGATTTTGATAATGAAAAAAGTGCAGTTTGTGCTTTAGGAGCAACTTTCAAATATCTTTGCGAAACACAAAAGTCAGATATTAGCAATATTAAGGAAATTAATTTTTATAAAAACTCTAAGTTTATGAAAATTGGAATTTCTACAAGGAGAAATCTTGAAATAACTGAAACAATGCGAGATAGAGAGAAAAAAGGCTCGCTTTTATGGGTACTTGATAAAACAAAAACAGCAATGGGCAAGCGTCTAATGCGTAGTTATGTAGAGTGTCCGCTTTATGATACAATCAACATAATTAAAAGGCATAATGCAGTTGAAGAACTTTATAACAATACAATTCTTCGTGAAGAACTAATAGCACTTCTTACAGATATATATGATATGGAACGCCTTATGACAAGGGTAATCTATAATACCGCTAATGCAAAAGAGCTATTGTCATTAAAAACAACACTTTCACCGCTGCCAAAAATAAAAGAACTTTTAAAAGGTACAAATTCACAGCTTTTGCAGTCGATTTACAATGATATTGACATTTTAGATGATGTGTATTCTCTTGTAAATGAAGCAATAAGCGATGATGCACCGTTTTCTGTTCGTGATGGTGGAATGATAAAAGATGATTTTAACAGTGAACTTGACGAGCTTAGAAAAATCGTTGCTGGTGGCAAAGGATTTTTAACAGAGCTTGAAGCAAAAGAGCAAGATGCGACAGGCATTAAAAAGCTTAAAATTGGATATAACAGAGTATTTGGATATTATTTTGAAATACTTAATTCATATAAAGAATTAGTCCCAGAAAACTATATTAGAAAGCAAACTCTTTCAAATTGTGAAAGATACATAACAGAGGAGCTTAAAGTCCTTGAAACAAAGGTTTTGGGCGCTCAGGAAAGAATAGTAAGCCTTGAATATGAGGTGTTCTGCTCGGTTCGTAAAAAAATCGGAGAGCAATATTTACGAACTCAAAAAACTTCAAAAGCAATCGCTTTGCTTGATGTTATCTGTTCGCTTTCTTTTGTTGCAATGACAAATAACTATGTTCGCCCCGAAGTGAATAATAGTAATATAATTGAGATTAAAGATGGCAGACACCCAGTAATTGAAAAAATGCTCGGTGGCTCTCCCTTTGTGCCAAACGATACATATTTAGATTGTGAGCTTAGCAGAACAGCTATTATAACAGGGCCAAATATGGCAGGAAAGTCAACTTATATGAGGCAGGTAGCAATAATTGTGCTAATGGCTCAAATGGGTAGCTTTGTCCCAGCGTCAAGTGCAACAATAGGAATAGTAGACAGCATTTTCACAAGAGTTGGTGCATCTGATGATTTGTCCTCTGGTCAGTCAACCTTTATGGTTGAAATGAGCGAGGTTTCTGAAATTCTAACAAATGCAACACAAAAAAGTCTAATAATACTTGACGAAATCGGCAGAGGCACTTCAACATATGACGGAATGAGCATAGCAAGAGCAGTTTTAGAATATACAAACGACAAGAAAAAGCTTTGTGCTAAAACACTTTTTGCAACTCATTATCACGAACTAACCGAGCTTGAAAATGAAATTGAAGGCGTAAAAAACTATAATATTGCCGTTAAAAAGCGTGGCGATGATATAACCTTCCTTAGAAGAATAATAAAGGGCGGTGCAGACGGAAGCTATGGAATTGAAGTCGCAAAGCTTGCAGGAGTGCCAAATAGTGTTGTTAAAAGAGCAAGAACAATCTTAGAGGGGCTTGAAAAAGATGGGCTACCTGTAATAATAAAAACTAAGCCAGAAATGATAGATGAAGATGAAATTCAACTTTCTTTTGGCTCAAACAATAATGATGAAATCGTTGAAGAACTCAAAAAGCTTGATGTTAATACCTTAACTCCAATCGAAGCTATGTCAAGGCTTTATGAATTGTCAGAAAAAGCAAAGCAATAATTAAAACCAACTATTCTGTGGAGGTGAGCCTGTGGGAAAAATCAATAAATTGCCAAAAAATATAGCCGAGCTTATTGCCGCAGGTGAAGTTGTTGAAAGACCGGCAAGTGTAGTAAAAGAGCTTTTAGAAAATTCAATAGATGCAGGTGCAAAAACAATAACCCTTGAAATTGAAAGTGGCGGAATTAAATACATAAGAATTACTGATGATGGCTGTGGAATTGCTCGTGAAGATGTTCCCCTTGCTTTTTTAAGCCATGCAACAAGCAAAATCAAAATAGCTGATGACCTTGATTATATAATGACCTTAGGGTTTAGAGGTGAGGCACTTGCCTCGGTTGCCGCAGTTTCTAAAACAGAAATAATGACAAAAACTTCTGAAGAACTCAATGGTACAAGAATGGAAATTGAGGGTGGAGAAGAAATTTTAATTGCTGATGCAGGTTGCCCAAATGGAACAACAATTATAATCAGAGATTTATTTTATAATACTCCTGCTCGAATGAAATTTTTAAAAACTGACAGAGCAGAGGGAACAGCAGTAGCGGCGGTAGTCGATAAAATTGCACTTTCTCATCCAGAAATCAGCATTCGTTTTATAAAAGACGGGAAACAACAGCTTTGTACTTCTGGAAATGGTGAGCTTATTTCCGCTATTTATTCCGTTTACGGAAAAGACTTAAAAGAAACGCTTATTCCTGTCGATTATACGCTAAACGGCATTAAAATAAATGGATATATATCAAAGCCACTGTGTTCTCGTGGTTCAAATTCAATGCAGCTATTTTTTGTAAACAATAGATATATAAAAAGCAAAACAGCATCTGCTGCCCTTATAGAGGGATATAAAAATTCAATAATGGTAGGCAAATATCCCGCTGCGGTTTTGTTTATGGAAATGGGAGCAGAAACAGTTGATGTTAATGTTCACCCTGCAAAAACAGAAGTTAGATTTTCAAATGATAAGATTATCTTTGATGCAGTATATTATTCAATAAAAAACGCCCTAAACAATGATGTTTCAAGACCGCAAGCTAAGTTAAATAAAATAAATCCAACTGAGCTTTTACGCCCAGTTACAGAAAAATCAGAGCAAATAAGCATTACAGAAATCGAGCAAATTCAGAACACACACATACAGCCAATTTTCACTGATGTGCCATCAAAAAAGGTGCAAACAGTCAATTATAATAGGCTAAATAGCACTGAAAATTCATTTTATAAAAATGAAGACGAATTAGACCTTTCTATAAGAACTTCAGACAGTGTTAGCGTAAATAATAATAAAAATCCGGAAAGCTCAGAGCCTAAAGAAAAAAGCTTTAAATATTTAGGCGAAGCGTTTAAAGCATATATTTTTGCACAGTATGATGGAAAATTAGTTATAATTGATAAGCATGCAGCACACGAAAGAATATTATTTAACAAGCTAAAAGCTGAACAAAAAGAACAGCTGCCACAATTGTATTTAGTTCCAATAAATATAACACTTACAAAAGAAGAATATAATGCAATAATTCAAAGCCTTGATTTGCTTGAAACTGCGGGCTTTTTAATTGATGATTTTGGCAGTGGTTCAGTCATAGTGAGAGGCTGTCCGCTAATTCTCGCAAAAGAGGATATTACCTCATTAATCACTGAAATAGCAGGGCATTTAACAAAAAATCAGCGTGAGATAAATATAGAAAAGCTTGATTGGATTTTCCACTCGGTTGCTTGCAGAGCAGCTATAAAAGCAGGCAATGACACCTCGGATTATGAGCTTATAGAATTCACAAAAAAGCTTCTTTCTGATGATACAATTAGATATTGCCCACACGGTCGACCTGTCTTAATTGAAATGACAAAATATGAGTTAGATAAGCAGTTTGGGAGGGTATAATGGAAAATCTTAAAACACCCGTGCTTGTAATTGTTGGCCCGACTGCCTCTGGCAAAACTTCGCTGTCAATCGAATGTGCAAAAAAGCTAAACGGTGAAATCGTTTCAGCCGATTCAATGCAGATTTATAAGGGAATGGATATAGCAACTGCCAAACCTACAAAAGATGAAATGCAAGGCGTTGTGCATCATCTCTTAAGCTTTGTAAACCCTTTAAATTCTTCTTATAGCGTAGCTGATTATGTAATTGATGCAAATAGAGCAATAAGCGATATTAACAGCTGTGGAAAGCTTCCAATTATTGTAGGCGGAACAGGTTTATATATCGATAGCCTTATTGATAATATACAATTTACAGAAATTCAAACAGACCAAAATCTTAGAAAAGAGCTTGAAGAAAAGCTTGAAAGAATTGGTTCAAATGAAATGTTAAAAGAACTTGAAGTTTTTGATAAAGAAGCTGCACAAAGACTGCACCCAAATAACAAAAAAAGAATTATAAGAGCCTTTGAGGTTTATATTTTAACAGGAAAGACTTTAACGCAGACAATTAAAAATTCTAAAGATGTGGCATCTCCATTTGATGCAAAATTCATAGGAATTAACTATAAAAATCGCCAAATCCTTTATGACAGAATAAATACAAGAGTTGATTTAATGATAGAAAAAGGGCTTTTAGATGAGGCAAAGCAATACAGGGACAAGCTTTCAAAAACTTCAGCCGCTGCTATTGGCTATAAAGAATTAGAGCCATATTTTAATGGCGAATTAAGCCTTGAAAATGCACTTTCAAATCTTAAACAGGTTACAAGAAACTATGCAAAAAGGCAAATAACTTGGTTTAATAAAAACGAAAGAATTAATTGGATTTATCCCGATGAAGAAAACTATAATATTGAAAGCATAATAAAAATGATAGGAGCGTGACAAATATGAGCGATGGCAAGGTTGTAAAAATTGATAAAAATAAAAATCTGGTAAAAGCAGCATATGTTCTGTTTGCAGTTTGTATTATTTCATTTTTCTCCTATCAAATATATAAAATCAATTACAACCCATATATTACAGCAGTAGCAAACGAAAAAACGATTGATGATAATGTTTTAACAAGAGGATTTATAGTCCGTGATGAAAGCCTTATCAGTTCAAATGTTACAGGCACTTTAGTGCCACTTGTTGAAGATGGAAAACGAGTGTCAAACGGTGATGATGTGGCAGTTGTTTTTACAAATGAAAATGCAGCAAAAGCCTATAATAGAAGTGCTGAATTAATAGATGAAATCGCATATTTTGAATCGCTAAAAAACAAAATAGGCGTTCAAACGGGCGACATTTCTACGCTTGACGAGCGAATTTATAAATCTTGTGAAAACTATGTAATAAATCTTGACAGTGGAAAAATTGAAGGCAATAAACAATATGAAAAGTCGCTAAGAGATGCAATAACTTCACGCCAGCTTTCTACGGGAACAACAATTGATCCAACAGAAAAGCTCATTTCATTAAATGCAGAGCTTGCTTCTTTAAAAGCACAGGCGCAGGGGAGTACAACAATAAAAGCAAATAATCCAGGCTACTATATTGGCTATACAGACGGATATGAAAAAACTGTCGATTATAAAAATGTGACAAATATTGATTTAGCGACAGCAAACGGGCTTTTAGATGGAAGCATTTTACCACAATCTAAAGATGGATATATGGGCAAGCTTGTTGATGGATTTAATTGGTATATAGTTTGTGTGCTTGATTATGAAAAAGCTATGGGGCTTAAAATCGGCGGAACAATAAAGGTCAATTTTATGCTTTCAACAGCAGAGAGTTTAAATGCAGAAATTGTTGAAATAAATGAAAATCCCGAGGGAAAATCTGTCGTTATTCTCAAAAGTAATTTGATGAATACAAGCTATGCAGGTCTTAGAAACGAGCAGATAAAGCTTACATTTGGAAGCTTTAAAGGGTTAGAGATTGACAATAAAGCTGTTCGTGAAGTCGAAGGGCAAAAGGGTGTTTATGTGTTAAACGGAAACATAGTTAGCTTTAAAAAGATTGATATATTATCTTCTGATTCCTCATTTTCAATTTGTAGCACAGAGAACAAGTCAAAAGAATATTTAAAGCGTTATGATAATGTAATAGTGGAAGGAACTGACCTGTATGATGGAAAAATCGTTCATTGATAAAAAATTTGACGATATTGAGTACAACTTAAATTCTATAAGAAATGACATTGCAAATGCTGCTATAAAAAGCGGAAGAACAGAAAACGATATAGATTTTATGGCGGTTACAAAAACAGTTGATGAAATTTATATAAATAAGGCAATAGAATGTGGAGTTAAATTAATAGGCGAAAATAAAGTTCAAGAAATGCTTAGAAAAAAGCCAAATCTTAATTTAGAAATGGCAAAAAAGAATTTAATCGGTCACTTGCAAACAAACAAAGCTTCACAAATTGTTGGCGAGGTCGATATGATAGAATCGGTTGACTCGCTTAAAATTGCACGAGAAATCGGAAAACAATCAGTAAAAAAGGGAATTATCACAAATGTACTGCTCGAAGTAAATATTGGAGAAGAAGAAAGCAAAACAGGATTTCTTCCCCCGCAATTAGATGAGAATATTTATGAAATTTCAGAAATTTCAGGAATAAAAATTAACGGACTAATGACAATTCCCCCAATTTGTGCAAAAAACAGTGAACTTTGTAAATTTTTTGAAAAAATATACCATATGTATGTTGACATTGGAGCAAAAAAAATAGATAATGTATGTATGAGCATTCTTTCAATGGGAATGTCAGATGATTTTCAAACAGCAATTCTCTGCGGTTCTAATCATGTGCGAATTGGCTCTAAAATTTTTGGGGCAAGAATATATTAAGGAGGGACTTTTAAATGAGTTTCTTAGACAAAATCAAAAATATGGTAAATGTTTCCGAAGATGAATATTATGATGATTTAGAACCTGATAATTATTCATCTGACAAAAACAGCGATGACTTTGTGCCTGATGCACCAATTAAGCCAATGCGAGCGTTTTCTCGTGAAACTAAAAGTTCGGACAATGTTGTAAACATTAATACAACAGCACAACTTCAAGTTGTCCTTGCAAAGCCTGAAAAGTTTGAAGATGCAAAACCTATTGCAGACAATCTTAATGAAAAACGAACTGTTGTTTTAAATCTTGAATCAGCAAATCGTGATGTTGCAAGAAGGCTTATCGACTTTTTAAGTGGCGTAGCTTATGCAAATAACGGTCAGTTAAAAAGAGTTGCTAATAGCACATTTATAATTACGCCTTATAATGTTGATATTAAAGGCGATTTACTTGATGAGCTTGAAAACAATGGGATGTTTTTTTAAAAAATAAACTATAAATGCAAGTGGGTGTGGTCTGCTTGCACTTTAAAGAATAGGGTGGAATAATTATGTTAACTCCGGAAAAAATAAAGGGTAAAGAATTTCAAACAACAGGCAGAGGCTCTTATAGAGCTGATGATGTTGATAGCTTCATTGCTGAGGTTTCATCATCTTATGACCAAATGTTCAAAGAAAACGGTGAGCTTATTAAAAAAATAAGCATTCTCGCAAACAAAATCGAAGAATATCGAAAAGATGAAGACAGTCTTAGAACAGCTTTATTTGCAGCTCAAAAACTTGCTGACCAAATTGTTAAAGAGGCTAATGATAGCATTAAAGGCAAGGTTGACGCTGCTGATGATACAGCAAAAGAAATTGTTGATAATGCTAACAAAGTTGCCAACGAATTAAAAGCAAATGCAAAAAACGAAGCTGACGGTGTTATTCTTTCTGCTACAAAGCAGGCAGAAGAAATTTTGGGTACTGTTAATAGAAAAATAACTCACGAGAGCCTTGCGTTTGAAATGCTTCAAAAAGAGGCATCTGAGTTCCGCTCAAAGCTTATTGATATGTATAAAGAGCATCTTAATCTCATCAATAAACTTCCAGAAATTGCAGAAGATGAATTAGCAAGCGAAGAACCAAAAGTTGAAGCTAATGAGCAAGAAATTGAAAAAGCAGAAGTAGCTGAAGAAATCGAAGAAGTAGAAGCGGTCGAAGAAGTAGAAGAAATCGAAGAAGCTTTTGAAATAGCTGAAGAAGCAATCGCCGAAGAAGCAATTGAAGATGAAGCGGAAGAAAAAGAAGAAACTTTTGAAGAATTTACTCTTGAAGAAATTGCAGACGATAACGACTTTGAAGATATTTCATCATCATCTGCAAACGATGACGAAGACGGTTTCTCGCTAAATATTGAGGATATGGACTTTGACGACGAACCTGTCGACGAACCTGTTGAGGAATTTCATATTAATACAAATTATGCGGTAGCAGATGATTTTGAAGCTGTAAAGGAAGAAGAAATTGAAGACGATGACGAAGACGGTCCCGTTTCTTTTAAAAGCTTTTTCAAGAAAAAATAATATTGAGGTAAAATAATGCTCCAATTCTTCACCATTCTGGTTATGGTGGGCTTAGTTTCAATAGACCAGATAATAAAATTAGTAGTAATTAAATATCTCGAACCGATTGGCAGTATTCCTGTAATCAAAAACTTTTTTCAATTTACTTATGTTGAAAATACAGGGGCTGCCTTTGGTTCGTTTAGCGAATATACAACGCTTTTATCAATTTTCACAGCAGTAGTTTTAGCTATTGGCATTTATATTTTGTTATCTAAAAAGGTAAAATTTGGATTTATGTATGTGTCGGTTGCGATTATTATTTCTGGCGGAGCAGCAAATCTTTTTGACAGAATTTTCAGAGGATTTGTAGTTGATTATATCGAGCCATTGTTTATAAATTTTGCAGTTTTTAATTTTGCGGATATTTTAGTGTCCGTAGGGGCGGGGCTTTTAATAGGCTACCTTTTATATGATACAATAAAAACAGCTAAAAATGAAAAGCTTAATGCTTCTTCGGAGAAAAGCGATGAATAACATTACAGTATTTGTCGATAATGAGTTCGAAGGGGAAAGAATAGATAAGTTCTTATCAATAATTTTTCCTGAGTGTTCACGCTCTTTAATACAAAAAACGATTGACAACGGAAATGTTACGGTAAATAGCAAAGTGATAACAAAAAATCACAAGATGAAAACTGATGATAAAGTTTCATATTCACCGCTTGTGCCAGTTAGCCTTTCTGTTGAACCGCAGGACATTCCGCTTGACATAATATATGAAGATGAAGATTTAATAGTTGTCAACAAAGAAAAAGGAATGGTTGTTCATCCTGCTCCGGGTAATTATGACAAAACTCTTGTAAATGCACTGCTTTATCATTGCAAGGGCAGTCTTTCGGGAATAAATGGCGTTTTAAGACCTGGAATAGTTCATAGAATTGATAAAGATACAAGTGGGCTTTTAATAGTAGCTAAAAATGATTTTGCACACAAGGCATTAGCAGAGCAGATAAAAGAGCATAGCTTTCGCCGTGAATACAGGGCGGTAGTAAGAGGGCATTTAAAAGAGCAGTCGGCAACTGTCGTTGCACCTATCGGAAGAAATCCAAATGACAGGAAAAAAATGACTGTAACTGATAAAAACTCAAGGAATGCCATTACTCATTATGAAGTTATAACTGAATATAAAGGATATTCCTATATAAAGTGCATTTTAGAAACTGGTCGAACTCACCAAATAAGAGTTCATATGGCATATCTCGGTCACCCTCTTGCAGGTGATGCAGTTTATTCAACACCAGCAAAAGAGGAATATGGCTTAAACGGTCAGTGTTTGCACGCAGGCTTAATTGGATTTGTTCACCCGAGAACTTCTGAATATCTTGAATTTGAGAGTGATTTGCCACCATATTTTAAGACATTTTTAGGGAGGCTAAACGAGTGAGTGAAAACAAGCAAAAAACTGATTTTTCAAATTGGCTGGTTGCGACTGATATTGACGGAACATTAAACAATAAATTAAGATATTTGCCAAAGAAAAATCTTGATGCAATAACAGAGTTTGTTGTTGAAAAAAAGGGAAACTTCACATTAGCCTCTGGCAGAAATCCAAATTCAATGCGAAAAACCTTTGAAAGCTTACCAATTTCAAAAACACCTGTTGTACTTTTTAATGGTGCAGGCGTTTATGATTATAATACTGAAAAAATGCTTTGGTTCAAAGAGATAAATGAAGAAGGCGTTTTGCTTACAAAGTCAGTTATAAAAAAATTTCCATCAGTTGAAGTTGAAATCGTTACAAAAGATATGATGTATTGCATTAACGCACATCTTTTTGTAGGAGCAATGCTCTTGGTTGACAAAACGCCGTCAAAGCATTGCACGATAGGCGAGGTGCCTACTAATGGTTGGGCAAAGGTTATATTTATGGGAATGCCAAACCTGATAAGCGAAGTTAAAAAATATCTTTTATCAATAGAAGCACCAAATGTGAATTTTATGTCATCTTCCATTGCCTCATTTGAAATGTTAGATGGCGGAGTTCATAAGGGTGTCGGAGTAATGAAGGTAGCGGAAATATTAGGTGTAGACTATAAACACACTGCGGCTATCGGCGATTATTTCAATGATTATGAAATGCTAAAAAGTGTGTATCTTCCTGCTTGTTGCAAACAAGCGCCAAAAGGAATGCATGAAATCGCAAAGTTTGAAGCGTGCCATTGTAACAAAGGTGCAGTTTCAGATTTGCTTCAATATATAATGAATGTTTATAAGGAGGACTAACAAAAATGGACGACAAAACAAAAAAAGGGCTAAAGATTTTTGCTACGAAAGCGAGAATGGGCGTAATCGAAGGGGTGTATAATGCAAAGGCGGGGCATCCAGGTGGCTCACTTTCAATTTGCGATGTTCTTTCTTATCTTTATAATGTGGAAATGAATGTTGACCCAAAAAATCCAAAAATGGACAACAGAGATAGACTTGTTCTTTCAAAAGGTCATGCTGCACCTGCACTTTATGCAACCTTGGCACTTAAAGGATATTTTCCTGTTGAAGATTTAAAAACACTTAGAAAGAGCAATTCATATCTTCAAGGGCATCCTAATATGGACAAGATACCTGGCGTTGATATGAGTACAGGCTCACTCGGTCAAGGTGTTTCAGCAGCAGTAGGAATGGCACTTGGAGCAAAGCTTCAAAATAAGGATTATAGAGTTTATACAATCCTCGGTGATGGCGAAATCGAAGAAGGTCAAGTTTGGGAAGCAGCAATGTTTGCAGGCAATAGAAATCTTGACAATCTTCTCGCATTTGTTGATAACAATAACCTTCAAATTGACGGTACTTGTGAAGAGGTTAATGCACCATATCCAATAGGTGAAAAATTTGCAGCATTTAACTGGAATGTTATTGAGTGCTGTGGGCATTGTATGACCGAGCTTGAAAAGGCTGTTAAAAAAGCAAAAGAAACTAAAGGAAAACCAACCGTAATAGTTATGAAAACTGTTAAAGGCAAGGGCGTTTCTTTTATGGAAGATGCTTGTGCTTGGCACGGAACAGCACCAAATGAAGAACAATATAATATAGCAATGAAAGAATTAAGCGAAAAACTCAACGAATTGGAGGCATAAGGGATATGGCAGATATAATTAAATTAGCAACAAGAGAAGGCTATGGCAAAGCACTTGTTGAATTAGGTGAAAAAAACGATAAGGTATTGGTTCTTGATGCCGATCTTGCAGCCGCCACAAAAACAGGAATGTTCAAAAAAGCATTTCCAAATAAATTTATAGATGTAGGTATTGCTGAGAGCAACCTTATGGGTGTTGCAGCAGGTCTTGCAGCAACAGGATTTACAGTATTTGCGAGTTCTTTTGCAATGTTTGCAGCAGGCAGAGCATTTGAACAAGTTAGAAATTCAATTGCTTATACAAACTTAAATGTAAAAATTGGAGCTACTCATGCAGGCATTTCAGTAGGTGAAGATGGTGCAAGCCATCAGTGCTGTGAAGATATTGCGCTTATGCGTTCAATCCCAAATATGATTATTTTAAATCCGGCTGACGATATTGAAGCAAGGCTCTGCGTAATGGCTGCAGCCGAGCATGAAGGCCCTGTATATATGCGTTTTGGCAGATTAGCAGTTCCAAGAGTTTTTGATGAAAATTATAAGTTTGAAATCGGAAAAGGAAATATCCTTGCCGAGGGAACTGATGTCACAATAATTGCAACAGGCTTAATGGTAAACGAAGCAATGATGGCAGCAGAAGAGCTTAAAAACGAAGGCATTTCTGCAAGAGTTGTTAATATGTGTACAATTAAACCAATTGACAGAGAGCTTGTAATAGAAAGTGCAAAGAAAACAGGTGCAATAGTTACAGCCGAGGAGCATAGTATAATCGGTGGGCTTGGCGGTGCAGTTTGTGAAGTGATTTGCGAAACCGTTCCAGTTCCTGTTGTTCGTGTTGGAGTTGAAGATGTCTTTGGAAAATCTGGTCCAGCTGTTGAACTTTTGCATATTTATGGTCTTGATGCAAAAAACATTGCAGAAAAAGCAAAAAAAGCAATAGCAATGAAAGCATAATTTTAAACAATAAAAAAACGCTCTGACTAAACCAAAATTTAGTCAGAGCGTTTTAATTTTAACTCATAATCGAGCTATTAATACATTCCGCCGCCTTGAGCCATTGCAGCAGCAGCCGCAGCGTCTGCCTGAGGGTCAGGAATATCTGTTACGAGTGATTCAGTAGTAAGAACCATAGCAGCAACAGAAGAAGCGTTTTGAAGTGCTGAACGAGTAACCTTAGCAGGATCTAAAATTCCTTCTTCAAACATATCTACATATTTTTCAGTTGCAAAGTTAAAGCCATAGCCTTTTTTGCCTGAATTAACAATCTCATTAATAATTACAGAACCTTCAAGCCCTGCATTCTTAGCAATTTGACGAGCTGGTTCTTCGATTGCTTTAAGAACAATCTTAATTCCTGTTTTTTCATCTGCATCATCAGTAGCAAGAAGTGCCTCAACTGCTGGAATAGCATTAAGAAGTGCTACGCCACCACCTGCAACAGAACCTTCTTCAATAGCAGCCTTAGTAGCAGCTAATGCGTCTTCAATTCTAAGTTTCTTTTCCTTCATTTCAGTTTCGGTAGCAGCACCAACACGGATAACAGCAACACCACCTGCAAGCTTTGCAAGTCTTTCTTGAAGCTTTTCTCTGTCGAATTCTGAAGTAGTCACATCAATTTGTGACCTTATTTGACTAACTCTGCCTTTAATAGCATCGCTGTCGCCTGCACCGTCAACAATAATTGTATTTTCTTTTGATACCTTAACTTGTTTTGCACGACCAAGTTGATTAATAGTTGTATCTTTAAGCTCAAGACCGAGGTCAGCAGTAATAACTTCGCCGCCTGTAAGAGTTGCAATATCTTGTAGCATTTCTTTTCTTCTGTCGCCAAACCCAGGGGCTTTAACGCATACACAGGTAAATGTGCCACGAAGTCTGTTTACAAGAATTGTAGAAAGAGCTTCACCCTCAACATCTTCAGCAATTATTACAAGCTTTTGACCAGCTTGAAGAATTTGCTCAAGTAGAGGTAAAATTTCTTGAATATTAGCAATTTTCTTGTCGGTAATAAGAATGTAAGCATCATCGATTACAGCTTCCATTTTATCAGTATCAGTTACCATATAAGGTGAAATATATCCACGGTCAAATTGCATTCCTTCAACAACATCACTGTATGTTTCAGAGGTTTTTGACTCCTCAATAGTGATAACGCCGTCGGCAGTAACTTTTTCCATAGCATCTGCAATAAGTTTGCCAATAAACTCATCAGAAGCAGAAATAGTAGCAATTCTTGCTATGTCATCTGTACCTTTAATAGGTTGTGCAGAAGCAATAACAGCTTTAACAGCGGCATCAACAGCCATCTGCATTCCTTTTTTAACAACCATAGGATTAGCACCAGCAGCTACATTTTTCATTCCTTCACGAACAAGAGCCTGTGCTAAAAGGGTAGCAGTAGTAGTTCCGTCACCTGCAACATCATTGGTTTTTGTTGCAACTTCTTTAACAAGTTGAGCACCCATATTTTCAAATGCGTTTTCAAGGTCAATTTCTTTTGCAATAGTAACGCCGTCATTAGTAATAAGTGGGGCACCGTATTTTTTATCAAGAACAACATTTCTGCCTTTTGGACCTAATGTGATTTTAACTGTATCGCTTAATTTGTCGATACCGGTTTGGAGAGCCTTGCGAGCTTCTTCACCATAAATTATTTGCTTAGCCATAATAAAAACACTCCTTTAAAAATTATTCAACAATTGCTAAAATATCTGCTTGACGAACTATAATAAATTCATCTTTGTCGAGTTTAACCTCAGTGCCTGAGTATTTGCCGGTAATTACTCTGTCGCCAACATTAACATACATAGTAACTTCTTTTCCGTCAACAACTCCGCCTGGACCAACTGCGACAACCTCAGCAACTTGGGGCTTTTCTTGAGCTGATGCAGCAAGAATGATACCGCTTTTTGTTGTTTCTTCAAGTTCAATTGCTTTCAAAACAACTCGGTCAGCTAATGGTTTAATGGTCATATAAATTCCTCCTAAAAGATAATTAAGATAATATATTAGCACTCCTATGCCTTGAGTGCTAATATATATTTTAGCCTATTTACAGAAAAAATCAAGGCTTTTTTAAAAAATTCATAAATTAGTAATAAATTTCATAAATATTACAAATTTATTATAACTTGCTAATCTTATTGTATTTTTATAAGAAATATGATATTATACATAAATTGGTTAGATAAGTATATATAACAATATTAGGGGGGGAGCATTTGGTTCCCGATATTTTTACAAATAAAGAATACAATAAATATGACAAATTTTTAATGCTTACAGCATTTATTGGTGGATTGCTACCAGAGTATATTGCGCCATTTTTAATTCTTTTCTTTTTTCCGATATTTAAAAAGAATTGGTCACACATTGGTAGAAAAGTAGTAATGGGGAAACAAGGAAAAACTTTTTTTGTCTTTATGTGTTTTATGCTTTCTTCTATGGTTTGGTCAAAGACGAGAATTTATTCAGCAGCCATTTCGCTTTTATGGATGGGAATGTTTTTAGGCTATTTAATTGTTGCAAATTCTGTTGATACAAAAAAGAAAATTGAAAACATATTGCTTTGCCTTTCAGCGTCAGGAGCAGGTGCGGGCCTGTGTGCTGTTCTTCAAATGTCTTTTCTTGCAATAGACCTTCAAAATTTTTTCCCAAACCCAATTTATACACATCTTAACAATTTAATCTTTAAAGTTTTGCCTTTTGAAATTCAAGGCACATACATAATAGACAGAGCTTCAGGAACTTTTGACAATCCTTTGATTTTGGCGACATTTTTAATAATAGTAATGCCACTTTCAATTTTCCTTTGTTTTTATGCAAGTACAAAAAAGCGAAAAATTTTAGCCACAACGGCAACCGTGTTTATTTTCCTTGGAATTCTCTTTACATATTCAAGGGGTGCTGCAATTGCGGTTGTTGTTTCTCTGATTATGCTTACTTTCCTTGGTAAAAAGACAGCTATTACTATGCTTTTAGTTTCGCTTGTTTCGTCTGGAATTTTACCTATTGTTATTAGAGAAAGGCGAAAGTTTGATTCCTTTATAGATGAATCAACTGTATTTAGATTTGCAATTTGGGACACTTGCTTTGAGTCAATCGGTAAAAGGCCAATTTTAGGGCTTGGTGCAGGAACTGAAAATGTAGCCGCTATTTTAGCAGAAAAAAGCATTCCATATCCACATGCACACAATTTATTTATAGAAATGACAACAGAATTAGGCTTTGTTGGATTAATAATGTTGTTATCTGTATTTGTTTTGATTTTTATTGACATCTTCAAAATCTTCAAATGTGGCGGTTGGTGGAAACGAATTTCAATTGCATATTTATCAATGATTAGTGGATTTATTTCAATATCAATGTTTGAATATACATTGCAATCACCAAAAGAACTTATGTATTTTATGATAGCACTTGGGCTTATTGAAGCGACAAAGCGAGTTGCGTCAAAGCATAAAGAAACATATGACGCTACTGCGATTTCTGAACGCAATAAACTTTTTAATAAAAACAAAAATTCTAAAAGCGAAAAATATATTCTAAAATAATTATAACTATGAGCTGTTTCACTTATTAATGTGGGCAGCTCCTTCTTTATATTCTGTTTTCCTTGATATTTAACTCAATATGTGGTAAAATTTCTTAATAATAATTTTTATTAAAAAGGAAATAATATGATAATTTTGGGAATAGATCCAGGTTATGCAATTGTTGGCTTTGGCGTTATAAACTATATTGCAAATAAATTTACAGTGCTTGATTTTGGTGCTGTTACTACGCCTGCCGGAATGAATTTTAATCGAAGAATTGAAATTATTTATGATGAGCTTGACGCTTTAATGAAAAAATATTCTCCAAAGGCAATGGCAATAGAAAAACTTTTCTATAATACCAATGCAAAAACAGTTATAGATGTTGCACAGGCAAGAGGGGTTGTTATGCTTGCTGCTCAAAAAAATAGAGTAGAGGCGTTTGAATATACTCCTTTGCAGGTTAAACAAAGTGTTGTGGGCTATGGCAGAGCTGAAAAAAAGCAAGTTCAAGAAATGACAAAGGTAATTCTAAATTTAGATAAAATTCCAAAGCCCGATGATACAGCAGACGCCCTTGCAATGGCAATTTGCCATGCTCATTCAAGTGGCTCATTAATGGGAAAACTCAATTCAGAAAAATATAAGATTTAAAATACATAAAAACGAGGGAAAACAATGTTTTATTCTATTACAGGCAAGGTAGTATATTTTGATTCGCAGAACATAGCGGTTGATTGTTCAGGCGTTGCATTCAAATGCTCAACTACTGCTACCACATTAAAAAAAGTAGCCGAAAAAGGAATTACAATTACGCTTTACACATATTTGAATGTTCGTGAGGACGCACTTGATTTATATGGATTTTATGATGAACAAGAGCTTGAATGTTTTAAACTTTTAACAACAGTTTCAGGCGTAGGCCCAAAAGCAGGGCTTGCAATTCTTTCAGAGCTTCCACCTGAAAAGCTGATTTTAAGTATAGCAACAGGTGATAGCAAGGCAATCACAAAAGCACAGGGCGTAGGGCCAAAGATTGCAAACAGAGTGGTCTTAGAGCTTAAAGACAAGCTTGCAAAAGGTCTTGACCTTAGTGCATCAACTCCTGAAATTGAGCTTGCGGGAATGGCGTCACAAGGTGGTAACAGTGGCGAGGCTATCAGCGCACTTACAATGCTTGGGTATTCTCAATCAGAGGCATCTGTCGCAGTTTCAAGGCTTGACAGAGAACTTTCAGTTGAAGATTTAATAAAGCAAGGCTTAAAACTACTTGCAAAGCAGTTATAATATCGGGAAAAAGTGAAAGGAAATTCTATTATGGATGAAGAAAACGAAAACAGAATAACAACTCCCGATTTTACAAATGAGGATGCAGACATTGAAGTTTCACTTCGCCCTCATACTATAAATGAATATATCGGGCAAGAAAAAGTTAAGGAAAACTTAAAAATATATATAGAAGCCGCAAAGGGTAGAGGCGAGGTTCTTGACCATGTTTTGTTATATGGCCCTCCTGGTCTTGGAAAAACTACTCTTGCAGGCATAATTGCCAATGAAATGGGCGTTCAAATGCGAATTACTTCTGGCCCTGCAATCGAAAAGCCAGGTGATTTAGCAGCACTTCTTACTAACCTTTGTGATGGTGATGTATTGTTTATTGATGAAATTCATCGTCTTTCAAGAAGTGTTGAGGAAGTTTTATACCCAGCAATGGAAGATAATGCTCTCGATATTATTATCGGTAAAGGGCCATCGGCACGCTCTATTAGGCTTGATTTACCGAAATTCACATTAGTTGGTGCAACAACAAGAGCAGGGCAGTTAACTGCACCACTTCGTGATAGATTTGGAGTTATTTCAAGGCTTGAGATGTATACGCCAGAGCAGCTTTGCCAAATAGTAAAGCGAAGTGCAGGCATTTTAGGAATAGCAATTGATGAAAATGGTGCAAACGAAATAGCATCACGCTCTCGAGGAACGCCACGAATTGCCAACAGACTTTTAAAAAGAGCAAGGGATTTTGCAGAGGTAATGGGAAATGGCGTAATAACTGAAGACAATGCAAAAATAGCACTTGGCAGAATGGAAATTGACCATTTAGGTCTTGATTTAATCGATAGATTGTTGCTCACTTCAATGATTAAAAATTACAATGGAGGTCCAGTTGGTCTTGAAACAATAGCTGCGACAATCGGTGAAGAATCTATTACTATCGAAGATGTTTATGAGCCGTATCTTATGCAAATAGGTTTCATTTCAAAAACACCTCGTGGTAGAGTGGTAACTTCGCTTGCTTATGAGCATTTAGGAATAAAAAATCCTAATATACCTGAAAATGAGCAGCAAAGATTAGATGTTTAAAGCTGAAAGGAATTACCATAATAATGAGATATACAAACGACTGGAAAGACTATGAACTTCTTGATTGCAGCAGCGGTCAAAGGCTTGAGCGTTGGGGCAATATAACTTTAATTAGACCTGATCCGCAGGTTATTTGGAATACACCAAAAAAGCATCCTCTTTGGAAAAAGCCTGATGCAATATATCACCGTTCAAAAGAGGGCGGCGGAAATTGGGAATTGCTTAATAAAATTCCCGATTTTTGGAGCATAAAATTCAATGAGCTTACATTTAATGTTAAAACAATGGGATTTAAACATACAGGTATTTTCCCAGAGCAAGCGGTTAATTGGGAATATACTTCAAACCTTATCAAAAATGCAGGCAGAAAAGTAAAAGTTTTAAATCTTTTTGCTTATACAGGTGGAGCGACAATAGCGGCACTAAAAGCAGGTGCAGAGGTAGTTCATGTTGACGCTTCAAAGGGAATGGTTCAATGGGCAAAAGAGAATGCAGCATCTTCAGGTGTTGCAAATATGCCTGTTCGCTGGATTGTTGACGATTGTGCAAAATTTGTTGCAAGAGAAATAAGGCGTGGCAATAAATATGACATAATTATTATGGATCCACCGTCATATGGCAGAGGCCCGAATGGCGAAATTTGGAAGCTTGAAAATGAAGTTTACAATTTTGTTGAGCTTTGTAAAGATGTGCTTTCAGATAATCCATTAATGGTATTAATAAATTCATATACAACGGGGCTTTCGCCAGCGGTTATGCAATACATTTTAGGTTCTGCAATATGTCCGCAGTTTGGCGGAAATGTTACAAGCGATGAAATAGGACTTCCTGTTACAAATTCAGGAATGATACTCCCTTGCGGTTCATCAGCCATTTGGGAAAGATAATAAAATAGATACAAAAAAAGAATTAAGGAAACAAATTATGCCAAACGAAAATATAATTGAATTTCAAAATGTATGCTATCGTTATGAGGAAGATGAGGGCGAAAAAAAGCTCCCACTTGCTGTAAATGATGTTAGCATTAATATAAAAAAAGGCGATTTTGTAGCTATTTTAGGTCATAATGGTTCGGGAAAATCAACGCTTGCAAAGCTTTCAAATTCGATTTTAATTCCTGAAAGCGGAAAAGTAATAGTTGATGGAATGGATACCTCAAATGAGGATTTATCTTATGACATTAGAAAAACTGTTGGCGTTGTCTTTCAAAATCCTGACAATCAAATAGTAGCAACAATTGTTGAAGAAGATGTTGCTTTCGGGCCTGAAAATTTGGGCGTGCCACAGGCAGAAATACGCCAGAGAGTTGACGATGCTCTTAAAGCTGTTGGAATGTATGAATTCAGAGGTCACGAGCCACACAAGCTATCAGGCGGTCAAAAGCAGAGAGTGGCGATTGCAGGAATAATTGCAATGCTTCCAAAGTGTATAGTTCTTGACGAGCCGACTGCAATGCTTGATCCAAGAGGGCGGCAAGAGGTATTAGATACAATTTTCAAGCTAAATCGTGAAATGGGAATAACAATAGTTTTTATCACTCATTTTATGGAGGAAGCGGCGTTGTCAAATAGGGTAATAGTTATGGATAATGCAAAAGTTATTCTTGACGGAACACCAAAAGAAGTGTTTTCAAAGTCAGATTTAATAAAATCAGTAGGTCTTGATGTTCCAATTGCAACGCAGCTATCAGCAATGTTAATTAAAGAAGGAATAAAAATTCCAAAAGACATATTAACAGCAGACGAATTTTCACAAAAAATTATAGAATTACTCGGAGAAAAATAATGGCATTATTGGAAACGCAGAATTTATCATATGTTTATTCAGATGGCACGCCATTTAAGGTTACTGCTATTGAAAATATAAATATAAAAATTGAAAAAGGTGAACTCATTGGCATAATTGGCCATACAGGTTCAGGAAAAAGCACGCTCGTTCAGCATTTGAACGGACTTTTAAAGCCAACAACAGGCAAGGTGCTTTTAGATGGAGTTGACATTCATTCAAGCAAAGAAGTTACAAGGCAAACACGATTTAAAGTGGGGCTTTGCTTTCAATATCCCGAATATCAGCTTTTTGAAAGTACCGTATACAAAGATATAGCTTTTGGACCTCATAATATGGGGCTGTCAGCCGAGCAAGTTGATATGAATGTAAAAAGAGCAGCTGAATTTGTTGGTATGAAATCTGAAATGTTAAATAAGTCACCATTTGACTTGTCGGGTGGCGAAAAAAGGCGTGCTGCAATTGCAGGCGTTATGGCAATGGAACCTGAAATTCTTATTTTAGATGAGCCAACAGCAGGTCTTGATCCAAAAGGCAGAGATAAAATTTCAAAAATGATAGAAGAATACAGAATTGAAACAGGCAGTACAATAATAATTGTTTCTCACAGTATGGAAGATGTTGCAAAAATTGCCTCAAAAGTTCTTGTTATGAATAAATCAAGCGTTGAATTTTTTGGAACAGTTAATGAAGTTTTTGAAAAAGTTGAAAGACTTACAGAAATCGGGCTTAATGTTCCAGAAGTCACTAAAATATTTATGAATATAAAAAAAGCAGGCATTCCAGTTAGAACCGATATATATACTCTTGAAAAAGCAAAGCAAGAGCTTTTAAAGCTCCTTCGAGAAGGGGGAGTAAAGCAATGATTAAAGATATTACTATCGGTCAGTTTTTCCCAGGAAATTCGCCTGTGCATAAATTAGATCCAAGAATAAAGCTTGTATTAACCTTTGCATATATTATAATTGTTTTTGTTTGCAAAAATTTTGTTGCACTCGGTGTTATTGCCGCAATACTTCTTACAATAGTTCTCATTTCAAAAATATCTCCAAAGCTGATTTATAAAAGTGTAAAACCTATCTTTATATTAGTTGCAATAACTTCTGTTCTTCAAATATTTTACAATAAGTCGGGTGATATTTGGTTGCAAATGGGTGGCTTTAAAGTCACAAGTGGCGGCGTTTATATGGCTGTGTTCACAACAGTGCGTATAGCACTTCTTGTAGTTTCAAGCTCAATGCTAACCTATACCACTTCTCCAACGCTTCTAACAGATGCAATTGAAAGGCTTTTTTCACCGCTAAATCACCTAAAAATCAATGTGCATTCAATAGCAATGATGATGACGATAGCACTTAGATTTATCCCAACCTTAATTGATGAGGTTGACAAAATAATGTCAGCACAAAAAGCAAGGGGAGCTGATATTGACACAGGTAGTATAATAAAACGAGCAAAAGCATTAATACCTATTTTCATTCCTTTATTCATAAACTCTTTTAGGAGAGCGTATGAGCTTGCATTTGCAATGGAATGTAGATGTTATAGAGGTGGCGAGGGCAGAACAAGGCTTAAAATAATGAAATTAGCTTTTAGGGATTATCTTTCAATGTTTTTAATGATAGCACTGATTGCAGGAATAATTGTTTCAAATATTTATATACCGGCGATAATATAAAAAGGATTGCATAGTTTGCATAATAGGTGGCTTTAGTGAAAAATTTTTTAATCGCACTTATGTATGATGGCTCAAATTATCATGGATGGCAAGTTCAAGAAAATGCCGTTACTGTTCAAAGTACTCTTCAAGACGCAGTTGAAAAAATATTGGGCAAGCGAGAAAATATAGTTGGATGTAGCAGAACAGACAGCAAGGTTCACGCAAATATGTTTTGTTGTAATATGAAAACTGAAAAAGATATTAAACCCGAAAAATTAAAAAAGGCACTTAATGCACTTTTGCCTAATGATATTTCAGTTAAATTTTGTGGCGAAGTTCCGCTTGAATTTCACGCAAGGTATGACTGTATATCAAAGGAATATAAATATTTAATTTTAAATACTGATTACAGAAATCCTTTTTATGAAAACAGAGCATATTTTTATTCATATCCGATAGATGCTAATATGTTAAACGAAGAAATCAAAGCATTTATAGGAATTAATGACTTTTCAGCATTTTGTGCCGCAGGAAGCAGCGTTGATGATAAGGTAAGAGAAATAAAAGATGCCAAAATCGAGCGAAAAGGTGATATAATAGAAATAACCTTTTTAGGTGATGGCTTTTTATATAATATGGTTAGGATTATGGTTGGAACTCTTTTAGATATTAACAGCGGAAAAATCAAGAGAAACCAAATACAAAATATAATTAAATCCAAAAACAGAAACAATGCAGGGGCAACAGCTCCGCCTGAAGGGTTATATCTTAATAAAGTTAATTATAATTAAGGATTGATAAATAATGGCAGAGGGTAAAAACAAAACCACTAAAAAGAAAAAAACTACAAAAAATCAAGAACCGCTTATAAAAATCATAAAAGCAGTTTCTGTTATTCTTGTAATGCTTGTGCTTCTTTTTATAGCGGCGGACACTTTTGGAAACATCACTTTTTCAAGTGTAGGCGATTATGTTAATTCAGTGATTTCCGGAACAAAAAGAGGAAACGGATACCCTTATTATTTTGAAAATTTATCAGCAAACGATATTAAACCAATAGGTTCAGACTTTTTAATTCTCGCAAACGATAGCACGATTGTGCTTGATAGCACGGCAAGGCGTGTTTCAACGCTTCAGCACACATATTCAAATCCGATAGTTGACAGCGTTGGTTCACGAGCGTTAATGATTGATGTCGGCGAAACCTCATATAGAGTTCAGTCAAAAACAAAGGTGCTATATGAAGGTAAAACCAAACAAAAGATATTAACTGGAGCAATTGGAAGAAATGGTACAATAGGGCTTGCAGTTAGAGGTGAAGCATCTGTTTCTGAATTAATTGTATTAGATAAAAACCAAAAAGAGGTTTTTCGTTGGGCATGTGCAAAAGAAAATATAATAGGAATTGATATATCAGACAATGGAAAAAAGGCGGCAGTAATTTTAGTTGGTGCTGAAAATGGAGAGCTTTATACAAAAGTTGTAGTGTTTGATTTTGCCTATGCAGAGCCTATAAATCAATTGGATTTTGCAGGAAAAATCATTTCAAAGGTCGAATTTTTATATGGCAATAATCTTTTAATAACTGGTGAAAAAACCTTTTGCCTGCTTAATAATTTAAAAGATAAAAAAGAAGAGGATTTAAGCCTCAATACTTTATCAAGAATATGCACAAGTGACAGCAATATAAGCGTTTGTGTGCTTTCAAAATATGGAAGTGCAACATCAAAAATAGTTAAGGTATACAATAAAAAAGGCACTTTGCTTTTTGAAACCGAAATCAATAAAGGAATAAGAAGTGTTTCTACTGATGGTAGTAATATTTCGATTTTAACTGATAATGAAATTATTAATTACAATCGAAAAGGAAAAGAAATAGGAAGAATGGAGGTAGAGAGCGACGGAATAAAAGTATTTACTTTAGGTACATACACATATGAATGGACTACAAGCAAAATTGATTGTTATAGAACAATCGGAGAAAAAGAGAAGCATACCGAAAAAAATGTTCTAAATGAAACTACATCTTCGCAGTCTACGGAAAAAGCAATTGCATAGTTTTAATTAAAAAAATAATTTGTTCATACGGAGGTCAAAATTTATGAATATCATAATTGATGTAATATTAGCAGTAGTATTTTTGGCAATAGTAATTTTTGCCGCTAAAAAAGGATTTGTTCTTTCAATACTTGAAGTTGCTGCTTTTATTTTAGCAATAGTTCTTGCCTTTCAGCTTGCAGCTCCATTTTCAACCGCAATTTATGATGGCTTTATGGGAAAAAATATACAATCAAGTATTGAGGAAAAACTTCCAAATAATGCTGAGGGTGTAACCTATGCTAAAAAAGCTTCAGCAATATTAGACTCAATCCCATCATTTTATTCGTCTTATGCAAAAAAAGTTGGTATAGATGTTGGCGAGCTTTCGCAAAAAATATTGTCAGCAGATCTTTCAAATTCTAATATAGCTAATGAGCTTGAAGAAAAAGTTGCAAAACCTATTGTTGTAACTGTTATGAAAAGCATAGTATTTATAGTTCTCTGTGTGCTTTTAGGGTTTATACTTAAATTTGCTGCAAGAGGTATTAATAAGATGTTTAAGCTGCCTTTAATAAAACCTGTAAATATGCTTTTGGGTGCAATTTTTGGTGCTGCTAAAGGAATGCTAATTCTTGTGTTTATTTGTTCAGCTTTAACTTTTATAGCACCAAAGACAAACGAAGCAATAAAATCAGCAGTTAATTCATCAAAAATAGTTGCACTTTGCAATGATGTAAATCCAATTGAGATGTTTAAAAAATAATTAAGGGGAAAATTATAATGGAAAATTTTAAAAACTTGTTCAAGGGGTCACTTACAATTCCAAATCTACTATGTGTTATAAGGATTGCATTAATTCCTGTTTTTGGAGTGCTTTTTTATGATGGTAAAATTTTTTGGGCAGTAGTTGTCCTGTTTATTTCAGGGCTTACAGACTTTTTTGATGGAAAAATCGCAAGAAGATTTAATCAAATCAGTGAACTTGGAAAAATGCTTGACCCTATTGCAGATAAATTGACACAAATCACCATAGCAGTTGTGTTATTCTTTTATTTTGGAAAGTCAACCGATCCTACAATGAAATGGTTTAAATGGGTATTTATGTTCTTCCTGTTTAAAGAAGCATTAATGGTAGTAGTCGGGGCAATTATGATATTTATGGGGCTTCGCCCGTCAGCAGCTGAAATTTATGGTAAGGTAGCAACAATGGTATTTTATGCTGTAATGTGTACTATTATCGCTTTTGGACCAGAAATCGGCGCTTTAACTTCGTTCTTTGTTTTGCCTAAATCCGTAATGATAGCACTTGTAATAATATCAGCAATACTTACATTAGTGGCTCTTTTAAGCTATATCCCAGGTACAATAAAGCAGTTCAAAGAAAGCAAAAAGAAAGAGGAAAACTAACGAATGAATAATAATATGATTTGCAGTAGATGTAAAAAGAACCCTGCTGTGTTTTTTATTTCAAAAGTTGAGGGTGACAAAACCACCAACGAGGGACTTTGCATTAAATGTGCAATGGAGCTAAATATCGGTCCTGTCAAGCAAATAATGGAGCAGATGGGAATTTCTGAAGACGAGATGAAAGATGTTGCAGCCCAAATGGAACAGATGATGGACGGTATGGAGGGCGACGAAAACTTTCAGCCCGGCGGTGCATTGCCATTGTCATTTTTACAAGGAATGTTCCCAAATGGAAAAAGCGAAAGCGATGAAATTGATGATGATGAACAAGACGATGACGATAGGCAATTAATCGCTACTGTACAAACCGATAATAAAGAAGAAAAAAAGTCAAAGAAAAAGCAGGGAGCAAAAAACAAAAAGAGAAAATATTTAAATCTTTATTGCACTGATTTAACCGAGCGAGCAAGAGATAATAAGCTTGATAAAATTATCGGTCGTGATGAAGAAATATATAGAACAATTCAAATTCTTTGCAGAAGAACAAAAAACAACCCTTGCCTTATTGGTGAGCCTGGTGTTGGTAAAACAGCTATTGCCGAGGGGCTTGCACTAAGAATTGCAGAAGGCAGCGTTCCTGCAAAAATTGCCGACAAAGAAATTCATCTTCTTGACCTTACTGCACTTGTTGCAGGAACTCAGTTCAGAGGTCAATTTGAAAGCCGTATTAAAGGGCTTATTGATGAAGTTAAAAATGAAGGCAACATCATATTGTTTATTGATGAAGTCCATAATCTTGTTGGCACGGGCGATTCAGAGGGAACGATGAATGCAGCCAATATTTTAAAGCCAGCACTTTCTCGTGGAGAAATTCAGGTTATCGGTGCAACTACTTTTAATGAATACAGAAAGCATATTGAAAAAGATGCTGCTCTTGAAAGGCGTTTTCAGCCTGTAAAAATTGAAGAACCATCAATAAATGATACCTATGATATGCTTCTCGGAATAAAAAAATATTATGAGGAATTTCATAAAGTCGAAATCAGTGATGCACTTGTTTATAAAGCAGTTACGCTTTCAGAAAGATATATAACTGATAGATTTTTGCCCGATAAAGCAATAGATTTGCTTGATGAAGCTTGTACTTGTGCAAACCTTCGTAATAAATCAATCAGCGATTATGAAAAATTTCTTAAAAAACTATCATCACTTAAAAAAGATGAAGAAGACTTAATGGTAGAAACGCAGACTCCAGATTATGAGGAGCTTGCAAGAGTAAGAGCAGAAATCCTTTCAGAACAAGGTCTTGAAGATGGTCTTGCCTTAAAAGCAAAAGATAATGCGGTTACAGCAGATGACCTTGCAAAGGTTATAAATTTGTGGACAGGAATTCCATCATCAAAGGTTATGGAGGGCGATTTAAAGCGACTTTCAGGGCTTGAAAATAGGCTTAAAGAGCATTTAATCGGTCAAGACAATGCAGTTATGCTTGTCGCAGCGGCAATTAAGCGTAGCCGTGTTCAGCTTAGCCTGCAAAAAAGACCTGCATCTTTTATTTTTGTTGGTCCAACAGGTGTGGGCAAAACAGAGCTTGTAAAGCTGTTGTCAGCAGAACTTTTTGATACTCCAGAAACTCTTATAAGATTTGATATGTCAGAATTTATGGAAAAACATTCTATCTCTCGACTAATTGGTTCGCCTCCTGGATATGTAGGTTATGACGAAGCGGGGCAGCTAACAGAAAAGGTTAGAAGAAAGCCTTATTCAATAATTCTTTTTGATGAAATTGAAAAAGCTCACCCAGATGTTATGAATATTCTTCTTCAAATCTTAGATGAGGGCAAAACCAATGATGCCCACGGTCGAGCAGTGAATTTTGCAAATACAGTAATAATAATGACTTCAAATGCAGGCAGTGAGCGTAAGGAAAGTGCATTAGGCTTTGGCAAAAACACATCTGATGTTAAAAAAGAAATGGCAGTCAAGGCACTTAATGAATTTCTTCGCCCTGAATTTATCGGAAGAATTGATGAAGTTGTTGTCTTTAATGAACTTTCAAAAGAGGACTATGAAAAAATTGCAGTTCTAATGCTCCAAGACCTTGTAACTGCACTTTTTGATAAAGCAATTACATTTAAGTATTCAGATGAAGTCCCAAGTTTGTTAGTTACAAAAATGGACGGTAATATCAGAGGGGCTCGTGACCTTAGAAATGTTATAAGAAGAAATGTTGAAGATAAAATTTCATCATATCTTGTTGAACATTTTGAAACGCCAACAAAATCAATTACACTGTCAGTTAAAAATGGCGAAATTGAGTTAAAAGTTAAATAAATATTAAAAGCAGTTTTCATCTGAGAACTGCTTTTTCTAAATGTGTTATCCTGAGTACAGCGAAGGATCTCATCCACTAAGCAATCATCGTTGTAACCTTGCAATTCTTCACTTGCGTTTTGAATGACAAAAACTTTTATTCAGTTGACATTACCGAACATTTGTATTATAATAAAATACGAGTAAACTGAGCAATTGCGGGGATTTAAGTTTTCTTAAAATCCGTGAGGAAAGTCCGAGCATCACACAGCAGGGTAACGGCTAACGGCCGCCAAGGGCGACCTTCGGGACAGTGCATAGAGATATACCGCCACGAAAGTGGTAAGGGTGGAAAGGCGAGGTAAGAGCTCACCAGCGTGCAGGTAACTGTACGGCTAAGTAAACCCTACCTGATGCAACACCGACTGAAGTTGTCAGCTGGGCAAATACTTCGACGGGTGGCTAAAACCCATTGGTAACAGTGGGTTTAGATAGATAATTGCTTTAAAAGACAGAACTCGGCTTACAGGTTTACTCACATTGAAAGCTATCGCCTCATACAATGTTATGAGGTGATTTTATGTTAGAGAGCTTTTTTGGTGCAATTTTTGTCGGTCTTATTTTATTTGGGCTTATCGCACTTGCTTATGGAATTATGTTAAAGCTGCTACTACCAAAGCAAAGGTATGAATATTACATAATAATTCCGAGCAAAAAGACAACAAAAGACATTTCCGCAGCCGCATATGCTGCAAGAATGAAAATGAATTTAATCGGTGATGAAAGCTATGGTAGAGTTATTGTTTTAGACACGGGAATGAATGAGGCGGATAGACTCGCTTGCCTTAATGTGTGCCGTGAAAGCAATGGTATTTATCTTTGTAGCTTTTCCGAGTTAGAGGAATTTGTTAAATGAATGAAGAACCTGAAAAAATTATAATAAGCGGAACGGTTGAAGACATTAAATTTCGTAATGACCTAAATGGTTACACCGTGCTTGAGATTAGCTGTGATGATGAACTTATCACGGCTGTCGGTGTTTGTTCTGATATATCGGTTGGCGAAAGCGTTAAAATGTCAGGCGAATGGTCTTATCATAGCACTTTTGGTAGACAGTTTAAGGCAGACGCTTTTGAACGAAGTATGCCAGCTACGACAGAACAGCTTTTTAACTATCTTGCGGCAGGTGCAATTAAAGGGATTGGACCTGCAACAGCACAGAAAATAATAGAAAAATTCGGTGATAAATCATTTGAAATACTTGAAAACGAGCCAGAACAGCTTGCAACGATTAACGGAATTTCACTTGATAAGGCACGCAAAATGAGTGAAAGCTACCGCCAACAGTTTGCAGTGAGAGCAATTATGATGTCGCTTGAAGCTTATGGAATGACTCCAAACGAGTGCATTTTGGCATATAAACAGTTTGGCACAAATGTAGTAAAAATGGTTTTAAACAATCCTTACGATTTAACAGAAGTTAGTGGAATTGGATTTGAAAGGGCAGAATTTATAGCTGAAAAATTGCCAAATCCGCCTGAAAATTCTTTTCGAATAAAAGCAGGAATTGTTCATATAGTTAAAGAAAATCTTTATAGAAATGGGCATACTTGCCTGCCTCGAAATAAATTAATAGATATATCAGCAGATTATTTAAGAACAAATAAAGATACGATAGATATATTAATTGATGAGCTTTCAAAAGAAAATAAACTTGTGGTAAAAATAATACAGTCAAAAGAATTTGTATTTTTATTGACAGCATATAATGATGAAAAATCAATAAGTGATAGAATAAAAGTCCTTTTAAAATTTCCCCCACCACAAAAAGAAACTCTTGATAAAGAAATAGAAAAGATAGAAAAAAAAGACAAAATAGAATATGAAGAAAAGCAAAAAGATGCTATAAGAACCGCTATAAATAAAGGAATTTTAATATTAACAGGCGGACCGGGAACGGGTAAAACAACAACTTTAAAGGGAATTTTGCGACTTTTTCAAAATGATAAGCTTAATATTTCTCTTGCCGCACCAACAGGTAGAGCTGCAAAAAGAATGACAGAATTAACAGGAGAAGATGCAAAAACAATTCATAGGCTTTTAGAGGTCGAGTGGGACGATTCTGATAAACCCCTTTTTAAAAGAAATATGCGAAATCCGCTTGATTGCGAAGCCTTAATTGTGGACGAGCTTTCAATGGTCGATATAAACCTTTTTGCAAGCCTTTTAGCCGCACTTCCGTTTGGTTGCAGGCTTATAATGGTTGGCGACTCTGACCAGTTACCCCCAGTAGGTGCAGGAAATGTGCTTTCTGATTTAATAGGCTCGGGGCTTTTGCCAGTGGTTGAATTAAAAGAAGTTTTTCGTCAGGCAAGGCAAAGTTTAATCGTTACAAATGCACATAAAATTGTAAAAGGCGAAGAACCAATAACAGATAAAAAAGACGGCGATTTTTTTCTTATGGAAAGGCAGTCGCCAATGCTTGCTGCAAAAACAATAGCAGAGCTTTATTCAAAAAGATTACCCGAAGCTTATTCTTATTCACCGTTTTCTGATATACAGGTGCTTTGCCCGTCAAGAAAAGGTGAGGTAGGCTCTGTAAATCTTAATACAGTTCTTCAGTCGATTATAAATCCATATGATGATGAAAAGCGTGAGCTAAATTTTGGATTTAGAATTTATCGTGAGGGCGATAAAGTAATGCAAATTAAAAACAATTATAATATTACTTGGTCAAAGGGAAAAGAAAATGGTGAGGGAATTTTCAATGGTGATATTGGTATAATAGAAAAAATTGATATTCATACAGAAACATTAAAAATTAATTATGATGATAGAATTGCTGTTTATGCAAGAGAGCAGTTAAATGAATTAGAACTTGCATATGCGGTCACGGTTCATAAAAGTCAGGGCAGTGAGTTTAAAGCGGTAATAATGCCAGCAATCTCAACGATACCGCAGTTAAAATATAGAAATTTGTTATATACAGCAGTCACAAGAGCAAAAGAGCTAATGATAATTGTTGGTACAAAAGGCGAAGTAATGGGTATGATTTCAAATGACAAAAAAACAAAAAGATATTCAGCACTTAAATATTTATTATTAGAATAAGTTGGTGAAAAATATGAATGAATTTAAAATTGGCAAATACCGTCATTTCAAGGGAAATGAGTATGAAGCACTTTGCATTGCAAAAAATACCGAAACTCTTCAGGATATGGTTATCTATAAAGCACTTTATGGCGAGGGTGGAATTTGGGCAAGGCCGCTTTCAATGTGGAATGAAACAGTGGAGAGAGATGGCAAAACCTTTAAACGCTTTGAATATATAGGGAATTAATCCACTTACTATTGACTTTTACGCTATATATAGTGTAGAATGGTGACAATGAATTTTTATAGTTAAAAACAAAGGATGGTCATTGAAGATGCCTAAAAAATCCTCTTATACAGAAGAAAGTATCTCACAATTAAAAGGTGCGGACAGAGTTCGTAGGCGTCCGGCTGTTATTTTTGGCTCGGACGGTATTGAGGGCTGTCAACATTCGATGTTTGAAATTTTATCAAACTCAATTGACGAGGCTCGTGAGGGCCGTGGCGATAAAATAATAGTAACAAGATTTTTAGATAATTCAATAGAAATTCAAGATTTTGGCTCAGGAATACCAATGGATTATAATGAAAAAGAAAAGCGTTATAACTGGGAACTTGTTTTTTGTGAAATGTATGCAGGCGGAAAATATAATACAAATGATGCAGGCAGCAGCTATGAATATTCTTTAGGTCTTAATGGATTAGGGCTTTGTGCAACGCAGTTTGCATCTGAATATATGGAGGCAGAAATCCATAAAAACGGTTTAAAATATACAATGCATTTTGAAAAAGGAAATGCTGTCGGTGAACTTAAAAAGGAAGAATACAATAAAAAAGATACAGGCTCACGAATTAAATGGAAGCCTGATATGAAAGTTTTCACTCAAATTGACATTCCTCTTGAATATTACCAAGAAACAATTAAAAGGCAGTCAGTTGTAAACGAGAGAGTTCACTTTATTTTAAAAGACCAAACAGGTACAAATACCTTTGAAACATATGAATATTATTATGAAAACGGAATTACAGATTATGTAAAAGAACTCACCGAGGAGCAAGCATTTTCAAGCGTTCAGCTTTGGCAGTCAGACGAGCGTAAAGGTCGTGACAGAGCTGATATGAAGGATTATAAGGTTAAAATCAATGTTGCTCTCTGCTTTTCAAATAAAAAACAAGTTAAAGAATACTATCATAATTCAAGCTTCCTTGAATATGGCGGAGCACCCGAAAAAGCTGTTAGAAGTGCGTTCGTATCACAGATTGATGCCTATCTAAAGGCTAACAGTAAATATTTAAAAAGCGATGGCAAAATTAGTTTCCAAGATATTGAAGACTGCCTTGTTATCGTTGTATCGTCTTTTTCAACTCAAACTTCATATGAAAATCAAACTAAAAAAGCCATTAACAATAAATTCATTCAAGAAACAATGACCGAATTTCTTCGTCATCAGCTTGAAGTTTATTTCCTTGAAAACCGACTTGAAGCTGAAAAAATAGCAGAACAGGTCATTATTAATATGCGTTCGAGAGTTAAGGCTGAAAGCACAAGGCAAAATATAAAAAAGACGCTTCAAAGCGGTAGTGATATCGGAAACAGGGTTGAAAAATTCGTCGATTGTCGCTCAAAGGATATTTCTGAGCGTGAAATTTTCATTGTTGAGGGCGATTCTGCTCTTGGTGCTTGTAAACAGGCACGAGATAGTGCGTTTCAAGCGATTATTCCTGTAAGAGGTAAAATCTTAAACTGCCTTAAATCTGAATATGATAAAATTTTTAAAAGTGACATTATAGTTGATTTAATTAAAGTTCTCGGCTGTGGAGTTGAGGTTACATCAAAGTCAAACAAAGATTTATCGTCATTTAATCTTCAAAATCTGCGGTGGGACAAGGTAATAATTTGTACAGATGCTGATGTTGATGGTTATCAAATAAGAACACTAATTCTTACAATGATTTATAGGCTTATGCCAACTCTTATAAAGCAGGGAAAAGTTTTTATTGCCGAATCTCCACTTTATGAAATTTCTTGCAAAGATGAAATTTGGTTTTGCTATAATGAAAGTGAAAAACAAGATGTTCTTGCAAAAATTGGTGATGCAAAATATTCAATTCAGCGTTCTAAAGGTCTTGGTGAAAATGACTCTGAAATGATGTGGCTAACTACAATGAACCCAAAAACAAGGCGACTTGTAAAAGTAGAATCAAACAATTCTGACATAGAAGTTTCAGACAAATTTGATTTGCTTCTTGGTGATAATCTTCAAGGAAGAAAAGACCATATAGCAGATAATGGATACAAATATATCGAGCTTGCAGATATATCATAAACTCAGAAAATAAAAATTTTAGGGGAATGAAATATGCCAAAAAAGCCTAAAAAAGCAATAAAATTAGACGAAACTCCACAAGGCACAAATATAGTCGGTGCAGGCGAGGTTGTTGACCAGCTAATTACAGATACACTTGAAACAAACTATATGCCATATGCGATGAGCGTAATTATGTCCCGAGCTATTCCTGAAATAGATGGATTTAAGCCCTCACACAGAAAGCTCCTTTATACAATGTATAAAATGGGGCTTATAAATGGTGGGCGAATTAAATCTGCTAACATAGTCGGTGCAACAATGCAGCTTAACCCTCACGGTGACGGTCCAATTTATGAAACAATGGTTCGTCTTGCAAAGGGAAATGAAAGTCTTTTATATCCATATGTTGATTCAAAAGGTAACTTTGGTAAATCTTATTCTAAAAATATGGCATATGCCGCATCTCGTTATACAGAGGCAAAGCTTGAACAAATTGCCATTGAGCTTTTTCGTGATATAGATAAAGATACAGTAGATTTTGTTGATAACTATGACGGAAGAATGAAAGAGCCAACTCTGCTTCCTGTTACTTTCCCATCAATTCTTGTCAATGCAACGATTGGTATTGCTGTTGGAATGGCATCTTCAATTTGCTCTTTTAACTTAAAAGAAATTTGTGATACAACAAAAGAATTAATAAAAAACCCAGACTTTGACATTATGGAAACTCTTAAAGCACCCGATTTTATTGGCGGCGGTCAAATACTCTATGATGAGCAGACAATGCGTAATATTTTTGCAACAGGTCGTGGTGGGTTTAAAATTCGTGCAAAATATACTTATGATAAAAATAGCAATTGCATTGATATTATAGAAATACCACCAACAACAACCTCTGAAGCTATTATTGATAAAATAATTGACAAAGTTAAAAATGGAACAGCAAGAGAAATTTCAGATGTTCGTGACGAAACTGACAAATCAGGTCTTAAAATTACAATCGACTTAAAGCGTGGAACAGATGTTGAAAAGGTTATGCAAAAGCTTTATAAATCAACTCCGCTTGAAGACTCTTTTGGCTGTAATTTCAATGTTTTGATTGCAGGAATGCCACAGGTTTTGGGCGTTAAAGATTTATTACTTGAATGGATAGCTTATAGAACAGAATGCGTTCACAGACGAGTATATTTTGACCTTTCAAAAGCTAAAGACAAGCTACATTTGTTAGAGGGGCTTCAAAAGATTTTACTTGATATTGATAAGGCAATAACAATAATAAGAAAAACCGACGAAGAAACAGAGGTTATTCCAAATCTTATGATTGGCTTTGGAATTGATAAAATTCAAGCTGAATATGTTGCCGAAATCAAATTGCGTCATTTAAACCGTGAGTATATTTTAAAAAGAACTAAAGATGTCGAGCAGCTTATAAAAGATATTGAGGATATGGAAGATATTCTTAGTAGCAAGACAAGAATTAAAAAAATCATAATCAACGAATTAGATAATGTTGTTGAAAAATATAACAAACCTCGCAGAAGTGAAATAATATATGCTTCTGAAATTGAGGAATTTAATGAAATCGAAGAAATCCCTGATTATCCCGTTAATCTTTTCTTTACAAAGGAAGGGTATTTCAAAAAAATAACACCGCTATCTTTAAGAATGAGTGGCGAGCAAAAGCTAAAAGACGGTGATACCATAATACGAGCTGTTGAGGCAACTAATAACACCGACCTTTTGTTTTTCACAAATAATTGTCAAGTTTATAAAGCTAACGCATCAGATTTTGATGATACAAAGACAAGCGTATTAGGCGATTATGTCCCGTCAAAGCTAATGATGGATGAGGGCGAAAAAGCAGTATATATGGCAGTTACAAACGATTATAAAGGCTATATGTTATTCTTCTTTGAAACAGGAAAGCTTGCAAAAGTTGACCTTTCTGCCTATGAAACAAAAACAAACCGAAAAAAGCTAATTAAAGCATATTCTGACAAATTTCCGCTTGCAGCAATACTTCAAATATCAGAGGATAAAGAAGTTATTGTAAAATCAACAGCGGGGAGAATACTTCTTCTAAATACGGGAGCAGTTACGCCAAAGGCAACAAAAGACACTATGGGCGTTTCTGTTATGACGCTTAAAAAAGGGCATAGAGTTTGTGAAGTTGCTGAATACAAAGATGGCGATTTTGCAAAAGCTACTCGATATAGAACAAGAACTTTGCCTGCTGCTGGTGCGTTATTAACAGCAGAAGATGAGGGCGAACAGCTAACATTATAATATAATAAAAAAATAGCAGTAAATTTGTCAAAACTTATGTTGACATTCTTACTGCTTTGTTATATTATAGTTTTTAAACGCTCTTAAAAAAGTTATGAAGTGTAAAAGGAGGGCCAAAATGGCAGATGCAAATGAAATGATTGCAGTAAAAAACAATAACTTTAATTTAATATTAGATACTTTAAAATCAAGCGATGAGATGACAATTTCACAAATATCTGACGCTACTTTTTTAAGCGTTCCAACTATAAAAAAGACAATAGATTATTGTGTCAAAGAAAATATGATTTGTGAATCAAGCATTGCGCCATCAACGGGTGGCAGAAAAGCGAAGCTCTTTAAAATTTGTGAGGATTATGCCTTTGCAATTTACTTTGCAATTGATAATAATCACCTTGTATGTAGAGCTGAAAATTTTAAAAATGTGGTTTGCTTTAATGAAAAAAAAGATATTTCAGTGCAAAATTTAAAAGGTGAAATCGACTACTTTTACAAAAAAATATTTGAAAAATATCATAAAATATCTTTAATTTCAATATCATTACCATGCGTTGTTAATGATGGAAAAATTATAGAGTGGTTTTACAATTCAGATTTTAATGGTATGGATTTTAAAAAATACTTAGAAGAAAAATATAA
Organism: Oscillospiraceae bacterium; assembly: GCA_036652055.1. Classification (GTDB taxonomy): domain Bacteria; phylum Bacillota; class Clostridia; order Oscillospirales; family Acutalibacteraceae; genus Fimenecus. Next base: position 7,964 of record JAVVWP010000004.1, on the reverse strand, counting down.
AGTAGCAATAATTTTAGAAAATGATATGAACTTAACTGTTATGTCGGTTTGCAATAAATTAGAAAATCCTTTTAACAGCGTGGTTGCAACACTTCAATTTGGCCATAATGGCATTGGTCTTGGTCAAATGGCAAATGGAAATGTTCTTAAAGGGCATAACGGTTTTGCAGGCGAAATTTCTTTTGTATCTGATATAAGAAAAGATATTAAATCAATTAGATATTGTTCAAAAATAGTGCGAAATTTAATAGTTTTTTTAAATCCTGAAAAAATAGTTTTCTATCGTTCTGAAAGGCAAAACAGAATTGATGAAATAATGGCAGAAGCAATAAAATCCTTACCCAAATATGCAATTCCAGAGGTTACGATTTCAGACAATTATTTAGAAGACATATTTTATGGCTTAAAGTTAGCTTCAAAAGATACCTTAAAAATTGATATTTCAGACATTAAACTCGAATAATTAATTAAAGGAGAAAAAGAAAATGAGTAAAGCAGGGGAGTTAGTCCAAAAATTAGGCGGAGCAATCACTGATGTAAAAACCTATTGGAAAGCGCCAAAAGAGGGAAATTATGTTTCCAACAAAGAAATCGCAATTTTCAGCGGAGCTGGAATAGGTGTAAAAACTGTTAATGCAATGATGGGGCAAATAAATATGTCGGCGACTTGTTTCTTAGTAGGTTCAATTTACAAGTTAAGCCCATCAAACATATTAATTCTTTTTGTCATTTCAAACATAATAAGTGTTCTAAAAACGCCAATAGTAAGCTGGATAGTAGATAATACAAATACAAAAATGGGCAAGTTCAGACCTTACCTTTTATGGGCTGGAATTCCTTGTCTTATCGGAGTTATTGGAATAACTTGGTTTGTTCCACTTGATGGTAGCAACCTCACAAAAATGGTTTTAATAGGCATTTTTTATAATATTTTATACATAGGTCAGCACATCTATAACAATGCTTATATGGGAATTTCTCAAGTTATTTCTCCAAATTCAGACGAACGCACAAAGATAATGAGCATTTCAGAATTTATTGCTAATTTAGGGCCATCACTCGTTAGCCTTATTCTCCCAGTGTTCGCAGGTATATTTTTTGGTGCAAAAGGAATGCTCAACATTCAAGCATATAGAATTCTTTTACCTGCATTTACAATCGTAGGATTTTCATTAGGTCTTGTTGTAATGTTTAAAACAAAAGAGCGTGTTATCAAGCCAAAAGAAGCAAAAGAAAAAGTAAATATAATTGATGGCTTAAAGCAGTTTGCATCAAACCGTGATTTTTGGATTGTTTCATTTTCAAAGTTTTTTGATGGATTTAGAGGCGCAATAGGTGTACTTCTTGGTTGGATATGTCTTTATCAGCTCGAAAGCAGTGTAATGTATGGAATATTACCTACAATTACATCAACCGCTTTTATTCCTGGAATGCTTTTAGCTCCAATTTTAATTAGTAAAATGGGAATTAAAAAGTTCGGCTTTGCATCATTTATGGCTAATGCTGTCGCTGCTGCAATAATGGTATTAACCTTTAAAACGAGCGTTGTATTTTATGTAATTGCATTATTCTTGTTTAACTTTGCAAGCGGACCGCAGTATATAATTCAAACCTCATTAACAGCAGATGCACTCGATTATCAACAGCTTAAAACCAACGAGAGAGTTGAGGGATTTGTTCAAAATATTCAGCTTTTATTCTCAGTAGTAGGCGGAATTTTTGCAACATTTGTTTTAACATTTATTTATGAGCATTATGGGCTTGTTGCAGGTATTGACGGAACAACAAATTATGACCTTTTATTAGATGCAGCAGTCAGAGAGCCAATAATCACCGCAAGTATTTTAGTAGCACTTGTAGCCTCGGTATTTTCTGCACTCCCATTCCTACTTTGCAAAATGACTAAAGCAAAGCATGATGGAATAATAGCAGAACTTAAAAAGAGAGCAGAAAAACAATAATTTAATTTATAAATATTATGGAGAATTTGAAATGTCAAATTACACTATTCATATTGATTACAATTTAGATGAAAAAAAAAGAATTATCAAGCAATCAGATGAAAACATTTTAATTACAGAAAACTATCTTGACAACAGAATAACAATCAAATTAAGCACAAGGAAAGACACTGTTATTAATAAAATCTATCTTGAAAGAGATTATAATTTTTCGGGAAACGATAGATTTTTTGCAAATGGATTTCAATCGTGGACAGATACAAAAGAATTTGAAAAATCAGAAAAAATGCCAGGCATAGGTTTTGTTGGCAGTACCCCAATCGGTAAAAATATGGGGCTTCAATATGTAGGCGATTATACATTTACAAATTCCTATAAAACAAAAAGGGGAGTTTTTCATTCAAATTCATATGCCTATATCAGAAAAGGAAATATTTATGATTTAATAGGCTCTTTATCAGATAGAACTGGATATACAATAATAGAAGCAGATATGAATAACAACAAAATTCGTATTTATAAAGACCTTGAGGGAATTACAATAAACGGTGAGTATACAGCCTTTGACCTTTTCACAAAAAAAGGTGAATATGATGAGATTTTTGACAGTTATTTTGATGCTATGAATATTAAACCGTTGACTGATAAAAAAATCAAAGGATACACTTCGTGGTATAACTATTATCAAAACATAAACGAAGAGGTAATTTTAAGGGATTTAGACGCTCTTTGCAGTAAAGCAAATGGTCTTTTTGACACTTTCCAAATAGATGATGGCTATCAGGTTGCAGTTGGCGAATGGCTTAATGTAGACAAAAAGAAATTCCCTAATGGAATGAAACCGATTGCACAGGCAATACATAAAAATAATTTACAGGCTGGTATTTGGCTTGCACCCTTTGGTATTCAACATAATTCTCAGCTTGTAAAACAGCACCCCGATTGGCTGATTTGCAATGAAAAAGGAAAACCTATTTGTGTTGGTGGAAACTGGGGCGGTTTTTATGCAGTTGACATCTATAATGAAGAAGTTCGTGATTATATCAAAAAATTCTTTAATGTTATTTTAAATGAATGGGGATATGACCTCGTAAAGCTTGATTTTCTATACGCAGCGGCAATTTTGCCAAGAAACAATAAAACTCGTGGCGAAATAATGTATGATGCTATTGACCTCATTCGTGAAGCAGTCGGAGATAATAAAAAAATACTCGGCTGTGGAGTTCAAATGATGCCTTGCTTTGGAAAAGTAGAATATATGCGTATTGGTGCTGATATGTCACTTAATTGGAAAAATTCTTTATCAAGAAAAATGATGCACCGTGAAGATGTTTCAACAATAAATGCACTAAACAATAGCATATATCGTCGCCATTTAAACGAAAGAGCATTCCTTTGCGATCCCGATGTGTTTTTAATTCGTGATTATAATGTGAAATTCACATTTGAGCAAAGAAAGCTTTTAGCAAAATTCATTAAGATTTTTGGCGGAGTTATTTTCACCTCTGATGATGTTAATCGCTATAATAAAGAACAATTTGAATGTCTTAGAGATACTTTTTCAGAAGATGGTGCAAAGTTAATTTCAGTTGATGTTAATAATGACATATGCGTTGTTGACTATATCGAAAATAAAAAAGCTAAAAAGCTTGTGTTTAATATAATGACAGGCGAACATAATTAATTAATATTAAAATCAGCTGCTTTACTAATTGTGATAGTAAGGTAGCTGATTTTTCGCTTTATTATTTGCTTTTTGGCTTTGCTAAAAATGAAACTGCCAAACCACTTAAAATTGCTGCCATTATGCCCGCAGAACCAGCAGTTAGTGGTCCTGTAATAATTCCCAAAACACCTTGCTCTGCAATGGCTTTTTGTGTTCCGAGGACTAACATATTGCCAAAACCCGTCAAGGGAACGCTCGCCCCAGCTCCTGCCCATTCAACGAGTGGCTGATAAATTCCAAGCCCACCTAAAACAACGCCTAAAACGACAAAAGTTACAAGTATTCTTGCAGGTGTAAGCTTGGTAACATCAATTAAAAGCTGACCTATAACGCAAATAATTCCGCCGACTAAAAAAGCTTTAAGAAAAATCATTTTTAAAACCTCCAATAATATTATTTCCTTGGAATTTTTATATTATACAAAAAATATAAATGATTTAATATTAAAAGGCTCTTTATATTGCGTGATGTGTAAATATATGCTATCATCTAATAGTAATTGAAAAATATTATAGGGGGATTTTTATGTTTAAAAGCGAAGTTAGGGATTTAAGGAAGAATGTGTACCGAACAACATCAATAATGTTTGTTGTTCAACTTTTTGGTGCTTTGGGGGCAGGCTTTTTCTTTGTAATACAAAATCTATTTGGAGTTAAGCATATTTTAGGTGCTTTAGAGCCACAAAATGAAAGCATTTTATGGTTTATTCTTTTTTGGGCAACAGATTTTTTCTTTGTTGCAATGGTGGTAGTGCTTTGCTATTTAATTGCAGGGCTTCCGGCACTTGCTCCCGCACTTTCACTAAGTATATATTTTGCACATTTTGCAGGAACGCCTGTTCCAGCAGAGCAAATGTATAAAGCATTTTTTTCATCACCTCTTAATTTTGGAGGTGGCGTCAATATAGGCTATATGGGCTACCTTATAATGGCGGTTTTTATGGCATACTTAATCAAATATTTGTTTATCGGTTGGAATGGTGTAAAAGAGGGGCTTTCAAAAAAGCTTGATAAAAAATTAGATGAACTAAAAGCGAAAAACAAAAAAATACCTGCCGATTTAAAAAGCATAAATATATTAGAACAAGTTGATTTAATAGTTCTAATACTTTTACTTCCTGTTGTTAGTTGTGCAATAACATTTTTACTTATAAGATATGGAGTTCAAATTCCATTTAACGCTCTTGGAAATGCTTTAATAGAACCTCTTACCTCGCTTTCAGGAACAAGCATAGTGCTTTGTGGGCTTGTAATGGGGCTTATGGTTGGATTTGACATAATTGGTCCTGTTTCAATGGCAGCGTTCTCTGTGGCTATTGCAGCGTTGGCAGGTGGCGATGCAAGGCTTATGACAATTTATGGAGCGTGCTTTATAACCACAGGCTGGGTTCCATTTATGACATTCATTTTAAATAAGATTACTAAAAAAGGCGGATATTTTGATACCGACGATACCAATCTTTCAATAAGCGGTCCTATTAATGCTTTTTTTGAAAATGTAAAATTAACAGTTTCTTTTTCAATGCTTTACGCATATAGAAGTCCGCTTACAGTAATACCTGGCATAATGCTCGGTTCGGGTGCAACTGGTTTAATGGTAGCACCATTTAAAATCATCAACTTTTCTTATATAAATGAACTTCCAAAATACGCTGGTGGTGCAACATTTTCAGAGATTTTTGCTCAAAACGAGTTCTATATATCATTTACCTTGCCACTTCGCTCGGGCGACTTTTTAAGCTGTCGTATACCACTTTTCTTTATAATTTTATTTGGAGCTTTAATAGGCGGAGCATTTATATTATTTGCAAGGCACATTGCATACAAGCATCAAGTTAAAAGCAAAACTAATATCGAGCCAAATGGTGACATAGTAATAGAATTTAGAGAATACGCAAAAAAGCTTCATAAAAAATACAAGCAAATCAAAGAAGCTAAACAATAAAAAATGATAGCTGCATCTCCATAAATTTTGGATATGCAGCTGTTTTTTGTAATTCTAACAAACAAGCAAAAAGCGAAAAATTCTGTTGTTGCATATTGAAAGCAAATAGATTATAATATTCACATACTTATTAATATGATTTTATAAAGTTTTATTGAGGTGGAATATTGAAAAAAGCCAACTTAGGTCTTGTAAAGACAATTAATTACAATCTTATATGGGATTATTTTTTAAAAAACAATCTATCAACAATTCCAACTATTTCTGAAAAAATTGGGCTTAGTCTTCCAACTGTCACAAGAGCAATAGACTTTGCAGTAGAAATAGGAATGGTAAATGTTGATGAAATCGCTGACTCAACAGGTGGCAGAAAAGCGAGGCAATACAGCTTAAATCCTCAATACACGCACTTTCTTTTGTTAATTTTAGATAATGAAAAGTTGCACTTTGAGATTAGAGATTTTGTTGGCAAAGTTGTCAAAAAAGGAGAAACACAGGTTAAATATGCTAATATTTTAGAAGATTTTGAAAGAGTTATAAGCGAATTAAAATCAGAATATAATAAAATCAGCAGTGTTTCAATTTCAATTGGCGGTGTTATAGATAATGGCGTGATTTTAGATTGTTATAAGCTAAGACATCTAAATGGATTTAATTTAAAAAGGCACTTGGAAAATCTTTTTAAAATTGATGTTATTGTTGAAAATAATCTGAAAGCACTTGCAAAGTCGAGCCAAAAATATGATGATGATTATAAAGAAAAAATAATAATATCCTCAGCGTTCGGTCATAGTGGCTATGGATTTGGATTTTTAATTAATGGAAATGTGCTTAGAGGCTCAAAAGCAGCGGCAGGCGAGATAACATATGCCCCTGCACCTAAAAGCTTAATAAATCAGCCACAAGATTACTACGAATTTAGGCTTCAAACGGTGATTACAGTTTTTAACCCTGATACTATTATTTTGTATTGTGGAGATAAGGCGATTGATTTTAGAAAAGCAATTACTGATGTTAGTGCCTTTCTGCCTTCATATATGATGCCAAAATTTGTTGTTGCAAAAAGCTTTACAAGAGATAGCTTTGACGGGCTTAATGAGCTTTGCATAGAGCTTGTTAAAAACAAAATTTACAATAAATAATTAGAATATATTGCCGATTGAGGGATCTTCGGTTTCACCGATATGCTCTAAATGATAAATAGAATTATATGAAATTTCTAAAAGTTCCTCATAGTCTTTGCTTTTACAGAGGTCATCAAGGCTTTTAATATTTATCTGAATTTCATCCATTTCACTGTGATTAATATAAATACCCATTAATTTATTTTTCTTATTCCAAAAAGCTGTTGTATTTTCAACAGCTTTTTTTATTTTGTCATCATCGGTTTCTTCAATTGCAGTTATAATTTCCTTAACATTAATAATTTCATCTTCACAAATACTTTTAAGATTGAAATATCCAAATATAGCAAGAAAGCAGCTAAGACCGATGAGAACAATTGAAGTAATAATTCTGTTCAATTCAAACTTCCTTTTTTATTATCGTCTTGTTTCCATATTTATCAATAGTCATAAGCATAGTGTTTTTAATATCAATATTATATTTTTCTATTATTTTATTAAATTTGTACTTTGTTAAACCGCATTCCTTAAAATCAGTTGTGATAATTTCACCGTCGCTTATAATTACACAGGCAAGACCTTTTTTTTCTAATTTTATGTGATTAAAATCCTTAGCATCAGGGGTGTCAAATTCAGGCTTTAACATAACACTTAGCGTTCCATCGGTTTCAACAATTGCGTATTGTACAATTGAAATGTCAAAAACATCTTTTTTTCTAAGAGCTTCTAATAAATCGTCAATAGTAAATCGAAGCCTTTTTAGCTGCTTTTGGTCAAGAACTCCGTTACTAATAACAATTAGTGAATTGCCCTGAAGAATTGAACGAAATTTAATGCTTTTAAGACTTATAACAGAAATTAAAATTTCAAATCCAACTAACAAAAACGCAGGAATAAAAGTGTTAATTAATGGTAGCTGAGTGTCTTGCATTGGAATAACTAAAATTTCTGATAAAAGAAGTGTTATTACAAATTCAGCAGGCTGAAGCTGACCAATTTGTCGTTTTCCGAGTATACGCATTGTGCAAATAACTAAAATATATAGAATTACAGTTCTAAAAAGAGAAATAAGCATACTATCACCAAAATTATATTTTGCAATATTTCAAAGAATATCAAAAATATTTTGGCAATAATATAAAAGGTGGTGATTTTATGCTTAATTGGATAAAAAAGAAAATAGATGATATAACAATGCCAGATACAATG
>JAVVWP010000003.1:0-90581 GCA_036652055.1 Oscillospiraceae bacterium | reverse complement strand
TAATGAGGCAAAGATAGAAACCTTTAAAAGAAATGGCATTGCAGTTTTATCAAGTGGTGATGAGGTGCTTTGGGTAGAGGGCTTTGGAACATCAAAAAAATATTTGCCATCAAAAATGACAAAAAAAATAATGCTTATAAGCAAGGGGTAGAGAAATGCAAATTATGGGTGAAATGCAAAACGACATTGAGAGAGTTCTTCTTTCAGAAGATGAGCTAAAAGTCATAGTATCAGATATGGGTAAAAAAATCAGTGAGGATTATAAAGGCAAAAAGCTAATTCTTGTTAGTGTTCTTAAAGGTTCGGTTATCTTTATGGGTGACCTAATGCGAGCAATAACAATTCCTTGCTATATTGATTTTATGTCTGTTTCAAGCTATGGCGGTGGTACAACATCAAGCGGTGTTGTTAAAATCATCAAAGACTTAGACACAAATGTAATCGAGGGTTGCAATCTTTTAATTGTTGAAGACATTTTAGACAGCGGAAAAACACTAAGCTATCTAAAAGACCTACTTCTTGCAAGAAAACCTGAGAGTATAAAAATATGCACGCTTTTAGACAAGCCCGAAAGGCGAGTTGCAGATATTAAGGCTGATTATAAAGGCGCACAAATACCCGATGCATTCGTTGTCGGCTATGGGCTTGATTATGATGAAAAATATAGAAATCTTCCTTATGTTGGAATATTAAAGCCATCTGTATATGGCGGCGAATAATCACAAACAATAAAAAGTAAAGCATACAATTTTTTAATAGGAGTGATAGTTTAATTGGAAAAGAAAAACATTAATTGGAAAGCGATTGTGCCGTATATTGCTATTCCGCTTGCATTTGTACTTTGCATTGTAGTTTACGCTTCAATGGGTTCAGAAGCAAAGGCAAAAAAGCAATATTACGAAATAGTAAATATGTTTCAAAATGGTGAGGTTTCTGAATATGTTCTCAATCTCAGCAATGGAACGCTACAATACAAATTAAGAGCAGATGATGAGAGCAGTCAAGGGTATGAATACACTGTCCCTAATGTTAATATTTTTGTAGAAGATGTTCACAGTAAAATAGTTGAATACAATAAAGCAAATCCTGAAACGCAGGTAAAGATGGACTATAAATCAGGCTCTGCAAATTCATGGTGGGTGAGCCTTTTACCCACAGTTTTGATTATGGTTGCATTGATGGCTGTTATGTTCTTTATGTTCAAGAAAATGAATCAGTCCGTTCAAAACGAAAACAATAAAACAATGAGTTTTGGCAAGGCAAAGGTTAAAAATAGTGCCGATGATAAGCGAAAAACAACTTTTGAAGATGTAGCAGGTGCTGATGAAGAAAAAGAAGAGCTACAAGAAATTGTTGAATTCCTTAAAAATCCATTAGATTTTAATGACCTCGGTGCAAGAATACCAAAGGGCGTCCTTTTAGTGGGGCCTCCAGGTACTGGTAAAACCTTGCTCGCAAGGGCAGTTGCAGGTGAAGCGGGAGTTCCGTTCTTCTCAATTTCAGGCTCTGATTTTGTTGAAATGTATGTCGGTGTTGGTGCATCTCGTGTTCGTGACTTGTTTGATCAGGCTAAAAAGAATTCACCATCAATCATATTTATCGATGAAATTGATGCAGTAGGTCGTCATAGAGGTGCTGGTATGGGTGGCGGTCACGATGAAAGAGAGCAAACTCTCAATCAGTTGCTCGTTGAAATGGATGGCTTTGGTGAAAACGAAGGCGTAATCATAATAGCAGCCACAAACAGACCAGACATTTTAGATCCGGCACTTTTAAGACCGGGCAGGTTTGACAGGCAGGTTACAGTTGGATACCCTGACATTAAGGGCAGAGAAGAAATATTAAAAGTTCACGCAAAGCATAAGCCGTTAGGGCCAGATGTTAAGCTTAGAAATATAGCAAGCCAAACAGTTGGATTTACAGGTGCTGACCTTGAAAATCTTCTTAACGAAGCGGCACTTTTAGCTGCAAGAAGAAAGCTAAAAGCAATCACAATGTCTGAAATCGAAGAAGCTACAATGAAAGTTCTTATAGGAACTGAAAAGAAGTCACACAAGATTACAGATAAAGATAAAAAAATTACAGCTTATCACGAGGCAGGTCACGCTGTTTCATCATATTACCTTGATAATAAAGATCCCGTTACGCACATCTCAATAGTGCCAAGAGGTATGGCAGGCGGATTTACAATGTATCAGCCTGAAAAAGATGAAATGCATTTAATGCGTTCAAGAATGCTTGATGATATTGTCGGGCTTCTTGGTGGCCGTGTTGCTGAAAAGATAATTTTCAATGATATTTCCACGGGTGCATCAAATGATATTGAAAGAGCATCTGAAACAGCTCGAAAGATGATTACAAAATATGGTATGAGCGATAAATTAGGGCCAATTGCTTTTGGTACGAATAATGACGAGGTATTTATCGGTAAAGACTATAACCATGTTAGGAATTATTCTGAAAATGTCGCCTCTCAAATCGATAAAGAGGTTGAGGATATAATTCTAAAGGCATATGAGCGAACAGATGAAATCCTTAAAGAGCATATCGAAAAACTCCATTTGGTTGCAGGCGAGTTAATTAAAAGAGAAAAATTAACTGCTGAAGAATTTGAAACGCTTATGCAGGGCGGTGAGCTTGAACCACTTTTAGCAGACGAAGAAATAACTGCTGAAGTTAAAGAAGTTAAGCCTTTAGCTGATGGCGAAAAATCAGAAGAAGCTGTTTTAGAAACAAAAGAAGAAACCGATGAACCTGATGAAATAATCGAAACAAAAGTTGACGATAGCGAAAAATAATAAAAAAATAACGCCCCTTTGAGCAAAAACGCTTAAAGGGGCGTTATTTTGTGTTTTTTAAACCTCGTTAGTTGCAACAATGTCAACGCCTAATCCCAAAATATCCTTTATAATAACATCTCCAATTTTAACAGGAGCTTTAACATCGACTTTATTTACTTCTTTCATACAGTCAAAAAGCCTTTCTTTTGGAACAGGAGAGCTGGTTTTAATTGAAACAACAGGAAGCCTGCCACCCTCAACTTTTACGGTAGAGGTGAGCATTCTTTCAGGGTGGGTGCATTCGGCACGAGCATAAGCGTCACCTCGTTTGCAAGTGTTTCCGCTAACGCTTGTTATATTTTCGCAATCATCAAACAGAACTGTTATAGGGCATCCAATAGGGCAAGATACGCAAATCATTTCTCTCTTTTTCATAACTTACGCCTCCTTTATCGAAACAGTTAATGTGCCATTTGTAGGAATATCCTTTATCATATCAAGCTTTATTAAAAGATTTTCCATTTCGCCAGGGCACATTTTCTTTTTCTTTTTAGACATTAACACTTTATCACCGCATAAAACTGTGAGTGTAACATCTTTATAAACTTTTCCGACTCTGAAATAAAGCTTAACATCTTTGTCGGTTGACTTGCTAATTCTTTGCGGTACGATATATCTAACACCGTTTTCACCCTTAGTATTTATATATTCGGTGTCATTTTTAAGACCTTTAATGAATTTTGCAGCACCCTCGCCAGCGAGTTGGCTTTCTTCAGTTACAAAGTCAACCAAATCGTGAACTTGAAGAACATTACCGCAGGCAAAAACACCTTTATGAAGCGTTTCACGGTATTCATCAACCAAAGGGCCGCTTGTAATTCTATCAATATCTATATTAGCATTTTTAGAAAGCTCATTTTCAGGAATAAGACCGACAGAGAGCATTAAAGTGTCGCATTCAATATATTCTTCTGTTCCTTTAATTGGTTTAAGATTTTCATCAACATTAGCAACAGTGACGCCTTCTAATCTTTCTTTACCGTGAGTTTTAATAACAGTACAGCTAAGGCGAAGGGGAATATCAAAATCCTCAAGACATTGAACGATATTTCTTGTAAGACCGCCAGAATAAGGCATTAGCTCACAAACAGCCTTGACTTTTGCACCCTCAAGCGTCATACGCCGAGCCATAATAAGCCCAATGTCACCAGAACCTAAAATTACCACGGTTTTTCCAGGCATATACCCATCAAGGTTGACATATTTTTGAGCAGTTCCTGCGGTCATAATCCCAGAGGCACGAGAGCCAGAAATGCTAAGTGCGCCACGAGGCCTTTCACGACAGCCCATAGCTAAAACAATAGCGGTTGCTTTTATAGTCAAAAGCCCGTCCTTATTATTAACAGCCGAAACAATATTGTTTTCTGAAATATCAAGCACCATTGTATCAGTTTTAACTTCTATATCAGTTTTCTTTAGAAGTTCAATAAATCTGCCAGCATATTCAGGACCAGAAAGCTCCTCACCAAAATAATGAAGCCCAAATCCTGTATGTATACATTGTTCTAAAATACCGCCAAGAGTATCAGCTCTTTCGAGAACGATAATGCTTTTAATTCCCTCATCACGAGCCTTTAGTGCTGCGGCCATTCCTGCAGGGCCTCCACCGACTACAACTAAATCATAATTTTGCATTTCACACACACCTCACTTTGTTTTATCAAAGAGAATTTTAGAGTTACCACCGAATTTTGTAACTTCATTCATAGGGATTTCGAGTTCTCTTGCTAAAATTTCTAAAACCTTTGAGCCACAAAAACCACCTTGACATCTGCCCATTCCTGCTCTTGTTCGCCTTTTAACTCCGTCAACATCACGAGCGCCAGCAGGTGCATGAATTGCATCTAAAATTTCGCCTTCTGTAATAGTTTCACAGCGACAAATAATTTTTCCATAAGACTTATTCTTTTCAATAAGTGCTTTTCTTCCCTCATCATTCAAATGCCTAAAACGAACAGGCTCTTCTCTTTTTCCATTCCAATTCGCATTTTCATTCGGGCGTAATTTTTTTATAAGCATATCTGCAACCATTTCAGCAATAGCAGGGGCAGCAGAAAGACCAGGCGATTCAATTCCAGAAACATTTATAAACTTTTCACTTATTTTTGAAAATTCAACAATAAAGTCATCACAAGCAGGGTGCGAACGAATACCTGCAAAAGAGGTTATCGCTTCTCTTATATTGACTTTTGGAACTGATTTTAATGCTTTTGAAAGAACAAAAGAAAGCCCGTCAATGGTTGTATCAATATCTTCTTTTTCCGAAACATCAAGAGCAGTAGGGCCTATAAGAAGATTACCATCAACTGTCGGAGTTACTAAAATTCCTTTTCCCATTTCATTTGGACATTGAAAAATCGTGTGAGAAACTAAATTCCCAGTGACTTATCCAAAAGGTAATATTCGCCTTTGCGAGCAACTAAATCAATAGAGCAGTCACCAATCATTCTTGCTATATCGTCTGAATGAATGCCAGCACAGTTAATAATACTATTTGCAATTATTTTGCCTTGTGATGTTTCAAGAATAAATTCATCATTGAGAATTTCAATTTTTTGAACATCACAGTTCCTTATAAATTCAGTACCATTTGTGACAGCATTTTCAGTAGCTGCAATAGTAAGCTCATAAGGGCAAACAATCCCTGCTGAATTTGAGAGCAGAGCGCCAAAAGCATCACCGCTTAAATTAGGCTCTAATTCACTAAGCCTTTTTTTGTCTATAACTTCCAAATTAGGAACACCGTTTGCAATGCCTCTGTTATAGAGCATATTAATATGTTCCATTTCCTTTTCTGAAAATGCGATAACAAGCGAACCATTATTTTTGTAAGGAACGCTTAAATCCTCGCACAATTTAGGCATAAGGGCAGAGCCTCTGACATTAAGCTTTGCTTTTAGTGTTCCGCTAATCGCATCAAAACCACCGTGAACAATAGCACTATTTGCCTTTGTAGTACCCATTGCAACATCATTTTGCTTTTCTAAAAGTGCAGTTTTCAAAGAAAACTTTGACATCTCTCTTGCGACTAACGCACCAACAACACCTGCACCTATAATAGCAACATCGTACTTCATTAATTCAACCCCTTTAAATATTTTAATCTATATCCTGCCCTGCAAAATCATCTTTATCAGATTTTTCCACAAGAACAATATCATCAGTACCCTTAGTGCCAGAAAGCACTTTTGAAATCTTTTTATTTGCATTTAAGAAAAATTCCCGAAATGGAAATGTGTCAGCATAGTATTCATCAAAATCAGCGGTGAAGCTTTTGTCAAAAACAGCAGATATTGTGAGTTTTGGAGCAGCGGCAAGGCTACGATTTTCGCTCTGAGAAACAGTCGCATCAACATCAAAAATGCTTAGAATGCTAAGCAGAGAAACAGCTAAAGCACAAATTGTACAGAGAAAAATTTTACCGAGTTTTGATGATGGGCAAAAAGAATTATGGCCATCAATTTTTCTGTTTAATGTTAAAAATTTAATCATAAATTCACCTAAAATCTAAAATATAAAAACGGATTAAATGACGAGCCAACAAGGGCGGCAGTCGAAACGAATAATGCAAAAAATACAAACGCAACCGTTAAAATATCAGCAAAAATTTTACCACCGAGGTTTACGCTAAACTTTCTTAAAACCATTTTTATTTTATCGGCAATAGGCAGGCAAGCAATTATTCCAACAATAAGAAGAACCGCATAGTTTACAATAATTGTTCTTTCAGTGAGGCTGATAAATCCATTTTCAAATCCAAAAGCGGCACTAAAGAAATATTTAAGCTTTGACATATCGTCAAAATAGAAAAATACCCAACCAATTAAAAATACAATTATCGTATAAAGATGAGAGAAAAACGACGGAATTTTTTCTAAGAAATCTTTTAAATAAATTTTTTCAATCATTAAAAATACAAAATAATAAAGTCCCCAAAGAATGAAATTCCAAGCAGCACCGTGCCAAAATCCCGTTAATGCCCAAACTATTAGCATATTAAAAGCCCAGTGTTTTTTGTTTCCACCAAGCGGAATATAAAGATAATCTCTAAAAAATGAGCTAAGCGTCATATGCCAGCGTTTCCAAAAATCACTGATTGATTTTGCACAATAAGGATAGTTGAAATTTTCGGGGAAGTTAAATCCAAATATTTTTCCAAGCCCGATTGCCATATCTGAATACCCTGAAAAATCGAAATAAATTTGAATTGCATAAGCAATAATTCCAACCCAAGCACCAATGGCAGAAAGACCTTTTAAGTCGCCACCTATAAGCTTTTTTGTGAGTTCACCTGCCATATTTGCAATGATAGCTTTTTTGAGTAGCCCAACAGAAAATCTAACAATACCAGAAGAAACACCTTTTAGAGTGACTTCTCTTTCGTTTATTTCTTTTTCAACATCGCTATATCTGACAATAGGGCCTGCAATAAGCTGTGGAAACATTGAAACATATAAAAGCAGCTTATAAAACGACGGCTGAACCTTAACCTTGTCACGATAAACATCAATAACATAGGTTAAAGCCTGAAATGTATAAAAAGAAATACCAATAGGAAGTGCAAGACCTAAAAAAGGAATTGCAGTATTAAATTTTTCATTAATGTTCACTGCAAAAAAGTCTGAATACTTAAACAGAAACAATGAAGATAAGGTAATAAGCGAGGTAATGCCTACAAACACTTTAGAAAGGGTTTTGCCTCTAAACTTATCAATAAGAATACCGCCGATAAAATCCACAAAAGTGGTGGCAATCAGCAGCAATATGTATTTTGGTTCACCCCAGGCATAAAAAAATAAAGAAAAAACTAAAAGCACGATATTCCGAACGGTAGTATTTTTAGTAATAAAATAAAAGAAAATGCAAAGTGGTAGAAATAAATATAAAAAAGTAAGGCTTGAAAAAACCAATATTATCACTCACAAAGACAAAATTTTAGCTTGAAACAATCATAACATAAAAAACGAATAATTAACAGCCTTTTTTGTTAAAAAATAGTCAATTTTAATATTACTATGAAACTTTTTCGAGTTCTTTTTTAAGATGTTCAATTATCCTCTTTTCAAGGCGAGAAATATAGCTTTGAGAAATCCCTAAAATGTCAGCAACTTCCTTTTGCGTATGCTCATCTTTTCCATCTAAACCGAACCGCATATTCATAATGAGTTTTTCACGCTCAGGCAGTAAATTAACTGTTCGCCTAAGCAAATTTTTCTCGTCGTCATATTCTATATTAACATTAACTTCGTCAGGTTCACTGCCAAGAATATCAGAAAGCAGCAGCTCATTTCCGTCCCAATCGACATTAAGCGGTTCGTCAAGAGAAACATCACCTTTATGGGAATTAGTTTTTCTAAGGAACATTAAAATTTCATTTTCTATACATCTTGAGGCGTATGTTGCGAGCTTTATATTTTTTTCGGGGCGAAATGTGTTGACAGATTTAATAAGCCCGATTGTACCTATTGAAATCAAATCCTCAATGCCAATTCCCGAATTTTCAAACTTTTTCGCAATATACACAACAAGTCTTAAATTGTGAACGATTAAAGGCTCACGAGCAGATAGGTCGCCCAATTCAATTAGACGCATCAGCCTTTCTTCTTCTTCTTTTTTCAGTGGCTCAGGAAGTGTTACAGGGCCATTTATGTAGTGAATATCAGACTTTTTAAAAAAGCCGATTAACCTTAATAATATTTTTTTAAATTTTTCAAACATATTGTCATATCCTTTCAGTCGCATTTTTCAAAAACTTTTGGTCCAATCAGAACCGAATATTCATCACTGCTAAAATCTTTTTTGCTTTCCGCAATTAAAATATTAAAGAGCCTAATATTTTCAGAAGGAATTTCCAACTTTTCAATAATGGTTGCTTTTAATGCGCCATCTCCGCCAACTGATGAAAAAGGTATAATCCTAATATTTGAATTTGTAAAAGAAAGTGCAGTGTTGCCGTCAAAAAAATCATTAAGCGAGCTGTCAATTACTTTCCTTACAACTCTTTTTTCAGCTACGATAATGGGAGTTGAAGAAAATCCGTCAGATAGCATATTTCCTGTGTCAAAAAGTGCTTTTGTCATAACAAGTCGTCCTTTGTTTTCAATTAATATATCATACAGAGCATTGTCAGGGGATTTTCTTTTTAATAAATAAGAAAAAACAGCAATCACCCCATAGCATACGATTGTGGATACAACCAATATCTTAATATCAATATTAAAATATACTGCATTGTTGTTATAAACCATTCCATTCGGTTTAAATGCGAGCCAAACAGCAAGCATTAAGCCTGCAAACACAAAATTAATTGCAAAAAATGCTGAAAATCCTTTTAAAAATGATTTGATTTTTTTAGGATTAAATACAATAAAAACTAAAATAATCGACATTAATAAATTCATAAGAATTGATAATATATTAGGAATTTGCGGTAAAAAAATTACAAGAGAATAAAATCCTCCAATAAATGCACCTAAAAGCAAACGAATTTTAGAAGGGGAAAGTCTTAAAATTTTTGAACTTGCAAGAAGAAGAAAATAATTAATAAAAATATTCAAAATCACAAGAACATCAACATAGACAACCACACGCACCACCTCACATAAAAAAAGCTTAATATCATTATAATGATACTAAGCTTTGAATTTTGTCATATTGTGGTTATTAATAGAAAAAATTCTTATAAACAATAAATGAAAGCAGGAAAAAATGAATTACAATTTCTGCGGGCAGACCAACCATAAATAAACGATGCTTTGTTTTATGCCTTATTTTTTTCATAGTAATCAGCATTGCTAATGCACCGCCCAAAATCCCGATTACCATTAAAGTCAATTCAGAAATACGCCAATTGTGGTTTATAGCAGCATTTTTATCATAAATAGTAATAAATGTGGCTACTACTGAAATAAAAATATAATATAAAAAGACTTGCCACAATTCCATTTTTATCACCGTTCCCAAAAAGATTATAACCTTTTGAAAGGTGCAAGTCAAACAAAATTTGCGTTATAAATCGCAAAAGCAGAAAGGAAATATTAAATATGAAAAAAATCATTTCAATCTTATTAATGCTAATTTTGCTAAGCTCTTGCACCATAGCAAAAAATGATTTAAGCATAGCAGGTACGAGTGCAGAGCCAAAAGAAGAAACCCAAAAAGCAGAAGAAAACAAAGCGATTACAAAGGCAATCTGGATAAATTTCAATGAATTATCAATGAAAAATTTAAGCGGTGGGAACGAGCAGCAGTTCAGGCAAAAAGCCGAAGAAATGGTAAACAACATAAAAGATTTTGGGCTTAACACAATTATAATGCAGGTGCGACCGTTTTCAGACGCACTTTATAAATCAGAGATTTTCCCATATTCATCATATCTTACAGGAACGCAGGGGCAAAAGGTTGATTATGATCCGCTTGCAATAATGATAGAAATTGCAAAAAAAAGTGAAATTTCAGTAGAAGCGTGGATAAATCCATACAGAGTTTTGCTTTCAAATAATTTTGACCTTTTAGCAGATAGCAATCCTGCAAAAAAATGGCACAACGAGCAAAAAGATGAAAATTTGATAATTTTGCCAAATGGAATTTTCTACAATCCATGTTCAAAGGACGCACAAAAGCTGATTGTTGATGGCGTTCGTGAAATTGTAAAAAATTATGATGTCAGTGCAATTCATTTAGACGATTATTTTTACCCATCTACCGATGAAGCGATTGATAAAACAGGGTATGAGGTATATTTATCAGAGGGTGGGCATATGTCACTTTCAGATTGGCGTCGAGAAAATGTAAACGCTGTAATAAGTGGAATTTATACTGCAATAAAATCGATAAAAAAAGATGTTAAGCTAACAATAAGCCCCTCAGGGGATATAGCAAAAAACAGAGATAATCTTTATGCAGATGTTGAAAAATGGTGTAGCGAAAAAGGATATATCGATACAATAATGCCCCAGCTTTATTATGGATTTAATAATAGTTCAAAACCATTTGAAGAAACAGCAAAAGAGTGGATTAGCATAATAAAAAATGATAACATTAAAATTTGTTTTGGACTTTCGTTCTATAAAAGCGACAAAGAAGATGCGTATGCGGGTAAAGGTAAAAACGAATGGATAGAGCGAAATGACATATGCTCACGCCAAGTGACATTCCTAAAAGGATTGACTAAATATGACGGATTTTCCATTTTTTCCTATTCGCATTTATTTTCAGAAAAAAGGTCGGAAAATGTAAATAAAGAGTACAATTATTTGAAAAATGTGGTATAATAACCCTAAAGCAAAGCGGTGGAACGCTTTGAATGCACAAGGTGCATTTTCAAAATCAAAGATTTTGACTTTAGGAACATTGGCAGTTTAAATTGTCACACTGCGGTGTGACTGCAATACGATGTATTGCAATTGGCTTTAGCCAATTAATTTAAAAGCTAAATAACCTCACGGCGATGGCGTGGTAGCCATCGGTGCTATTAAACAGCACTTTAAAAGATGGGACTTTTTTTCGTGAGAACATTTAACCATTAAAATGCATATATTCTGAAAACTTTTACGGAGGATTTTTAAATATGGCAAACCAACAAACAACGCAATCAGGAGATAAAAAACATAAAAAAACAAGAAAAAAGTTAAGCAAGGCATTAATAGCTTTTTTAGCTCTTTGCCTTACAGGGCTTGTTTCTTTTGTAATTGTCAGTGTTTATCTTCTTAGCTTTATGGCATCATATGTAAATGGAGATGCTAAATTTAATCTTGAAGATTACAAAGAAAACCTTGACCAGACAACGATAATTTATGCCTATAACAATAATGAGGAAGCCTTTGAGCTAACTCGTTTACATGGTGAGCAAAACCGTGTATGGGTAACTTATACTGAAAATCCTGAACAGAGCGTTATTCCTCAAAATTTGGCTAATGCCTATATTGCTCTTGAGGACAAACGATTTAAACAACATAGTGGAGTTGACTGGCGTAGAGTTGCTTCGGTGGTTCTTTTAGGCAAGGGTGAAAGCCAAGGCGGTTCAACAATAACACAGCAGTTAATAAAGAATTTAACAGGCGAGAATAAGCGAACTTTAAACAGAAAGTTCTATGAAATATTAATGGCTTTAAATCTTGAAAAGAATGCCTCAAAAGAAACAATACTTGAAGCATATATGAATACGGTTTATATGAGTAATGGTTGTTATGGTGTTAAAACTGCGGCAGAAAAATATTTTGGCAAAGATATAACAGAGCTTAATCTTGCCGAGTGTGCTTCACTTGCAGCAATTACAAATGCACCTACAAAATACAATCCGTTAATTAACCCTGATAACAATCGTGAAAGGCAAATAATTTGTCTTAATGAGATGCTACACCAAGAAAAGATTACAAAAGAAGAATATGACGCAGCAATGGCATATCAAATGATTTTCACAAATACTGAGGGATATAAGCCAAGCGATAAAATTTCTTCAAACAATGCGACACAAAATCCAGACAAAATCGAAAGCTACTACACTGATTTTGTTATTCAGAGCGTTATCAGTGATTTAATGACACAATATAATCTTTCAGCAAAGGAAGCAAGCAAAAAGATTTATTCAGGTGGGCTTAGAATTTATTCAGCTATTGATATGAATGTTCAGTCAGCTATGGAAAATATTTATGTTAATAAAAAGGGATTTCCAAAAGCAAATAAAAACATTCCAGATGCACAGTCTGCAATGACGGTTATGGATTATACAGGCAGAGTTGTTGGAATGGTTGGCGGTGCTGGTGAAAAAACAGGTAACAGGGGGCTTAACAGGGCGGCAAATTCTTCAAGACAGCCTGGTTCTTCAATAAAACCGCTTGCAATTTATGCGCCTGCAATTGATAATAAATATGTTACTTGGAGTACAAAAATAAAGAACTACGGTATAAAAACAATAGATGGCAAATCGTGGCCAAGCAACTACGGTGGTGATTTTGGTAGCCCTAATTCATACATCACGGTTCAAAATGCTGTTTCTGTTTCTTATAATACTGTTCCTGCTCAAATACTCAATATGATGGGCGTTGATACAGGTTATGAGTATTTAACCGAAAAATTCAAATTCCAAAAGCTAACAACAGCAGACAGGGATTTTTCTCCGCTTGCAGTTGGTGGTATGAATGGTGGCGTTTCAACGCTTGAAATGGCAGCGGCATATGCGTCTTTTGGAAATGGTGGAAAATATTATAAACCATATAGCTATTATAAGGTTACAAATAGTAATGGCTCTACGATTTTACTTCAGCACGAAAAAACAGATGGTGAGCAAATTGTTTCACCTGATACCGCTGATATTATGAATGAGCTTTTGCAAACAGTAGTTACTGATCCATATAATCCAGCAACAGCTAAGGGTAATGGCATCCCAGGGTTCCAGACATTCGCAAAAACAGGTACAACGACAGATGACAAAGACCGTTGGTTCTGTGGTGGAACGCCATATTATGTTGCATCTGTTTGGTTTGGCTGTGACAAGCCAAAATCGCTCGAAGGAAATGTTTCAGGAAATCCTGCAGGAAAAATATTTACAGATGTATTTAAAGCAGCCCATAAAGGGCTTCCTGCAAAGAGCTTCCAAAAGTTTTCAACTAATGTAGTTCAAAAAGAATATTGTATGGTTTCGGGGCTTTTAGCAAGTGAAAGCTGTACAAGCAGAAGAACTGGTTGGTTTTCTAATGGCAATATGCCAGGCTACTGTATTTCTTGTAAGAACGCTTCAATTCCATCAGTGACAGAGCCAATTCCTGAAGAAGAATTTTCTGTAACTCAAGTGGCTCCTCCGCCGACTACCGTTTTGCCACCTCCAACAACTATTCCTACAACTGCACAGACAACAAAACCAGCCGCTTAAATAAATATTGAAGGGTACGATACCGAGTGCAAAAGGCTGCTTTTTAATCGCCCCTTGTGCAAGGCTAAAATCGTAAACAATTTATATGGATTTGCTAATTAAAAATGCTAAAATCATTGATGTAATAAAAGGCATGCAGGAAATTGGTGACCTTTTAGTAAAAAACGGAAAAATTGCATTAATAGCGAAAAATATCAACGCAGAAAATGTTAAACTTATCGATGCTTCGGGGCTTTCATTAGCTTCGGGGCTCGTTGACCTTCATACGCATTTGCGTGATCCAGGATTTACAAATAAAGAAGACATAATTTCGGGGTGCAATGCAGCAGCGGCAGGCGGAATAACAAGCCTTTGTGCAATGCCAAATACTAATCCAGTAACTGATAATGCTCAAACAATTAGTTATATTTTAGACAAGGCAAAAAATGCAAAGGCAAGAGTTTTACCAATAGCTGCAATTACAAAAGGGCTTTTAGGGCAAGAGCTAACCGATATGGCATTGCTTAAAAAGGCAGGGGCAAAAGGCTTTAGTGATGATGGTGTCCCTGTAAAAACCGCTGACCTTATGCAAAAAGCAATGAGTATTTCAGCTGAATTAAATATGCCTATTTTGGCTCATTGCGAGGAAAAGTCACTTGCAAAAAACGGAATAATAAATGATGGTAAAATTTCAAAGCAGCTTTGTGTTGAAGGCATTCCAAATTCAGCTGAAGATGTTGGCACTGCAAGAGAGATTGCACTTTTAATGTCAGCCCCAAAAAATGCAAGGCTTCACATTTGTCATGTTAGCACTAAACAATCAGCAGAGCTTATTAGAAATGCCAAAAAAAAGGGCTATAATATAACCGCTGAAACAGGAGCGCATTATTTCACTTTCAATGAAGAAATGGTTTTATCTAAAGATGCTGATTATAGAATGAACCCTCCGCTTCGTAGCGAGGAGGACCGAATTGCAATAGAAAACGCAGTGATAGACGGAACTATCGATGCAATTGCAACTGACCATGCGCCGCATACAGCAGAAGAAAAATCTGACTTTATGACTGCTCCAAATGGAGTTATCGGTATGGAAACTTCATTTTCTGCAAGCTATACATCTCTTGTTTCAACAGGCAAAATGACAATGTTAGAACTAATTAAAAAGATGTCATATATTCCTGCAAAAATTATTGGAATAGATGCAGGAACTCTTGAAATCGGTAAAACTGCCGACCTTGTTTTGATTGATGAAAATGAGTGTTGGAAAGTTGATGTTAGCAGGCTACATGGCAAATCAACAAACTGCATATTTAAAAATCAAACGCTAAAGAGCAAAGTCAAATTAACAGTTCTTGGCGGAGAAATAGTATTTAATGATAATTTAATTATAGGAGAGAAATAATTATGGCACTTGACCGTTTAATTAAAGCAATAATCGAAAAAAACAACCCAACAGTGGCAGGGCTTGATCCAAAGCTTGACTTTATTCCAAAATTCATTAAGGATGAGTCATTTGAAAAATATGGTAATACTTTAGAGGGTGCTGCCGATGCTCTTTTAACCTTTAATAAAGGGCTTATTGATGAGCTTTATGATATAGTTCCTGCTGTTAAACCTCAGTGTGCATACTATGAAATGTATGGCTGGCAAGGAATGATGGCGCTCAGCCAAACGATTGCTTATGCGAAACAAAAAGGACTTTTTGTAATTACTGATGGTAAGCGTAATGATATAGGAACAACAATGGAGGCTTATGCCGCTGCACATCTTGGAAAAATTGATGTAAATGGTGAAAAGATATATCCTTTTGATGGTGATGCACTTACTGTGAATGGCTACCTCGGAAGTGATGGAATAAAACCTCTTTTAGACATTTGCAAAAATGAAGATAAAGGAATTTTCGTTCTTGTAAAAACTTCAAATCCATCATCAGGAGAATTGCAAGACCAAAAAATTGGCGATAAAACAATTTATAGAACGATGGGCGATATGTGCGAAAATTGGGGCGAAGAAAGCCGTGGAGAATATGGATATTCGGCAGTCGGAGCAGTGGTTGGAGCAACATATAAAGAACAGCTTGCAGAGCTTAGAATTGCACTTCCTCACACATTTTTCTTAGTTCCGGGCTATGGGGCGCAAGGTGGCGGTGCAGATGATGTTATGCCAGCTTTTGACAAAAACAAAATTGGTGCAGTTATTAATTCTTCAAGAGGAATAATGTGTGCTTATAAAAAAATGGGATATGACGAAAAAGACTATGCTAAGGCTGCAAGGCAAGAAGCAATAAGAATGAAAAATGAACTTATCGGCAAATAAAATCACAACTAATTTTCAGATATTTCACTATTTAATCATCATTAAAAGGCGGTAATCTTTATGCTTAAAAACAATAAAAGAGCTTATTTAGTCCTTGCTGACGGAACTGTGTTCAATGGATTTTCAATGGGCAAGGTCGGAACGACAATCGGAGAGGTTGTTTTTAATACTTGCACTGCATCATACAATGATATTCTTTCTGATCCTACATATTACGGTCAGATTGTTGCTCAAACATATCCACTTGCATTTAACAGGGGAGTTGCGAATATAGATGAGAATTCTCAAATTATGGCAAACGGATACATAGCTCGTGAGTGGTGTGATGTTGGTGAAAATGAAAAATCTCTTGATAAATATTTGTTAGAGCGTTCTATTGTTGGAATTTTCGGAATAGATACTCGCAGACTTACAAGAGCGGTTCGTGATAAAGGCTATATGAAGGGTGCAATCACTGAAAGTCTAAATGATTTTGACAATCTTTTAAAACAAATAAAAAGCTATACAATAAAAGGCGCAGTTGAAGCAATAAGCATAAAAGAACCGCTAAAAATTAAATTAGAAAATTCAAAATATAAATTGTGTGTAATGGATTATGGATTTCCAAGAAAAATACTAAATGCGTTTACTTCAAGGGATTGTGATATTATAGTTTTGCCATATTCAACGACTTCAAATGAAATATCACAACATAAGCTTGATGGAATTTTGCTTTCTGATGGTCCGTCTGATCCTGATGACAATAAAACAGTAATCGAAAATATAAGCGAAATGATAAAGCTTGATATTCCTATAATGGGAATAGGTTTAGGCCATCAAATGCTTGCACTTGCAAATGGATTTAAAATTGAAAAAATGCCTCAAGGTCATAGAGGTTCAAATCAGCCTGTGCGAATTATTGGTACAGATAAATTTATGGTGACTGACCAAAATCACGGATATTCAGTCGATATTAATAGTATAGAAAAGCTTGTAGCAGAGCCATTTTTAACTAATATTAATGATAATTCCGTTGAGGGATTAAAATACAAAGACTTTAATGGCATTTCAGTTCAGTTCACACCAAATGGTGACAAAGACAGCAGTACATCATGGATTTTTGATGAATTTATCAACAGAATGGAGGAAGCACACAAATGAAAAAGGCATATAAAAAAATTCTTATAATTGGTGCAGGGCCTGTTATCATAGGTCAATCCTCTGAATATGATTATTCTGCGGTGCAAATGTGCAAAGCATTCAAACAAGAGGGAATTGAAACAGTTGTTATAAATTCAAATCCAGATACAATAATTACTGATAAAAAAATAGCTGATAGTGTTTATATTGAAGCTTTAAATAGCGAAACTGTAAAAAAATTAATAGAAATTGAAAAGCCCGATGCTGTTCTTGCAACGGTTGGCGGAAAGAATGGGCTTGAAATTTGCATTGAGCTGTTAGAAAATGGCTATCTTGCTGAACATAATACAGAACTTCTTGGTATAAATCCAGAGGCGTTAAAATCCGTTAGAACAAGTGGCGCACTTCGTGAAACCTTGGGCAAAATGGGTGAGCCTTATGTTGATGCAGAAATTTTTAGCGAGCTTTCTGAAGTGATTGATTTTGCAAAAAAAATAGGCTATCCAGTATCTTTAAAGCCTGCTTTCACACCAGATTTTGCTAATATCAGAATTAATAATGAATTAGAAATAAAAGAGAAATTTGATGAATTAGCTGAAAAATCAATTGTCAATCAGGTGTTCATTCAAAAGTGCGTTGATGATTATAAAGGCATAAGCTTTGAAGTTGTTCGTGACTCTGCCGGAAATTGCATTAGCGTTTCAAGCACAGAAAATGTCAATCCTGTTGGAATTCATACAGGCGATAGTATTGTAGTCGTGCCTGCACAAACCTTGTCTGATACAGAATTTTCTCGCCTTAGAAGAAGTGCAAGAAAAATTGCAAACAACCTTAAAATCGAGGGCAATTGCAGTGTTAATTACGCACTTTCTCCACTGGGCGATGAATATGTTGTATTGTCAGTTCTGCCCCGTGTTAATAGTTCAACTACACTTGTATCAAAGGTTACAGGCTATCCAATTGCAAAAGTAGCCGCAAAAATAGCACTTGGGTATAATCTTTTTGAAATAGAAAATGAAATAGCGGAGGGATTAACCGCCGCTAATGAGCCTGCAATAGATTATTGTGCTGTCAAAGTGCCAAAATGGTCTTTTGAAAATTTTGGAAGTGCTACTCGCCATCTTGGTGAAACAATGCAGGCGACTGGTGAAGCACTTAGTATTGGCACATCGTTTGAGCTATCATTTATGAAAGCAATACGCTCAATAAATCCAAAAACAGAAACAATATCGCTTCCAAAATTAAAGCTAAAATTAGATGAGGAAATATTATCTTTAATAGCAAGCTTTGATGACGAATACATTTTTGCAATCTATGAGGCAATAAAGAGGGGAATAGAGCTTAAAAAGCTTAATGAAATGACAAAAATTTCTATGTTCTTTCTCTCAAAGTTTAAAAATATTGCAGATACTGAAAAAGAAATTGCTGAAAATTTCTCTGAAGATGTCTATTATAAAGCAAAAAAGTTAGGATTTTTAGACAGTGCAATTCAAAAGCTAAAAGGCAGTGAATTAGAATTTACAGAAAATGCAAGCTTTAATACGGTTGACACTTGTAGTGCTGAATTTGACACAAAAAAGCCATATTTTTATTCTTCTTTTGACGAAGAAAACGAAGCTTTAACATTCCAAAAAAATCATAAAACCGATAAAAAGAAAATCCTTGTAATAGGCTCTGGCCCTACCTCTGTGGGGCTTGGCACTGATAGGGATTATGCCGCAGTTCACACTTTAGAGGCATTAAAAGATTTCAACTATTTTTCTGTAATGCTAAACAATAATCCTGCCGCTGTTTCTACTGATTTTAATATGGCAGACAAGCTTTATTTAGATCCGATAACAGATGAAGATGTTAAAAATGTAGTATTAACAGAAAAACCATATGGTGCAATTTTACCGTTTGGTGGCGGAAATGCAATCAGAAAATCTGAAATGCTAAAAGAAATGGGCGTTAAGATTTTTGGTGCAGATGAGGCAGTCCATAAATCTTTAAAAAACAAAATAGAATTTTTCGATATATTAGACGAGCTGAATATTAAGCACACTAATAGCAGGCGAGTGCTGATTGGAAGATGCGTTGAAGTTGATGCAATTTCAGACGGTGAAGATTTCCTTGTTCCTGGAATTTGTGAGCATATTGAAAAAGCTTTAATTCATTCAGGCGACTCAATTTCGGTTTATCCGTCAGTCACTCTTAGTGAAAACATTGAAGAAAAAATCACTGATTATACAAACAGGCTTGTAAAAAAGCTCAAATATAAAGGCTTAATCAATATTCAGTTTGTAGTTTATGATAACGAAGTTTACCTTGTAAGTGCAAGCGTTGTTGCAACAAGAAACATTCCATTTATGGCAAAGGCTACAAATCTTCCGATTATAGAAATAGCAACAAGAGTAATGCTCGGCGAAACATTAAAAGATATAGGAATAGGAACGGGAGTTTATAAAAAGTCCAATAAATTTTTCGTAAAAGTGCCAGTGTTCAGTTTTGAACACCTTGGCGGTGCAGATGTTAAGCTTTCAGAGGAAATGCAGTCAACAGGTGAGGTTATGGGAATAGCTGAAACCTTTGAAGAAGCACTTTTAAAAGGATATATTGCCTCGGGAATGAGAATAAAAAGAACAGGTGGAGTGCTTATAACCGTTGCAAATTCTGATAAGCCTGAAAGTATTCTGCTTGCAAATGAATTTTTAAATCAAGGCTTTAAGATTTATGCAACCTCAAATACATCAAAACTGCTTAATTCAAACCATGTCGCATCAAATACAGTTCGCAAAATTCACGAGGGCGAGCCAAATACAATGACGCTGATAAAAAGTAATAAGCTGTCATATGTTGTTTCAACTTCAGAAATGGGCGATGCTGAGAATGAGGACGATATAAAAATCAGAAGAACTGCTCTGCTTCGTAAAATCCCTGTTATTCCGTCAGTTCAGTCAGCAATGGAGTTTGCAAAGTGCCTTTCAAAAAGCAATGTGCTTGATGAATTAAAGCTTTATAAACTATAATAATCACCTCAATAAGGAGTAAAATATGACTCAATTTATTTATAAAATAAAATCCATCGAAAAAATTAATTCAACTACTTTTAGCTTTGTTATTGATTGCAAAAGCCTTGCAAAAGATAGCTGGTGCGGTCGGTTTGTCAACATTTTATGTGATGGAAAAACACTTCGACGCCCGATTTCAATAAGTGAAATTGATGAAGAAAACGGAACAATAACAATTGTGTTTGAAATAAGAGGCGAGGGAACTGCGTGGCTCGCTACTCGAAAAGTCGGCGACGAACTCGATATATTAGGGCCTCTTGGAAATGGATTTTTCCCCGACAAATCAAAAAAAGCAATATTTATAGGTGGCGGAATTGGCACACCTCCAATGCTCGGTGCGTGTCAAGATTATGGCAAAAATTCTATTGCAATTTTAGGCTTTAGGGGCAAAGAAAATGTAATTCTAAAAGAAAAGTTTGAAACAGCCTGTGAAAAAGTTTATGTGACAACAAATGATGGCTCTTTTGGAACAAAAGGCTTTGTAACTGATGTTTTAAAGCCACTTTTAGAAGAAGATAATTCAGCAGTTGTCTATGCGTGTGGCCCTATGCCTATGCTAAAAGGGATTGCTAAAATGTGCGAGGACTTTTCGGCAGAATGTTATGTTTCGTTAGAGCAAAGAATGGGCTGTGGAGTTGGCGCTTGCCTTGTATGTGCTTGCAAAACGAAAGAAAATGATGGCGAACATTTCCGCCATGTCTGCAAAAACGGACCTATATTTAATGCAAAGGAGGTTGTATTTGATGGCTGATTTAAGAGTAAATATCGCAGGTATAGAATTTAAAAATCCTGTAATAACCGCAAGCGGAACTTTTGGCTTTGGGCGTGAATACAATCAAATATATCCGATTAATAGGCTCGGTGGAATTTCTTGCAAAGGTACAACTCTTTTCGAAAGAGATGGTAATTTACCGCCTCGAAT
The DNA here is from genome assembly GCA_036652055.1 of Oscillospiraceae bacterium. Classification (GTDB taxonomy): domain Bacteria; phylum Bacillota; class Clostridia; order Oscillospirales; family Acutalibacteraceae; genus Fimenecus. The sequence continues at coordinate 69,485 of JAVVWP010000003.1, read as the reverse complement.
AGCTGAAACGCCTTCAGGAATACTCAATAGTGTGGGGCTTCAAAATCCTGGAGTTGATGCTTTTCTGCAAAACGAAGTGCCGTGGCTTAAAGAGCAAGGAACGGTTATAATTGCAAATATTGCAGGCAGTAAAATTGAAGATTATTTAATGACAGCCGAAAAACTAAATGGCTCGGCAGTTGATATGATAGAACTAAATATTTCTTGCCCAAATGTTAAAGAGGGCGGAGTATCATTTGGAACATCTGCAAAAAGCGTTGAGAATATTACAAAAGAAGTCAAAAAAATCAGTGATAAGCCAATTATGATAAAGCTCACACCGAATGTAACTGATATTGCTGAAATGGCAGCAGCCGCAGAAGCAGGCGGAGCAGATGCAGTTTCGCTTATAAACACTTTAACAGGAATGAAAATCGATATTAATTCTCGCAGACCTCTCCTAAAAAACAATACGGGCGGAATGTCAGGAGCTGCTGTTTTCCCTGTTGCTCTTAGAATGGTTTGGCAGGTGGCATCTCGTGTTAAAATTCCAGTTGTCGGAATGGGTGGAATTACTAAATGGGAAGATGCAGTTGAAATGCTTTTAGCAGGTGCGTCGGCAATTCAAGTAGGAACAGCAAACTTTACAGATGCTTATGCACCACTTAAAATTATCAGCGGAATAGAAGAATATCTTGACAGTAACAATGAAAAAAGTGTTAATGATATAGTCGGCAAGGTGCAAATATGGTAATTTTATCAGTTGATTACGGTGATGTCAGAACGGGCATTGCCATTTGTGATAAAATGCAGATGTTAGCGTCACCTGTCTGTGTTATAACAGAGAGAAATGCTGATAAATTAGCTGATAAAATAGCAGAAATAGTAGCCGAGCGAAAGGCAGAAAAAATCATTTTAGGGCTTCCAAAAAATATGGACGGTTCACAAGGATTTAGAGCAGAGGCGAGTAAGGAATTTTCAAAATTGCTTATAGAAAAAACAGGGTTGCCACTTGATTTTGAAGATGAACGCCTAACAACGGTTTCAGCTCACAATGCACTTAATATGACAAACACAAGAGGCAAAAAGCGAAAAGAAATTGTTGATGCAGTGTCAGCAGTTATAATTTTAGAAAGCTATTTAGCCAGAACAAAAGCTGTTTAATCAATTTTGACTAAACAGCTTTTATAATTATTTTATTTTAAACCGTGAGTTCGCTTTTGGTTACATTAATTCCATCGCTTTCAAGTATTTCAATAAACTTGTTTTCAAGGCTTTTATCCTCACTCGAAAAGCACATACACATTGAAATATAACCGTCAAATCCTATTGCGGCTGAATTTACATATCCATCGGTCGAGCCAAGATGTATTTCAAACCTATCAATAATTTCTTCGATTTCTTTTGGCAAAGCTTGAACTCCCATATTAGAAAAAGTAAGCGTCATTTTATTTCTTCCAAAAATCTTATAACCAACTTTAATGCAAAAATCTTTAGCAACTCTTGGTAGATACTTCATATAAGGCTCTTTTAAAAGGCGTGAAGCTTGAGTTATAGAATTTAGCAAATTTTCCATTTCAGTTGCTTTTTGAAGTTGCTTTTTTGTGCTTAACATAATTTCATCAAAGCTTAAATTTTCTTTTGGATACAATGCAACATTAGTAAAATAAGCAAAATTTCTAAAAGAGTCAGATTTAAAAAATTGCCTTAAATTAATCGGAACGGATATTTTAATAGGCTTTTTTGTTTTATTAACATCATATTGCGTTTTAACAGCTTCATAAAGGGTAGCTATTAAATATTCAGATATAGTGAACCCCTTAGGCTTAATAATAGATTTCAGTTCAATTACAGGTATTTTAATACATAGCATTCTGAAATAATCTTCTTTGAGTGGATATTTAAGCATAAAAGCATTTGCATCATTTAAAGATGATTTTCGCCCTTTTTCACAGTATGTAAGATAATCATCTTTAAGCTCATTTTCGGTTGGAGATTGATTTAATTTAGCTATGCCATCAATATTTTCAGATGATATTCCTAAAACCTCTAAATAATGAGATAGCAAGGTTTTAATATAAATCATAGCCGCAGTTCCGTCACCATTTGCGTGAAAAATGTCAAAGGACATTCTAATACCATCACAATAAATGCGAAATGCAGGCTTATTAGTATCATAAAGTTCGGGCATAAAGAGTTTTGGAGTTTTTCTAAATTCAACAATATCAAAATCTGTTGACTCAATTTGAGTATATCTTAAAAAGTTCTTTTTAAGATGTGTATACATAATAGGAAAGCGTGGAGCTAAATCGATAACCGCCTGTTTTATAGCTTTTTCATTTATTTCTTTTTTAAGAATTACACAAATTCTATAAACATATCCGTGTTTACTTCCGCTTAGAGCAGGATACATAGTTGTCACTGCGTCTATTTCATATTCTTTCAAATCGTCACCTCAATATAATGATAGCACTAAATCAAATAAAAGACAAAGCCTTTTTTATAAAATTAATCAGATTAAATATTTTTTATTTTTGCTTTTTTTGCTTGACAAAACAAAATATATTTAGTATAATAACTCACTGTAAAGCAAATAACTTTACACCGCTTAATAAAGAAGGAGAGGTTTAAAATATGGCAAATAATGTTGAACTTACAATTTTGCTTGACTTTTATGGTGAAATGTTGACAGTAAAACAGAAGGATTTTCTTGGGTTTTATTACAACGATGACCTTTCTCTTTCCGAAATTGCAGAAAACGAGGGAATAACCCGTCAAGGTGTTCGTGATGCAATTAAACGAGCCGAAACCCAGCTTTATGATATGGAAAATCGTTTGGGATTTGCAAAAAGATTTAATGATATTAAAAATTCACTTAACGAAATAATTACTTGTGCCGACGAAATAAACGAATACAACTTAAATCACGGTTTATCAAGAGAAATTAACGATACAACAGTTAAGATTAAATCACTTGCGCTTTCAATTACAGAATAAAGTAGAGGTATGAAAAATGGCATTTGAAGGCTTATCAGATAAATTAGAAGCTGCTTTTAAACGGCTTCGCAGTAAGGGCAGCCTTAATGAAAACGATGTTAAGGAAGCAATGAGAGAGGTGCGTCTTGCACTTCTTGAGGCTGATGTTAACTATAAAGTAGCAAAAGATTTCACAGCAAAGGTAACAGAGCGTGCTATTGGCGCACAGGTTACTGAAAGTCTTACCCCTGCACAAATGGTTATAAAAATTGTTAATGAAGAGTTAACTGAGCTAATGGGTGGCACGCAAACAAGGTTAAACACGGCTTCTCACGGTCCAACAGTTGTTATGATGTGTGGGCTTCAAGGTTCAGGTAAAACTACCCATTGTGCAAAAATTGCCCTAAAGCTAAAAAAAGAAGGGCATAGACCTCTTTTGGTTGCGTGCGATGTTTATCGCCCAGCAGCAATAAAGCAGCTTCAAGTTGTAGGCGAGCAGGTAGGAGTTCCCGTTTTTGAAATGGGGCAGATTGATCCTATCGAAATTGCAACCAAGGCACTTTCACTTGCAAAAGACCAAGGCAATGACTATGTGTTTTTAGATACTGCAGGGCGTTTACATATTGATGAGGAGCTTATGAATGAGCTTAAAAACATCAAATCAGCAGTACAGCCCAACGAAATTCTCTTAGTTGTTGATGCAATGACAGGTCAAGATGCAGTTACCGTTGCAAGCAGCTTTGATGATGCACTCGGTATTGATGGAATGGTTCTAACTAAGATGGACGGTGATACAAGAGGCGGTGCGGCTCTTTCAGCAAGAGCAGTTACGGGCAAGCCAATTAAATTCGTAGGTCTTGGCGAAAAATTAGATGAGCTTGATTATTTCTACCCTGAAAGAATGGCATCTCGAATTCTCGGAATGGGCGATGTTCTTTCTCTCATTGAAAAGGCAGAATTGGCACTTGACGAAAAAACTGCCGAAGAAATGCAGGAAAGGCTTAAAAAGAATAAGTTTGACCTTAATGACCTTTTAGAGCAAATACAACAGGTTAGAAAAATGGGTTCAATGAAAGACCTTTTAGGTATGCTTCCTGGTATCGGCAACAAGATAAAAGATGTTGATATTGATGAGCATCAGTTTGATAGAGTTCAAGCAATTATTCGTTCAATGACACCAAAAGAGAGAAAAAATCCTGATGTTATCAATCCCTCAAGAAAACGAAGAATTGCAGCAGGCTGTGGAATGCAGGTTGAAGATGTCAACAGACTTTTAAAGCAATATCGAGATATGCAAAAAATGTTCAAGCAAATGAACTCAAAAGGTTCAAGGCGTCGATTTAGCAAAATGGGTAATTTCGGCGGCAACTTTATGTAATCAACACTAAATTTAGTGATTGGTATAAATTAAATTTTTATATATTTTTGGAGGAAAAAACAATGGCAGTAAAAATCAGACTTCGTCGCTTAGGTGCAAAGAGAAACCCTTTTTATCGTGTGGTAGTAGCAGATTCAAAAGCACCTCGTGATGGCAGATTTATCGAAGAAATCGGTACATTTGACCCAATGAAAAACCCTGCGGAAATCAATATTGATGCAGAAAAAGCAGCTCAATGGATTAAGAACGGCGCTCAGCCAACAGAAACAGCAAAAGCACTTCTTAAAAAAAGCGGAATTATTAAATAATTGGAGGAGTTTACTTTGAAAGAACTTCTTGAACTAATTGCAAAAGGGCTTGTCGATAAGCCCGATGAAGTGTCCGTTACTGTTGACGATGCAGATGACAGAGGAATAATTGTCTATCATCTTCATGTTGCCGAGGGTGATATGGGCAGAGTAATCGGTAAACAAGGCAGGATTGCAAAGGCAATAAGAACCGTTATGAAAGCTCGTGCCATCAAAGATGGTACTCGAGTTCAGGTTGATATTGACTAAAACAACAAATGAGTACAAGAGATTTTCTCTTTGTACTCTTTTTATTATTAAAACGAAAAGGAATAATTATGATAAAACAATATCTTGAAGTAGGGCAAATTGTTGGCACTCACGGTGTAAAGGGCGAATTGCGAGTAAATCCGTGGTGTGATAATGTAGAATTTTTAAACGATTTCAATGTCCTTTACTTTGATAAAGAAGGAAATGAAAAGCTAACAGTGACAGGTTCACGCCCCCACGGGAATGTTGTGCTTTTAACCATAGATGGAATAGATACAATAGAAAAAGGAGCAACCCTTAAAAACAAAATCCTCTATATTAAAAGAGAAGATGCAAAGCTTGAAAAGGGTACTTGGTTTATTGAGGATTTAATGGGCTGTAATGTTATTGATGTTGATACAGGAAAGAATTATGGAAAAATCACAGATGTGTCACAAACTGGAGCAAATGATGTCTGGGCAATAACAAATGACGAAAATGAAGAAGTTTTAATTCCTGCTATAAAAAGTGTTGTAATTGAAACCGATGTTGAAAATGAAATTATAAAAATAAGACCTTTAAAAGGCTTGTTTTCTGAAAAAACAGAAATAAGAGATGAATAAGAGAGGAATGCAAAAATATGCGAATTGATATTCTGACTCTTTTCCCTGAAATGTGCGAAAATGTGTTAAAAGAAAGCATTATAGGCAGAGCAAGAGAAAATAACTATGTAACGATTAATACGATAAACATTCGAGATTATACGCTTGATAAGCATAATCGTGTTGATGATGCCCCTTATGGCGGTGGAATGGGAATGCTTATGCAAACTCAGCCAATCTACGATTGCTATATGGACTTGTGTGAAAAAATAGGCGAAAAACCACACCTTATTTATATGTCACCGCAGGGCAAAACTCTCACGCAGGAAAAGGTAAAAGAACTTTCAAAGCTTTCAAATATAGCAATTCTTTGTGGTCATTATGAAGGCGTTGACGAAAGAGTAATAGAAGAAATAGTTGACGAAGAAATTTCAATAGGTGATTATGTATTAACGGGTGGTGAGCTTCCTGCCTTGGTGCTTGCTGACAGCGTTTCGAGAATGCTTGAGGGTGTTCTTGCAAATGATGAGGCAAAAGAGCTTGAAAGCCATTACAATAGCCTTTTAGAATATCCGCAGTACACACGCCCCTATGAGTGGCACAGTAAAAAAGTTCCCGAAGTTTTAATTTCAGGGCATCACGCTAATATTGAAAAATGGAGGCGTGAAAAATCACTTGAAAGAACGCTTTTAAGGCGACCTGACCTGCTGCAAAATGCAGAGCTTACAAAGAAAGATAAGGAATTCCTTAAAAAGATAAAGTAATGAAAGATAAATTAAAAATGATGCTCGCAATGTTGATTTTTGGAAGTCTTGGAATTTTTATAAGAAATATAAACTTGCCATCTTCTGCAATAGCTTTTGTTAGAGGATTTGTTGGTGCATTAATTATCATTATTTACTGCATTATAACAAAAAGGAAAATCTCATTTAAGTCCATAAAAAAGAATTGGATTTTTCTTCTTGTTTCAGGTGCGGCTTTAGGCTTTAATTGGATGTTTCTTTTTGAAGCATACAAATATACAAGCATAGCAAATGCAACGCTGATGTATTATCTTGCACCTGTGTTTGTTGCTATTTTATCGCCATTTGTATTTAAAGAAAAAATGTCTGTTTCAAAGGCTGTTTGCATTTTCCTTTCACTTCTTGGAATGGCATTTGTATCAGGAGTATTTTCTTCTTCCGATATGCAGATAAGCAAGATGGGGTTTGCGTTTGGAATTAGTGCAGCAATATTTTATACCATTATTGTAATCTCAAATAAGTTTTTAAAAGATATTTCAAGTGTAGAATCTACAATAGTTCAGCTCTTTGTATCAGCGGTTGTAATTCTGCCATATCTCCTTTGTACTGAAAAGATAAGTACATTCACACTAACATCTAAAGAATTGTTACTGCTTTTAATAGTAGCAGTAGTTCATACAGGGATAGCATATTTGCTTTATTTTGGAACGATAACAAAGCTAAAGGCACAAACCGTTGCTGTATATAGCTATATTGATCCTGTAACTGCAATAATTCTTTCAGCATTAGTGCTATCTGAAAAAATGACAATACTTCAAATTGTTGGTGCAGCCTTGATTTTAGGAGCAACACTGTTTAGTGAGCTTTATAAAAGCAAAAAACAATTGCCTGCATCAACCATTAATAATTGACATTTTAGAGCAAAGGCTATAAAATAATTAGTATATTGTTGTAATGGAGGAACCAAAATGGATTTCAGCATTTTTACAAGTTTCGATTTCTCAGCATTTCAATGGATTCAAGATAATATTTGGTGTGGATTTCTCGATAAATTAATGCCAGTTATCACCTATTTAAGTGAGGGTGGGGCAATTTGGATTATCATTGCCATAATATGTCTTTTCTCAAAAAAATATCGTAAAACAGCGATAACAGTTGCGTTTTCATTGGTAGTAATGCTTGTTTTGAATGATATTATTTTAAAAAATATTTTTGCAAGACCAAGACCTTTTAATTTTGCAGAATTTGCACCGCTTTATGAAAATCTAAAAGACGGGATTCTTATTTCAAAACCTCATGGATTTTCATTCCCATCAGGTCATGCGGCAATGTCTTTCGCAGCCGCTGCTGCAATGTTTTGGAATAAAAAATGGAAATTATTTACGCCATCAATAATTTTAGCAGTTTTAGTTGCATTTTCAAGAAATTATTTAATGGTTCATTATCCGACTGATGTTATTTTTGGTGCAGTTTTCGGAGTTTTATATTCAGCAATAGCATATTTTCTAATTGTTCGCTTTGTTTATCCTTGGTTTGAAAATCACGCAGGAACAAAGATAGACAGCTTTAAATTAAAACACTCAAAGAAAAATAAGAATGTATAGGTGATTAAAATGACACAGCCAAAGGGAAAAGCAGCTGATTTAAAATTCAACGAAAATGGTAAATTCAGAATAATGCAAATTGCAGACATTCAAGATACACAGTACACTTCTAAAAATACAATTAAATTTATAGAGGCGGCATTAGATAAGGCCCAACCTGATTTAGTTGTGTTTACAGGTGACCAAATAAAGGGTTATGGAATTTCCCTACTTCAAGGGGATAGAGATAGTAACATTTTCAAAGCAATCTCAAACTTTTTAACACCGCTGACAGATAGAGATATACCGTTTACATTTGTGTTTGGAAATCACGACGACCAAGCGTTTGGAATTACAAAAGAAAAACAATTCCAGATGTATAAGAGCTTTGATGGCTGCCTTTCTGAAATTGGTGATGAAACAATTGATGGTTATGCAAACCACTATATTAATATAGAGGCAAGCAAAGAAGAAAAAACAGCCTTCAACCTTTATTTAATTGATTCACTTTCAATGTCGATGGATGGATTTAGCAACCCTGTATCAGAAGGTCAATTAAATTGGTATAGAGATGTTCGGGATTTCTTAAAAGAAGAAAATGGTGAATATGTTCCGTCAATGGTATTTCAACATATTCCTGTTCCTGAAGTGTGGGAGCTTTTAAAAGAAGTTCCAAAAGGCACAAAGCCATCAGCACCTGGGTATCGTGACCATGCCGATAAGTTTTATTGGATGAAAGATGAAACTCTTGTAAAAGGGAATTATGATTTTGTATTAGAAACTCCTGCAACGCCAGTTACAAATGGTGGAGAGTTTGATGCTCTGTCAGAAAAAGGGGATACAATAGCAATATTTTTCGGGCATGACCATAACAATAGTTTTGTTGGTAAATACAAAAATATGCTTTTAGGGTATACTCAAGGCTGTGGATTTAATGTTTATGGGCCTGATTTAAACAGGGGAGTGCGTGTCATTGATTTAGACGAAACCAATCCCTCAACAATTTCGACGCACACAATAATGTATAAAGATTTATTCAAAAAAGAAGATATTGATGAAAAATTAAAATTCACATATTATAAATATGGGCCAACAAGCTTTGAATCAGTTGAGCCACTTATAAAAAAGGGAATAATTGTAGCAGCAGTAACCGCAGGTGTGCTTGTTGGTGCAAAAATAATCAAAACTATTTTAAAGTAATATTGACATAAGCCGACAAATAGTGTAAATTAATTAGTGAAAAAAATCTTAGGGGGATTTCAAAATTGGATAACAAAATTATTATTGGCATCAACGAACGCCCATCGCCGGGCAAATGGTTCGCACTTAGCTTTCAGCATGTTTTTGCAATGTTCGGTTCAACAGTATTAGTTCCAATGCTAACAGGGCTTCCAATTGGAACAGCACTTCTTTCTTCGGGGCTTGGAACTCTTATATACATAGTCCTTTCAAAGGCAAAATGCCCAATGTACTTAGGTAGCTCGTTTGCCTATATTACACCAATCTGTACGGCACTTGCGATGACAAGCAACCCTGAAATGCCTAACTACGCAGCGGTTTGTACAGGTCTTATGGCAGTAGGATTAATCTATTGCGTAGTTGCATTGCTAATTAAACTTATTGGAAAAGGTTGGCTTGATAAAGTTCTTCCACCGGTTGTTGTAGGGCCAATGATTATTGTTATCGGTTTAGGTCTTGCAAGTGTTGCCTGCACTAATGCAGGTTTAATGCCAGGCGAGGGTGAGCCATATAATTGGCAGGTAATCACAGTTGCGGTTATTGCAGTAATGGTTACAGCACTCGTAGCGGTATTTGCAAAGGGATTTTTCAAAATTGTTCCAATAATGAGTGGAATTTTAGCAGGTTATCTTTCAGCGGTAGTTGTTGACTTAATTTTCAATCAAGGCAATCCAACTTCACAGCTTGTGCTTGCTAACCTTGCAATAGTTGCAAATGATTTTAAAACATTAAATATAATTGATGTGCCAACGATAATGCTTCCATTTGGTAATTCACTTGGAACTAAAGGCCCATTCTTTTTCTATTCGATTGACTTTGTTGCACTTGCAACAATAGCACCGCTTGCATTTGTTACAATTGCGGAGCATATAGGCGACCATAAGGTTCTCGGAACTATCTGTGGTAAAGATTTCTTAAAAGATCCAGGGCTTGATAAAACCCTTGCAGGTGACGGTATAGCAACCTTTATAGCAGGTATGATTGGTGGGCCTGCAAACACATCATATGGTGAAAATACAGGCGTTGTAGGAATGACAAGGGTAGCCTCGGTTTGGGTTACAGGCGGAGCAGCAGTAATTGCTATTCTTTTAGCATTTATAAAGCCATTTCAAGATTTAATTTCATCAATTCCGGGCTGTGTAATGGGCGGAATTTGCATAATCTTATTTGGACTTATTGCAGCAAATGGGCTTAGAGTTTTAGTAGATGCAAGAACAGATTTTAATAATACAAGAAATACAATAATTGCATCAGTAATGCTTGTTTTAGGTCTTGGCGGAGCAAGCATAGGCATTGGTAAGGTTACTATTTCAGGAATGGCTCTTGCAGCACTTACAGGAATACTTTTAAATTTAATTCTTCCTGAAAAACGAGGAGCAGAAATAGTGATGGCAGAGGGCGAAGAAAATACAAATGAAACAAATAAGGCTAAAAAGAAAAGCAAATCAAAGAAAAAATAAAGCCTTGCAAAAATAAAACCTTATAATGTGTGATGAAAGAATAGCTTTCATCACACATTTTTTTGCTTCCTCTGAAAGAAAACCCCTTCCGCTTCCTCGAGCAACCGCAGTCGACTGAAGGAGGGAGCAACTAAGATAAAAGCCAATTATAGTGAGCAAAAGGTTATAATAATGCAATTCTCAAAGTAAAACTAATTTTTTATTAACGCTTGAAATTATTTTAATTTTGGTATATAATACCATATCATAAGGCAAAATATTTGATTATAAGTGCAATTTTATCTTAAAAAATAGGGGGAATTAAAATGAAAAAGAAATTCAAGCTCAAAGCACTTTCAATCCTAATGGCAATTTTAATGGTAGCGACAATTATCCCAATGGGTGCAATTTCATCTTTCGCATTAACAAGTGGCGATTATGAGTATTCGGTAATTTCTGGAACAAAAAAAACAGTATCAATTGATAAGTACACTGGCACTGGCGGAGATGTTACAATTCCATCAACAATTGATGGGTATACGGTAACACAAATGGGTGACTTTTCATTTAAAGGTTGCACAAGCCTTACAAGTGTAATAATCCCTAATAGTGTAACAACCATAGGTGGCGGTGCATTTTATGGTTGCACAGGTCTAAAAGACATAACAATGGCAAACGGCATAACAAACATAGGTTACAGGGCTTTTTTGGGCTGCAAAGGTCTAAAAGGGCTAACAATCCCTGATAGCGTAACGGGCATAGGCGACGGTGCGTTTGACAATTGCACAAGCCTTACAGCTATTAATATAAGTGAAGGTAATACAAAATATTCAAGTATTGATGGGATATTATATAATAAAGATAAAACAGAGATGTTTAAATGCCCACAAGGTAAATCTGGAGAAATCGCAATCTCTGACAGCGTAACAAGTATAGGCAACTATGCATTTTCTGATTGCACAGGTATTACAAACATAACAATTTCTAACAGCGTAACAAGCATAGGCTACGGTGCATTTGATAATACACCATTTTATAATTCACTGCCAGATGGCGAAGTTTATTTAGGAAAAGTTTTTTATAAATATAAAGGCACAATACCTAAAGACACAGAAATAACCATAAAAGCTGGTACGGTTTCAATTTCAGGCACTGCATTTAATGGTTGCACAGGTCTAAAAGGCGTAACAATTCCTGATAGCGTAACAATTATAGGTTACAGGGCGTTTTTTGATTGCGCATACCTCACAACCGTAACAATTGGAAATAGCGTTACGAGCATAGGTAGTAGTGCATTTGAAAGTTGCACAAGTCTAAAAGACATAACAATTCCTGATAGCGTAACGAGTATAGAAAGCAGTGCATTTGAGAATACACCATTTTTTGTTTCAATGCCAGATGGCGAAGTTTATTTAGGGAAAGTTTTATATGCATATAAAGGCAAAATGCCAAAAAATACAGAAATAAACATAAAAGCTGGAACAACTTCAATTACAGGCTATGCATTTTATTATTGTACAGGGCTTAAAGGCATAACAATTGTAGACAGTGTGACAAGCATAGGCAATTATGCATTTTATGGTTGCACAGGTCTTAAAAGCGTAACTATTTCTGACAGTGTAACGAGCATAGGTCATAATGCATTTGATGAGACACCGTTTTATAATTCACTGCCAGATGGCGAAGTTTATTTAGGCAAAGTTTTTTATGAATATAAAGGCACAATGCCTGCAGATACAGAAATAAATATAAAGCCTGGAACAATTTCAATTACCGAGTATGCGTTTATCGATTGCGCAGGGCTTAAAGGCGTAACAATTCCTGACAGCGTAACAAGCATAGGTGATATGGCTTTTGGCTATTATTTGAATGACAATGGCGGTTATGAAAAACTGCTTGGATTTACAATTACAGGCTCTAAAGGTAGTGCCGCTGAAAAATACGCACAAGATAATAACTTTATATTTGTAGACATTACACCACCAGCACCAACAAGAATGTTAGGTGATGTTACGGGCGATGGTAGGGTAACTTCGGGCGATGCAATTGCAGTATTGAGAGCCGAGGCACAGCTTAGAACATTAACAGCAGAAGAATTTACAGCGGCAGATGTCGTAAAAGATGGCAGGGTGACTTCAGGCGATGCAATTAGAATTCTCCGCTACGAAGCACAGTTAGTCCCATCACTTTAATTAGTTAGCAAATCTTGAGGGTAAATATATAATTTTAGCAAAGAAAAAGTCGCAGTTTAAAGGATAATTTCCTTATAAACTGCGACTTTTACTTTTAATATTCAGCTTTATTGATTAAGCGTTTTTCTGTAACTATTTACATACTTAAAACTCTCGAAAACGGAAAAGACTATTATCCCAACCGTCAATGCCGCTTTGACTATATTTAAAACTCCAAGAAATTTTTCTGCAATATTGATTATTTTTATATCGTTTAATAATTGTAACATATTTATTTCCTATCCTTTTTATAAATTATTCATTGATTTTGTAAAGGGCATTCAGGCTTTGCAATCAAAACAGCGTGTGCAATCGCAGGAATGCTTTCGCCTTGCAAAGAGGAGGTGGGTGACATTAAAGCACCTGTTGCGACAAACAAAACCTTGCTTAGCTCACCACTTGAAAGACGCCTTAAAATATATGAATTAAGAACAGATGCACCACAGCCACAACCAGAACCACCAGCGTGAACATCTTGCGCCTCTATATCATATATTAAAACTCCGCAGTCAGTATGCACATTTGATATATCAAAATTATAATCCTTAACTAAAAGGTCCTTTAAAAGCTGAGAACCCACAAGACCTAAATCGCCTGTTACAATTAGGTCATAGTCATCAGGCTTTGTATTTGTATCATTTAAAAAATCCGAAATAGTCATAGCGGCGGCAGGTGCCATAGCAGCCCCCATATTATTTGTATCTTTTATTCCAAGGTCAACAATTCTGCCAAAACAAACAGCTTCAACGCAGGGCTTGTCAGATTGGCTTTTAGATACAACAGAACAGCCAGAAGCGGTCGCAGTTCGTTGTGAAGTAGGAGTTCTTTGACCGCCATATTCAAGTGGCAGTCTAAATTGTCTTTCTGCCGAGCAAAAGTGTGAGGAGGTCGCAGCAACGGCAAGATTAGCGGCATTAGTGTCAACGAAAACGCTTGCAAGACCTAACGAGAGAGCCATTGTCGAGCAAGCACCATAAAGCCCTAAAAACGGAATGCCCATTTCTCTAATTGAAAAAGATGTGCCAATGCACTGATTTAAAAGGTCGCCTGCAAAAATATAATCAACCTCTTTAGGCGTTTTCCCTGCTTTGTCGAGAGCACGAGTTATTGCATCTCTTTGAAGTGAGCTTTCAGCCTTTTCAAAAGAGCTTTCGCCTAAAGTATCATCATCAAAAGCATAATCAAATTCATTGCACAGCGGACCTTCACTTTCTGTTTTGCCGACAACTGCGGCATTGCCTATAATTGAAGGACGGCTTTCTAAATTAAGTGTATATCTTCCTATTCTGCTTGCCATAATTCACCTCAATACAGCTTAAAAATATAAGCAATTATTCCATATACAAAAGCAGCACTGCATCCGTATGCGATAACAGGGCCAGCTATTGAAAATATTTTTGCGCCTGTTCCAAGAATTCGACCTTCTGCTTGAAATTCCATAGCTGGTGAAACAATCGAATTTGCAAATCCAGTAATCGGAACAATGGTACCTGCTCCTGCGTGTTTTGCTATTTTATCAAAAACACCAATTCCCGTTAAAAATGCGGTTATTACTATTAGGGTTATAGGTGTTGCTGCTTTTATTTCTGCTTCGTTTAAACCTAAATAGGCAAACAATGAGTTCAGCAGTTGACCAAAGGTGCAAATTCCGCCACCAATCAAAAACGCCTTTACAAGATTTAAAATTTTAGGAGAGGGGGGAGATGCTTTTTTTGTCATTTGGTCATAATCTTTATTTGAAGTTGCCATAATAAATTGTGTCACCTCATAAAAATAATTGTTTGAGTTTAATCTCTTAATTTCATTTTTGCCAAAAGATTAAAAAAAATTCATAAAAAAACCATTGATTTATATATTTATTTGATTTATGATTTAAGTTAAGAAAATATAAGGTGGTTATTAAATTGAAACTGATTGAAATAAAAAATATTTATAAAATATATAATCCAGGTGAAAACGAGGTAAGAGCGCTTGACGGAGTGTCAATTACCATTGACCGAGGCGAATTTGTCGCAATCGTCGGGCATTCAGGTTCAGGCAAATCTACACTTATGAATATGATTGGGCTTTTAGATGTTCCAACAAGTGGTGAATACTATTTAGACGGTGAAAATGTTTCAAATATGACTGATGATGAATTGTCAGAAATAAGAAACAAACAAATAGGATTTATTTTTCAGGGCTTTAATCTTATTTCAAGTCTTACAGCAGAAGCAAATGTTGAATTGCCACTTGTTTATCGTGGAATGCAAGCAGAGCAAAGGCATATCCTTTCGGCTGAAGCGTTAAAGCGTGTCGGTCTTGAAAACAGAGTGCATCATCTTCCAAAACAAATGTCAGGTGGTCAACAGCAAAGAGTGGCAATAGCGAGAGCTGTTGCTGCAAAGCCTCCGATAATTTTGGCCGATGAGCCAACAGGAAACTTAGATAGCCATTCGGGCGAAGAGGTTATGAGAATACTTCACGAGCTTCATTCAGAGGGCAGAACAATAATTTTAATCACTCATGACAATGAAATTGCCGAAAAAGCAGAAAGAATTATTAAAATTCAAGATGGAATGGTAGTTTCTGATGTGACAAAATCCAAGAGTGAAATCGAGCAGAATATAAATTAAAAACCCCAGTAATACAATTTAATTTTCACATTCAGCAGTTATTTTTGAAATCAAAGTCAAAAATGGCTGCTTTTTTGCATTTTGCTACTCGAAAGTTACATAAAAATGAAAGCCTCAACAATAATAATCATAAAAAATCTAAAAGCATTTTTGCAACCTTGAGTTGTCATTTTTAATCGCAACCTGAAAACTAAGGATTGCAATGTATAGTTGGTAGACCAAAAGTGAAATCAATGGTATAAATTTAAAATATAATTAATAAATATTGAGCGTTTTATTTAATTGATTTTCTTCACGAAAGGAAGCTATCTTTATGATAAAAAAAATAGCCGAATGGATTTCAAGTCATCCTAAATTAGTATTAATAGTATGCGTTATACTAATTATTCCCTCGATAATAGGATATTTGGGAACATTCGTAAATTATGATATATTATCATATTTGCCAAAAGACCTTAACTCGGTACAGGGTGAACAAGTGCTTGAAAACACTTTTCATTGTGCGGCAAGTTCAATTCTAATAATTGATGATGAACAGCCAAAGAATGTGCAAAAGGTGAAAGAAAAAATAGAAAAAGTTGAGGGCGTCAGCAGTGTTTTATGGGTTGATGATATTCTTGATATATCTTTCCCTCAGTCTATGCTGCCCGATGTTGCAAAAGAAATATTTTATTCGCAAGATGGCACTTCAACGCTTTTAATGATTCAATATGATAAATCGGGAGCATCTAAAGAAACGCTGTCAGCTATAAAAGACATTCGTTTAATAATGAATAAAAACTGCTTTTTAAGCGGAGTGTCAGCGATTACAGCAGATACAAAGGAGATAGCGGATTCGCAGGCACCTATTTATATTGCAATAGCGATTGTGCTTGCACTTATTGCATTGACCTGCACTATGCAATCTTGGATATTGCCATTTGTGCTTCTTGCGGCACTTTGCACAGCGGTTATATATAATATGGGAACGAATATAATGTTTGGCAGTATTTCATTCATAACCCAGTGCATCGCGGCTATATTACAGCTTGGCGTAACAATGGATTATTCGGTATTTTTAATTGATAGATATGAAGAAGAACTGTTAATACATAATGATAGGCAAAAAGCTATGTCAAAGGCAATTCAAGGGACATTCGTTTCTCTTTGCGGTAGTTCACTTACAACAATCTTTGGATTTTTAGCACTTTGCTTTATGAGCTTTACCTTAGGGCTTGATATAGGTCTTGTAATGGCAAAGGGAGTAGTTTTCGGCGTGGTAACAGTTGTAACGCTACTACCGGCTATGATTCTTCTTCTTGGTGACCATATTGAGGATGGCAGGCATAAAAGTCTAATTCCAAATTTTGAAAAGCTGAATGCCTTTACACTAAAACACAAAAGAATAATAGTTACAATATTTTTACTTTTATTCATTCCGTCATTTCTCGCATCGCAAAAAGTTGATATGTATTACAATATGGATAGGGCGCTTCCAAGCGATTTGCCATCAATTTCAGCTTTATATAAAATGAAAGATGATTTTAATATGGCAACTACCCATTTCATTATTATAGATGAAAAACTGCCATCTACCGATAAAAGCAACTTGACCTCTGAAATAAAAAAACTTGATGGAATTACAAATGTGATTTCAATGGGAAGCTTTTTAGGGCCTGCTGTGCCAAATGAAATAGTACCTGAGGCAATTTCACAGATAGCGTCAAAAGACGGAAAAGAAATGATGATGGTAAATGCAAGCTTCAGCCCAGCGACACCAGAAGAAAACAAACAGGTTGATGAAATAGAAAACATAGTAAAAAAATATGACAGCTCAGCTTATATTACAGGCGAAGGTGCTTTAACTCGTGACCTCACAAATGTTACAAACCGTGATTTCAAAATAACCAGTGCAATATCCATTATCGCAATATTTATATTGATAGCAATATTATTCAAGTCAGTTTCTATCCCCTTCATATTGGTATCGTCAATTGAACTTGCAATTCTCATTAATCAGGCAATGTCATTTTTAATGGGAGCGACGATACCATTCATTGCTCCAACAATAATTGGCTGTGTACAGCTTGGCGCAACAGTCGATTACGCTATACTTTTAACTACTCGATTTAAGGAAGAACTTAGAAAGGGTAAGACAAAAAAAGAGGCTATTTTAAAAGCGGCAAACGAATCAGACCGTTCAATATTCCAAAGTGCATTAGTCTTTTTCTCGGCAACCTTTGGAGTGTATCTCGTTTGCGATATTGCAATGATTAAAAGCATATGTGCAATGCTTGCAAGAGGCTCGGTTATAAGTGCATTTATTATTATATTTATGCTGACACCTATTTTGCTTTTGTGCGAAGGTGCAATCAATAAGACAACGCTCCACTGGAGAAAAGAGAGAAAATCAAAGCAAAGAAAAGAGGAAAAAACATTATGAGAAACAAAAAAATTATTATAGCGACAACCGCAATGCTTCTTGCAATATCACTGATTTTCAGTGGCTGTTCACTATCAATGACCGCAAAAGCAGATAAAGCAGCAAGTGATAATGCACCGAATAACTCGGCAAGTGATGCTACAAAAGATGAACCGCAGTCAACTCAAAAATACAAGAAAAAACCAAATTCAGTCAAAAAAGCAGAAACGGTTTATGCAAACCTTGACAATGGGGGAAATGTGAAAACAATATCAGTATCAGACTGGATTCATACAGATATAGGCGAGGTTGCTGTTTCTGATATAAGTGACCTTAAAAATATTGTAAATGTTAAAAGCAACGAAAAACTTCAAAAAAAGGGTAACGCACTAACTTGGCATATGCCTACAACAGACCTTTATTACAAAGGCGAAAGCGATAAACAGCTACCTGTTACTATTAGTATTAAATATTTTCTTGACGATAAAGAAATGACAGCAGAGGAAATAGCAGGAAAAAGTGGCAAAGTTAGAATTGCAATTGAGATGAAAAACAATCTCTGTAAGACTAAAAAAATCGGCGGAAAAGATGTAAAAATATACAGCCCGCTTGTGGTAGTTGGCGGAATGGTTTTGCCTGAAGAAAAATTCAGTGCAGTAAATGTTGAAAATGGAAAGTCAATGGGCGATGGCACAAAAGAACTTGCTATAATGCTTAGCTTTCCTGGAATTTCAGAAACCTTGGGAATTAAAAATATAGACCTCGGAAAAGATATGCCAGCAGTTAATTTTGCCGAAAACTTTAATATCACCGCAACTACAACGAACTTTTCGCTTGATAATATTTATTTCGGAGTAATTCCACTTTCTGCTTTAGGTGAAGAAATAAAAATCCCTACATCAATAAATGAAATAGGGGCGGCACTTTCAAAATTAAAAGAACTGCAAGAGGTTATAACTCAAATTGATCCTAATAATATTTTAGGTGCGCTTATGCAAACACCTGACAAAATAACAAATCTTGTTACAATGATTGATGAAGCTGTCGGACTTTATGAGCAAAACAAAGCCCTTTTAGAACTTTTACCAAAGTATATGACAGCGGAAAATATGGAGGCAATCAACAAGCTGACAAGCACCGAAAATGGCAATTCAAGTCTAAATGAAATGCTAACGCTTCTTTCTAATCCTGTGGTTCAAGCGTTTTTAAAACTTTTGCCAGCAGCGTCGCAGGATATGATGGACATTTTACCAATGATGCAGGACTTGTCAAAGGATTTAGAAAAGCCAGAAATTAAAAAATCACTTGATAATTTACCGCAGACAATAGAAAGCCTTAACAAACTTGAGGGGCAACTAAAAGAGAATACAGAGTTAATTAATCAGCTAACCTCAATTATGAATGAGAAAAATATCGACAAGTTAAAGGGCGTTTTAGAAAGCGGAAACACAAAAGAATTTAGTGAAATGCTAAAAAAATACGGAATATTAATGGAAAATTCAGATGAGCTTATTGATAGGGTAGGGGCAATGCTTGAAATGGCAAATGAATATAAAATTTATTCATCAGCTTCGCAGAATATGAGTTCAAGTGTTATGTTTGTTTATCAGACACCGAGTATAAAAATTCCGCCTGTTGAAAAACCAATCGAAAAAGTAGAAGAAATCAGTTGGTTTCAAAAAGTGATTAACAGATTTAAAAAATAACAGCGTGGGTGGATTTTATATCCACCCATTTTTTGATTTTAATATAAAGAGTTTAAACTTTAATATGCTAAAAAACGACTGTTTTCGAATTTCAACACATCAAATTCTGCAAAATTAAAAACTGCAATAAAAAGCAAACCTGCAAAAAACGCCTATAAATATAGAAAAATCAGATAATACTAAAAATTTTTAACCCATCAAAAAATGCAATTATGAAATTTTTGCAATCAATATGCCCAAAATGTCAAATTTACAAAAAATCCCGCTATAAATTTTGTGAAAATGATAGATTTTTAAGGGTTTATCTGCTATAATAAATGAGTATGTGTATGGGTATGTTATTCTTTTAACAGGATACATAAAAATGCAGACAAAAAAGTTCATTCGTGTAAAGGAGGAAAAGTTTAATGCTTAAAAAAGTCAGTTCAATCCCTTTTAATGGAACAAAAGAGCAAGAGGCAGAACTTCAAAGTGTAATCAATGAGTGTAAAAGCGACAAAAGCTTACTTATGAATGTTATGCAAAAGGCACAGTCAATCTATGGCTATTTACCTTATGAAGTTCAAATTATGATAGCTGAAGGTATGGATGTTCCGCTTGAGAAGGTATATGGTGTTTCAACATTCTATGCTCAGTTTGCACTCTCACCAAAGGGTGAAATCAACATTTCTGTTTGTCTTGGTACTGCTTGCTATGTTAAGGGTGCTCAAGAGCTTCTTGACAAAATCACAGAAAAGCTTGGAATAAAGCCTGATGAATGTACTGCTGATGGTAGATATTCACTTGAAGCCTGCCGCTGCATTGGTGCTTGTGGGCTTGCACCTGTATTAACCGTTAACGATGAAGTTTATGGTAAACTTACAGCTGCTGATATTCCTGGAATTCTTGAAAAATACGGTGCATAATGCGAGAGCTTTCACTTAATGTTTTAGACATTGCCCAAAATTCAATTTCTGCAAAGGCAACTTTAATTGAAATTGAAGTGCTGGAGAATACTTTTGAACATACTCTTTTAATCAAAATTTCAGACAACGGAAAAGGAATGACAAAAGAGCAGGTTGTAAATGTAAAAGACCCTTTTTTCACTACAAGAACCACAAGAAAAGTTGGAATGGGTATTCCGCTTTTTAAAATGGCAGCTGAAATGACGGGTGGCTTTCTCGAAATTGAATCAGAAGTTGGCGTTGGAACGAAACTTTCGGCGTCGTTTAATACAGATAGTGTAGATTTTGTTCCGCTCGGCGATATGTGTTCTACGATTTCTATGCTAATTACAATGAACATAGAAATTGAATTCATTTATATTCAAAAGCTTGATGAAAATGAATTTGTTCTTGACACAAGAGAGCTTAAAACTATTTTAGGTGATGTTCCGCTGAATGAACCTGATATAGCAGAGTGGATAAAAGAATATATAAAAGAAAATATAAACAACTTATAATAATATTTGGAGGTGTACAAAATGAAATCTCTTGAAGAATTAATGGCAATTAGAGATAAGACAAGGCAAAAAATGACTGTTAGAGAAGATACAGGCGACGATATAATTCGTATTGTTGTTGGTATGGCTACTTGTGGAATTGCTGCAGGTGCTCGCCCAGTTCTTAATGCTTTCACTGAGGAAATCGCTAAAAGAGATGTTAAAGGCGTTAGCGTTACTCAAACTGGCTGCATAGGAATGTGCCAATATGAACCAATAGTTGAAATTATGGAACCAGGAAAAGAAAAAGTTACATATGTAAAAATGACTGCTGAAAAAGCTGTTAGAGTAGTAAACGACCACATTGTTAATGGCAATCCAATCGTTGAATACACAGTTGGAGCAACTACAAAATAAAAGGAGGAATAGCGATGTATCGTTCCCACGTTCTTGTTTGTGGCGGTACCGGTTGTACCTCTTCAAACAGCCTTGCGATAATTGATGCACTCGAGGCAGAAGTCGCAAAAAATGGACTTAGCGAAGAAATCAAGGTTATCAAAACAGGTTGCTTTGGTCTTTGCGCACTCGGTCCAATTATGATAGTTTATCCTGAGGGAAGCTTTTATAGCCAAGTTACTGTAAATGACATTCCAGAAATTGTTGAGGAGCATCTTTTAAAGGGCAGAGTTGTTAAAAGACTTCTTTATGATGAAACAGTTACTATGGACGATGTTAAAGCACTCAAGGACACTGATTTCTATAAGAAACAAAAAAGAGTAGCACTTCGTAATTGTGGTGTTATCAATCCTGAAGACATCGATGAATACATAGCGTTTGACGGATACCAAGCTCTTGCAAAATGCCTTAAAGAATTATCACCTGAAGAAGTTGTTCAAATCATCAAAGATTCAGGGCTTCGTGGCAGAGGCGGCGGAGGATTTCCAACAGGTCTTAAATGGAGCTTCACAGCTAAAAATCAAGCTGACCAAAAATATGTTGTATGTAATGCTGACGAGGGTGATCCAGGTGCATTTATGGACCGTTCAGTTCTTGAGGGCGATCCACACTGTATCGTTGAAGCTATGACAATTTGCGGATATGCAACAGGTGCGAGCGAAGGCTATGTTTATGTTCGTGCTGAATATCCAATCGCTGTTAAGCGTTTACAGATTGCTATTGATGATGCTAAAGAATACGGGCTTTTAGGTGAAAATATTTTCGAAAGCGGATTTAGCTTTGACCTTCATATTCGTCTTGGTGCAGGTGCATTTGTATGTGGCGAAGAAACAGCTCTTATGACCTCAATTGAGGGCAATCGTGGCGAGCCAAGACCTCGTCCTCCATATCCTGCTGAAAAAGGACTTTTCGGAAAGCCAACAACAGAAAACAATGTTGAAACTTTTTCAAATGTTCCTCAAATCATCTTAAATGGTGCTGATTGGTTTGCATCAATGGGTACTGAAAAATCAAAGGGAACAAAAGTTTTTGCTCTCGGTGGTAAAATTAAAAACACAGGTCTTGTTGAAATCCCAATGGGAACAACCCTCCGTGAAATAATTGAAGAAATCGGTGGCGGAATTCCTAATGGCAAAAAGTTCAAGGCTGCTCAAACAGGAGGCCCTTCAGGCGGATGTATCCCTGCAAAGCTTATGGATACACCAATTGACTATGATAACCTTATTGCAATCGGTTGTATGATGGGTTCAGGCGGTCTTATCGTTATGGACGAAGATAACTGTATGGTTGATATTGCAAAATTCTTCCTTAATTTCACAGTTGATGAGTCTTGCGGTAAATGTACACCTTGCCGTGTTGGAACAAAGCGTTTGCTTGAAATGCTTGAAAAGATTACAGATGGCAAAGCAACGATGGACGACCTTGATAAGCTTGAGGATTTATGCAACTACATAAAAGCAAATTCTCTTTGTGGACTTGGACAAACTGCTCCTAACCCTGTTCTTGCAACTCTTAAATTCTTTAGAGATGAATATGTTTCACATATTGTCGACAAAAAATGCCCTGCAGGTGTTTGTAAAGCACTTACTTCTTATGAAATTGTTGCTGATAAGTGCCGTGGCTGTACAGCTTGTGCAAGAAAATGCCCAGTAGGTGCAATTTCAGGAACGGTTAAGCAGGCTCATATAATCGATAAAAACAAATGTATTAAGTGCGGTGCTTGCGTTGAAACTTGCAAGTTCGGTGCTATTATTAAGAAATAAGGAGTGTGCCAAAAATGGGAAATGTAAATATTCAAATTAACGGCACTGCCCTTTGCGTGCCAAGCGGTTCTACAATCCTTGAAGCTGCAAGATATGGTGGAATTGAAATTCCAACCCTTTGCTATTTAAAAGAAATCAATGAAATCGGTGCTTGCCGTATTTGTATGGTTGAAGTTAAAGGTGCAAGAAGTCTTGTTTCAGCTTGCGTGTTCCCAGTAAACGAGGGAATGGAAGTTTTCACAAATACAGACAGAGTTCGTCATTCACGCAAAACAACACTTGAGCTTATCCTCTCAACACATGACAAAAAATGTCTTTCATGCGTTAGAAGTGGAACTTGTGAGCTTCAAAAGCTTTGCAAGGAGTTCGGAGTTGATGATGCTGACCGTTTTGAGGGAGAAGTTGTCAAATATGATTTTGACGATTCAGCCGCTCATATGGTTCGTGACAACAATAAATGTATTCTCTGCCGTCGCTGCGTAGCTGCTTGTAATGCTCAAGGCATTTCAGTTATCGGTGCAAACGCTAGAGGATTTGATACTCATATAAGTTCAGCATTTGATAAGGATTTAGCTGATGTATCTTGTATTTCTTGTGGTCAGTGTATTGTAAACTGCCCAACAGGTGCAATCGTTGAAAAAGACGATACAGCAAAAGCACTCGCAGCTATCAATGATCCTGAAAAGTTTGTTATCGTTCATACTGCTCCATCAATCCGTGCAACTCTTGGTGAAGCTTTTGGTATGCATATCGGAACAAATGTTGAAGGCAAAATGGTTGCAGCACTTAGACGACTTGGTTTTGACAAGGTGTTTGATACAAACTTTGCTGCCGACCTTACAATTATGGAAGAAGCAACAGAGCTTATAAATAGAATTACAACAGGTGGAGTTCTTCCAATGATTACCTCTTGCTCACCTGGCTGGATAAAATATTGTGAGCATTATTATCCTGAGCTTATTCCTCATCTTTCTACTTGCAAATCACCTCAGCAGATGTTTGGTGCTATTATGAAAACATATTACGCCGAGCTTCTTGGTATGGATCCTGCTAAGATGGTTGTTGTTGGAATTATGCCTTGTACCGCTAAAAAGTTTGAAACAAAGCGTGACGGTCAAGCAGCTTCAGGTTATCCTGATGTTGATATTGCTCTTACAACAAGAGAACTTGCAAGAATGATTGACGGTGCAGGAATTTACTTTAATCATCTTCCTGATGAAAAGTTTGACATTCCGTTTGGCGAGGGAACAGGTGCTGCTACAATCTTTGGTGCAACAGGTGGCGTTATGGAAGCTGCACTCAGAACTGCTGTTGAAAAGTTGACAGGCGAAAAGCTCGCAAGTCTTGATTTTACAGAAGTCAGAGGAATGAAAGACATAAAAGAAGCAAGCTATGATGTTGCAGGGCTAAAAGTAAAGGTTGCAGTTGCAAGCGGAACGAAGAATGCAAAAGTTCTTATGGATAAGATTAAAGATGGCACAGCAGATTATCAGTTCATCGAAATTATGGGTTGCCCTGGTGGCTGTATCAACGGTGGCGGTCAACCAATTCAACACGCAGTTGTTAGAAACTTTGTTGACTTAAAGTCAAGGCGTGCTGAGGCTCTTTATAATGCAGATGCAAATAATACAGAGAGAAAGTCACACGAAAACACAGCAATAAAAGCTCTCTATAAAGATTATCTTGGTGAGCCAGGAAGTCATAAAGCTCACGAAATTCTTCACACAACATATGTTGCAAGAAAGAAATATAAATAATTAAAATTTAAACCAATTTAAAAGGCTGTTTTACCGATTTTGTCGATAAAACAGCCTTTTTTGTCGTATTTACACATAAAATGTTAGAAAATTACAGCACCATTAAATTTGCAAAATAAAAATTTATACATTTATGATATTTTTTTGTATTCATTCAATATTTTTGGAAAGATATAATGTATATAACTAATAAAGGTTATACAAAATAAAATTATGGAGGAATACACTATGAAAAAAACATTAGCAGTTATACTTTCACTTTTTGTTACAATAGGTACAATTACCTTGCTTTCTTCTTGCGGAGAAAAAACAGATGGCACAACAAACGCAGCAGCAGATGTTCATGTTTTCTATTACACTTACAGTGACACATATATTTCAACTGTAAGGTCAGCACTTGATAAAGAACTAACAGCAAAAGGAATTAAATTTCAAGATTATGATGGTAATGGAAATCAAACAACTCAAACAGAGCAAATTGGCACAGCAATTACAAAGGGTGCAAAAGCAATTATTGTTAATATAGTAAATACTGGTTCAGATGATGCGGCACAGGGCATTGTTGACCAAGCAAAAAAAGCAGGCATTCCAGTAATATTCTTTAATCGTGAAGTTTCAGACGCAGTTGTTAAAGGATATGAAAAATGCGTATTCGTTGGAACAGATGCAGCAGAAGCAGGACATCTTCAAGGCGAAATGATTGGCGAATATATCGTAGCAAATTATGATAAAGTAGACCTTAATAAAGATGGAAAAATTTCCTACATTATGTTTAAAGGCGAAGAGGGAAATAATGAAGCCATATACAGAACAAAGTTTGCAGTTGAAGATGCTAACAAAAAGCTTGAAGCAGCAGGCAAAAAGCCACTTGAATTTTATGATGCAAATAATCCAAATAAATATCTTGTTGACAAAAACGGTCAATGGTCAGCAGCAGCGTCAAATGAGTATATGACAACAGCTCTCACATCTTTTAGCGATGCTCACAAAAATATGATAGAGCTTGTTATTGCAAATAATGACGGAATGGCAGAAGGTGCAGTTAATGCTCTTTCAGTAGCTGGCTATAATACAGGCTCAGAAAAAGCAGTACCGGTATTCGGAGTTGACGCAACAGATGCAGCAAAAGAGCTTATCTCGGCTAAAAAAATGGTAGGCACAATTAAACAGGACGCAGACGGAATGGCAAAGGCAATCGCACTTCTTGCATCTAATGCAGTAGGAGCAAAGGCAATACTCGACGGAACTACAAGCTATAATATAGATGAAAATGTAGCAAAAATTCGTATTGCATATGCAAAATATCTCGGCGAAACAAAATAATTAAAATAAAAATAGCAAGTTTTAGGGCGAGGCTCCCTAAAAATCTCGCCCTAAAGAAAAGAATTTAATTATACAAAAAGGAGGGGAATTTATGGACAATGTTTTACTGGAAATGAAAAATATTTCTAAAGAATTTCCTGGGGTAAAGGCACTTGATAATGTTTCTTTAACAGTAAGAGCAGGAACAGTTCATGCACTAATGGGAGAAAATGGTGCAGGAAAGTCCACGCTTATGAAATGCCTTTTTGGAATGTATGCGAAAGACGGCGGAAAAATCTTATTAGAGGGCAAAGAGGTTAATTTTAAAAATTCCAAAGATGCCCTTGAACATGGTGTAGCAATGGTACATCAAGAGCTTAATCAAGCTTTAAAACGCAATGTTATGGATAATATTTGGCTTGGCAGATACCCAACAAAATTAAGGCTTATCACCTCAGAGAAAAAGATGTTAAAAGATACAAAAGAAATCTTTAAGGATTTAGGAATAGCAGTTAGTCCAAAAGAAATAATGAGTACAATGCCTGTTTCGCAAAGGCAAATGGTAGAAATTGCTAAAGCAGTTTCATATAATTCAAAAATAATAGTATTTGACGAGCCGACCTCCTCATTAACGCAGAAAGAAGTAGAACATTTATTTGAAATAATAAATATGTTAAAAGGGAGAGGCTGTGGAATAGTATATATATCACATAAGATGGAAGAAATCCTAAGAATATCTGATGATGTAACCATAATGAGAGATGGTCAGTGG
Source organism: Oscillospiraceae bacterium (assembly GCA_036652055.1). Taxonomy (GTDB): domain Bacteria; phylum Bacillota; class Clostridia; order Oscillospirales; family Acutalibacteraceae; genus Fimenecus. The sequence continues at coordinate 42,587 of JAVVWP010000003.1, read as the reverse complement.
GTAGATACAAAGCCTGCATCAGAGCTTACAATGGATAAAATTATAAAGCTTATGGTTGGCAGAGAGCTAACAAATAGATTTCCACCAAAGACAAATGAATTAGGAGAAACGGTCTTAGAGATAGAAAATTTAACAGCAATGTATTCCCGAGTAAAAGATGTTTCATTCAATGTTAAAAAAGGCGAAATTGTAGGAATAGCAGGGCTTGACGGTTCAGGCAGAACCGAAGTTATCGAAAATATTTTCGGAATTTCTACAAAAAAAGGTGGAACTATAAAGCTTGATGGTAAAGAGATAAACAATAAATCAGCGTTTGCTGCTATTAAAAACGGATTTGCACTTTTAACCGAAGAAAGGCGTGCAACAGGAATTTTTTCAATTCTTGATATAAGGGATAATACAACAATATCAAATTTAAAAAAATACAAGGTCAAGGGGCTTTATCTAAGCAAGAAAAAAATGAAAGAGGATACAGATTGGGCAATAAAGGCAATGCGAATTAAAACACCGTCACAAACCACTCAAATTCGATCGCTTTCAGGCGGAAATCAGCAAAAAGTTATTCTCGGAAGATGGCTTTTAACAGATCCAGAGGTGCTTTTGCTTGACGAGCCGACACGAGGAATTGATGTTGGTGCAAAATATGAAATATATCAGCTTATTATTGACCTTGCAAATAAAGGCAAATCGGTAATAATGGTTTCATCTGAAATGCCTGAACTTATAGGCGTTTGTGACAAGATTTTGGTAATGTCAGGTGGCAGGCTTGCAGGTGAGGTAGATGCCTCAAACACATCGCAAGAGGAAATAATGACTCTCGCAGCAAAATATGTGTAAGGAGCAGATAAATGGAAAGTAAATTAGGCATAAAAAATAAAATCACTGATTTTAAAACTATGGAAAAGCAAGACAAAATGCGAACAGTAAGAGAATTTCTTATCAACAATTCGCTTTATATGTTTATGATTGTAGCTATAATTGCAATTCAAATAATCAGCCCAAAATTCCTATCTATGTCATCAATCATCAACATTATATCCCTTTCAGCGGCTAACCTTCCAATAGCACTTGGAATAGCAGGGTGTATCATTTTAACAGGAACGGACCTTTCAGCAGGGCGAATTGTAGGGCTTGTTGCCTGCGTTTCCGCTTCACTTTTACAAGCAAGCGGATATGCAAATAAAATGTTTCCGAATTTACAAACACTGCCTATAATCGTAGTTATTTTAATTGCACTTGCAATAGGTGGACTTGTAGGACTTGTAAATGGATTTTGCACAGCTAAATTTAAACTGCACCCGTTTATAGTAACGCTTTCAACACAGCTTATAGTTTATGGCTTTCTTCTAATGTACTTAATGAATGGTACAAATAATGGTCAGTCAATTTCAGGGCTTGATAAGTCATATACAGATTTTATTACAGGCAGTTTTCTTTCAATCGGCAGTGTGCCAATACCTAATTTTGTTTGGTATGCACTTGTAATAACAGGTATTATGTGGTTCGTATGGAATAAAACCAAGTTTGGTAAAAATATGTTTGCAGTTGGTTCAAACCCTGAAGCTGCAAATGTATCGGGAGTTAATGTAAACAGAATTATAATGCTTGTATTCGTGCTTGCAGGTGTGATGTATGGAATAACAGGCTTTATCGAGTCAGCTCGTATAGGCTCAAACACAGCAGCAACAGGGCTTAACTATGAGCTTGATGCAATCGCAGCCTGCGTAATCGGTGGCGTGTCATTTGTAGGCGGTATTGGAAAAATTCGTGGCGTTATAATCGGTGTTGTACTTCTTAGAATTATCTTTGTAGGCTTGACATTTTTAAGTATCGATGCAAATATGCAATATATCATAAAAGGCTTAATCATTCTTATTGCGTGTGCTATTGATATGAGAAAATATTTGGTACGCAAATAATGTATAAAAATATAAAAGTTCCTGTAAAGCTTTTAAATATAGGAATTATCATAGGAATAGTAGCACTCATATTAGTCACCGTTTTTTTAGCATTAAAAGGTAGCTTCAAGATTTCTTTTGAAGTTAGTGGCGGAACTGCGGTTGAGATGCAGTCGCTTAAATACGGAAAAACAGTTACACCTTTTGAGCCTCCCGAAAGAACGGGATATACCTTTATCGGTTGGTATAAAGATAAAGATTTTACAAATCCGTGGATATTCGAAACGGACATTGTAGAGAATAATATGACGCTCTATGCTAAATGGAAAAAGAATATCAATTAAATTTCCCCCTCGCTTTTCGCTCCCTCTTAAGGCAAGCAAGCCATTCGCAAATGCCTGAAGGAGGGACTTTCTTTTTACGCTTCCTCTGGAGGAAGCTGGCATTCGCAAATGCCTGAAGGAGGGAGCAACTAAGGAATAAGTAAAATTACAGCAACTCCTACGCTTCCTCTGGAGGAAGCTGGCATTCGCAAATGCCTGAAGGAGGGAGCAACTAAGGAACAAGTAAAATTACAGCAACTCCTACGCTCCCTCTTAAGGCAAGCAAGCCATTCGCAAATGCCTGAAGGAGGGACTTTCAAAGTAAGCCAAATCAAAAAAATGCTTGTGTTTTGTCTAAATATAGATTATTATATTAACCTGTGTTAAACTAAAAATATATATAATTGAAAAGGAAAAATAATGACAAAGATTTCAGCATACGATAAACATTTCTATAAAAAGGCTTTGGCAGTTGCAATTCCAGTTGCACTTCAAGGTCTTTTAAATAATGCACTAAATGTTATGGATACAATAATGATAGGAAAGCTTGGCGAAGAATCCCTTGCCGCTGTTGGGCTTTCAAATAAAGTGTTTTTTGTGCTTTCACTTTTACTTTTTGGAATAGCAGGCGGTGCAACAGTTTTAACTGCTCAATATTGGGGCAATAAAGATGTTAAAAATGTCCGCAGAGTTCTTGGAATATCTGTAAGCTTGGGGCTTACTGCTGCAATAATATTTTTCTTAGCAGGTTCAATAATGCCAAGTGGAGTGCTTAGGATTTTCACGCCCGATCAAAACATAATAGCTCTTGGCAGTAAATATCTTTTAATAGTTGCCTTTTCCTATCCGTTTCAGGCTATTTCTCAGTGCTACACATTTTTTTATAGGGCAATAAACAAGGTTAAATTCACAGTATACATTACAGGAACAGCAATACTTATCAATGTTTTTATAAATTATATTTTAATTTATGGAAAGCTTGGATTTCCACAGCTTGGAGTGCAGGGTGCAGCAATAGGAACGCTTATTGCAAGAGCCTTTGAGTGCATAGCAATTCTAACAGTTGTTTATGTTTCAAAAGATGTCGGAGCGGCAAAATTAAAAGACCTGTTTAATTTTGACAAAGCTTTCCTTAAAAAATTCTTTAGAATTGCAACGCCAGTTATATTTAACGAATCAATGTGGGGACTCGGAGTTACTATGTATTCGCTCGTATATGGGCGTATGGGCGTTATTTCGGTTGCAACCATAACAGTTGTCAGCATAATCGAAGAAACCTTTGTAGCGGCGTTTGCAGGGCTTTCTTCGGCAACTGGTGTTGTTCTTGGCAATGAAATGGGAAATGATAAATTAGATGAGGCAAAAAGGCATTCAAAGGTTATATTAATAACAAATCTAATTGTAACTTTTGTCCTTGCAGGATTATTAATATTAACCAAAAAATATATTTTAATGCTGTTCGGGCTTTCACCAGAGGTTAGCAGATGTGCATCAATATGTCTTTTAGTGTTCGCTCTTTATATGCCGTTTAAAACTTATAATTATGTAAATATTGTCGGAGTACTTAGAAGTGGTGGCGATACAAAATATGCCTTGTTCCTTGACTTTTCAGGGGTTTGGCTTATAGGCGTTCCAATGGCAGTTATAGGAGGGCTAATTTTAAAACAGCCTATCTATATTGTTTATGCAATGCTAATGATAGAAGAAATTTATAAAGCCATTGTCGGATTTCCAAGATATGTAAAAGGCAAATGGATTAGAAATATAGTAAAATAATTTGCAAAAATGCTCGAAAAATGTTAAAATAATAAAATCAAATCTTTAAAGGTATTGGAATTTAACTTATGAAAACAAAAATAATTTCTTTGGCTTTGGTTATAGCTTTAACTTTTTCATTTGCCTCTTGCGGAAAAACGAATGAATTAGCTACGACAACTGCTCCAAATGTGGTTTATGATCCTGATTCGATTACAACGACAAACCCTTCTGATGACGAAACAATTACAACTAAAGGAACTGATATAGCTGAAAATAATTCAGTAAGTGTAACAATTCCTGAGGGATACACACTTTTAAAGCTTTCGTGGCTTTTAGAAGAAAAAGGGGTGTGTCCTGCTGATGCTTTTGTTAACGCCTCACAAAATTATGATATAAATTCAAACCCAGTTTTAGCCGATTTAGGCAAGGCTCAAAATGTATGTTTTCGCCTTGAGGGATATATGTTCCCTGCTACTTATTCGTTCAAAAAAGGTAGCGATCCAAAACTTGTTATCGATAAGCTTGTTTCAACATTTGCAGCAAAGTTTAATGAAACATTACGCCAGCGTGCAAAAGAGATGGGAAAAACAGTTCACGAAATTTTAACGGTAGCCTCAATCATTGAAAAAGAAGCATTCACAGAGGAGCAACGAAATTTAATTTCATCAACACTTTATAATAGGCTTTCTCAAAAAATGCAGCTTCAATGTGATGTAACAGTTAAATATTGCACTGGTGTAATTCAAGAAAAATACCCCAACAAAATCGAACAGTACAAATTTAATTATAATACTTATAGATGCGCAGGGCTTCCAGCAGGGCCAATTTGCAATCCGGGAATGGCTTCAATAAATGCTGCTTTATATCCTGCTGATACTAATTATTTGTATTTTGTTATAGATACAAAACCACCATACACTCATGCTTTTGCAGCGACTTACGAAGAACATCAAGCAAATTGCAAAAAAATGGGATACTAAGAAAAAACAATTAAACAATAAAGTATTGCCATATAAATACATATAGTGTATAATTATTAAATCAAAACTTTGCAAAGGAGTTAATTTATGAACATAGAAACAGCTAACAGATTGGTACAACTCAGAAAAGAAAATGGCTTATCTCAAGAAGCGCTTGCTGCAAAATTAGGAATTAGCCGTCAAGCAATTTCAAAATGGGAAAGAGCTGAGGCATCACCTGATACTGACAATTTAATTGCACTTGCAGAGCTTTACGGAATGTCGCTTGATACACTCTTAAATACGATGAATGATGAAAGTATTGAAGATAATGCTAATGGAAATGCTGAAAATAAAGCAAAAAAAGAAAAGCTGCCAAAAAAACCTCGTCAGCTTTTAGGCGTTAAGCTTTTAAAGTTTCCAACACCAATTTTCATAGTTATTATTTACCTTATTATGGGATTTTTCTTTGACTTTTGGCATCCAGGCTGGATAGTTATGCTCTTAATCCCGATTTATTATCACTTTGCAGGTGGAATTTGTTGTTACAGTGATAAGGCAACTCTCCTTGCAATGCCAGTTCCCGAAATAATCGTTGCAATTTATTTAATGTTAGGATTTGCTACGGGTTTTTGGCACCCAGCGTGGATAATGTTCCTCATCATTCCTCTTTATTATTGGCTCATCAGCGTTTTTTACAAGCCAAATAAAGAAAAAAAAGCAAAATAATTTAATAAACTATTACGGGCAGTTTTCATTTTTGAAAATTGCCTGTTTTGCTATATAAAGAGGAGAAATATAATGCCTAAAAAAATGAAAAATATAATTACATCAGTGTTCTCGCATTTTGCAAAGGCAAAAAGTTATAACATAAAAGAATATCCTGCTATAAAAAAAGAGTTCCAATGTGACATTTGCGATAATCTTAAAATTTGTGGTATGAATGAAGAGCTTTTAAAAAATCCTGACAGGGGTTTTCGTGGTGAGGTATATATAACGCTTGGTAGCCTTTCGTCATATGGCGGAATGGGTAATGCTTATGAAAGGCTAAACAGTGAATTAGAGCTTTACAAAAGTGATAGTATAATGCTTGTGCAGTGTTATGTTTATCTTAGTGAATACTATAAAAAGCCACTTGATGAAAAAGCACTGGGTCAGCTTAAAGATTATTTAAAAGAAATAGAAAAGAAAAATGTTAGAATTCTTTTAAGATTTGCATATGAATATGAACGACCGCTGAAAATGGGAGCGTCAACTGAAATAATCGAAAAGCATTGCAAGCAGTTAAAGGCTTTTTTTGCTGAAAATATAGACCTTTTCAATAAAACGGTTTATGCAGTCCAGCTTGGAATGATTGGGCTTTGGGGCGAGGGGCATAGTGAAACAAAAAAGCTTGACTATAAAAGAGTTATAGAGGCAGTAACAGATATGTTCCCTAAAAATGTTGCAATAATGATGAGAAAGCCTGATTTTTATGAGTTTATACCAGATGGTCAGGACATACGCTTTACAGTTCACGATGATTTCTTGGTGGGCATTTACCACGAATGGGGAATGATACCCTTTGACCACCCACAATATAATAATTTGCTTTTAAAAAATCAATATAATCTTGCTGATGGTGAAATGCCATGGGGCAGAGATAATACAGTTCCAAATATTGATGGCAAATTGCTTTTAAAGCAGATTGCAGGATACGGTTTAACTTCACTTAGCATTACTCACAATTACAAAGAAGAAAATAAAACATTTGATATGCAAGAGTGGAAAAGTGAATACTTATATGAAAATGATTTCAAAGAGCTTTCAATAGCGTTTAACCCTAAAATGCTAAATGATGGTAAAATTTCAATATTCGATTACATTAAATATCATTTAGGCTATCAATTGGCTGTTAGTAATTTTAATATAAGTAGTGGGAAACTACACTTTATAATAAATAATTTTGGATTTTCTGCACCCCACGAGTTCGACCTCGTCTATGTCGTTAATAACTGTGAATTTATTCAAAGTGATTTTGACAAAATGAGCCTTTCAGCCTTTGGTCAGCTAAAGGTAGAATGCGAAATAAATGATGGTGATAGCTTTGGAATTATGTTTAGGCATAAAAGGGACGCCTCTCTCACAATCAAGCTTGCTAACGATTTGCCTTATGAAAACGGAATAAATCTTTTGTTAATTAATAATCATTCTTTTTAGCCTTTACATAACTACATAGAAAATATTGACAAATAAATATCATTACTTGAACATTGTGGCAAAATATTGTATATTAGTTATGTTATGTGAAAAATGGAGTTGATTTAGTGAAACGGCAAAAAACATATAAAATGGCACTTGTTTTTCTTGCCATAGTTTTACTCTTTTCTTCTTGTAATAAGCCACCGCAAAAGGCAGAAAAGATTGACTTTGCAATGGGAACAACAATTTTTACAACATATTATGGCGATTTAGATAATGCGGATGAAATTCTTAATTCGATTATTGAAAAAATCAAGTCTGCTGATTTAATTATGTCAAAGAATAATGAAAATGCAGAAGTTTATAAATTAAACCATAGCGATGATTTAGCTTTATCCGATACGCTTTACAATTACATTAAAAATTCAGCAGAAATATTCTCACACAGCGAAAATAAAGTGTCGGTTTCCTCTGGGGCGCTAACTGAATGCTGGGGATTTGACACAAGCGAATTTAGAGTTCCATCTAATGCCGAAATTTTAGATAGAAAAAAGCTGTGTAATGACAATACATTAATCTTTGATGACCAAAACAGAAAAATTAAAACTGAAAAAGGTCAAATCATCAATTTAGGTGCTGTTGGCAAGGGTGCGGCTTGCGACGAAGCTGTTAATGCCTTCAAAGAAAGCGGTCAAAAAGGTAGCTTGATTGTTAGCGTTGGCGGAAGTGTTGGCATTTGTGGCGAAAATAAACGCTCTGTTGGTATTAGAAATCCTTTCGCAGCAGAAAATGAGTATTTTGCTACCATAAAAATTGAAAATGGATTTGTGTCAACTTCAGGTGACTATGAAAAGACCTTTGAAAAATACGGGAAATCCTATCATCATATTTTGGATTTAACAACAGGCTATCCAGTTGATGGCGAAATTACAAGTGTAACAGTTTTTTCTGATAAAGGCTATGTTAGCGATGCACTTTCAACGATGTGTTTTGCCCTTGGAATAGAAAAAAGCTGTGAAGTATTAAAGCTTTACAGCAGTCAAGCGGTATTCGTAAAAAAGGATAAAACAGTAGTTGTTACACAGGGGCTTAAAGACCTTGTTAAAATAACAAATCCTGATTTTAAATTGGTGCAATATGAATAGAAAAGCTATTACAAAATTCGATATTATTCTTATTGTATTAATGCTTCTAATAAGTGCCTCGTTCTTTACATATCAAGCTTTATCAGACTATAAAAGCAAAGACGCAATAGTGATTGTAAACGGGCAAACAGTTATGGAAATTAACCTCAATACTTTGGGCGAGAAAAAAGAGTTTACTCTCGAAAATGGCGTTGTAATAGAGGCAGAAAATAATAGTATTCGTTTCAAAAGCTCACCGTGCAAAGACGAGCTGTGTGTAAAGTGTGGAAGCTTGACAGATGCTTTTGATGTAGCAGTATGCGTTCCTGAAAAAACTGTTATTAAAATTGTCGGAAAAGATGAACAAAAGATAGATATAATGACCTATTGAGGAAAATTTATATGAAAAAATCAACATTAAAAATTTCCTTGTTTGGGATTTTGGCGGCAGTTGCTATAACGCTTTCTTTTTTTGAAAGCTTAGTGCCGATAACGCCTTTTTTACCACCTGGTGCAAAGTTAGGGCTTTCAAATATTGCTACAATGTTTGTTTCGGCGTCAATGGGTTTTATTCCAGCAATGCTGCTAACCTTTATAAAAGCATTTTTTGCAGGAATAACAAGGGGGGTAACCTCATTTTTTATGAGCCTTTGTGGCGGAATTTTAAGCACAGGTGCTATGTATCTATTATTTAGATATACAAAAAAAGTTGGATTTATCGGAATAGGAATAATTTCTGCGGTAATGCACAATTTAGGTCAACTTATAGTTGCAACTATAATGATAGGCTCATCAGCGGCAATAGGTTATGCACCATTTTTAATTGTTTTTGGCGTAGTGTCAGGAATACTTACGGGAATAGTGCTAAAAGCAATAATGCCACATATGTTAAATATAATTAAAGGTAAAGGGGGAGAATAAATGCACTCCGAAATAATAAAACCAAGAGGCAAAGTCCGTGGCGGAGTCAAGGTTTCTCACGAAAAGAACACAAAGAATATGCAGGCAAAAAGGATAGAAGCACCTGAGATGGTGACACTGCCTATGAGCCAGCATATCGGTGCAGCCTGTAAACCTACGGTAAAGGTTGGCGACCTTGTAAAGGTCGGGCAGGTAGTAGGCGACAGCGACCAGTATGTAAGCGTGCCTGTTCATTCATCAATATCTGGAAAAGTAACCGCAGTTAAAGAAGTCAGAACTGCAATGGGAACGCTTTGTGAAGCTGTCATTATTGAAAATGACGGCGAAATGGCTATTTTTGAAGATATAAAACCGCCAAAGCTTGACACAAGAGAAGATTTGGTAAAGGCTGTTCGTGAGTCGGGCGTGGTAGGTCTTGGAGGAGCAGGATTTCCAACTCATGTAAAGCTGAATTTTCAAGCTGATAAAAATATAGACACATTAATAATAAATGCCGCTGAATGCGAACCATACATAACTGTTGATTATCGTGAATGTATTGATAATTCTTGGGATGTAATGGGCGGAATACAAATTTTAAAAGATATTTTAGGCTTTAAAAAAGTAATTATAGCAGTAGAGGACAATAAACCAGAAGCCATAAAAACTCTCCTAAAAATAGCAGCAACTAATGATGATATGGACGAAATAAAAGTAATGCCACTTAAATCCTATTATCCGCAGGGTGCTGAAAAAATGATGGTGCTTTCAGCTACTGGCAAAAAAGTGCCACCAGGAAAATTGCCAGGTGATGTAGGCTGCGTAGTTATGAATGTTGCAACGACTGCATTTATTTCAAGATACATAAAAACAGGAAAACCGCTTGTCAGCCGTTCATTAACAGTTGATGGCTCGGCGATTGTTGCCCCTCAAAATTTAAGAGTGCCAATCGGAACAGAAATCGAATATATTATTAAAACTTGCGGTGGATTTAAAGAGGATCCTGTTAAAATTGTTGCAGGCGGACCTATGATGGGGTTTGCAATTGTTGATACGCACCGCCCTATTTTAAAAAACAACAATGCGATACTTGCATTCACGCAAAAGGATTTAAGCCTTAAAAAGGAAACCGATTGTATTCGATGTGGCAGATGTGCAAGGGCGTGTCCGCTTAGCTTAATGCCAACGCTTATTAATAGGTATGCACAGGCTAAAGATGTTTATCATCTTGAAAAAGCAGGCATAACCGTTTGTATGGAGTGTGGCTCGTGTGCATATGCTTGCCCAGCAGGAAAACCACTTGTTCAATATATGAGAAATGCAAAAGCAATTATGAGAGAGGAGAGTGCTAAAAAATGAATGAAATGAACGAAAATGTAATGCTGACAGTTAGCCCCTCCCCACATAAGCGTGCCACCGATACAACAGGCGGAATAATGCTTGATGTTATTATAGCCCTTATGCCTGCACTCATATTATCAGTCGTAATTTTTGGATTTAGAACTCTTTTAGTTACAGCAGTAAGCGTTGCTTCTTGTGTACTTTTTGAATATATTTCACGAAAAGTAATGAAAAGAAACAATACCCTTACAGACCTTAGCGCAGTAGTTACGGGAATTCTCTTAGCTTTCAATTTACCTGTTACCATTCCTTTATGGATGGTTATAATCGGAGCGGCTGTTGCAATAATTGTTGTTAAGCAGTTCTTCGGAGGAATTGGTCAAAACTTTGTAAATCCAGCACTTGTCGGAAGAATTGTTTTAATGATGTCTTTTCCTGTGCAGATGTCAAATTATACAGCACCCTTTGCGTGGAGGCTTCAAACGGTTGATGCAGTAACTTCTGCAACACCGCTTGCTCAGATGAACAATATTTATGGTGCAGAAAGCATTAGAAGTGCGATAAATTCAGCAAAGGATTTGCCCGTGCTGACAAATATGCTTTTTGGAGCAAGAGCAGGTTCTTTAGGTGAAACTTGTGCGCTGGCTCTTTTAATAGGATTTGTTTATCTTTTATTAAGAAAAGTTATTTCTCCCGTAATTCCTCTTTGCTATATCGGAACAGTCGCAATAATAATGTTAATAGCAGGGCAGGGCAGTTTTTATTTTGTTGCATATCAACTCCTTTCGGGCGGACTTTTACTTGGTGCTATATTTATGGCAACCGACTATACAACTTCGCCGATTAATTTTAAAGGCAAAATAATATTTGCAGTTGGCTGTGGACTTATTACTTCATTAATCAGAATTTTTGGCTCACTGCCCGAGGGCGTGTCATTTGCAATACTGCTAATGAATATTTTAGTTCCGCATATTGAACATTTAACAACTCCAAAGCCATTCGGAACAGTTAAAACGAAAAAGGTAAAGGGGGAAGTGAAATGAAAAAGATAAACATTAAATCAATCTTAATTCCAACAACCTCACTTCTTGTTATTTGCATAGTTGTAACAGCACTTTTAGCAGTAACAAATGCGATTACCGCCCCTAAAATAATGGCTCTTTCAGCAGAGAATGAAGAAAAAGCAAAAAAGAGCGTCTTAACTGTTGCAACAGAATTTTCAGAAGAAAAAACAATTAATTCAGGTGACGCCGAATTAAAATATTTTGATGGAATTTCAGAAACCAAAGAGAATGTCGGCTATGTGTTCTTAACCTCCAAAAAAGGTTATGGCGGTGACATAAAAATAATGGTCGGCGTGAGTTCAGATGGAAAAGTCGCAGGAGTTCAGATACTTCAAATTGATGAAACAGCAGGGCTTGGAATGAATGCAAAAAAAGAAAGCTTTCTTTCGCAATTTACAGGAAAGAGTGGAAAAATCGGCGTTTCAAAAACAAGTCCAAAAGAAAATGAAATACAGGCACTTACGGGTGCAACAATAACTTCAGCTGCGATGGCAGACGCTGTAAATATTGCCTTATCGGCATATGAAACTTTAAAGGGGGTAAAGTAAAATGGCTAAGGAAAAAACGCTCCGTGAGGAGTTTAGCAAAGGATTAATTAAAGAAAATCCAGTTTTGCGATTAGTTCTCGGCACTTGTCCGACTTTAGCGGTTACAACCTCACTTCAAAGTGCAATAGGAATGGGAATTTCAGCGGCAATCGTTCTAATATGTTCTAATATTGCAATTTCAGCACTTAGAAAAGTAATTCCTGCAAAGGTCAGAATTCCTTGTTATGTTGTAGTAATAGCAGGATTTGTTACAATAGTTCAAATGCTTGTAAAGGCATTTTTGCCCGCACTTAATGACCAGCTTGGCGTTTATTTACCACTAATTGTTGTAAACTGTATAATCCTTGGCAGAGCAGAGGCTTTTGCAGGGAAAAACAGAGTTTTGGCATCGGCGGTTGATGGTCTTGGAATGGGTGTCGGGTTTACCTGCGCACTTGTTTTAATGGGTAGCATCAGAGAGCTTTTAGGCTCAGGAACACTTATGGGCTTTGGCGTTTTACCAGCAGGCATTCCGCCAATGACAATACTTATTTTAGCTCCGGGCGGATTTTTCGTTTTCGGAATGCTAATAGCACTTGCTAATAAAATTGCTGAGAAAAAAGGCGGGAAAAAGGCGACGCTTACTGGCTGCAAGGGTTGCCCAATGTCAAACAGCTGTAACAGAGCCAATTGTGAGGAGGAGAAATAATGAAAGTTTTTCTTGCAATCCTTTTAACAGGGATACTTACAGACAACTATGTTCTTGCAAAGTTCCTCGGAATTTGTCCTTTTCTCGGTGTTTCAAAAAAGCTAAATACAGCAGTCGGAATGAGTGCCGCAGTCATATTTGTTATGGTGCTTGCATCAGCTGTTACATATCCACTTAACACATTTCTTGTAAAGTATGATTTATCATATCTTCAAACAATAGTATTCATTTTAGTTATTGCAGCGCTTGTTCAGCTTGTTGAAATTGTTCTTAAAAAGTTTATTCCGTCACTTTATAATTCACTTGGAATATACCTACCGCTTATCACAACAAACTGTGCTGTTTTAGGTGTTACAATTCTTAATATTGATGCAGGCTACACATTTTTACAAGCAGTAGTCAATGCACTCGGTGCAGGTCTTGGATTTCTGGTTGCAATGGTTATGTTTGCAGGAGTTCGTGAAAGACTTGAAAGCTGTAAAATCCCTTCATACCTTGAGGGGCTTCCGATAACTCTTGTTTCAGCAAGCCTTGTATCACTGTCATTTTTAGGCTTTACAGGTGTTGTTGAAAATATATTCGGAATATGACCAATATGATTATTTTTGAAGGGAATGAATAAATTGAATTCCATATTATTATCGGTACTTTTATTAGCAGCGTTAGGTTTGATTGCAGGGCTGGGGCTTGCAGTCGCATCAGAGCTTATGGCTGTTCCTGTTGATGAAACATCAGAAAATATCAGAGAATGTCTACCGGGCGCTAATTGTGGTGCTTGTGGATTTTCTGGCTGTGATGGATATGCAACAGCTCTTTCAAATGGTGAAACAAAAAACACAGCTCTTTGCGCTCCTGGTGGTGAAGATACAGCTATTGCCATTGCAAAAGTATTGGGAGTTGAGGCAGATACGCTTTTCCCTATGGCGGCATTTGTTCGCTGTAACGGAACGCCTGACAATGCTAAAACAAAGCTTAATTATAGTGGAGTAAAAAGTTGTAAAATGGCATCGCAACTTTTTGGAGGGCAAAAAGAATGTGTCTATGGTTGTATCGGTTATGGTGACTGCGTAGCGGTTTGTGACTATGGTGCGGCGAGCATTTGTGATGGAGTAGCAAGAATTAATCCAATGCTTTGCACAGCTTGTCAGAAATGTATAAAGACTTGCCCAAAAAATCTTATCGAACTAATTCCACTCTACGAAACAAAAGCAGTGGTAGTTTGTAGAAACCAAAACAAGGGTGCATTTACACGAAAAGAATGTAAAGCAGGCTGCATTGGATGTATGAAATGTGTTAAAGTATGCGAGCAAGATGCGATTACAGTCGAAAACAATAATGCGTCGATAGATTATTCAAAATGTATCGGTTGCAAAAAGTGTGAAAGCGTATGTCCAACCTCTGCAATACATATTGTAAGTTTAGGAAAAAATTAAAAAATAAAAGGATTAAAAGGGGAAATGATGATTATTTTTTTCGTGCTATTAGTAGGGCTACTAATAGGGGGAGCAGATTTTTTACTATTCAAAGAAAAAAGCAATTTCAAAGATTTTGCTTTGAGATTTATTAAAAGCACAATTCTTGTCAATCTTTTTGCTTTTGCAATTATGAAATTTGGGCTAAAAGCTTTGAATGTTTTTTCATTTAGCTTGCACGGGGCTATTTATTGGGTTGAATATACATTGCTTGCACTTGCCGTTGGAGCTATAATACTTGCAGTTAAAGGAATTTTAGAAAGAAAAATCACCTTTGAAAAAGTAGAAAAGAAATCAAATAAAAAAAGAATTATAGGCAGAATATCAGTGCTGATTGTTTTTATATTAGGTGCTGCGATTTATTTTGGCAGTAGTTGGGGTGCTAATTATTTTGGCGATGTTACCCCCGATCAATTAATTGTTAATCTAAAAACTCCAATTGCTGGAACGAGCGAGGGAATAATTGCAGGCATATTTGAAGGGCCTGTTTTTTCAGCGGCAGTAGTTGTTGCAGTATTTTCAATTTTGCTGTTTCCTGCTTACGATATTGTATACAATAATAAAGAAAAATGTAAAGCAATTTTAAATCAAAAATTCAAAACAATACTATGTTTAGTTTTAGCATTAGTTACTCTTGGTGGCAGTATAGCTTATGGCATTAAAAGCTTGAGATTAGTTGAAGTATATAAAGCATATATGACTGATTCGCCATACATTCAAAACAATTATGTAGATCCACGAAATGTAAAGATGTCTTTCCCAAAAGAAAAAAGAAATCTTATTCATATTTATTTAGAGTCAGTTGAAAATTCTTACCTTTCAAAAGAGCTTGGCGGTCATATGGAACAAAATCTTATGCCAGAGCTTACAGAGCTTTCCAAAGAAGGGATAATTTTTTCTCATAACAACACTTTTGGTGGGCCATACCAAACAATAGGCTCAAATTGGTCAGTTGCATCAATGGTTAATATGGAGATGGGAATACCTCTAAAAATACCGATGGATGGAAATTCTTATGGAAAAAACGGAACATTTCTTCCGGGTGCAGTTAATATTGGAGATATTTTATCAGCACAAGGCTATGAGCAAACCTTAATGCTTGGTTCTGATTCTGATTTTGGAGGGCTTTCAACATATTTTACGAGTCACGGTAATTATAATATTATAGATTATAAAGCTGCCATAAAAAAAGGGCTCATCCCTAAAAAATACAGAGTTTGGTGGGGATTTGAAGACGAAAAGCTTTTTGAATTTGCAAAAAACGAGATCACAAGGCTTTCACAAACAGGAAAACCATTCCATTTTAATATGGAAACTGCGGATACTCATTTCCCTGACGGATATATTACTGATGATGCCCCTAAAAAATATGAAAGTCAGTATGCAAATGTTATTGCTCATTCAAGCACAAAAACCGTTGAGTTTATAAGATGGATACAAAAGCAGGACTTTTATGAAAATACTACCATAGTCATTACAGGTGACCACTGGAGTATGGATAAAAAATTCTTTGAAAATTTTGATCCCGAATATAGGCGTTCAATATTTAATTTGATTTTAAATCCTGCAATTACCACAGATAAAAATCACAACCGTGGTTATGCTCCATTTGATATGTTCCCGACGATGCTTGCAAGTATAGGGGTAGAGATTGAAGGCGAAAAGTTAGGGCTTGGAACAAATCTGTTTTCAGGAGATAACACTTTAATTGAGCGTGATGGGATTGAAAATGTTTCAAATGAGTTTAATAAAAGAAGTAATTTCTATAACAAAGAATTGTTAGACAAGAAAAAAGAACATAAATTTGAAAACACCAATGTAACATACAGATAATAATTTAATAAAAAAATGGCTGCCACTAAAGCTTTTGCCTTAGTGACAGTTTTTTTTACACATCATTTACGTAATTAGCAGCATCTGCCGCATCCGCAACCACAATCGTTGTCACAGTCACATTCGCACTTAGGTTTGCAGCCACAACCGCCGCCTAAAAGTCCGCCTTGACCAGACGATAGCAACACGATGATGATAATAAGAACTAAAATACTGCTGTTACCAAATCCACCACAGAAGTTCATCATTGATTTACCTCCTTTCATTACGCTTTCATTACATAGTATGTTGATAATCATTTTATGTTAATATTTTGAATGAAATATTTTTATTTGGCATAAAATATGTATATCAATATAAAAGGAGGCAGAATTTTTATGTTAGATGAGCAACGAGGTTATGACGATGAACCTTTAGAGGAGGAATTTGAAAGTGACACATATGAAGAAGAAATTTTTATGCCATATGTGAGCAAAACAAGCGAAAACAAGAGAAAAATTGAGGAAACAAAAGAAATAGACTGGATAGACTAAGCAAAAAGACGAAAAATAAATAAATTTGACCTTTTTTGACCTTTGACGAAAATTCAATTTTTGATATAATAGTAATCGAAGGTCAGACAAGGTCAAACTTTATAATAAAGGATGAAAAGAATGAATTTAACAAAAGAAATAGCAGAAATGATTATATCAATGTTAGATGCTGATAATTCTGCTGAAATTCAAAGAAATCTTTTGGCAGAGCAAATAGGCTGTGCTAAAAGTCAGATAAACTATGTTATTTCATCACGCTTTACTCCAGAGCATGGATATATAGTTGAAAGCCACAGAGGTGGCGGTGGATACATAAAAATTACAAAAGCGTCAGAAAACATAGAAACATTAAAAATGCATCTCATAAATTCAATCGGTTCTGAAATAGGCGAAAAAACACTTAGAGCCAATATAATAAATCTTCACGATAGAGAGCTTTTAACTGAAAGTGAAGCAAAAATGATTTTAGCAGCAACAAGTGAATATGCCTTTAGGCAAATACCAATTGAATACAGAAATATATTAAGAGCCGGAGTGTTAAAGCAGATGCTTTTAGCAACGGAAAAGTAAAAAAGGAGAGATTATTATGCTTTGTCAAAACTGTGGAAAATATGAGGCTACAACTCATATAAAAAGAATTGTAAATGGTCAAAGGGCAGAAGCCCATCTTTGTTCAGAATGTGCAGGAATGCTGGGATATAGTAATGCCTTTTCTGACTTAGGATTTAATTTTGCCGATATGTTAGGCTCGTTCTTTAATGAAAATACGGTAGGAATGCTTAGCAACAATGCGGTAAGATGTGAAAAATGTGGCAGTACCTTCAACGATATTGTGAAAAGCGGAAAGATAGGTTGTAGTGATTGTTATCGCACATTTTATGATAAGCTTATGCCGTCGCTTGAAAGAATTCACGGAAGAACTCACCACGAGGGTAAAATTGCAAATGCAGGTGAAATCAACATAAAAGAAAACAAGCTTTCAAAATTAAAATCAGACTTGCAAGATGCTGTAAATGAACAAAATTATGAGCTTGCCGCAAGCCTTAGAGATGAAATCAATAACTTAGAAGGTAAAAATTGAAATTGAAAGGAATGACAATAAAATGGCAACTAATAAATGGTATTTAGGTGAGGGCGAACAGAGTGATGTGGTAATAAGCACACGAATTCGACTTGCAAGAAATATAGAAGAATATCCTTTTCCACATAAGCTTGATACAAAAGTTAGAATAAAATTAAACGAAAAAATTCGTGACGCTGTTTGTGATAGAGAAAAATTAACATTTACCGAAATGAAAACTCTAACAGGCTCTGAGATGATTTCACTTGCAGAAAAGCACATAATAAGCCCTGAATTTGCATCTTCACCTGATGGCAGAGCGCTTTTACTTTCTGAAAGTGAAGATATAAGTATAATGTTGATGGAGGAGGACCATATTAGATTGCAGGTAATGAAATCTGGTTTTTCTCTTACCACAGCATATGAAATTGCTAATAGGGTTGACAATGAACTAAATGAAAAGCTAAAATTCGCATTTGATGAACGCCTTGGATATTTAACGGTTTGTCCAACAAATATAGGAACAGGTATGAGAGCGTCAGTTATGCTGCACCTTCCTGCACTCACTCTTTGTGGGCAAATGGGAAGTCTTGCCTCAACTGTTTCAAAGCTTGGCTTAACAATCAGAGGGGCGTTTGGCGAGGGAACAGCACCAATGGGCGAGCTTTATCAGCTTAGCAATCAAGTTACACTCGGGATTTCAGAAAAAGATGCAATAGAAAATCTTAAAACCATAACATTACAGCTTGCAAAAGAAGAAAGAAATGCAAGAGCCGAAATAGTTAAGAATATTGAAACGCAAGATGAAATATTCAGAGCCTATGGAATTCTAAAATCAGCAAGACTTCTCACAACAAGAGAATTTTTAGAGCTTATTTCAAAAGTACGCCTTGGTGCAGTTGCAAATATATTAGACATAAAAACAGCTGTCATTGATGAATTAATGGTGTCACTTCAACCTGCATCAATAAATGCACTTGTTGGAAAAGCTTTAGATAGTAAGGATAGGGACATTGAAAGGGCAAAAATAGTAAGAGAACGGCTTTAATAAAAAATGGATATTTAAAAACCCAATAAGTTTGAAAGGAATGATAGTATGTTCAATTTCACAGGTTTTACAGAAAAAGCAAATAGGTCCCTCAACGCAGCGGTTGAAGCAGCTGAGAATTTGGGACATACCTATATTGGAAGCGAGCATCTTTTGCTGGGTTTGCTTTCAGATTTAAGCACGGTAGCAGGCACGGTGCTGTCTTGCAAAAAAGTCACATATAAAGCAATCGAGGAATATATAAAGCAAACAATAGGCGTTGGCTTACCAACAGAGCTTTCGCCCGATGATTTTACTCCAAGAAGTAAAAATATAATTGAAACAGCAGTAGGAATAGCACGCTCAATGAATCAAGATTTAGTAGGTACAGAGCATATTTTGCTTTCAATTGCTCATGAAAGTTCTTCGTGTGCAACACAGCTTTTGACAGCCGCAGGAATTTCAATGCAGGATTTAGCAAATGATGTTACAAAACAATTAATGGGCAGTAGCGGAGGCTCTAAAGCGTCTAATGGAAAGTCAACAAATGATAAATCCACTTTAAGCCAGTTCGGCAGAGATTTAACAGAAATGGCAAAAAATCATCAGATTGATCCAGTAATAGGTAGGCAAGAAGAAATAGAAAGAGTAATTCAAATTCTTTCAAGAAGAACAAAAAACAATCCTTGCTTAATTGGTGAACCTGGTGTTGGAAAAACTGCAATAGCAGAAGGGTTAGCACTTAAAATTGTAAGCGGAGAAGTTCCAGAATTACTAAAATACAAAAAGATTTTTTCACTCGATTTAACAGGAATGGTCGCAGGTACAAAATATCGTGGCGACTTTGAGGAGAGAATAAAAAAAGTCATTGATGAAGTGAAAAATTCTAAGGATACAATACTTTTTATAGATGAAGTTCATACGCTTATTGGTGCAGGCAGTGCCGAAGGTGCAGTTGATGCCGCAAACATTTTAAAGCCATCACTTGCAAGGGGCGAACTTCAGGTTATCGGTGCAACAACTATTGATGAATACAGAAAGCATATAGAAAAAGATACAGCACTTGAAAGGCGTTTTCAGCCAATAACAGTAGGTGAGCCGTCAGAGGACGAAGCAATAGAAATACTAAAGGGCTTGCGTGACAAATATGAGGCACATCATAAGGTGAAAATTACCGATGAAGCAATAATAGCGTCAGTAAAACTTTCAGCACGCTATATTGGTGATAGATTTTTGCCAGATAAAGCAATCGATCTTATCGACGAAGCGGCATCTCGTGTAAGGCTTAGAGCCTTTACAGCACCGCCAGAGGTAAAAGAGCTTGAAAACAGGCAAAAACAGATAGAAGCCGAAAAAATGTCAGCGGTAAATTCACAAGATTTTGAACGAGCAGCCTCTTTGCGTGACGAAGAAAAAAAGATTGCAAGTGAGCTTAATACGCAGCGGGCAAAATGGCAAAGTGAAACAGATAGAATTAAAGATGAAGTGGGTTCATCAGAAATAGCAATAATCGTTTCATCTTGGACGGGCATTCCCTTAAAGCAGCTAACAACTCAGGAAAGCGAAAGACTACTCAATATGGAAGATGAGCTTCATCAAAGAATAGTAGGTCAAGACGAGGCAGTATCAGCAGTTTCAAGAGCGATACGAAGGGGCAGAGTAGGTCTTAAAGATCCCAAAAAGCCAATAGGCTCATTCGTGTTTTTAGGGCCGACAGGTGTAGGCAAGACAGAGCTTTGCAAGGCACTTGCTTCTTCAATGTTTGGCGACGAAAACGCAATGATAAGGCTTGATATGTCTGAATATATGGAAAAGCATACAGTGTCACGGCTTGTCGGTTCGCCTCCAGGTTATGTCGGATTTGAAGAAGGCGGTCAGCTGACCGAAAAGGTTAGAAGAAAGCCATATTCAGTAATCTTGTTTGACGAAATCGAAAAAGCACACCCAGATGTATTTAATATGCTACTTCAAATTCTTGATGATGGAATATTAACAGATGCACAGGGCAGAAAAGTAGATTTTAAAAACTGCGTAATTATAATGACCTCAAATGTAGGTGCAAAGCTAATCACATCAAAGCAAAATGCCTTTGGATTTTCAAACGATGAAAAGGAAAAGCAAAACAATGATGAGGCAATAAAGACAGCAGTTATGGGAGAGCTTAAAAATACATTTAAGCCTGAATTTCTCAATCGAATTGACGATATAATCGTGTTTAAGCGTCTTAGTAAAGATGATATAAGAAAAATTGCAAGACGCCTTTTAGATATACTTTCAGCAAGAGTCAAAACAATGGATACTGAGGTTTCATTCACTGAAATGGCAGTCGATAAAATTTGTGACGCAGGATTTGATGAGGTGTACGGAGCAAGACCTCTAAAGCGTGCAATTCAAAATAAGATTGAAGATAAGCTTTCAGAAGAAATGCTAAAAGGCAATATAATAGCAGGCAAATCTTATGAATGCGATGCAAAAGAAGATGAATTTGTATTCACGCAAAAGAATAAATAAAAGAAAACAGATATAAGCAAAAACAGAGTAACCCCAACGCTTCCTCTGAGCAACCCCTACGCTTCCTCTGGAGGAAGCTGTCAACCGCAGTTGACTGAAGGAGGGAGCAAAATAGATACAAGCAAAAATAGAGTAACCTTTCTCTACGCTTCCTCGGAGCAACCCCACGCTTCCTCTGGAGGAAGCTGTCAGCGGAGCTGACTGAAGGAGGGAGCAACTAAGATATAAGCAAAACCAGAGCAAGGGGGAGTGTAGGAAAGCGGTCAAGGCCGCTTTGCAAATTCAATAAATCACTAACGGTTTGATGTGGGCATCAAACCCTACAACCCCCACTGCGTGTCATCCTGAGCAAAGCGAAGGATCTCATCCACTAAGCATCTTTGTGGCAGCCCTTGCGATTCTTCGCAAGCTCAGAATGACCGCCAATTGTAGGGGCGAACCTATGTGTTCGCCCGCTAAACCAAACCAAAACCCCCATTTAGATATTTTTCATCTAAATGGGGGCTTTTCTCATTCAACGGTAACACTTTTTGCAAGATTTCGGGGTTTGTCAATGTCACAATGTCTTGCCTTTGCAATATAATACCCCAAAAGTTGCATTGGCACGACTTCAAGCGAGGGCATAAATGACTTGTAAATTTTGGGAACAGTCAAAACATTATCGCTTTCAGTGCTAACGAATGCGGCGTTTTCTTCAGTGGTAAGGCTTAAAATCTCCGCCCCCCTTGCTCTAACTTCTTTGATATTTGACATTGTTTTTTCAATCAAATCGTCACAGCACAAAATCCCGACTACAAATGTTTTTTCTTCAATCAGTGAAATTGTTCCGTGCTTTAACTCGCCAGCAGGGTAACTTTCAGAATGAATATAGCTGATTTCTTTAAGCTTTAGCGAGCCTTCCATTGCGAGAGCATAGTCAAGATTTCTGCCAATGAAATAGGCGTGGTCAAGATAAGCGTAACGCTCAGCAAGATGTTTTATTTCGTGAGAAGAATTCAAAATATCACTAATTTTATCAGGAATACTTCTAATTTCTTCAATGCACATTTTATATTTTTCTTTGCTAATGCAATTTCGTTTATCCGCAATAAAAAGCCCTAATTCATAAAGCAGAGCAAGTTGAGTTGAATAGGCTTTGGTGGTTGCGACGCTTATTTCAGGGCCTGCCCAGGTGTAAAGAACGCTTTGACTTTCGTTCGCAATTGTACTGCCAACAACATTTACAAGTGAAACAGTTTTTGCATTTTTCTCATTGCAAAGCCTAAGAGCCGCAAGAGTGTCGGCGGTTTCGCCCGATTGGCTAATGATAATGCAGAGGGTATTTTCGTCGATAATTGGATTTCTATATCTAAATTCGCTTGCAACATCAGCCTCGGTAGAAATTCTTGTTATATCTTCAAGATAATATTTGCCTATCATTCCGACATGGTAAGCACTTCCGCAGGCAACAATAAAAATTTTATTAATGCTTTTAATGTCATCATCTGATAGCAAAAGTTCGTCAAAAACGATTTCATTATTTTTAATTCGAGGTTCAATAGTATCCCTTATTGCCTTTGGTTGCTCGAATATTTCTTTTAACATAAAATGCTCATATCCGCCCTTTTCAGCGGTTTCAACATTCCAAGTTATATTGGTAGTTTCTTTTTTAACTTCGCATAGATTTTCATCATAAATTGTAACTTCGCTTTTTTTAAGAACGCCGATTTCACCATCAGAAAGCTGCATAATTGTTCTCGTGTAGCTTAAAAGGGGAGTGATGTCAGAGGCAATAAACTGCTTGTTGTCAGACAGACCAACAATAAGAGGACTGCTGTGGCGAACACAATATAATGTGTTGTTATCATCAGACGAAATAATCCCAAGAGCATAAGAACCACTTAGCATATCCACGGTTTTTTTAATTGTTTCAAGAATATTTCCGTTATCATTATCCTCTAATAAAACAGATACGACCTCGGTGTCGGTTTCTGATAAAAATCTATACCCTTTTGCCATTAAATCAGCTCTAAGTGATGAATAATTCTCAATTATTCCATTATGAACAATTGCAAATTTTTCGTTGTTGCTAAGGTGAGGATGCGAATTTATTTTAGATGGTTTACCGTGCGTTGCCCATCGTGTATGCCCAATTCCAAGTGTCGCTGTGAGATTGCTTTTTGTTTCAATTTCTTCACAGAGATTAGAAAGCCGACCTTTCTCTTTAAAACATTCGATTTTATTATTCTCTAAAAGTGCTATTCCTGCCGAATCATAACCTCTGTATTCAAGCTTTGAAAGTCCTTTTAATAAAATATCAGCACAGGGCTGGTCGCCTATAAATCCAATAATTCCACACATATTTTTTTCTCCTAAACTATTTTTATTACTATTATCATTTACAAAGTTAAACGAAATATTTTTCTAATAAAATATCATTAAAATATTAACAGCTTTTGAATATTTTAAAAACAAAAAAACAGCCACAGAAAATAATTCTCTGTGGGCTGTCTTTTGGTTTTATTTAATTTTTAACTTCTAAGGCTAATACCGATATTTTCGAGTGCCTTAATCGCTTTTTTAACTGCCAAATCGGCATCTTCATCGGTCATTGTTTTGTCAGTTGCACGAAGCTTTAAGCTAAATGCGACGCTTTTCATTCCATCTGCAATTTGAGTTCCCTCATACACATCAAAAAGTTCAACTTTTTCAAGCATTTTACCAATTGCTTCAGCTATGATTTTTTCGAGTTTTAATACAGGAATAGTCTTTTCGCAAACAAATGCAAGGTCACGCTCAACTGCTGGGAATTTTGGAAGAGGCTTATAAATCTTGTTGGTTTCGCCCTCGTCAAATAAAATCGTCATATCAATATCAGCGACATAAGCTTTAACACCGATTGAATAATTTGAAAGCACTTTTGGATGAATTTCACCTAAAATTCCGAGGCATTTTCCGTTTGTGATTATCTTAGCTGCTCTGCCTGGGTGGAAAGTTGGATTATCGGTTACAGGCTCAACATCATAATTTTTAAGGCAAGACCGTGAAAGAAGTTCTTCAACTGCACCCTTTAACGAGAAATAGTCAGCCTCATCGCCATACATTCCCATAACAACTTTTGGTGGCTCTGATGGAAGCTCGTCTTTACCGTTGCTAATATATTCTGCTGCAATTTCATAAAGGGCAGCACTTTTATTACGATTATTATAGTTACGACTAAGCACCTCAAGCATTGATGGAATTGCGGTTGTCCTCATAACTGAAGTATCTTCGCCCAATGGATTTGTGATTACAACACAGCTTCTAAGTTTATCGTCTTTTTCGAGACAAATTTTATCATATGCCTTTGGACTTATAAAAGGATAGGTGCAAATTTCTGAAAATCCTTCTGCAAGCATAATATTATTAACATTGTTTTCAAACTTTTGAAAAGGAGTATATCCACCGTTTGCAACGCCTGAAAGAGCGCGGTCGGGAATATTGTCATAGCCATAAAATCTTGCGATTTCTTCTGAAATATCAGCTTGATGTTCAATATCATTTCTAAATGACGGAATAATTATTTCACCATTTTCAACTTTAAATCCAATTTTTTCAAGGATTTTCTGCTGATTTTCTGCCGAAACATCAATGCCGATAAAGTTATTAACCCAAGTTGGATTAAAAGGTAGCTTTTTAATTGTTTTGTCAGAATAATCACAATCGATAACGCCACGAACAACATCGCCTGCGTCAAGCTCCTCAACAAGTTGCAAGGCTCGCATAAGCGAGTTAAGGCAGTTTGATGGATCAAGCTCTTTTTCATATCTTGCCGAAGCTTCAGTCCTCATTGCGAGTGCTTTTGCAGTTTTTCTGATTGAAGAACCGTTAAACATAGCTGATTCAAACACGATTGTTGAAGTGTCATTCATAATTCCGCTAAACTCACCGCCCATAACACCTGCCACTGCAACAGGATTTTCACTGTCAGCAATTACAAGCATTTCGTCAGTAAGCTCTCTTTCTACACCATCAAGGGTAGTGATTTTCTCGCCATTTTCAGCGTTTCTAACAATAACCTCATTACCTTTTAGATAGCGAAGGTCAAAAGCGTGCATCGGCTGGCAAAATTCTAACATAACAAAGTTTGTAATATCAACAATATTGTTAATTGGGCGAATTCCGCAGGCACGAAGCTTTTCACGGATCCATCTCGGTGATGGCTTAATGCGAACATTCTCAACAACTCCGCCAACATATCGATAGCATTTTGATGGCTCTTTGATTGAAACCTTTAAATGACTGTTTACATCACCGTGAACCCTTGAAATATGAGGAACAGGAATATCTAATTTTTTGTCAAATGTTGCTGCGGCTTCTCGTGCAAGCCCAATAATTGAAAGGCAGTCAGGGCGATTTGAAGTGATTTCAAATTCGGTAATTGTGTCATCAAGACCGATAGCCTCGTGAATATCCATTCCAAGAGTTTCGTTGCAGTCATCACCCAAAACGAAAATGCCATCTTCAACAGCATATGGAAAATCGTGAAGTGTAAGCCCAAGTTCAGAAAGTGAACAGAGCATTCCGTTTGAGGGAACACCTCTTAATTTGCCTTTTTTGATGTGATTTCCGCCAACATAAGAATTATCCATAGCAACGGGAACAACATCATTTTCTTTAAGATTTTGTGCGCCTGTAACTATTTGTATGTTTTCACCTGCACCAACATCAATTTGGCATACCCAAAGATGGTCAGAATCAGGGTGCTTTTCAAGCGAAATAACTTTGCCGACAATAACATTTTGAATGTCCTTGCCCTCTTTTTCAAAAGCTTCAACCTTTGAGCCAGAAAGAGTGAGAGCATCAGCAAATTCTTTGTCAGTAGCATCTATTTTAACATAGTCATTGAGCCATTTTTTTGATAAATTCATAATCTCACACCTTCCTTAAAACTGGCCTAAAAATCTTAGGTCATTTTCAAATAATAATCTCATATCGTCAATATTAAAGCGGAACATTGTAAGTCTTTCAAGACCTACACCAAAAGCGTATCCCGAATATATTTCAGGATCAATTCCACCATTTCTAAGAACCTTTGGATGAACCATTCCTGCACCCAAAATTTCAACCCAGCCTTCACCCTTACACATTGGGCAACCCTTGCCACCACATTTAAAACAAGTAACATCAATTTCACAAGATGGTTCAGTAAATGGGAAGTGGTGAGGTCTAAGGCGAATTTCTGTGTTTTCACCATACATTTTTTTAGCAAAAGCAATGAGATTTCCTTTAAGGTCGCCCATTGTAATTCCCTTGTCAACAACTAATCCCTCAATTTGATGGAAAAATGGAGAATGTGTTGCGTCAACAGCATCAGAGCGATAAACTCGACCAGGAGCAATAATTCTAATTGGCGGTTCTTGCTTTTCCATTACTCTTATTTGAACGGGAGAAGTTTGAGTTCTAAGAAGCATTTTTTCAGTGATATAAAATGTGTCCTGTGTGTCACGGGCAGGGTGGTCAGGCGGAAGATTAAGTGCCTCAAAGTTATAATAATCCCATTCAACCTCAGGGCCAGTTGCAAAGTCAAAACCCATTCCAATGAAAATGTCTTTAACCTCGTCAAGCACGATTGAAAGTGGGTGCTTATGCCCCATTTCTCTCTTTTTGCCAGGCATAGTGACATCAATGGTTTCGGTTTTTAACCTTTTCTCCATTTCTCTAACTTTTAATTCTGTGGTTTTTTCGGTAAGCATTGCTTCAATCGAGGCTCTAACCTCATTTGCAAGTTGCCCCATTACAGGCCTTTCTTCTGCTGAAAGCGAACCCATCTGTTTTAAAATAGATGTGAGTTCTCCCTTTTTGCCAAGAATTTTAACTCTAAAATTTTCAAGCTCTGTGGCATCTGTAAGAACTTTTAATTCTTCTTCAGCTTTTTTTCTGATTTCTTCAAGCTTAGTTTTCAATATAATCATTCCTTCTTTTGGATTTTATTTTATAATTTACAAAGAAATTATTTTCAGCGTAATGTGGGGTAGCATTTTCTCGAAAATCACATAAAAAACAAAGCTCCGCCCCTCGAAAGGGACGAAGCCTATAAAAAGCAAACTCCGTGGTACCACCCAAATTTTTGCAAGAAGCAAACACTCCTGAGCCATTTAACGAGGGCAACCCGTCACTGCCTACTGCTAATTCAGCAATGCCGCTCCAAAGTGAAATTCGATGTAAAACTATTTATAAATCTGCTTTCAGCCTATGGCAAATTTTCTCTTTCATAAACATTTTGCTTTACATTTACTTATCTTTTTCAACGCGTTACTTGTTATTTTAGCATAATGAATTATAAAAATCAAGGAAAATCACGATTTTGTTTTACAAAGAGCCATATAAATGGTAAAATATAATCAATAAAATGAAACAGGAGAATTAAAATGACAACTTTTTTAATAATATATATCTTATTAGCAGCAGCGGCAATTACGGTAGCATTCTTTTTGTCAATCAACGAGCAAAAGCATAAGGTGTTTAAAAACATTACAACAGTCCTTTATATTATTACGATTTTAGGAGTGCTTTTTGCAACAGGTTGCCTTGAAACGAAATATTCAATGAGCAGAGTTTATTCAACAGCAATAGCTGCGGCAATTGTTTTAATGCTGTATTTAGCCGATAGCGTTGGCGGAAAAATTAAAAAAAGCAATAAATAATAAGCTTTAATTAAAAAAAGAGCAAAAAAATCCTCAGAGCTAAATTTTAGCTTTGAGGATTAATATTTTTGATAATATGTTACTGCTTTAATTTAATCGTTTCAACAATAGATGTTATTAAGCAAATTACCACTAAAGAAAGATATATAGAAATATTAAGAATATTCATCTTATCAAAAATAAGAAAAGCAATTGCAGTAATTGCACAGATAGAAGAGATTACTTTGTAAAATAATGAAGTCGTTTTTATAAAAAAAGTTGCGATTATTGGCACAAATATGCAAAATGAAATCATAAGCAAAAACACAGCCGCTACTTGAGAACCGTATATATATGATAAAGGTGCGGAAAAGAAATTGCTTTTTACAGGACGAATACTAACTATTTCAAGTAATTTAGTTGTCAATATCCATGCTTCAACAACATAAAGCGATGAAAAAATACAAAGCGTTATTTTCTTAAGGGACATAAAATCACCTCATTTTAAATTAATTGTGAACTCTCTACAAAAACTTTATAAAGAAGAATTGCAAAGGCTGTAACGGATACTAAAACACATTTTTCTGCTATAAAAGCCCAGTTAGTTTGATTATTCGTGTCAACAGAAGTGAAAACAGCTAAGTTACTTTAAAATAAAAATAAGCAGCATTACTCCCTCGGCTTGAGGAGCTATGCTACCAGAATTTATAAATATTAAATTAATTTCCCTCATCACCGCAATTTAATTATAGCACTTTGATTTAACAAGTCAATAAAAATATCAATAAATAATAAGCTTTAATTAAAAAAAAGAGCAAAAAAAATCCTCAGAGCTAAATTTTAGCTTTGAGGATTAGTTTTTTTTAAAATTATGCTTTGCCTGCACAGCCAAGAACTGTTTCAATCTTGTGAGAAACAACAGCCTCAATAGCATCTCTTGCAGGAGTTAAATATTGTCTTGGGTCAAAGTGAGTTGGATTTTCTGCAAAATGCTTACGAAGTGCAGCAGTCATAGCGATACGAATATCAGAATCGACATTAATTTTGCAAACTGCCATTGCAGAGGCTTTTCTAAGCATTTCTTCAGGAATACCGATAGCATCAGGCATTTCTCCGCCGAAATCATTTATAGTTTTAACATCATCTTGATTAACAGAGCTTGCACCGTGAAGAACGATTGGGAAACCAGGAAGTTTTTCTTCAACAGCTTTAAGAATGTCAAAACGAAGTTGTGGGTTTTGACCAGGCTTAAATTTATAAGCACCGTGGCTTGTACCAATAGCGATAGCAAGAGAATCAACATTTGTTCTTGTAACAAAGTCAAAAACTTGTTCAGGTCTTGTGAAAGAAGCATCTTCAGCATTAACGCTAACATCATCTTCAATACCTGCTAATTGACCAAGCTCGCCTTCAACAACACAGCCGTGAGCGTGAGCATATTCAACAACTTGCTTTGTTAAAGCAACATTTTCTTCATAAGGAAGGTGTGAACCGTCAATCATAACAGAGGTGAAGCCACCATCAATACATGATTTGCAGGTTTCAAAATCAGGGCCGTGGTCAAGGTGAAGGGCGATTGGAATACCAGTTTCGTCAGCAGCAGCTTTAACCATTGCATAAAGATAACCGTGAGATGCATATTTTCTTGCACCTGAAGATACTTGAAGGATAACAGGAGCGTCGTGCTTTTTAGCAGCTCTCGTAATTCCTTGAATAATTTCCATATTGTTCACATTAAAAGCACCGACAGCGTAACCGCCCTCATAAGCTTTTTTGAACATTTCCGTAGTTGTAACTAATGGCATGTTTTTGTCACTCCTTGAGTATTTTTGAATTTTTTTGTCTATCGCACATTATACAGCAGTAAAAGCTAAATGTCAAACTGTAACGCTATTAATTTTTTAGAATAAAATGGTTTGGGGGTGAAAGAGTATGAACTACTTTTTAAACGAAGATGCGATTGAAACGATTTTTCACGCATCAAGCACAAAATGCTATATTCTTGTCGGTGCTGTCGCCGAAATCAAAACTGAAGTAATGAACTTCATAGCTACATATTTAAAGGATAATATGATTTATTTTGATTGTATTTTATCTCCTAATAATTTCGATAATATCGTTTCAATAATCATAAAAGAAAAATCTTTAATATTTGTCGACGGTAATTATTTTAACTGCTTTAGCTCTAAATACCCGCTGCTATCGCAAAATATTATTAATTTAGATGAAATAATTGACAAAGATGGTCTTAATTTACAAAAAGAAAAAATAATGTCATTGGCTGATAAAAAAAGCCTTTTTTTAGGTAGAGCCGAACGCTTTAAAATCGGTTCTCGCAAGGTAAAAGAAAATAATGCTGAAAATATTTTGCCTTATGTTGATAAAGCTAAAATTCTAAATTATTGCTCAAGACTTTTGATAAGAAAAAAGCTTTCAATAACCGACAAAAAGGGCGAGCTGACAAAGCGTTCAATAAGCAGCATCACCCCGTGGGGAATTCATACGCTTTATGGTTCGGTTGCAATTTATAACGAGGTAATCGTAATAGATGATGACGAGGGGCTTATCTCAGCACTTTTATTAAATGGGCTTAAAACAGCATTTTTAGAGTGTGGAATAGATGTAATTGCTATTTACTGTGGACTTACAGGAAAAATAGAACATCTTGCAATCCCTTCACTTTCAACCTGCTTTTTCACAAAAAATTCAAACCATCCTTATCCTTTTAAAAGCAAAAGCATAATTTCAGCAAAACGGTTTGTTGATGCTAACGGAGTTTTAAAAACAAAGCAAAAAATGAAAATAAACAAAAAGATTTATGAAGAATTTTTAGACGAAGCGGTATTTTCAATGTTTGAAGCATTTGAAATCGACAGTGAAATTTCAAAAATATATTACAATTGTATAAGTGGTGAAAAACTGCAAAAAGTAAAATTTGATATTCTCGATTTGCTTTAAGAAACCCCTAAAAATCTATATTTAAAAATAATCGGCAATAAATCAGCTCTGTTCTCAGTGGTTTATTGCCGACATTACCATTTTAAGCATTCTAACAACATAATTTTAGTCTAAAATGTAAGCTTTTGCTTGAATGTCTATACTTTTATGTGTATAATAATAAAAGACTAATTATGGGAGGAAAATTTTATGACAGTTAAAGAAATTAAAGACATTTTAAGCGCTGATGTTATTTGTGGCGAAGAATATATGGACAGAGAGGTTTTTACAGCTTGCGGAAGTGATATGATGAGCGATGTTTTAGCATATGTTAAAGAACAGGCGGTTCTGCTTTCAGGTCTTGTTAATCCACAAGTTGTTCGCACAGCAGAAATGATGGATATGCAGTGCATAGTTTTTGTTAGAGGCAAACAGCCCGATGAAAGCATAATATCCCTTGCAAAAGACAGGGAAATTGTTCTTCTCACTACAAAAAATGCTATGTTCTCGTCTTGTGGAATGCTCTATGAAAATGGGCTTCGTGGAGGAGCAATGAAATGAGTATGATTGAGCTTCACTATGATGTTCCGGGTGATGATTTTACCCGTGCAGGCGAGGCGTCAGGCTCTGTAAAATCGCATTTAAAAAAATTAGGATTTGATCCTGCGGTTATTAGAAATGTTGTAATTGCTCTTTATGAGGGCGAGATTAATATGGTAATCCACGCAAATGGTGGAACGGCTGAAATTGATGTTCTAATCAATCCTGATGATATTAATATGACTCTTACTGACCATGGCCCAGGAATTCCCAATGTGGCACTTGCTATGCAGGAAGGCTTTTCAACAGCACCTGACAATGTCAGAAGCCTCGGATTTGGTGCTGGAATGGGGCTTCCTAACATTAAAAAATATACCGATGAAATGTCAATCGAAACCGAAATTGATGTTGGCACAACTATGAAATTAAAGGTAAATGTTCCAAAAATATAGGTTATTTTGCCTTTGAAGGGAATGAATTTTAGACTTGACTAAAGATGATTTTTTCCACTCCGTGCGTTTGGATGAAGAAAAATGCAGAGGCTGTATAAACTGCATAAAGCGTTGCCCTACGGGAGCCATCAGAGTTAGGCAAGGCAAAGCGTACATAATTTCAGAGCGTTGCATTGACTGTGGCGAATGTATTAAAATTTGCCCACACCATGCAAAATATGCTGAAAAATATTCATTTAATGAAATATTAAATTTTAAATATCGAATTGCACTTCCTGCCCCAACGCTTTATGGGCAGTTTAATAATCTTGACGATACCGATTATGTTCTAACTGCATTTAAAATGCTTGGATTTGATGATGTCTTTGAGGTGTCAAAGGGTGCAGAGCTTATTTCAGAGGCAACAAGAATTGCAATGGCAGAGGGTAACCTTTTAAAGCCAGTAATTTCTTCTGCCTGTCCTGCTGTTGTTAGGCTTATTAGAGTTAGATTTCCAAATCTTATACCGAATGTGCTTCCGATAAATGCGCCTATGGAAGAGTCGGCAAGGCTTGCACGAATAAAAGCAGTTGAAGAAACAGGGCTTGCTCCCGAGGATATTGGAGTGTTCTTTATTTCTCCATGTACTGCAAAAATATCTGCTATCAAGCAGCCTATTTGTAACACTAAATCTAATGTAAGCGGTGTTTTCGGAATAAATGACATCTATCCTGTTCTTGTTCAAAAGATGGATAAATTAGACCATGTTGACAGCCTTAAAGATTCAGGAATAATAGGTGTTTCTTGGGCATCTTCAGGTGGTGAAGCCTCGGCACTTCTAAATGAACGCTATTTGGCGGCAGATGGAATTGAAAATGTTATAAAAGTGCTTGAAGAGGTTGAAGATGATAGGCTTAATGACCTCGATTTTATAGAGCTTAATGCTTGTTCAGGTGGCTGTGTTGGTGGGCCTTTAACGGTTGAAAATGCGTATGTAGCAAAGGCGAGGCTTCAAAGGCTTAGAAAATATATGCCTGTTTCCTGCAACCATTTAGACGCTAAAGGAGTCCCAGACGAGCTTCATTGGGGCAGAGAGCTTGCACCAGTTACCGTTATGCGACTTGCTGATAATGTTGTTGACGCTATGGCTAAAATGAGTGAACTTACAGAAATCGAAAAAAGCCTACCTGGGCTTGACTGCGGAACTTGTGGTGCGCCATCTTGTCGTGACCTTGCCGAAGATATTGTCAGAGGAAAAGGCTCAATCGAGGACTGCGTTTTCTTCTCTCGTGATAATTCTAATGGAAATGATTATATTCCAATTCCTGCACCGTTTAGAAAATCACAAAAATAATACTGATATTTTACCAAAGGAATGAAAAATATGACTGTTAAAAATCTTGCTGATGAATTAAGTCTTGAAATCATCACAGAGGGCGATTTGTCCCGTGAAATATGTGGCGGATACTGTGGCGACCTTTTAAGCTGGGTAATGTCAAGAGCCTCTGCTGATGACTGCTGGCTCACCGTAATGGGAAACATCAATACAGTTGCAGTCAGCGTGCTTGCCGATTGTGCCTGCATAGTTCTTTGCGAAAATGCCTCGCTTGATGAAAATGCAAAGCAGAGAGCGCAGATGCAGGGCGTAAACATATTAAAATCAGAAGAAAACTCTTATAATCTTTCTGTAAAGCTTGGTAAATTGTTATGATGCTTAAGTACGATTTGCATATACATTCTTGCCTTTCACCGTGTGGGGACAATGATATGACTCCGTACAATCTCGTTAATATGGCAAAGCTTTTAGGCTATGATTTAATAGCACTTACTGACCATAATTCTTGCCTTAACTGTGAGAGTGCAATGAAAGTCGGCGAAGAAATCGGAATAACCGTTGTCGCTGGAATGGAGCTTTGTACAGTTGAAGAAATTCACAATGTGTGTCTTTTTAAAACGCTTTCAGATGCTATGCGTTTTAGCGAGTTTGTACATTCAACAATGCCTCCTATTAAAAATGATGTAGACATTTATGGCGAACAAAGAATAATGGATACACAAGATAATATTTTAGGCTATGAAGATATTCTTTTAACGACAGCGTCAAGCATTTCTATTGATGACCTTTCACAAATAATCAAGCAATATGGCGGAGCGTGTTTCCCTGCACATCTTGACAGAGCGTCATATAGCATTCTTTCTGTTTTGGGCTTTTTGTATCCTGAGCTTAATTTTAAGGCGGCGGAGTTTACAAAAAAAGCATATGTCCCAGGTTATGAAGAAAAGCACCCGCTTTTAAAGGATATGAAAATCCTAAAAAATTCAGATGCCCATTATCTTGAAAATTTGCCTGAACCCGAAAATGAAATAGATTTAAGAGAATGTAGTGCAGAGGCACTTGTGGATTATATAAACGAAGATAAAAAATAGCTGATGCACTAATTTTAAGTACATCAGCTATTTATTTGTTTTATAGTGGTTTTACCAGCTAATTTCCCATTTTTCTTCATACTGCAATCCAAGCTTACAGTTAAAACCAAGAGCAGTAAGCTGTAAAACTGACGGAAGTTTTGTCGAAAGGTTTACCATATTTCCAGTGGACTTTTCTATTTTAGCATCTAAATGACCGCTGTCATACACGGTGTGAACATTTGATATTTTTATAGGGCTTGCACTGTTAATAGTCTGTTCAGTTAAGATATTAAAAACAGAGCCAATGCCAAACCCAGGTTTTGGGTCAACCTCACCGTTTATATCTATTGAAATATAATAATAATTACCTTTTTCAGCGCAGGTTGCACTTTTTATATCAGTAACTTTAAGATTTGAAACAGTAGCTGCTGGAGGGAACTTATTTTTAATATCATCACGAGTAGTATAAGGAGTATTAGAAACAGTTGGTTTTAAATTTTTTTCCATAGGTGCTCGAATTGCATTTGCTAAAAATTCACTGCTTCCAGTTTCAACAATACCTTTATAGTTGGTAGTTGTTTTCCAAGGGCAGAGAACACTTTTTGAACTCTTTTTAACTTTATTTACAGCATTTTTATAGTAAGTTGCAATTTCAGCAGTTGTTGTAGGCGTTTTCACAGCAGGTTTTGCAGCTGCGGAGGCAGAGGTAGTCGCTTTTGTATTTTCAGTTTTTCCATCGTCTTTAGTAGCTGAATTTGCATTGCCGCTCGCAGGGGGAGTTTCATTTTTAGGAGAGGTAACAGCAGCAGAGGTTGTAAAAACATTGTCAAGCATAATATTAGTGTTTTGCGTCTTTGGCTTAAAAAATGCTATATATACAACCGAATAGACAAGCACAATAGCAAGAAGGCAGGTGAAAGCATTAGAAAAGACCTCAAAAAAAGCTAAATGTTTTGTTTCATTATTAGCATCAGTATCGTTTGAAATTTTTTGAGCCTTAGACTCTTTAGACATCCAGACAACCTCCTTAATATTATAATTCAATTATTGATTTTACATCATTCGACAAAAAAAGTCAATAATTTTAATACTGATATAATTGCAAAACAATATTATGATTTCACATTACCATTAAAAACAACTTTTCTATTTTCAGGTTTATCAAATTCTATTTTTGGCTCATTAAAAGCCACATAAGAAACGGTGATAAAGTTATCTATAATCGGAAGCCTAAAGTTTACAGAAATGCTTTTGTCCCATGCGGGCAATATGTAAATATTATCTTTATCATTTTGAACCAACATTTGCGTCAAGGCAATATTAGCAACATTCCCGTTGTCGCTGTCAGGGAGCCAGTCATAATTAGGCCCATAAAAAGAGGGGAAAATGCACTTAGAGTTTGTATTTTCATAATTTTTACGAACTTCTTTTTTTGCGTCTTTATATAGTCCAAGCATTGCCGCCTGTATTGAATGTTGTTGCCACCCGTTAGACGCTTTTTCTTTTCTGCTTTTGTAGGTGTTTATGCCGATTTTTATGTTTTGCGTACCGATTTTAAATAAGTCAAAAGGGAAAATTGTATAAAGCTCAGGATTTTCACAATTCTTTTTATGCTCATAATTTTTTTCATATGGGGCTATAAAAGTTTTAAAAAGCTTCTTTTTCAGTGGAATTTCAGGAACTATTTTAAGCAAGTTTTCACAAAGGAGATTAAGATTTTCATCATTAAGTTTAAGCTCTAAAATTAGCTGACAAACAGCTATAATTCCTGCAATGGTCGGCGTGTCATTAACGCAGTTTTGCCAAGTTTCTAAGGAGGAAGTGGGTGCAATCAGCATTTTATTGTTTTGAATTTTAAAATGCTCTTTAAAAAAAGTTAATGTTTCAAATATAAAAGGCAAACAGCTTTCGTTAAAATAATTAAAGTCATTAGAATATGTATAATATTTTAGCATCATAAATGCAATTTCAAGTGTGCCATTAAAATGCCAGCGAACATAAGCGTTTTCTATTTCGCTTGTCGCTAAGTCTTTTCTCTGCCAACCATAGTTAACATCAGCATAAGTTGCAAAAATGCTCATAGTTTCAGGATAAAATGCACCGTTATGCCCGAAATATTTTTTGGTTCTGAATTTGCAAAAATCGAGATTATTAATATACAAATCAAAAAATGGCTTCATCATTTCAAAATCGCCAGAATAAAGAAAACTCCAATAAATAAGCCTTGTATTTTGACACCAATAATATCCGCCCCAGTTGCGATAATCAAAATTCTCATTTTCATAATGTGGCGAAGCTTGACAGGTGAAAATTGAGCCATTAAATTTAATAGGGTACTTTCCTCTGCCACTGCAAATATTCAAATATCTTTGGCAGGCAAAGCCTTCAGAAAATTTATCAAACGAGGAATTGTCAATATCTATATAGGTTTGTTTAAACTTTTCGTTCCAATATTTTCTGTGATTATCTAAATTACAGCTTGGAAAATTTGAAATCTGTTCTTTCCATAAGTCAACATCTTTTCCTTTTAAACTTATTGATTTAATTTTAATGTTGATTGAATTTTGTGGAGATTTTGTTTTTAACCCATTATCGCAAACGGTCATACAGTCTGACTTTGCCAAAAATCCAAAAGTATAATCAGAAAGGGCATCACTTTTATTCGGATAATCAAAAATCCCTTGATGTTCTAAGCTAAAATCATATAGTGATTTTCCATTATGGTGATATTGACCTATTGTATTTTCAGAAACAGAAAATATAGCATCAGCAGATTCCGTGCAGTCAATTCCAATATCTTCATCTTTTTTATGATTAAGCTGATAATTACTTCTATCATCACATTCTAATGTGAGTGGCAACGAGCGATAATTTATTATTTTAAGACAGCAATCGACAGGCTTTTTCGGCAAAATATCAATGTTGTAAACAGGGCTAAAAGCATCAACCCATATTTTTAAATTTATCTCGCTGTTTGATATGTTAAGAATACCATTATTCAGCGACAGTGAAATATCAAGGTCATCATCAAAAACAATATTTGAAAATTCAAGCTTAATATATCCAGTTTTTAGCAGTCTGTGAAGTTCGCTAAAAGCGTCAGTTTTTGAAAGCAGCAAACAAATTGAGCCTTGCATAACCCAAACATTAGCACCGAGGTCACCGTTTCCAATAGGAACAGATTTCATAGAGCAATTGGTAAGACCGTGATAATCAAAACTATTTTTACTATTCATAGTTATATCCCTTTACAAATTAAATCTTATTTTAGCCGTGTTGTATTTTTAATTTCAAGCCCATTGCTATAATCAAGCTGGTGTGGCTCATTTTCTTCAACTTCACGCTGTCGAGTATAGCCATCGACCTCCCAAGAGGGCAACTTTGGATTTTTTCTAAAAGGTCTGTTTGCCCATTGGTATCCTCTAAAAGGGTCACGAGTAACATTCATAAAATTAAGAATTTTATCATGAAGTTCATCCCTAACATTTTCGAGGTCAGGGGAATTGATAAGATTTACCATATCAAAACAATCATTTTCAACATCATATAATTCGTCAGTATTATCAAGCAAATGAATTGCCATTTTATATTTGTCTGTGATAACTGCTCGCATTAACTGAAATCCGCCAAAACCATCGTGGTCAATTTCATATCTGCCGAATTCAACAAAGACTTCATCATTAGTAGGAATATTAGGATCTTTTATAGAATTTAAAATGCTCTTTCCCTCTAAAATCTTAGGAATAGGAATATTAAAGTATTCCATAATAGTAGGAACAATATTGATATGCGAAACAAGATTATCAGTAACCGTGTTTTTAGGTGACGGAGCAAAAGCTCCACCCTTTATAATCAGCGGAATGCGTGAAATTTCATCATAGATAGATGCACCCTTACCATGAATTGAGTGAGAAAGCTGGGCATCACCGTGGTCAGATGTGAATATAATCATAGCAGAAGGTGCAAACTTTTCAACCGCATCAATAACTCTGCCTATTTCATAATCGACAAAAGAATTACAACCCAAGAAAATTGATGGTTTAAGCTTTAAAGCGTCTTTGTCTTGATTTAAAAGATTGCCTGCCCAATATTTTTGGCTTTCAGGCTTATTTTCTAAGTTATCCCAAATATTAGGAGCTTTAGGAAGTTCATAATCATTATACATAGAGGCATACGGTTCAGGGCAAAGAAACGGGTCATGTGGTTCATCAAAAGAAACTGTGAGAAAAAAGTCCTCTCCATGGAATTTTTCCAAAAAATCCAATGCACGATTTGCACATTGATGCCCGAATGTAAAATCCTCTGTTATTCCGCCATCTTCAAAACAGGTTTTGCTAACACGAGATTTTTCTCGTTGCTCTGGGGAAAGCTCATATAAGTAGTTCCTCATATCATACCAATAATCAGAGTCCCACCCATCGGGGCAAATACCATTCCCAAAATAATCCCCACCATCAAGATGCCATTTGCCGATAAACGCAGTATGAATATCGTTATCGGATAAACGCTGCCCAATAGTTTTAACATTTGCACCAAGGGGCATACTGTTTGCCCAGCTACCATTAGAATGTGGATAAAGACCTGTGAATATTGCACTTCTTGCCGGTCCGCATACGGGCTGGCAGGTATATGCCTTGTTAAACCTTACTCCGGATTTTGACAATTTATCAATACAGGGTGTCTTTATATTGCTATTTCCATAACAGCCAATCCAATCAAATCTGGTGCTGTCTGTCATAATAAATACAACTTGCCTATTTTCATTGTTCATAATATTCCTCACAAGCTTTAAGCGTTTAAAATTTTTACCTTGTTTATGATTATACTATTTTAAATTCGCTTTGTCATTACAAAAAACTTTTTATATCTAATTAAATTTAATACTGGAACAATTGCTCATATGTATGTTAAAATATAAATGTCATTTTGTTTTATCTTTATGGCTGAAAGGAATGTTAATATGAAAAAACTAATTTCGTGGAATGTAAACGGGCTTAGAGCCTGCGTTAATAAAAATTTTGTAGAAAGCTTTTTAGAAATAGATGCTGATATTTTTTGCGTTCAAGAAACAAAACTCCAAGAGGGGCAGATTAAGCTTGATTTAAACGGTTATTATGACTATTGGAATTATGCAGAAAAAAAAGGATATTCAGGAACAGCTATTTTCACAAAAGAAAAGCCCATTAGTGCATTTTTAGGAATAAATGAACCGTTTTATGATAATGAGGGCAGAGTTATTACGCTTGAATTTTCTGATTTTTATTTCGTGGTTTGTTATACTCCTAATTCTCAAGACGGTCTTAAAAGGCTTGAATACAGAATGTCCTGGGAAGATAAATTCAGAGAATATCTTTTATCTCTTGAAACGAAAAAACCAGTAATTTTCTGCGGTGACCTCAATGTTGCCCATAATGAAATCGACCTGAAAAACCCTAAAACCAATACAAAAAATCCTGGGTTTACAAAAGATGAAAGAGAAAAATTTACAGAACTACTTGAAAGTGGATTTATAGATACCTTTAGATATTTTTACCCTGATCTTACAGGGGCATATTCGTGGTGGTCATATAGATTTAATGCAAGGGCAAACAATACAGGGTGGAGAATTGACTATTTTTGCGTATCAAAAACATTAGAAAAAAAGCTGATAAGTGCCAAAATACACCCTGAAATATATGGCTCTGACCATTGCCCAGTTGAGCTTATTATTGATTTATAAATTTGACTTTTTATCTACAACTTCTTTTCTATTTTTTATAAAACAAAAGACAGAAAAAATCTTTCATATATTCTGCAATTTTTATATGGAAAAAGCCATATGTTTATGATACAATTATATAATATATAACTTTGCGGTATGGAGGTAGATATAATGCGGATTGTAGGAATTACAGGGCAAACAGGTTCAGGCAAAAGTGCTGTTTGCAAATTGCTTTCAGAAAAATATGGATATTTTCATATAGATGCTGATATTGTCGGGAAAAATGTAATAAACGGAAATACAGATATTTTAAAAGCACTTAGAGATGTGTTCGGCAAAGATGTTACTTTTCCAAATGGAAAGCTTGATAGAAAAGTTCTTGCCCAAAAGGCTTTTAAAGACGAAAAAAGCACAGAGCTTTTAAATTCTATAACGCACCCTGCGATAACTGCAAAAATTTGTGGAATGATAAATGCACAAAGAATAATCGGAACAGCTGCTGTTATGATTGATGCTATTGCACTTTTTGAAAGTGGTGAAGATGAAATTTGTGATTTTACCGTTGCTACTATCGCCCCACGCTCTATTCGGCTTAAAAGAATTCTAAAAAGAGATAATTTGACCGAAGAACAGGCACTGCTTAGAATTAACGCTCAAAAGAGTGACGATTTTTATAAAGAAAAGGCAACAATTATAATTAACAACTATCCACCTTTCAAGTTAGAAGATGAGGTTTCAAAAATAATTAGTTATGAATAAAAAGAAAAAGATAATACTTATAATATCGCTATTTGTTCTGGTTATTATTATAATGTCGGTATTTTCGTATTCATATATAAAAATGCAGTATCCGCTTAAATATGTTGATGAAATTTCAAAATATTCACAAGAATATAATATACCAAAGGATTTGCTCTATGCTGTAATCAAAACAGAAAGCGGATTTAATAAAGACGCAAAATCAAGTGCAGGTGCAATCGGTCTTTCACAAATAACGCCCGAAACCTTTACTTGGCTTCAGTCAAAAACAGGCGAGAAGTTAGAAACTGACGACCTGTATAATCCTGAAATATCAATAAAATATTCAGCACTTTTTTATAAAATGCTGATAAAAGAATTTAAAAACACAGATACTGCAATAGCTGCATACCACGCAGGCAGAGGCAGAGTTAATTCGTGGCTTTCTGATAAAGAGATTTCATCTGATGGAAAAACGCTTGATAAAATCCCATTTAAAGATACTGCCCATTATGTTCACAAGGTAAATGAGGCAATGGCAATATACAATATTTTATATTCTAAAGAAATTAAAAATTAAAACTGATAGGAGAAAAATTAAATGAGCGAGAAAAAAACAATGGCAGATAACCTTAAAACAATGCTGTTCTATGAGCCTAAAAATGCGTGCGATGTTATAGATGTATGCGAAATTGAGGTTGCCGATGAATTTTGTGATGGCTACAAGGCTTTTTTAGATAAAGCAAAAACTGAGCGTGAGGCTGTAAATGTAGTAGAGGCAAAAGCAATAGAAAAAGGCTTTGTAAAGTTTGAAAAAAACAAAGAATATAAAGCTGGTAGCAAAATTTATTTTAACAACAGGGGAAAGTCAATAATTTTAGCTGTTATAGGCAAAAAAAGCTTAGAAAAAGGTGCAAGGCTTTCAGCAGCTCATATCGACTCGCCTCGTCTTGATTTAAAGCCAAATCCGCTTTATGAAGACAGCGAAGCAGCTTTCTTTAAAACACATTATTACGGTGGAATTAAAAAATATCAATGGACAGCTATTCCTCTTTCTCTCCACGGAGTTATAGTTAAAAGAGAGGGAACAAAAGTTATTGTTAATATTGGCGAAGACGATAACGATCCTAAATTTGTAGTTACCGACCTGCTTCCGCATTTAGGTGCAGAGCAGATGAAAAGGACACTTGGCGAGGGCATAAAGGGTGAAGAATTAAATGTTTTAATCGGTAGCCGACCATTTTCTAATGATGAAATGAGCGACAGAGTAAAACTCAATATAATCAATCTTTTACATGAAAAATATGATATTGATGAAAGCGACTTTTTAAGTGCAGAGCTTGAAATCGTTCCTGCTTTTAAAGCCTGCGATATTGGATTTGACAGAAGTCTAATTGGTGCATATGGTCACGATGATAGAGTTTGTGCCTATCCAGCAGCAGAGGCGATTTTTAATATTGATGCCCCTGAATATACCGCAATCACAGTTCTCACCGATAAAGAGGAAATAGGCTCTGAAGGAAACACAGGCTTAAATTCATCATATTTAAAATATTTTATTGCTGATATTTCTAAAATGCAAGGCGTAGATTATCATACAGTTCTTAGCAATACACATTGCTTGTCTGCTGATGTTAATGCTGCATTTGATCCTACATTCCCTGATGTTTCTGAAAAAAGAAATGCCTCTTTCATAAACAAAGGTGTAGCAATTATGAAATATACAGGTTCTCGTGGAAAAAGCGGAACTTCTGATGCTTCGGCTGAATTTATGGCAAGAGTCAGAGGTATGCTCGATGGCAACTATATTGTATGGCAAAGCTGTGAACTCGGAAAAGTCGATGCAGGCGGCGGCGGAACTGTTGCAATGTATCTTGCAGCACTTGATATGGATGTTGTTGACCTCGGCGTTCCTGTCCTTTCAATGCACGCACCATTTGAGGTTGTTTCAAAGCTTGATGTCTATA
>JAVVWP010000002.1:0-90785 GCA_036652055.1 Oscillospiraceae bacterium | reverse complement strand
TTTACGCTTAAAATGAATTTTGTGCTAATGGGTTGTAGGGTTCGATGCCCACATCGAACCGTTAGAATTTTCGGGTTGTCGAGGACGCCAACCCCTACGATAGGTGATTTTTTTATCTTAGTTGCTCCCTCCTTTCTGTCGACTGCGGTCGACAGCTTGCCTTTTGAGGGAGCGTAGGGTTACTCAAAGGGAGCGTGAATTTGTCATAAATTCATTTTTAAATAATTCTTAAAATTTTATTAAATACTTGTATTTAAACCATCATTAGTATATAATAGTCTTATATATCTATTGGAGGTGGCACAAATGTCAGATATTAATAAAACCATTCAGTTTTCTATAAAAGATGAACATGAAGAAGAAATGCGTCAAACTATGCTTACAGTTTACAATGCATTAAGCGAAAAAGGCTATAACCCAATAAGCCAAATAGTTGGCTATATTTTGTCTGAAGACCCGACATATATCACAACACATAATAATGCTCGAAGCCTTATTCGCCGCCTCGACAGAGATGAGCTTTTACAAGCTTTAGTTAGAGAATATCTTAAATAGCTCTGCTGTTTTCGATACCTTTTTTTAGCAATCCAACTTTAAGCGGAAAGGAAGATTTATTATATGGACGATACCAAAAAGTTCTTAACTTTTAAGGGCAAGCCACTTGTTAGAAAAGATAACACTCTTTATTATGGCAGTATGACTGACCCGTTTGTTATTATGATGCAAATTACCGCAACCAAAGAGGTAGACAA
Organism: Oscillospiraceae bacterium; assembly: GCA_036652055.1. GTDB lineage: Bacteria > Bacillota > Clostridia > Oscillospirales > Acutalibacteraceae > Fimenecus. The sequence goes on along the minus strand of JAVVWP010000002.1, from coordinate 90,033 downwards.
CTTAAATTTAGCTTCTAAGGTTTCAATTCAGCTTTTAAACACTGATCCTGAGGTTAGCCCTCGTGAAAGAATTGTAAAATCAAGCGAGAAAAAAAGCTTGTATGCCGCAATGGACATTGCCGAAGTTTGGCTCGCAAGAGCCTTAGCAAATTAATTTTATAAAATTATGGCTGTACGCAAATTAGCGTACAGCCATTTTTATGGGTTTAAATCCATTTTTTCTAATTGCCTGTCATTATATTTATTATTTCTCTATCGGTTTCTTTCATTCCATCACGAGCGACACGCCCAATATTTTCAATTGTGTGGTCGACGCTGTCACCGACAACTCCATCGCCCGAATAGAATTGCTGACCTTCTTTATACATTCTGTATCCTAAAATTCCTGCGTCAACAGCCGACGATATTTTTGCAGCACACGATGCCTTTGCACCGTCACACACCATTCCGGAAGTGATTGCTAAGGTATTTACTATTGTGTGCTTAATAACATCATATCCATCGCCATAGAGGTATGCAATCCCCGCAGCAGCACCGCAGCCTGCACATACTGCTCCGCAAAATGCCGAAAGCTGACCAATTCCCGTTTTTTGATATATTGAAATTAGATTTGAAATAACAAGTGCCTTGTATAATCTTTCGTTTGTTGAATTAAGCTCTTTTGCATATTCAATAACTGGAATTGAAGCAGTTATTCCTTGGTTTCCACTACCTGATACAATTACAACAGGCATTTCGCAGCCACTCATTCGAGCATCAGAGCCAGCAGCAGCCGCTGCTCTTGCACGGGTTGCTATGCTATTATCGCCACCAGAGAGTAATATTCTTCCGATTTGAGCCCCCCAATGGTTTTTAAGACCTTCCTCTGAAATTGCCTTATTAAAATCTATTTGGCGTGATATGATTTCTTTTATATCGCTTAAATCCACTATATCTGCAAACTCTACAATATCCTTTACATTAAGGCATTTTCTATCTGTAATCATTTCAATATCTAAATCCGATTTTTCATTTTGTGAAAACAGTGTTTTTCCGTCTTTAATGATTTTGGTAATATTTGTATGAGAGTCCTCTATTGTGACGCTTGCAGAGTGATTTTTGCCTATGATTTCAACTTCAATATAAAAAGTTTTATCACAGGTGGCAGGAACTATCTTAATGTTTTTCTTTTTGATAAACTCTGATATTTCCTCTTTTTCTTTTTCTGAAACTAATGAAAGAACTTCTAATTTTAGTTCTGATTTTCCTGCAATAACGCCTGCTGCAATCGCTGCCTCTATACCTTTTAGCCCACTGGTATTCGGAACTATAACGCTTTTAACATTTTTAATTATATTTCCGCAAATTGCAGCTTTTATTGATATAATTTCATCATTTAAAGCATCGCGACAAATAGAGGCGGCAAGAGAAAGTGCAATAGGTTCTGTACATCCCATTGCAGGAATTAATTCTTCTTTTAAAATATTGAGATACATCTTGTATTTTTCACAATTTTTTTCCATTATTAAACCTCATAGTTTTTAAGAAAATGTTTGTAAAATGCAACTGCATTTGCCACAGCGTCAAGGTTAATATTTTCATTTTCACTATGTACACTTGCAAACTGTTTATTATCAATATCAATCGGTGCAAACCTTAAAACGCATTTACATACATCTGTTAAATGCCTTGCATCTGTACCTGCTGGCAAAATAAACGGTGCAACTGCAACCTGTGGAAAAATTTGAGCAGCACATTTTTTTGTGTATTCAAATTGAGGCTTTGTCATATCTGCTGGAGCGTGATATTCGCACCCCTCACCGTCTTTTATAGTTATATCATATTTTTTTGCTATTGCTTTAAAGTTTTCAAGGTCGATTTTTAAATCTTCATCATTAACACATCTTAAAAACGCTTTGACTGTGCAAGCTTTTTTGTCTTTACTGCTCTCAATTTCATTGAATGCACAAGCTGTTCCTACCATTGCACCTGCCTGCGGATTTAGCTTTGGCATAACCGCTTTAATTATTCCACCAAAGCACCAGAGATTTGAAAAAAGCAATTTCATAATAAACGGTGTATATGGGCATAGGTGTGAAAACATTTCTTTGACCTCGGGATAAAGCTTGTGAATGAATATGTTTTTTGTGTTTATTTCTGTAATAAATGCAGCTATTCTTGCAACTGGAGTGTTAATGTTAGCAGAAAGCCCTGTATGGCTTGAGCCTTCACTTGCAGTACAAATAAGGCTATGCCTGCCCTTTTCATGAACTGCAATCATAGCACATTTATCGCATTTCATTCCGCCAAGAGGAGGATCAATTATAGCTCCGCCCTCATCTAAAACAACATCAAATTCAATATTGTTCTTTTTGAAATATTGGAGGGCAAGAGGTATGCCATCTCCTGCTATTTCTTCATTATGAGAAGAACCAATATATAGGTTGCAAGGGGGCATAAACCCATCTTTTAAAAGCTCCTCAAGAGCCTGAAATTCAGCAAAAAGAGGGGTTTTTGTATCAACAGTTCCCCTGCCCCAAATTTTACCGTCTGCAATTTCTCCTGAAAATCCGCCATGCTCCCACTCACCCGAAACTGGTGCAACATCATGATGCGACATAACCATAATATTATGGCTTTTATCTTTCCCCGAAAGCTTATAAATCCAGCAATCATCAGAAAAAGTAAGCTTTTCGCATTTTTCGTGAACCAACGGAAAAAGCTCTGACATAACATTTCTAAGCTTTAAAAATTCGCTATCATCATATTCGTCTTTTACCGAAACAGTTTTACATTCAATCATCTTTTTAAGACGATTTGCGTAATTAATTATTTCTTCATCATTATAGATTTTTTTAAAAGGAGTTAATTTTCTTGCCTTTACACTAACTTTTATAGTGTTTGCAATAAGAACCAAAATAAATAATACTAATAATGCTAAAACAGCAATACCTATGTATTTCACTTCTCAATCACCTTGTTTTCCTTATTTTCTCTGATTGTTCCTAAAACTTCTTTTTCACGATAAAGCGAGAATACAACCGTTGCCCCGAGGCAGAAAGTTCCACCGACAATAGCTGTGAGCAAAAGACCTGTTTTTCCTATATTTTCGCCTGTTGCCGCTCCGATAACTGTTAATGACGGAACAATCATAATTGCTATTGATATACCCATTTTTGTAACAAAACTGCGGGCAGCACTAAACACGCCCTCTTGATTTACCCCAGTTTTTATTGTGTCATATTGAATTACATCTGCCATCATTGAACCCGGTAAAATGTTGAGAACTGCAAATGGGAATGAAACAACAAGTGCAAATCCTATTGCTTTTACCATAGGATTTCCTGGAATTAAATCTGCAAAGCAAATAACAAACTCACTAATTGAGAATACGATACAACCGATAATCATAGGCATTTTCTTTCCGTTTTTCTTTGCCCATTTGCTAACAAACGGATAAAGAACTAACGAGCCACCAATAGAAGTTGCCATAATTAGAACCGATTTCGATTCTGGTAGCCCCATAAGGCTTGTTATGTAATACATTATGCAAGCTTGAAAGAATGCCATTCCTGTTCCCTCTAAAAGCTGACCTATTGTTACAATTACAAAATGTTTGTTTTGAAAGGCGTGCTTTAGCGAACTCATAAGCGGAACGGTTGGTCTGACTGAATTAACATAATCTTTTTCTTTGATTGTAAATGCAGGAATTAAAAGTAATATTATTCCAATAACTGTAAACACTGCAAAAGTTGCTCTCCAAGCCATTACTGGAGTAAGCCCTGTTTTTTTCATTATGTCTACAAATAATGGTGTTACATATCCGAGCGCACTTCCTGTAACAAAAAAGAATGAATTCATAGTATAAGCATCAACTCGCTTGCCCTCATCTTTAACCATTTCAGGCAAAAGTGCATTGTGCGGTATCATATAAAGTGTATAGAATATATAGTATGCCCAAATAAAAACTGCAAGCCAAACTCCGTTAAGAATTCCTGGAGTTTGAGATGGTGCGCAATAAATCAAAAGTGCCGATAGCCCAAAGGGAATTGCCGACCATTTCATAAATGGAATTCGCCTTCCGCTTTTACTCTTGCATTTATCACTGATGCCTGCAACAAGCGGATCTGTAACCGCATCAATAATATGACCAAGTGCCTTGATAAAGCCGATTACTGTTAGAATTCCTAAAACCACAACGCCTTGCGTGATAAGCGTTGGAATTCCTGACTTGTCTGATGGCTGATAAAAATAAATCAAGTAGTTATTAAGCATAACTGTAAAAAGCCCAACAGCAAACTGTGGTAGGCAATAAAAGAATATGATTTTTTTAGATACCGGTTTCATGTCGCTCTCCTCTATTATGTATTTTTTATTTGACTTTATAATATCTTAAATGGCAAATATCATCACCATTTGCTATCGTTTTTTGTAGGTCAAGCTTTGCACCATATGCCTCGCCTATTCCTCTGTCACCGCACATTGCAATGTCACAAAGCATAGAGATTTCTTCATCTGTGCAGCCCTCTTTTTGCCATGCCTTTACAAGCGGACAATAATGGAAATGAATTTGTAGTTCATCATCTGTTGAACTTTTAATATCCATTTCAAACATCCACTGTGCTGGCTTTGAAAACAATGTTTTGCGAAGCCCGATTAAAGAATCTGTTTTGCCTGTTTTGATTAAGTCTGCCCCCTGTGTAAGCCCACAGCGTTTGATTGCTGCACTTCCGAAATCCACTGGGTCAAGTCCTCTCTTTTTGCCCTCATCGCAAAGAAGATAAAGCCATTTTGCCCTTTGCTCTAACTGCCCTCTTACTGCTTGGATAAGTGAAAATGTGATTTTTGGCTCGTTGTGAATTTTGCTCATTGTGATAACCTCTCTCTTTTTATTATTTCACGCCCTCGCGCGAGTGAATTCGAACTAACATTTTATAAAACTTTAGATTTTCCACCCGATGGCAAAAAAATTCTGAATTACTTAATTTAAACGCCCCAGCGCGTGTGAATTCGAACTAACATTTTATAAGACTTTAGATTTTCCACCCGATGGCAAAAACTCTGAATTATGATTTATTTTACAGCTGTCAATGTGTTTTTAAGTAGCATTGCTCTTGTCATAGGTCCTACTCCACCTGGTACAGGCGTTATAAACGAAGCTTTTTTCTCTACTTCTTCAAAATCGACATCACCGCAAAGCTTTCCGTCTTTATCTCTATCCATTCCGACATCAATAACAACCGCTCCGTCTTTTACCATATCGCCACTTACAAAATGTGGTATTCCAACAGCTGCAACCAATATATCAGCTCGCTTTGTAACTTCTTTTAAATCTTTTGTTCTTGAATGGCAAATAGTAACCGTTCCGTTTTGCTCGAGCAAAAGCATTGCCATTGGCTTTCCGACAATATTACTTCTTCCGATTACAACGCATTCCTTGCCCTCGACTGAAATATCATAAAATTTAAGCATTTCCATTATTCCCGCAGGGGTGCAAGGCAAAAATGTATGGTCACCAATCATAATATGCCCCACATTTATTGCATGAAAAGCATCAACATCTTTGCTTGGAGAAATAGCCTCAATCAGCTTTTTTTCATCAAGATGCTTTGGCAGTGGAAGCTGGCACAAAATTCCGTTTACCTTATCGTCGCAATTAAGCTTATGTATAAGAGCTAAAAGTTCTTCCATAGTTGTGCTGTCGGGCATTGCGTATTCAGATGATATAATTCCTACCTCGGCACAGTCTTTTTTCTTACTGTTTACATAAACTCTTGACGCACTGTTATCGCCTACAATTATGACCGCAAGACCGATTGTTATCCCTTTTTTATTAAGTTCTGCAACCTCTTTGCTAACCTCTGCTTTGACGCTTGCAGCCACTTTTTTCCCATCTATTATTTTTGCCATTTTACTTATTTCTCCCTTTTGCGAATTCTTTCATTCATTTTATCTTTTGCAAGTTTTTTCTTTGCAATTGTTTTATTCTTTTTTTCTTCTTTTACAGGAATAACATAATCGTCCTCGGGTGGTAATGTTTCGACTGGATCATATACCATTGGGTGCTTTTTAAGCTCAATGAATTTTGCAATCATAAGTGCCACACACAAAAGTACAATAATCAGCGATAAAACTTGAGATACTCTTATTGAAGTTGTTCCTATATAAAGGCTGTCTGTGCGAAGCCCCTCAACAATTGCTCTTTCAAGCCCATAAATTATTCCATAGCTTAAAATTAATTGACCGCTAAACTTATAAAACTTTTTAGAAATAAAATAGATTATAACAAAGCCGATAAGGCACCACAAGGATTCATAAAGGAATGTCGGATGAACAGGAAGGTCAGCATTAACACTTATCCCCCCTGCAAGAAATTTTTCTTGATTATCTGATATGTAGTTTGAAATTTTTGCACTGCTCATGCCCCAAGGCATAGTTGTGTTTATTCCAAACGCTTCTTGATTGGTGAAATTTCCCCAGCGACCTATTCCTTGACCAATGAGCAAACTCATTGACGCAATATCCAACAGTTTTAGGAAATTAAGCCCATTATGCTTACAGGTGAAATATGCGGCAATTGCTCCGCCCAAAATTCCGCCATATATCGCAATTCCACCGTTCCAAATTTGAGGGATTTCAGCTAAATGCTGGCTATAATAATCCCACTCAAACACAACATAGTAAAGCCTTGCTCCAATAATGCCTGCAATCGTGCCAAACAGCAAAACATCAAGCATCTTATTGAGGTCAAGCTTCCATTTATAAGCCATTCTGCCACCGAAGATGACTGCCAGCAAAAATCCAATAGCTATTATCACGCCATAAAATTTAATGCTGATATGCGCTCCGATAAACGGGATATTAAATTCAACAAGGGTTGCATAAACATCAATAGCTTTTTCAAACCCTGCGAATTTGACTGCGGTATAATCAGTTAAAAAATCCATCTATTATCATTCCTTTTCTATTTAGAAATCATTAAATCGCTATTTTGAGGGGGTACATATGCACGAAAAAATTATGCTGGTTTAATTACTGATAGCGATGAACAGCTTGTATCTATTGAGTTTTTCAACCTTTTTTCAACATCTTCTAAGGTTAGCTCGCTTAGAATGTTCATATCATCAAACAGCGTTTCACCGAGAAAAAACGAAGAAACAAGTGCATTTGCAATTCCATCAATATCATTAAATGCCATTATTGTTCTTCCATAAATTTTTCTTCTAACTCTTTCAAAGTCAGCTTTTTCTATTCCGTTTTTCTTTAAATCTTCAATTCTTTGGATTATCCGTTTACTAACTTCCTCTGCATTATTAGTTTCGCCTGAAAACAATGCACAAGCATAACCGTATCCATCAAAAAACTCATAATCAAACGAAGTATTTATAAGCCCTTCCTCAAGCATATCATTATAAATATCAGTTGTTTTTCCTGCAACTACATCTAAAATGATGTTGCTACAAAGGCTATCTTTAAGAGAAATTTCTGGAGTTTTCATAGTTTCTTTAAATCCAAGTGAGAAAATTGGAGAAGCAACTGACAAATTTTCCTCTGTATATTTTTTAACTACATCAACTGGCTCATTGTGAAATCTTCTTTCAATTTCAATTGGCTCTGCTTTTTTAAGAATTTTGTCGCAAACAGTTAGCACATCATCAGTTGTAACATTGCCTGCAACGCAAAGCACCATATTATTAAGATTGTAAAATGTGTTATAGCATTTATAAAGCATTTCTGCTGTTATTTCTGAAATAGAATTTACCGTTCCTGCAATATCTATTCTAACTGGATGAACCTTATACATTGCACGAAGAAGTGAAAAAAGCGTTTCCCATGATGGTTCATCTTGACACATTTTTATTTCTTGACCGATTATTCCCTGTTCTTTTTCAACTGTTTCTTTTGTGAAATAAGGGTGAGTAACAAAATCAAGAAGAATTTCAAGCGACTCTTTAAAATTATCAGAACAACTAAAAAGATAGCAGGTTTTATCAAATGAAGTGTAAGCGTTGGCTGATGCACCTGTTTTTGCATAACGCTCAAATGCGTCTAAGTCTTCACTTTCAAATAATTTATGCTCTAAAAAATGAGCAATGCCCTCAGGAATTATTGTAAAATCCTTTTCGCCCTTTATTTTAAATTCATTATCTATTGAACCATATTTTGTTCCAAACACTGCATAGGTTGAAGAATAATTTTCTTTAGGATAAACAAGAATTTTAAGCCCTGAAGAATGGTCAATTTCATAATAGCTTTCACCTAAAAGTTCGTTTTTTACTTCTTTAATATTACTCATTGCTTTTTCCCTCCAGACAATAAACCGTATCAAGCGAAAGCTTGTTTGCAGCCCTTATAACATCTTCTCTTGTAACATTTTTCAGTTTATCGGTATACTCTTTTACGCTTATAAGCTCTGAAAAATCAGAAAAAGAGCTAAGGTACGCATCTATTCCCTCGGGAGTATCCTGAACACCTTTGTAAATATCGCAAATTGCCTTTATTGAAGCGGTTAGCTCGTCATCTGAAAATTCGCCTTTTTTCATTACATCAAGCTGCTTTAGAATTTCATTTATTGCCTTTTCACGGTTTTCCTTTTCGATACCGCTTTGAATAGTCATTATGCCTTTATTGCGGATAAATCGTGACGAACAATAATAGCAAAGGCTTAACTTTTCACGCACATTCATAAAAAGCCTTGAATAAGGACCTCCTCCAAAGACATCACACATAACCGCAGTAGCATAGAAATCATCATCTTTGCTACGCATTCCTGTTCTAAATCCCATTACTAACTTGCTTTGATTAATATCCATTAATTCTGTAACTTCTGTAACATCGTCACAGCTTTCAACAAAAATCGTTTCATTTTTTGATGGATTTCTTTTATTTATCAGCCCAAACTTTTCTTTTGTCAAATTTATAACCGCTTCTTCATCAATACTGCCTATTACATTAATTTGAATTGTAGAAATAGATAAAAGTTCTTCCCATGCTTTAAAAAGACTCTGCGGTGTAACCTTTGAAACATCTTCTAAAAGCTCATCTGTTGTAACACCATAAGGCTCATCTTTGCACATAATTTCACGCATTCTCTTGAATGCATAGCCTCTTTTATCATTAATCTCACTTTGCAAATTTTCAACTACAAGCCTTTTTTCAGTTTCAAGCTGTTTTTTTGCAAAAGCTCCATCACTAACATTTGGATTTAAGAGCAAATCAAAAAGAAGGTCTAAACAATCTTTTGAAATAGACTCATCACCAAGTGCTAATTTATCATCAATCGACACAATAGAAAATTTGATTGTATTAAAATCGCCTGTTTTTGAAATAGATTTTGAAAGCGAAGCACCATATAATTCTTCAAGCCTTGCAGAAAGCTTACCCGTAGTATTATAAGTTTTATTTGAATGGCTGAGATAATTTGTAAGAACTAAATCCTCCGCTGTTTTTTCATAAATCGGAAGACTTAAACTGAATGATATTATTCCTGTTTTAAACATATTAGTTTTTATAGTTAAAAGTCGTATTTTATCATCAATTTTTGTAACTTTGGGCATTATTTCCATTAAAACTAACTCCTTATACACATTTTATTATTACGAAGAATATTTTACCATAAATTTTACTTAAATGCCACTGATTATTGTAATTTAAGTGCTGTTTTATTGAGTAAATAAAATAAAGCTATGATTTTCTTCTGTATTTTTTAATTTACTCCTAAAATCTCTTTAAAAAAGGTCAAAATAAACTTCTTTTTAAATTATTCACAGCGATATATAGCAGAATGATTTTTACCGTCAAGCACCACAAAATCCGCCACTTTTCCATCAACGCTTAAAATGGACTTTTCATTGTTTTCAACTTGAATGTCAATTAAATTTCCATCTATTTGCAATTCTGCGTTAAAGCCTTTCCATTCTGGCGGTAAATTTGGACTTAAATATAGCCTATTGCCAATTTTTTTTATTCCAAGAAGCCCTTCTAAAATCGCAGTATAATACCACCCTGCCGAGCCTGTATAAAGGCTCCAACCGCCTCTGCCCTCATAGCCTTTTGCAGAATAGACATCTCCGCATAAATAATATGGCTCTGTTTTATATCGCTTTGCCATATTCTCATCAGTATATTTTTTTAAAGGATTGATAATGTTTAGAAGCTCTATTCCCTTTGTAGGCATATTCGCCTCAAAAAATGCAAGGCACAACCAGACCGCTGCGTGCGTATACTGACCGCCATTTTCACGAAAACCCATAGGATAATCTGTAACATATCCTGCCCTTTTATCTTCACCTGAAAACGGGGGTGAAAAAAGTTTTATTATGCCAGCATCTTCATCTACAAGCTCTTTATATGCTGTTAAAAGTGCCTCTACTTTTCTATCTTCTTTTGGCATATTTGAAAGCACTGCAAACGACTGTGAAAGACTGTCGATTTTGCACTCGTTCGAACTCCACGAACCCATTTTTGTTCCGTCATCATAAAATGCTCTTATATAATGGTCGCTGTCCCATGCACATTCGTCAACCGCCTGTTTTAATTTTTCAGACTTTTCTAAATATTCGATTTTTGACTGCTCATCACCTATAATTTCAAAAATATCTGCCATTTCTGAAAGAGCCATAGCAGCAAACTGGCTAAGCCAAACGCTTTCACCTTTGCCTCTAATTCCTACCTTATTGTAACCGTCATTCCAATCGCCACCGCCAATTAAAACAAGCGAATGTTCCCCTAATCTTATTGCCTTTTCTACTGCCCTCTTTGCATGCTCTAAAACCGAAGCTTTTTCCCCAGAACGCTCGGCTTCAAAGAATTTTTCATTTTCATTGTCTAAAAGCACATCTCCACTCAAAAACGGTATTTCCTTTTTTAAAATTTCAATATCGCCTGTCGTTTTCACATATTTAGCAAGGGCATAGCAAAGCCATAAAAGGTCATCACTATATCGTGTCCGAACTCCTTTTAAGCGTTTATTATTTGGCAGTGAATACCACCAATGAAGAACATCTCCCTCTTTAAACTGTGCCGCACAGCACCTTAAAATCTGCCATTTTGCAAGCTCAGGCTTTGTTATAAGCAGTGATAATGTATCTTGCAATTGGTCACGAAATCCATATGCCCCTGAACATTGGTAAAATCCTGTTCTGCCATAAATACGCCCGTTTATAATTTGATTTTCGAGAAAATAATTAAAAATATCGTTTAACTCTTTATCCTGTGTATCTATTGTTATCTTGTTTTCATAATTCATTTTGCTTTGATTTAATTCTTCTATTTTTTTTGCTGAACTTTCAAATCTTCCAAACGAAAGAGTAAATTTCACATTTTCTTTTCGTTTTGGAGGAAAAATTATTTTTCTTGTAATGGCTGCCATATTTCCATTAGTTAAATTTTGACTATTCATCCATTTCCCCTCAAAATAATCTTTTTTATCGTTGCAAAATCCTATATTTCCGCCATCGGTGCTAAGCCTTGCAGTCCCCTTTATATTGTAATTCCACGGTGAATACATTATTATTGCATCGCCGTCTAAGTGCATTTTCACATATTTTTGTTCGCTCACATCCGTTCCTAAAACAGGTTCAATATAATATGATATTTCTGCGGTTATATTCTTTTCACTTTTGTTTGTTATTTCTAAATTCACTTCTTTTTTCATTCCCTTTTGGGGAACGCTCACGGTTAAGCTTAAACTTAATCCTTTTATTTTCGCATTATAAACCGCTTCATTGTTTCCGAATTTAACATTTGAGCTTCGAATTAAATCATATATTTCATCATCAATTTTTATGAAAATACACTCGCCATTATTGTCATAAATCGTATCATTATTCCATTTGCTAAGCTTGTTGTCATGAGAATTTATTGCAAATGTAAAGCCGAGCGTGCTATCTCCTATCAGCGTTCCGAATGAAGCATTGCAAAGAGAATAGCACCAAGGAAGCGGTGAATTTTTGTTTATTTCATATGCCCCATTCTTAACCTTGTTTTTAGAATTTTGATTAGGCTTTGGCGCTATATTTATATTTTTTGGCTCATATTTTATTGGCAGTGGGCAAAATACTTGCTGTCCTATTTGCATTTCAAAGCACGATATCGCCACAAGTGCGATTTTATTTTCATTTGAAACATTAAAATTATTTATTAAATGCACTCCACCAAAGCATCTGAAAAGCTCAACACTTGAAGCCTTTTTCATAATTCCCATAAGCTTTTCTTCAAACGATTTTTCGTTTTCAATGGCGGCTCTATAAGTTATTACAAGGTCTGTGAAAATTCCACAGGCTCTTAGTTTTTGATGAATTTTTACGAAATCTGCAATTTTTAAAATATCCATAGCAGTTATTATTTTTATAAGCATAATTGGGTTGTCGCCTGATATACCCATTGACCAAAGTGAGCGTACATCAGCGGTGTTTTCTGCTAATGCCTTTTGCTGTGTATTGCTTTTTGGAACGCCATAGAATATCTTTGGCAGAATGCTTATAGCTTTTTCTGAGCAGTCATCATCTGAATTAAATGGTGATTTAGCAACTGGAATTGCCCCTTTTGATGCTCTTAGCTTTACAATTCGGTCGGCTAATTCCTCTTTTGAAATTCCACCGGTTAAAAAGAATTTAAACGATTTTTCTTCTTTAGCCTCTAAATTAAAATCCGTATACATTAAAACGCAGGTGTCAAGCTTTCCGCTTTTGTCGGAAATATTTGTTTTAATATTTAAAAGCGAAAAAATCCCCTCGTGCCGTAAAAGTGCTTTTTCTCGTGATAGTACAGCCTCGAATTTTGTGTTGTCTAAAAATCCACAGGCTAAATATTTTGCTTTTTCGCTCGCTCTGGGGCGTCTTTCGATAACTACTGAATTTAGTTTTTCCATTCTTTCGGACAATAAAAAAATGTTAGAAAATGCCTTGTGTGCAGTTTCATTTTTATAGGTAGTAAGCGAGGGTTCAAAATAAATATAGAGCCTCCCATTAATAGCAGTTTTTTTATTATTTTTGATTTTATATTCTCGCATTTCTGATGGAAATCTCGCATTAACCGTAACTGTTGTTTGCGAATTAATCGTTTTTCCCTGCGTAGTTAAAATTAATCTATCGGCTAAAGATTTGAATTTAAAACTTTGCTTGTTTTTGTAGTCAAGAGCCTTGCAAAGCGGAATGCTTTCTGATTTTGTCTTAACAAATGCAAAAATTCCCATTGGCTGACGGATTATTTCTCGGCTTTCTCGAGTTGCATTCACAAGTTGATAAATTGAATGCCCTGTGCCTAAATCTGAAACAATGGTTGTCCATTCGCCATTTGAAAGAACTCCAACATTAGGCGAAGTTGGCGTTGGATTTTCAAAAACAATCTTGTTTGCATCTTCTCGTTTTGGTCTTGAAGGTGTTTCTTTTAGATCTATATTTTTGAGTGGCTTATCATTTATTACGCTTTCTGTTAAAAGACTTTTTGCCGCCATTGAGTTTTCATCACGCATAAATCTTTTTTGCATAATGTCGCCTTTTACTGCATTTAAAATTCCGATAATACTCATTCCAATATGGTGAGCCATATAGCTTTGAACCGCTTTAAAATCTCTGCTCTGTGTTCTTGACGAGGTAAAATCTATTGCCTCAAAAAGTCCGCAATCGCTTGATACATCAAGCTTTTTTAAATGTTTAATATTATTAAAAGCAGCCTTTTTATCAAATTCTAAGCAGAGATAGCTTGAATATGGCGAAATTACAAGTTCGCTATTAACATAACGATTGAGTGCAAGCTTTCCAACTCCGTGAGCCTTGTATTGATAGTTCATTTGTGCATCTAATTTATAAAAAGCACTTTCAGAAATCCCCCAAGGAATGTGCTTTTTTCGGGTTCTATTTTTCTGGCAGAGCATACAAAATTTTAAGCTTTCATATGTGTTTGAATTTTTAAATGATGGAATAAACAGGTTTGGCATAAAATATTCAAACATCGTTCCTGTCCACGAAACGCTTCCGCAATAGCTCTTATATCTCGCCTGCATTCTTGAAAGTGCCGCCCAATGCTCTGATGGAACTTGCCTTTGTGACACTGCAAAATAGCTTGTCATTCTGGCTTCACTCATTAAAAGGTCGTAATAAGAATTGGTTAGTTCGTTTTTATCTAAATCATATCCTATATGAAAAAGGCGTCGGTTTTTATTATATAAAACCTTTAAATTTGTTGATTTAATAATTCCATCTACCCTGTTTATTAGGTCAAAAAGCTTTGGATTTTCATTTGCATATTCAAGCATACCCTGTTTTAATGCGACAAGACAGCAAAGAAAATTTCCACTGTCTACTGTCGAAACATAAATTGGATTAAGCGGTTTTAAATCAGCCGTACTGTACCAGTTTAGAAGATTTCCATTCCACTTTTCTAATTTTTCAATACTATCAAGCGATTTTTTTATAATTGTATAAAGTTCCTCGGTTGAAATAAATAAAAAGTCCCTTGCTGCAAGGCAAGAACAAAGCATCATTCCAATATTGGTTGGAGATGTTCTTTCGGCAATTCTAAAAATCGGCTCTTTTTGAACATTATCAGGTGGCAGAAAATTGCTTTTTTCATTGCAATATTTTTCATAATAATTCCACATTTTTTTTGCATCTTCAATTAGTTTTTCTCTTTCTAAAAATGTAAAATCCTTAGTGTTTTCTTTGGATTTTTTTGCTGATAATGTTAAAAGCAAAGTGTTTGAAAGAAAAAACAATCCAATAAACAAATGAAAATGTCCGCCAAAAATTAAAAGAATTAAAAAGCATACAACCGACGAAAAAGAGTTTTTAATAAGCGAAAAGTTTTTATTATCGTGTTCGCTCTGTGCCGCTGTTACCCATTCTAACATATTTTTATGGCTTATAAATCGCCTGTAAATGCCTTTGAAAACTGCATTTATTGAAACAATTGCAGCCTTTGGAAGCATAACAATATTAACTATCGCTTCGAGCAATTTTTTAAGTGCATTTGGAATTGCGTCGCCATAAAAAATCGAATAAAATCCTCTGCCTCTTGTGAAAAACAAGTCTGTAACGCCTGCTAAAATTTCGTTTATTGCTATACTTAAAATGCCCGTTATAGATGTAATGAGCATTGCATTATATGGCAAAAAAGCAGAAACTAATATGAGAATTAAAGAAAAAGTCGGAAGAAGTGAACGCCTTAAATTGTCAAACAGCTTGAATTTTGATATGAATGGCAATGGATTTTGCTTTTTACCATTTTTGAAATTCACCTTTTTAAAAATAAAGTTAAGGTTTTGCCAGTCGCCTCTTATCCACCTGCTTTGACGCTTAAAATATGATATTTCATTTTCAGGAAAACTGTCAGTTACTACTGCATTTCCTATAAATGCTGTGCGGAGAAATTCGCCCTCTAATATATCGTGGCTTAGAATTGTTTCGTCTTTAAATCTGTCATTCAGCAGCAAATAAAACGCATCTACATCAATAAGTCCTTTTCCCGAAAAAATGCTTTGCCCAAATAAATCCTGATACCTTTCACCGCAAGCCGACGAATAATGCCCTATTCCGCCTGCCCCAGCCATTACCCGTGTAAATCCTGTTTCATATGCCGACTTTAAATCAGTTTCTACTCGAGGCACAAAAATTGCATAGCCACTTTTTACAATTCCCTTTTCATAATCAATTTGTGGCTTGTTTTGTGGATGAGTTGCAGCAGAAATCAGCTTTTTTATGGCATCAAATGAAAGTTCTGTATCTGCATCAAGTGCCATTATATATTTGGTTGAATTAAGCTTTGATATATTTCCGTGCATAACAATAAAGCCTGATTTATCGCCCTTTATTGCCCTTATTAACTCTGTTATCGCTCCTCTTTTTCTATCATAGCCCGTGTATTCATTTTGCGTTTTTGAATATTTTCTCTGCCTTAAAAGGAGTGAAAATACATCTTTCTTTTCATTGAGTTCGTCAATCATTTTTTTTGCTAATTTTATATTTTTTTCATCTTCAGGTAGCACTTTCTGCGTTGCACTTTTTAGGTCAGCGAGCAAGCAAACCTTTATTCCCTCACTCTTGTTAGATAAATATAAACTCATTAGATGATTTTTAACTATTTCAATGTTTTTAGCATTTGGAAGCAGTGATGAAACAACTATCAATGTATCGCAGGAATTAATTTTTGCATTTTCTAAGTCTATTTTTGGTATTTTTAAAGGCTTAGTTGTTCGCATAATGAAAAATAATATGAAGGCTCTTGTTATTTCCCAAATAGGAATATATAAAATAATTGCTAAAAAATAGTTGTTAATCAAAACCGCTAAAAGCACTGATATAGCTAAGGGTATCGCTATTTCAAGTGCAATAGATATATATCCTTTTTTGCTTTTGTTTTCTTCTTTTAAATAATTTATAACACTTTTAGAACTCAAATAAGCATCTTCAATAAGATTTAAAGCATATTCACTTTCTGACATTTTTTGCTCTTTTGCCTTTTTAGATAAAATATGTCTATATGTCGATTTTGTTTCATTGTCTGAATTTTTATAGACTAAATCTTCGCATAATATTTTTTCTGTTTTAGAAATTTCTTTAAAAATATCTTCAAAATCTATATCCTTAATATCACTAAATGCAACAATGACATTGGGAAGAAGCTCGCCCTCCTCTAACACCCCTTGTGCCGCACGAGAAATTAATGCAGATTTCATCATAAGCTCTAAAAGTTCTATTTCAGTGACAGAATAATCATTTTTATAGATTTTTTTGACAATACTATCTATATCCTTAATTTTGCCATCTGCTAATTCTCTAAACAAAAAGCTATAAAGCCTTGGAAGCTTTGACTCGTCGCACGGGATTTTTGAAATGTATGAAAGTGATTTAATAACGCCTTTAGCTTCTGCCTCAAGGACATAGAAATTATCAAAAAGCCATATTTGATTAGAGCTTTTTTCAGCTTTTTCAAATGACTTTTCATACTGCGATTTTATTATGCTAAAATCTTTTTTTACTATTTTTTTCAAATTCTTAATTTGTGCTTTTTTCATATGAAATTTCGTTCCTTTCAAGTGCAAAATACGAGAAGAAAGCTACATATTCTTTTATTTTTCCCTTAATTGTGAAAATTAAACAATATCAGTAAAAGCTAAGTGATATATTCGTAGTTTAAAATACTCAAAAAAGGTCAATATTCATTTACAAACAGCAGTTTTTATGTTATTATTATTATTCATTAAAGTGTTGTGTAATTAATGCAGATAGTGCTAATTAGGAAGTGATAATATGGCTGATACTCATACGGTTCAAAAAGCCGCAATTGGTTTTATGATTGACAGGCTTTTGAAATATATTGATAAAGACCCTACTGGAAATTTTGTGAAAATGGCTAATCGAGTCGACAAGCTTTTTTCTAATATGTTTCCCCCTGAAGTTTTTGAAAAATTCAAAGAGGGCGCTTTAGACAGCGAAAATGTTTGGAACAAATTCGCCTGTGGAATTCTAAATGATGTTGACCGTAAAGTTATTAGACAAATGCTTCTGTCGCTTGGCGTTGATGCTAGCCTTTATGGCACAAAAGCTGTTCGTGCTAATCGTGAAAAATACAAATGCAATATTCCGTTTATAATTCTTTTTGACCCTACAAGTGCTTGCAACCTTAAATGCAAAGGCTGCTGGGCTGCCGAATATGGTCACAAGCAAAATTTAACTAATGATGAAATGCAAAGCATTGTTACACAGGGTAAAGAGCTTGGAACGCATTTTTATATGCTTACAGGTGGCGAGCCACTTATTAGAAAAGATGATGTTATTGCTCTTGCAAAAAATAATAAAGACTGTACATTTGTTATCTATACCAACGCTACACTGGTTGACCAAAAGTTTTGTGATGATATGAATGAGGTCGGAAATATCGGTCTTGCACTTAGCGTTGAAGGCACGCAGGAGTCTAATGATTGGCGTCGAGGCGAAGGCTCTTATAAAGTTACGCTTGATGCTATGGACTTGCTTCACAAAAACAAATGCCTTTTCGGCGTTTCTATATGCTATACGAAAAAAAATGTTGAATATATTACAAGTGACGACTTTATTGATACAATTATAGAAAAGGGTGCTAAATATGCACTTTGCTTTAACTATATGCCTATTGCTAATGGTGCTGACAAAGAGCTTATTCCGTCGCCTGACCAGCGAGAATTTATGTATAAGTGGCTTAAAAAGATGAGAAATTCAAAAACAGGCAAGCCTATTTTTATTATGGATTTTCAAAACGATGCTGAATATGTCGGTGGTTGTATTGCAGGCGGTCGAAACTATTTCCATATAAATTCCGCAGGCGATATTGAGCCTTGCGTTTTCATTCACTATTCTGATACAAATATTAGAACTCACACTCTGCTTGAGGCACTTAAAAGTCCTCTCTTTACTGCTTATTATAAAAATCAGCCGTTCAATGATAATCATTTAAGACCTTGCCCAATGCTTGAAAATCCTGACTATCTACGAAAAATGGTTAAAGAGAGTGGCGCTCATTCGTCTGACCTTATGAATAAAGAAGAAGTTGATGAGCTTTGCTGTAAGTGCGATGATTTTGCTAAAGAGTGGGCGGTAAGAGCCGAAAAAATTTGGCAAGAAACTCCTCACAGGGAAACTCACACTCAATATTATCGAGATACCAAAGAAGCTAAAGACGAATGTTGCGGTTCTTGCGGTGGCTGCAATTCCTGCGATAAATAATAATTAAAAACGGCTATTACCTTGGGCAGTGTCAAAGTAGTAGCCGTTTATATTTTTAGTTTTTTGTTTTAGTTGACTTTATATGACAAAAAATATAGAATAGATGTGTAATAATAAAGGAGAATTAATATGAAAAAAAATAAATCGAAGTTGAAAATAAAAGCTATTTTATTTGCTGTTTTAGCCATAGTGCTAATGGCTTTAGTCGTTATATATGCGTTTGTTACAAGAAATGACAAGGAGAGAGAGGAAACTACCGTGCCTACACCGATTGAAACAAGTACCGAGGCTCTAACAGAAGCTCTCACAGAGGCTCCTACCACCGCTTCGCCAACAACTACTATTCCAACAACGGTTGCACCTAATAAGACAGGCGTTCCGACCATTGTTTCCCCTACTGGCGACAAATGGTTCTTAACTATTGTTAATATGGATTTTTGCCTTCCTGAGGGCTATGCACCAAAGCTTGCCCCCTCAATTGCAGGTAGTAAAATTCAATTAGATGAGAGAGTTGCACCATTTTATCAGCAAATGTATGATGCGGCAAAAATTGACGGATTAACGCTAACTCCTTATTCGGGGTATCGCAGCTATGACCATCAAAAAAGAAATTATAATAACAATATCGCCTATCTAAAAGGCAGAGGATATTCTGAGCAAGATGCTATCAACAGCACAAAAGACAGAATAATGCCACCTGGTCACTCTGAACACAATATGGGCTTTGCTATGGATATTGTTTCGGCAAGTTCTGATTTTATGAGAACTAAAGAATATTCTTGGCTTTTAGAACACGCTCAAGATTATGGCTTTATTTTAAGATATTCAGAAGATAAAGTTAAAACAACAAAGGTAGTTTTTGAGCCGTGGCACTGGAGATTTGTCGGTGTTGAAATGGCAAAAGAAATAAAAGCAAGTGGAAAATGCCTTGAGGAATTTTTGAATTTAGCATAAAATCGATTTTACAATAAGATATAATATCTGCCACTTTATCGATTATTGACTTCGATAAAATGGCAGATATTTTTTTGTTTTGATAGCCATATTCTAAGCCATCTGATTTTTAATTTTTATTTTCAGCTTTATATCGGCTTTTATTTTCATACATCTTTTTATCTGCGACTGAAAATATAGTTTGCGTTGTGTTTGTTGCTGTTTCATCATAAAAAGTATATCCGAATGCTGCACTCGTTGAATACTGCTTATTGCTGCCATATTCTTCAAATTCTTTATTTATATTTTCCCAATTATTCAGAATATTTTCTTCTTTAATATCTAAAAGTATTACACAAAACTCATCTCCGCCTATGCGATAAACAGGCGACTTTGAAAAGTTTTTGCTTAAAATTTCTGAAAATGCTTTTAAATATTCATCGCCCTCTTGGTGGCCATATATGTCATTTACACCTTTTAAATCGTTTAAGTCAAAAACACCAATTCCGAACGGTTGATATTTTTTAAGCTCGCCTTTATATTTTTCAATATCTCTTTCATAGCTCGTTCGATTTTTAAGCCCTGTCAATTGGTCCTGCTCGGCAAGCTTTGCTATTTTTTTGTTATTCTTTTTTAAAATAATTGTTGTTACAGCAAGAACTCCAAATAAAACCACAATAGTTAGCATCCCATTAACCCACAATTGATTAATCATTTTGTGATGCAATACTTCTGCACTTTTTTCAACAATAAGATACCAATTCAAATATGGAATATATCGTGTAACAAAATATCCACTTTCTTGCCCTGATTCATACCATTTGTTTTCTGTTGAAGTTTTGTTTTTAACAATTTCATCTTTTATTTGCGAATAAGCAGGTTTTTCAAAAAGGTTGACATTTTCAAATTCTGTCAATTTATCTGAAAGCTGAACATTGCCATAATCATCAACTAAATATGCGTCAATTTGATATTCGTTCTCATTTTGTGCTAACAGATTTTGTATGTATGGCGTTTCTAATCCAACACCGATTATTCCTAATATATTGCCTTTATCATCTTTTAATTTGCAATTAACAAAGACGGTGATATTATCATTTGTCGCTTGGTCATTATCAACATTAAGAGCATATTCATCGTCTGATTTCAAAAAGTCATAATACCATATATCCTCTTTATTGTCAGGCGACATAACTCTGTCAATTCCATTTTTATAGTGATAGTAGTTGCCTGTTTTAGCCGACACCAAAAAAACTGTATCAAAATTATTTTTGTTTTTATATTCTGAGAGATATTTTTTTAGAGTATCAATCATCGCATCTGATTGAACGCCACTTTTTTCATTGCTCATATAATCACGAAGAAAATTATCACGAGCCATTGATAAAGATACATTAATCGGCTGGCCCATAAGTTCTTTTATTCCCATATACATATTTTCAGAAGTCAGTTTTGATACATATTCTATATCTTTAGTAAATATTTTTTTAAAAGATACATTTGTAGAAACTTCAGTAAATGTAAAGCCAATAATTACTACTAAAGCTATTAATAAATTTGTTCTTATTATAGATTTTTTCATATTATCACACCTGACTTCTTTTTTAAAAATATGATACCTTTGGCAAATTAGCTATGTGAAGCTTCTCACTTAATAGCAAAAAAAATGGCGAGAACAAATAGCCTCGCCATAGCAATTTAGGTTTATTTACCAACTATTTCGTCAATGATTTTTAATTCTTCTTTGGTAAGCTTTTCTGCATTAACTATTTTTATATTATCTAAAATTTGATTTTTATTTGATGCACCGATAAGAACGCTTGTAATTGCATCATCTTTTAAAACCCATGACAGAGCCATTTGTGCAAGGCTTTGACCTCTGCTTTTTGCAAGCTCATTAAGTTTTTTTATCTCAGAAAGCTTTTCATCAGTGAGGTTGTCTTTTTTTAAAAATCTTCCGTCTGTCATAACCCTGCTGTCGTTTGGTATTCCGTTCAAATATCTGTCAGTTAAAAGACCTTGAGCAAGCGGACTAAAAACAATAATGCCTTTTTCTTTTTCCTCGGCTGCCTTTTTAAGACCGTTTTCTTCAATTGTTCTGTCAAATATTGAATAGCGATTTTGATTAATTACAAAGGGGCATTTCAAATGTTTTAAAATATGCCTTGCTTTTTTCATCGTTTCGCCATCATAATTAGAAAGCCCTGCATAAAGAGCCTTTCCGCTTTTGACTGCGGTGTCAAGTGCGGACATTGTTTCTTCAAGAGGCGTATTTTTATCCATTCTGTGATGATAAAAAACATCAACATATGGAAGCCCCATTCTTAAAAGGCTTTGGTCAAGACTTGAAAGAAGATATTTTCGGCTACCAAAATCGCCATAAGGGCCAGGCCACATATAATATCCTGCCTTAGTGCTTATAAGCATTTCATCACGATATGCACCAAATTCTTCTTTTAATATTTTGCCAAAATTTCTTTCAGCATCTCCCTCAACTGGGCCATAATTATTAGCAAGGTCAAAATGAGTTATGCCATTATCGAAAGCCGTAAAAAGCATTTCTTTCATATTGGCTTTGTCTGCATTTTCGCCAAAATTATGCCAAAGTCCAAGAGAAACAAGCGGAAGCTTTAAGCCGCTTTTGCCTGAACTTTTATATTCCATATTGTCATAACGATTTTCATTAGCTATATAACTCATAATTACCTCCAATTGTTATTAGTTAGCACTATTAAAATCCATTAGGATTTTGTGACTGCCATCTCCATGAGTCTTCGCACATTTCTTCAATACCACGCTGTGCCTCCCAGCCCAAAACTTCCTTTGCCTTTGTAGGATCAGAATAGCAAGTTGCAATGTCACCTGAGCGACGAGGAGAAATTTTATAATTAATTTTCACTCCGCTTGCTTTTTCAAAAGCATTAACAATGTCGAGAACGCTATATCCCTTGCCTGTTCCGAGGTTAAAGATACTAACTCCCCTATTGCCACTTAAAATGTGTTTTACGGCCTTAACATGCCCGTCGGCAAGGTCAACTACATGAATATAGTCACGAACGCCTGTTCCGTCAGGAGTGTCATAATCATTGCCAAAAATTGAAAGGCAAGGCAGTTTTCCAATTGCTACCTGAGTAACATATGGCATTAGATTGTTTGGAATACCATTTGGATTTTCACCGATTTTGCCGCTTTTATGAGCGCCAATTGGATTGAAATAACGAAGGAGTGTAATGTCCCACTCATTATCAGATTTATATAAATCTTCTAAAATCATTTCTATCATATATTTTGTTGTGCCATAAGGATTAGTTGTTCCGCCAGTTTTCATTGTTTCGTTAAGAGGTGAAACATTATTCATTCCATAAACCGTTGCAGATGAACTAAATACTATTTTTTTGCATCCATTTTCTCTCATAACTTCGCACAAAACAAGTGTTCCGCCAATATTATTATCATAATATTCAAGTGGCTTTCTGCAAGATTCGCCCACCGATTTAAGACCAGCGAAATGAATTACTGCATCAATTTTGTTTTCTTTGAAGGGCTTTTGCATTCCCTCTTTATCACGAATATCACATTCGTAAAATTTAAAATCCTTACCGCTGAGTTCTTTAATTCTTTTTAGTGATTCAGGGCTTGAATTATAGAAATTGTCAACAATTACTATTTCATATCCTGCCGCTAAAAGCTCAACCGTTGTGTGTGAACCAATAAATCCTGCTCCGCCTGTAACTAAAATTGCCATATAAAATCCTCCCGAAATTTTAAAATGCTTTTATTCTGAAACTGTTGTTCCGCTGTAATATTTTGAAAGTATATTTTTATAAGTTGACTTGCTGAGTGCCATCTTATTTGCGCCTCTTTGGCTCATTCCAACGCCATAGCCCGAACCGTATGATGTAACTGTAAAAGTTTTACTCTCGGCATCATATTTAATAGTAAAGCAATGTGAAGCAAGAACTTCTGTACCCATTACGCCTCGTCTAAATTTGATACCGCTAATTTCAGTATCTCCAACTTTTATTGTTTCAACATATCCTGCCTCTGGTGAAATTGCACCATCGTGCTTAGTAACTTTAAGCCATTCTTCAGGTTTTTCAGAAAGCTTTATCTTACTGTCATATTTTACGATAAATTCTTTCATTTTATCAGAGGTATATGTTTTTTCTGCTTTATAATTATTTTCTTGCTTATCGCTTGCAACATCAACTACTTTTAAATATGGGAACGGTTTATTAAATGCAAGCTTAGAGGTTGTTGTTTTTCCTGCTGAAAGGAGGAAATAAGGTGTGAATGCTGTTTCGTTTCCTGATTTCAAATATTCTCCAAAGACTGCCTTGACTGCATTGGAAACCTTATCGCTATATTTATCTGCAACCTTAATACCTGTAATATTCCAATCCGTGTCACGATATTTAAGATATGTATAAACAACAACTGCTTGTGCTTTAATTGCTTCAGTTTCATAGCTATCGTCCATTTCAGAAGCTACGATTTTTGCTATTGCCTCTTTTGCATCAAGCTTTTCTTTGTTAACTGTTATGGTTTTTGGGATTGCGTTTGCAGAAGCTTTTTCAGTTGTTGCTCCCGCAGTAGTAGTAACTTCGCCTGTTGTTGCCTGCGTAACTTGAGTGGTTGTTTCCTCTTTAATGCCTTCAACCGCTTCTTTATAAACGAACTCTGAAAAAGCAAGCTTTGGTATTTCTACGACAGGTGCTACCGTTGTAGGAACAGTCGTCGCAGCGGTGGTTATAGGTGCTACTGTTGTTGCAGCCTCTCTTTCGGTCTGCTGTTTTTTAAGAAGAATTACGCTGACAATTATAGCAGCTACTAACAAAAGAGCAATGATTGATAAAATTATCTTTCCTGCTTTGCCTTTTAAAAATGGCTTTTTTGTTGGAATATTATCATCTGAAATTTCAATTCCAACCATAGCCGCCCCAGTAGCTTTTTCGCCGACAAGAAGAACTAATTCTTCGGCTGCATCTTTTATAAAGCTTTCTTCAGTTTCATCAGCTTCCATATAAAGCTTTCGCACAACTGCTGATTTTTCTGTTGCGAGTGCAATACATATATATTTACAGCCTTCACCAATACAAATATCTGAAATTGCTGCACCAAATGTTGATGTTGTAAGCTCCTTGCTTGTTTTTGCCATTTGCGCAGTATAGTCAGTTATATTATAATCTCCTCTATCTTCAACGCTTGGGGTAAAGATAAAGTAATTGAAAAAGCCTTCAATATTGTTGCCTTCATTTCTTATGATTTCAGCATTAACATTGGCATTGATTGAAACAGTCATATCTGACTCTCTCAAAATATTTATTGTTCTTAAAACCGTGCTTTCAGCAACATCAGAAGTATCTTTTTTTAAGATTTCACTTTTCACAGGAGCTATCTCATCATTAGTGACTTGATTGCTATTTGACTCCCCCGTCATTAAATATGGCAACATACCATTTCTTAAAACCGAATCAATTCGCTCATCATCAAGCGGTATGATTGCAATTTTTTGCTTTCCCTTTTTAACAATAAAGCCTGAATTAATACCATCTTTTGTAGGAAAAGGAACTGCCGCGCTTGGGATTTTAGCAATTAGCTCTTTTTCATCTTCTGAAAGCTCAGTCATATTGTTAAGCTTTGTCATTATTTCTTGGTTTACTTCAACCTTTAGTGACAGTGCAGACAAAATCTTGATTTTTGTTTTTGCCATAATTTTAGGTTCAAGTGCAATAACAATTAGTTCTGCTGTTTTTAGTGCATCAGAAAGTGATGGGAAAAGTTCTTTTAGCCCGTGGAAATTCTCAAAAGAAATATTTTCCTCTGAAAAAGCATTAAAGCTACCAAACATTCTTGCCTGAAGCTTTGCAGAAGGCACATTATTTTCTGAATTTAACGAAAACAATCTTATTTTCATATTTATCATCCACCCTTATAAAAATACTATATTTTAATGCTAAGAAAGTTATGGTGCAACAGTTACCAAATTTTCAGCCTTTTTCCCCGTAGGAACCCATTTTGGAAAATCTATAAATGGATTTTTCGTTCCTTTTTTATCATACCAAACTTGTGGATAATGTGGGTTTTCGTTAACCATAGCTTTATCCACATCTACCTTTTCGCTTTCACCGTCACGAAGCAGCCTACCTACCACAGCAAACTTTGCATCCTTGAATTCATAAGAACAAGTTGAAAGCGTAATAATCTTATCGTCTTCGTCTATATCGACGCCCGTAGTGTAAAGCTTTCTTTCATCGATAGCTTTTATGTAATTGTTGAAATCTTCACCGTCTTTAAACGATGTTGCAATATAGTTGAAAACATAATCATTATCTTGACTTGGTATGCTGTTTGTAATAAATGCTGCGTAAACTTTGAATTTATATCTTTTGTAAAGCGTATCAAATTCAATTATTGGCGACTCTTTAAATCCATCAACCGTTTTAAATTTTGCAAGCTCTGCAAAAACCAACCCATCACTCATATGATGACCATAAACTATCGTATTTTTATTGATGTTTTTTACATCATTTCTATAATCCATAAACGGACAGCCATATCTGCTGTAATTACCATAGAAATCTTTTTTAAGATAATCAGAGTTGTTTGGGCTTTTAACCACTTGAACATCTATGATTGAATTAGGAATTTTTACCCAACCGACAAGGTCGTTATTGATTGCATAAAGATAAGCATATTTTGCCATCATTCCCTCGGGAAGTTTTTGGTTAGGATATTTTGCATAAAACTCTGCCCATGCATCAGCTTCGTCCGTATCATCGCCAACTTCATCTTGGATTTTTGTTTGCTGTTTTTTTGCTTCTTGCTTTTGAATTAGCAAATCGCCATAATAAATTGTACATCCGATAAGCGTAATTATTGAAATATCCATAATCAGTTTTCGAACAATTTCTGATACCTTGTCCGTCTTTTTAGGAACAAAAGACATCATCCAACCCTTGAACATCTCATTAAAACCTCTGGTTTTATTTTCGGATTTCTTTTCTTTTATTTTCTTTTGCTTTTTTTCTTTTTTACTCTTTTTCGTTATTTCCTCATCTTGAATTTGAGTTTCAACAGGCTGTTCTACTTCTACTTCTACTTCTACTTCTGCTTGAGGAGGTCTTTTTTTCTGATACATATCGGTGACATCAATATAATTTTGTTCAGCCACATATTTATTATGCCTTGCTGTATTTTTTTCACTAACATCTTCATTTGTTGATGGTAAAACATTCTCATAAGCTTTTTGAGCAGGAGGCGTAGCAATTTCGTGGCTTTTGGTTTCAGCCTTTTTTATATCTTCTTTTATGACTTTTTCTTCAGATTTAGGTGTATCTTTTTCGCCTAAGCCTAAGCTTTCTAAAACTTCTGATATATCTTTATCATCATAATTTTCATCAGTGCCATATCTGTTTTTTAGTTCTTCGAATGATAAAACTTCATCATTTTCTCTTTTTTCACTCAACTTTTTGCAACTCCTTTGGGGTACCATTTCGGTGCATCTTTATATGGATTTTTTGTTTTATTTTTATCATACCATATTTGTGGGTATCGAGGATTTTCATTTATTGTTGCCTTTGAAGTGTCAACACTTTCATCTTCACCCTCACGAACTAACCTTGCTACTAAAACAAATCTTGAATTTGTTTCTTTTCTTCCAATATCCATATCTCTTGTGCAGGTAGAAAGCGACAATACTTTATCAGTCTTTTGCACATCTACGCCCGTCTTATATAAACTTCGCTGTGAAATTTCGCCTGTATATTCTAAAAAGCTTTTATCGGTCATAAACGGATAAATATAGTTGAAAATATAATCGTTATCTTCCTCTTTGGAGGCATTTGTTAAAAATGCTGCAATAACCTTCCATTTATAATCCTTGTAAATCGTGTTAAATTCTATCACTGGATTTTCTTTATAAAAGTCAATGCTTTTGTATTTTTCAAGCTCTGCAAACATAGTCGAATCAAGAAAATTATGACCATAAAGGATAGTGTTTTTATCAAGAGTTTCTCTTGTGTTACGGTAATCCATAAAAACTGTTCCACGAATATCATATTTATGGTAGAAGCTATGTTTTAAATAGTAATCATTGTTGTCTTTTTTAACAATAGGATGATTTATTGAAGTTCCTGGAACTTTAATCCACCCGACTAAATCAGTATTGACTGAATAGGCTTTTTTGTATTTTTCTTGAATGTTTTCAGGAAAATCTATATTTGGAAGGTCGCTGTTAATAGCTTCAAATTCATTTGTTATATCTGTTAATTCTGACAGCTTTTTAATCGCATCTTTATTTTTTTTAATATCGAGTGCATATTTTATACAAAAAGCAGAAGCAACTACAAATATAATCGCTATAACTATTGTTATTGCCTTCATTAAATTAGATGGCTTTTTTTTAACTTTTCTTACTCTTATTTTAGTTGTTTCTTCATTCATAATAAACCGCCCTTAGCTGAAAGATAAATATTCTAATATCATTTCAAGTGCCATATCTGCTGACGCATTTCTGTTGTTTTCTCTTGGACTATCAGAGAATGTATTTAAAAGTTTTTTAACCTTTGTGGTTTTTCCGTCTGACAAAGCTATAAATGACAGCCCTACTGGCTTATTGGTATCATCTGAATTAGGACCTGCAATCCCTGTGACTGCAACTGCTAAATTCGCATTAGAAATTTTTAATGCACCCTCTGCCATTTCTTTTGCCGTCTGCTCACTGACAGCTCCAAACTCATTAAGAGTTTTTTCTGACACTGACAATAATTTCATCTTAATTCTGTTTGAATAGCTGACAATGCCACATTCAAAAGCAGAGGAAGAACCGCTAACATCAGTAATTCTCTTAGCTATAAGCCCACCTGTGCAAGATTCGGCAGTGGTTAAAATTAATTTTTTTTCTAAAAGCAATTTTACAATTTTTTCTTCAGTAGTCATTTTTAATATCCTTAAAACGAAAAATATTCCATTGTCGCTGCGTCAACCGCTTTTTTGATTAATTCTTCGCAATCAAGTTCTTTTTCTGCTTCTTCAAGTTGTTCTTTTTTAGGTCTTGTTCGTGGGTGCTTTGGTGTAAACACAGTACAGCAATCCTCAAACGGTCTTATTGAAATATCAAATGTTCCGATTTTTCTTGAAATAACAATAATTTCGTCTTTATCCATTCCAATGAGTGGTCTGAATACTGGCATATCGGTGACAGCATCTGTACAACCAAGTGCTAAAATAGTTTGGCTTGCAACCTGCCCCACGCTCTCGCCTGTTATAAGTGCTGAACAGTCCTCTTTTTTTGCAATTTCAGTTGAAATTCTCATCATAAATCTACGCATAACAAGGGTGAAAAATTCCTCTGGGCAATTATCACGAATTTGCTCTTGAATTTCTGTAAAAGGAACTGTGAATAAAGTTATACTTCCGCTATATTTTGCAACCTCGCTTAAAAGGTCGTGGACTTTCATTTCAGATTGTGGAGAAGTAAAAGGAGGTGATGCAAAATGTATAGCTGTGAGGACAATTCCTCTTTTTGCCATCATCCAACCTGCAACAGGGCTATCAATTCCGCCTGACACCAAAAGTGCCGCTTTTCCGCCTGTTCCTACTGGCATTCCGCCTGCACCCTTTAACTGTTTGCCTCTAATGTATGCAAAATTGTCACGCACCTCAACGGTAACAGTAATATCAGGATTTCTAACATCTACCGTCAAGTGAGGAAAAGCATCAAGGATTGCACCGCCAACCTCGCAAGATATTGCAGGAGATTTTAAGGGGAAAGCCTTGTCTGAACGCTTTGCCTCGACTTTGAAGGTCGCTGCATTGCTTAACTGTTCGCTTAGATACTCCGGAGCAACTTCAAGAATAACGCTCATATCCTTTTCAACTGCTGCTGCTCTTGAATAGCCAGCTATTCCGAAAATTTTTGAAATTCTTGAAACGGCCTCGTCCATATCATAATCATCAGATTGCGGTTCAATCGTGATTGTTGACTGTGAACGAACAACTGAGAACTTTCCAACTCCGTTTAATCGCCTTTTTATGTTTTTAACGAGAATTGACTCAAATGAAGAACGATTAAGTCCTTTTAAAGCAAGCTCTCCGTTTTTTATTAAAATGATTTCTTTCATTAATTTTTCCCTTTTCTAAGTGTCGTTATTGCCTTTTCTAAAATTTCGGCACAATATTCTAATTCTTCTTTTGTTGTGTTGTGCGAAAGGCTTATTCTGATAGCTGTATCAATTTTTGCAGGTGAAAGCCCTATAACATTTAAGACATTGCTTCTATGCCCCTTAGAGCAGGCCGAGCCAGCAGAAACATAAACCTTATTCATCGAGAAGAAATTCACAAGCACCTGCGATGGAATTCCTAAGACTGAAATGTTTAAAATATATGGAAGTGCATTTTCAGGCGAATTTATAAAAACTCCTGCAAGATTTTTAATTCTATCTTTAAAAAAGCAATTTAACTCTTTAACATACTCAAGATTTTTTGCTATACTTCCAAAGTCTTCGATTGCTGCGGAAAATCCCATTATTGCAGGCATTCCCTGCGTTCCTGAAAAAAGATTATTTTCTTGCCCACCGCCCTCGACATATGGCTTTATTTTAACATTCTTATCAACATAAAGCGCCCCGACGCCTTTTATACCGTGAATTTTATGAGCGCTCATTGACATAAGGTCAATTCCGCATTTTTGAGGGTTAATCGGCATTTTCATATAACCTTGGATTGCGTCTATATGTAGAACTGCATTTGATTTTTTTGATTTAATTATTTTTTTTATTTCTGAAAAAGGAGTTATAGCTCCGATTTCATTGTTGACAGCCATAACGCTGACAAGGATTGTATTTTCGTCAATAACTTTTTCAAACTCTGAAAGAGGAATATTTCCATCTTTTTGTGGGAAAACTCTAACAACTTCAAAACCCTCTGCTTCTAATCTTAAAAGACAGTTTTCAACGCTTGGATGCTCAAAGGCAGTTGAAACAATTTTATTTCCTCGGCGTTTTAATGCTTTTACCGATGAAAAAATCGCAGTATTGTTGGCAAGCGTTCCACTTGGTGAAAAATATATTGTATTTGCATCTGCAAAGAGGCTTTTTGCTATTATATTTCTTGAACTTTCAAGCTCTTTTAAAGCTTCAAAACCTTTTTCGTGAATAGACGATGGATTACCATAAACCTCGCTCACTGCTTTCATTACAGCTTGCCTCGTTTTAACTGATGGAATTGTCGTCGCGCTATTATCAAGATAAGCTTCCAATTAAAGTTCTCCTTTTACATTATAGTGAGGTTTATAATCAATTTATTATACACTAAAAAGCTCTATTATGCAAATGAATAAACAGTTAATTTTTTGTATATTTTGCGATTTTAGGAGAAAAATAACAGTGAAAAAATAAGAAGGTGAGAATTATGACAACAACAATTTCTAAAAGAGGAAAAATAAGAATAGCTCTTTATATTTTTGCACTTATAGTGGCACTTTTAATTACCGCTGTAATCGGCAGTATCACAACGCATAATCTCGAAAGACAGGTTCTTTTATCTCAACAAAGGGCTTTAACTGAGCTTGACACTTATCTCGGAAATATGAGCGTAAGCCTTTGCAAAGGGATATATGTAAGCACTCCGCCCATGATGAACACTGTCGCAACAGAGCTGTGGCGGCAGGCAAGCGGAGCTAAGGGAAGCCTTTCGGTTTTGCCCACATCAAATGCTGAAATTGAAGCAATTTATAAATTTCTTTCTCAGGTTGGCGACTTTGTTATGTCACTAAACAGGAAAGTTGCAATGGGCGAAAAAATAACCGCAGAAGAAAGAGAAAATTTGAATTATTTTATTGAAATTTCAAAAAATTTAGAAAAGCAAATTTCAGCGGTTCGTGAGGATATGCTTCGTAATAATTATCGCTTTGAAGAAACAAAAAGCACACTAATATCAAGCGGAATTGAAAATCAACTTTTTTCTGATGATATTAAAAATGCAGAGCAGTCGATAACTGAATATCCATCACTTATTTATGATGGTCCATTCTCTGACCACATTAATAAAATATCACCAAAGATGCTTGAAAACGCTGAGATGATTTCAAAAGAGCAAGCGCTAAAAGTCGCATCAAAATTCAGTGGCGTTGCTGAAAAAGATTTGTCTTTAACCGCAGAAGAATGTGACAACACTGAAAGCTATTGCTTTTCTGCGAAAAACATCAATCTTGCAGTAACAAAAAAAGGCGGATATGTCCTTTATATGCTTAGAAGTGAGTTTGCAGGCGAGCAAAAGCTTAGTTATGAAGAAGCCTTGAAAATAGCATCTGATTTTCTTGTCGCAAATGAATGTATCAATATGAAAGAGAGCTATTACGCAATAAATGATGGCATTTGCACTATAAATTTTGCATATGTTGAAAATGATACAATTTGCTATCCTGACCTTATTAAAGTAGAAGTTAATATGGAAAACGGTAAAATTATGGGATATGACGCAAGAGGATATATAGTAAATCACACCAAAAGAAGTATTGCTCCTGCTAAAATCACAGAGGAAACAGCCGGAAAATCAGTTAGCTCACAGCTCACTATAATGAGTTCTAAAAAAGCTGTAATTCCAACAAAAAGTCATTCTGAACAGTCAACCTATGAGTTCCACTGCAAGGATGAAAATGGACAAGAAGTGCTTGTTTATATTGACCAGACAACAGGATATGAAGACAATATATTGCTTTTGCTTTATTCCGACAATGGAATTCTTACTAAGTAATAATCAAATGATTTTTGCACAAACTAACCGTGTCCGAAATGTTTAAGGAGATTTTTTTAATGAAGAAGCTTTTTGGAGTTATCTCCGTTTTGCTGATAATCTGCGCCTTTGCCTTTATTGGCTGTGGTAAAAATACTCCTGAACCTACTACAACTACAAAGCCTGCAAACACTAATGGCGTTGGTGGCGAAATTGTAACAAAAACGAGTGAGGGTGCAAGCGATGCAATAACCAAAGTGAGTGAAGGTGTCAGCGAGGCAATAACTAAAGTCAGCGAAGGCGTTCATGACCTTGTGACAAACAAAGATGACGGAAAAGTCACAACAACTAAAGCAGGTCAATAAAAAAAGCGACTGTTTTACTAAGTAATTAAAAGTAAAACAGCCGCATTTTAATTATTAAATTAAATCTTCCATAACTTCTGCTACTAAATCTTCCTGTGTAATTAATTCTTTGCTTTTTGCTATAATTTTTACAGGGCATTTGATGTCTTTTATTATAACATCAGTTATTTTTTCAGCACACTCACCGTCGAGAGAAAAATCGGTCGGCTTATCAAAAATAAAACGGACCTCTTTACAGTGCCTAACAATTATGCGTTTATTGTCACCAATGTTTTTCTTTGCAAGTGAATTGGCAATAGACAGTATATCAGCAGGATTTCTAACCATTTCAACAAGAACTAATTCAAGCAGCCCATCGTCAAATTCAACTCCTAAATTTTTAAGAACGGGAAGTCCGCCCATACATTCAGAATTTGTGACTGAGCCATAAAAATATTTGCCTTTAAAAACTTCGCCATCAGCTTCAACACGAGCTGAATAAGATTTCATTTTAAAGAAGGGATCTGCTGAATGCAGAAAATATGCCCCTCTGCCGAGAAGATTTTTCGCCCTTTGAGAGGTCGTATATGAAATGTCAGTAAAGTTGCCAAAAGCCGCTACATAGTTGAAATATTCGTCGTCAAAAGTACCAATATCAACAGGTCTTGGCACGCCCTCTAAGACTGCTTCAAGTGCTTTATTTATGTCAATCGGAATTCCAAAAGCACGGGCAAAATCGTTAGTTGTTCCCATTGGGATATATCCAATACTAATGTCCTTGCCGAGTGCCATAACACCACAAATTGTTTCTTTTAAAGTGCCGTCA
The DNA here is from genome assembly GCA_036652055.1 of Oscillospiraceae bacterium. GTDB lineage: Bacteria > Bacillota > Clostridia > Oscillospirales > Acutalibacteraceae > Fimenecus. The sequence continues at coordinate 56,515 of JAVVWP010000002.1, read as the reverse complement.
CCACCACAGCAGACAATTAAATCCATATCAGCGCCTCGATTAATTACGATTTCACAGGCACTTTTATCTTTTTGAGTACAACAGGCAATAACGCTATAACCTGCCTTATCAAATCGGTCGACGAAGTGCAGCATATACCCTGCTGCGAGCTTTTTTCCAGAGATGGGATTAACAACCAATAACAGCTTTTTTCTCATACCCTTACCTCAAAAATTAAAATTCGAGTTTTTCCTCAATATAGCTAACAAGAGCATCAATCGGAAGCCTTATCTGCTCCATTGTATCTCTGTCACGAACTGTGACGCATTTGTCCTCTAAGCTATCAAAATCAAAAGTAACTGCATAAGGCGTACCTATTTCATCTTGACGGCGATAACGCTTGCCTATTGAGCCTGCATCATCAAAGTCAACCATAAATTTCTTTGAAAGCAATTCATAAACCTTCATTGCCTCATCTGAAAGCTTTTTTGAAAGCGGAAGAATAGCGGCTTTCATTGGTGCAAGTGCCGGTGGGAAGTGCATAACAACTCTTGTGTCTTTTTCATCAACAACTTCTTCATCATAGGCTTCACAAAGAAGTGCGAGCGTAACTCTATCTGCTCCGAGTGAAGGCTCGATAACATATGGAAGATATTTTTCATTTGCCTCTTGGTCAAAATATTCCATACTCTTACCTGAAGTGTTTTGATGTTGAGTCAGGTCAAAATTTGTTCTTGAAGCTACGCCCCAAAGCTCGCCCCAACCAAACGGAAACATAAATTCAAAATCAGTAGTAGCATTTGAATAATGTGAAAGTTCTTTTTCTTCATGGTCACGAAGTCTAAGATTTTCTTCTTTTATACCAAGTGACAAAAGCCAATCTTTACAGTAGTTTTTCCAATATTTAAACCAGTCAAGCTCTGTTCCTGGTTTACAGAAAAACTCAAGTTCCATCTGTTCAAATTCACGAGTTCTGAATGTGAAGTTGCCAGGTGTTATTTCATTTCTGAAAGATTTACCAACTTGACAAACGCCAAACGGAATTTTCCTTCTTGTTGTTCTTTGAATGTTTTGGAAATTAACAAAAATTCCTTGAGCAGTTTCAGGGCGAAGGAAGATTTCATTTTTAGCATCTTCAGTTACGCCTTGAAAAGTTTTAAACATAAGGTTAAACTTACGAATATCAGTAAAGTTGCAAGCACCACAGTTAGGGCATACAACATTATTTTCTTTGATATATGCTGACATTTCTTCAAAAGACCAACCAGCAGGATTAACGCCTAAATCCTCAATAAGCTTATCAGCTCTATGACGAGTTTTGCACTCCTTACAATCCATAAGTGGATCAGAAAACCCACCGACATGACCTGACGCAACCCATGTTTGAGGGTTCATCAAAATAGCACTGTCAAGACCTACATTATATTTATTTTCTTGAACGAATTTTTTCCACCAAGCTTTTTTAACATTGTTTTTAAATTCAACGCCGAGTGGGCCATAGTCCCATGTATTTGAAAGTCCGCCGTAAATTTCACTGCCTGGATAAACAAACCCTCTACTTTTACAAAGTGAAACTACTTTTTCCATTGTTTTTTCTGTGTTTTTAAGCATAAAATATCAATCCTTTATGTTTTAAATTACTAACATACAATTTTATAGTATAATGTTTTAAAAGTCAAGGAATAGAACCTTTTATAATTGAAAGTTTAGTTTTTAATTGCAGCATTGGTTATTCTAAGACAAATTTGGGATAAAAAATCAGGATTTTGAAACTTTCTTCCAAAATCCTGATTTGTTTTAATAATTAAAAATTATCTTCTTGGTCCTCTGTTAAAATCACGCCTTGGAGGAGCTGGGCGGCGTTCTGAAAGTTCATTTTCAGGAACTAAGCCTTCAACTTCGATAAGAGCTTCACGCCTTGAAAGGTTCAATCTGCCTTGTTCATCCTTAGGAAGAACCTTAACGATAACCTCATCGCCAACATTAACTACATCTTCAACCTTTTCAGTTCTCTTGACATCAAGATGGCTAATATGAACCATTCCCTCAACGCCTGGAACGATTTCAACGAAAACGCCAAAGCTCATAAGCCTTGTAACAATTCCTTTGTAAACGCATCCAACTTCAGGTCCTTTTGCAATTGTATCAACAATAAAGATAGCCTTTTGTGCATCTTCAAGGCTAACTGATGAAACATAAACTTGCCCATCATCAGAAACATCAACCTTACAGTTACATTCAGCACAAATCTTTTGAATAACTTTTCCTTGTTTGCCGATAACATCGCCGATTTTTTCTGGATCAACTCTCGTTGTAAGCATTTTAGGCGCCCACTTTGAAAGCTCTTTACGAGGCTCTGCAATTACAGGAATCATAACATCATTAAGAATATGCATTCTTGCAGTATAAGTTTTATCAAGAGCCTCTCTAATGATTTCAGGTGTAAGACCGTGAACTTTTAAGTCCATTTGGATTGCTGTTATGCCCTTTTCTGTGCCTGCAACCTTAAAGTCCATATCGCCAAAGAAATCTTCAAGACCTTGAATATCAACCATTGTCATAAAACGGTCGCCCTCTGTGATAAGCCCACACGAGATGCCTGCAACAGGTGCTTTAATAGGAACGCCAGCTGCCATAAGTGCAAGTGTAGAACCACAAATTGAACCTTGTGAAGTTGAACCGTTTGATGAGAGAATTTCAGATACAAGTCTTATTGTATATGGGAAATCATTTATTGATGGAATAACAGGTAAAAGTGCTCTTTCTGCTAATGCACCGTGACCGATTTCTCGCCTACCAGGGCCTCTTGATGGCTTTGTTTCACCAACAGAGTATGATGGGAAATTATAGTGATGCATATATCTTTTTTCGGTTTCATTGTCAATGCCGTCAAGCATTTGTGCATTACTCATTGGTCCAAGCGTTGCAACCGTTAAGCATTGTGTTTGACCACGAGTAAACATACCCGAACCATGAACACGGCTTAAAAGGTCAATTTCAGCATTGAGTGGACGAATTTCATCAATCCCTCTGCCGTCAACACGCTTGCCATCGTCTAAAAGCCAACGACGAACAACAAATTTTTGTAATTTATAAAGGCAATCCTCAATCTTTGCAATTTCTTCAGGATAAATCGCATCGAATTTTTCATGAACTGCTGTGTAGATTGGTTTTAATCTTTCATCACGAATTCTCTTGTCATCAGTGTCAAGAGCAAGGCGAATATCAGCAATTGCAAAATCTTTGATTGCTTCATACATTTCAGGAGCAGGATCGTTTGATGGGAAGTCTATTTTGTCTTTGCCTGCTTCTTTACGAATTTTTTCAATAAACTCAACAATCTTTTTGTTTTCTTTGTCGCCGAGCATAATTCCGTCAAACATTACATCGTTTGAAACTTCGTTTGCACCAGCTTCAATCATAGCAACAAGGTCAGCAGTTGAAGCTACTGTAACAGCCATTTCTGAAACTTCTCTTTGCGCTTCAGTTGGATTGATTATAAATTCGCCATCAATACGACCAACAGAAACAGAAGAAACAGGGCCGTCCCACGGAATTTCAGAAATACTAATAGCAACTGAAACACCAATCATAGCGGTAATTTCAGGTGAACAATCAGGATCAACCGACATAACCGTTGCAACAACGCCTACATCGTTTCTCATATCCTTTGGGAAAAGCGGACGAATTGGTCTGTCAATTACACGAGATGCAAGAGTAGCTTTTTCGCTTGCTCTGCCCTCACGCCTTTGAAAAGAACCAGGGATACGCCCAACTGAATATAACTTCTCTTCATAATCAACAGAGAGTGGGAAGAAGTCAACTCCCTCTCTTGGTTTTGCAGACATTGTAGCAGTACACATAACCTCAGTTTCGCCATAGCGAACAAGGCAAGCTCCGCCTGCAAGCTGAGCCATTTTGCCAACTTCAACCTTTAATGGTCTGCCAGCGAACTCAGTTTCAAAAACTTTGAAATCTTTGAAAAACATAATTTTATACCTCTTTTTTTAATATATTTCCACGAGGCAAATTCAGTTTTAGCAATAAATGCAATACTTATAAATCCGCCTATAAATACTCCATTTACCGCTAAAAGCATTCTTGAAATCGCCTCGATAGATTTGAAAAAATGACTGCCATAAAGGCAAATCAAGGGCAAACGGTTTCCCGCTCGCCCTTTTGTGACATTATTTACGAATGCCGAGTTTTGCAATAATAGCACGGTATCTTTCAATATCTTTCTTTTGAAGGTAACCGAGAAGATTACGCCTGTGACCAACCATTTTTAAAAGCCCGCGTCTTGAGTGATGGTCTTTCTTATGCTCTTTAAGATGCTCAGTTAAATCGTTAATTCTTTTAGTAAGAACAGCAATTTGAACCTCAGGAGAACCTGTGTCACCTTCGTGAGTAGCATTTTCAAGCATAATTGCTTGTTTTTCAGCTTGTGTCATTGTTTTTCACCTCATTAATTATTTCGCATTCGAGTAGCACAGTTAAAGGTTAGGTGAAGACTTAAAATCTAAGTATAATCCAAAAACCGTAATACCGAATTAGCTTTCACATTATATACTATTTATCTTTCATTGTCAATAGATACGCTAATGAAATGTGAGCAGGGGGTTTTCTTTGAGCAATATCTGCTACTATTACTTATTCAAATCTTCCGTTTTAAAGATGTTATAGCCCTCATAGTGATAGCTTGCGTCAATACCTTTCATATAGACCTCACGATCGTTAATTTTATCAGTCAATGCGTTGCAAAGAAGATTTTTTATTTCAATATCTTTAATCGGGCTACGCTCCATTGCAAGAAGATAATCGCCTTTGTCCACCTTACTCCAATCCACCACTTGTTTGAGTTCGTTTTTAAGGATTGCGTCAAGCCAAATTCGTGTGCTTCTGCCATTACCCTCTCTAAACGGATGGGCGGCATTCATCTCTACATATTTTTCAATAATTTCGTCAAAGGTAGATTGTGGCATTTTATCAATATTTTGGAGTGCTACTGCAAGATACATTACAGGTGCAAAACGAAAGCCACCCTTAGCAATATTCACATCTCGTAGCTCCCCTGCAAAATCATATATTTCATTAAATAGATATGTGTGTATATCGGAAAGCCCCTTAAATGTTCCAAATTCAAAGCTGTCAAGCAAATTTAGCTCAAATAATTCAAGTGCTTTTTTCTTGCTTATTTTTTCTTCAACACGGGCAAGCTCTACGAAATCTGTTATGCCAAATTTATTTTCCAAAGTCATAATTTGCTCCTCCCATCTGTGAATTTTGTATGCTATTATTGTATCAAAAATTGTATCAAAACACAAGACAAATAGCGTAAATAGGTATAACCCATTTAAGTTAAAAAGCAAAGGCAACTTACATACTAACGGTATGCAAATTGCCCAAATGCAATTGGTGGAGACGATGAGGATTGAACTCACGACCTTACGGATGCGAACCGTACGCTCTCCCAGCTGAGCTACGCCCCCATAGGTTTTAATTATAAATCAATGGTGTGTTAAAATCAAGATAAATATTTTATTTTTAATAAACTTGAATTAAGACACCCCATTTACCAAAGTTTAAGTAGGTAAATGGGGTGCAAATTTTTGTATTTACTATTTTTGATAAACTTTTACATAGTCAACAATAAAGTCATAAGATTTTTCTGTATCATTAAGTGAGGCATCTCCTGACCAAAATGTAACCTGCTGCTTATTTTCATCAAGCACCTTTCCAGGAGTGACAACGCCATCAATAGTTGAACCGCCAACCTCAACAGATAAAATCATATATTCCATAACCTCGGCAACAGTATCATATGGATTTCCGCTTTTATCAACATCTTTCGGTTTTACTGTTTTGCTGTTTTTCCATGTTTGCATACCATCGACATAAAAAATGTATTCGGTTTCATTCCATTCAAGTGCAAATGTATGAAATTCATCATAAAGACCTTTAACAAACTGCATATCTGAACCTGAAGATTTTAGCTCCTCACCATATCCATCAATATGCACTGCGTGTGCTACTGACTCTTTATATGTTTTTGCATAAAGATAGGGCGATTCAAAAACATCAATTTCTGCACCATCTTTGCCTGTTCCGAAGGTGTCATTTTTGAAGTTATTATCTGGCATAAGCCAAAATGCCGACCAAATTCCAATCGCTTTAGGAACTTTACAACGAACTTCATAATATCCATATTTTCCGCTAAAGCCTTTGTAATCTTTATTTATTTCAGCTTCTGTTTTATCGTCATATGATGATTTCGAGGTTTCGATAGCACCTGTATACCAGCCTGCGCCGAATTTTCCATCTTTTCTGTAATCTGTTTTGATGATTAAATTCCCATCTTTTACGCTGACAGCATCATCAACCCAATAGCCTCCACGCCTAACGCCTTCTTCTTTATATCCGTAATGCCATTTTGTGTGGTCAAAAGTGTCACCGTCAAAATTATCCTCAAATGTTAATTTCCAATCACCGCTTGCTTTAAACTGTGTGTTATCCGCAGGCTTTACAAGGGTTACACCTGTGTGATTAATTCCAAGTCCTGTGAGAATTGTAAGCCATATTGCTAAAATCGCTGTAATAAATTTACCTGTCATTTTCTTTCCCCCTGTTTTCTTGTTTTTCTATAATTTTTAAATATTTAAAAGATGCCACTACATCGAAAAGTCATCAATATAGTGGCATAATTTTTAATTGTTTATAGTTTGTCTTTTTTCTTTCTCTCCAAGCTCGATAAGCAAATATGAACCAATCCAAAGCACAATACCAATGAAAAGGAACAGCATTATGTAATATCCTGTTGAGAATTTTATAAGCGTCAAATTGGCTATTGATGACATCATAAGCCCTAAAAAGTCTGAAAAGAATGCCCCAAGCGTAATTGTGCCATTAGTCAATGGAATGACAACAAAGTTAAATGAAATTATTGCACTAAGAAGCGAAACAATTCCGCCTGTTGCTACAAGCAGCGTTGTCTTTTTTAATTTTGAGAACCACGCTAAAACGAAAACAGCGATTGAAATAATAAGTGCAAGGGCTAAAAATACAATTGTACAAATCAGTGCCACCTTTATTGGTGCAATCGTCTGCCAAAAAGCTGATTTGTCCGTACTTCCTTCGCCAAAATTCAGCTTTGGAAGAATGTCTTTTACAAATCTGTTTACACTCCAAAGAGTTAAAGTATCGCCTTTGTCCTGCTTATTGCCTTGTGCCTGTCCCATCCATGCAAAAATAGGCGAATTAACAATAATATGTAAAAAATTTCCAAAATATGCTGCTACCGGAATTAAAACTGCCATTAATGCAGTTACAATGCTATAAAGCAAATCTATTGGTCTGTCTTTTTTTAGCTTACTCATAAAAACTACTCCTTTTTACCCCACGAAGAATTTAGGGCAACTGTCAAATTGAATATAACATTATCCGCTGTGCTAAATTTATCTACGCAGAAATATCCTTGACGCATAAATTGAAAAACATCGCTCTTTTTAACATTTCTAAGTCCGCCCTCAATAAGACAATCGGTTAAAACTGTTAAAGAATTTGGGTTTAAGTTTTCTTCAAAGCCACGCTCGGTTTCATCTGATGGATTTGGAACATCAAAAAGTCTGTCATAAAGATTAACGGTAGCCCTAAAGCTATCTGCGGCACTAACCCAGTGAATTGTGCCTTTAACCTTTCTGCCATCAGGTGAGTTGCCACCTTTTGTAAGCGGATCGTATGTGCAGTGAATTGCTGTGACCTCACCATTTTCGTCTGTGTCATAGCTTGTGCAGGTTGCATAATATGCGCTTTTTAGCCTAACCTCACTGCCTTTATAAAATCTGAAATATTTTTTCACAGGCTCTATCATAAAGTCATCACGCTCGATGAATATTTCTCTACCGAAAACGACTTTTCGAGTTCCACGCTCAGGATAATTCGGGTGAACATCAACTTCGATTTCTTCTGTTTGCCCCTCTGGATAGTTATCGATTATCACTTTTAGAGGGCGAAGAACTGCCATTGCCCTCTCGGCACTTTCATTGAGTTCATCACGAACACAAGATTCTAACAGCCCCATATCAACAACTGAATAAGCTTTTGAAACGCCGATTTTTTCACAGAAATTTCTAACCGCACTTGCAGGGTAGCCTCGCCTTCTCATTCCGCTTAGAGTAACCATTCGAGGATCGTCCCAACCATCAACAATTTTTTCGTTTACAAGTGCTAAACATTTTCTCTTGCTTGTAAGGCAATAATTAAGATTAAGACGAGCAAATTCGATTTGCCTTGGTGGATTTTTTATATTTAATTCTTTTAAGAACCAGTCATATAATGGTCTGTGATTTTCAAATTCAAGAGAACAAAGCGAATGAGTGACATTTTCTCTTGCATCTGATAGCGGATGTGCAAAATCATACATTGGATAAACGCACCATTTATCACCTGTTTGATGATGGGTTATATGAGCTATTCTATAAATTACAGGATCACGCATATTAAGGTTTGGCGATGCCATATCAATTTTTGCTCTTAAAACTCTTGCACCGTTTTCATATTCACCATTTGTCATTTTTTCAAATAACTCAAGGTTTTCAGAAACACTTCTATCTCTGTATGGGCTGTTTTTACCAGGCTCTGTGAGCGTTCCTCGATGTTGCCTTATTTCTTCCGCTGTAAGGTCATCTACATATGCTTTTGAATTTTTAATAAGCTTTATTGCACATTCATAGATAAAATCAAAATAACTTGAAGCATAGAGGCACTTGTCCCACTTAAATCCAAGCCACTCAATATCCTCTTTTATTGCATCAACATATTCCATATCCTCTTTTTGAGGGTTAGTATCGTCAAGGCGAAGATTGCAAATTCCACCATATTTTTTAGCAGTTCCGAAATTAATGCAAATTGCCTTTGCGTGACCTATATGCAAATAGCCATTAGGCTCGGGAGGAAAACGAGTTTGAATGCGACTGCAAACTCCGCTTTTTAAATCTTCATCAATGAAATCGTGAATGAAATTAGACGCCATTATTTCTTCCATTTAATTTTCCTCCTTATAATTTTTTATTGCATCATTTATTCTATTTATGACCTCTTGACCGCCAAGAATTTTCATAATTGTGCAAAGGTCAGGGGTGTTAGTTCTGCTTGTAACTGCAATTCTGATAACTGCTGAAACATCACCTACATGACCTTTAAAAGCCTCTGGATTTTGTTTGTACTCCTTAACATTCGGGGTAAATCCAAGCCCTTCGCAAAGGTCTTTGATTTTATTAAACCAAATATCTTTTTCATCATTTTCAGAATATACTTTTAAATATTCTTTTAGAATTGCTATTGCATCTTCCTTTTTTATGTTTTCAGGAAGTGTATAATCTCTCTTATAATAATCATTATAAAAATATGAAAAATAATCTAAAACCTCACTCCACTTAGCTATATCTTTTCGTGGATTTTTTGTTTCACGGTCAAGGTTCATCATTCTTTTTGCATTAGCTTCGTCGCTTATTAAAATTTTTGCATAGCTTTTGTCATATTCGTTTGCCCAATTTAGAGTTCTTTTATAAACCTCATCGGCTGTCATAACTGAAATCATATTTTTACTAATATCATTAAGCTTAACAAGGTCAAAAAGTGCCCCTGAAACAGACATCTTTTTAAGGTTAAATTGAAAATCCTCAGAACTTGCGGTCTTATTCGTTTTACGCCAATCTTCAAAATTTGAATTGGCAAGCGTCATTAAATATTCGATAACGCATTCAGACGGATAACCAACTTCGCTGAAATATGTAACAGCGGCTTCGGGATCTTTTCTTTTTGAAAGCTTTCGTTTTCCGCCATTTTCTTCTTTCATTACGGCTGCGGTATGTGCATATTTAGGAGCTTTAAATCCGCAAGCCTTGAAAAGTTGAAGATGCACAGGTGTGCTTGCAATCCACTCGTCACCACGAATAATATGAGTTGTTCTCATTAAGTGGTCATCAACGCAATGTGCAAAAGCATAAGGCGGAATTCCATCAGTTTTTAAAATAACGACATCTTGGACATTTTCGGGCATTTCAATTTTTCCACGAATGATATCATCAAAAAAGCACTTTTTGGTTTCGTCACCAAAAGATTTTAGCCTTAATACATAGGATTTTCCTAAATCAATATTTGCTTTAATTTCATCATATGTAAGGTCACGACACTTTGCCCATTTTTGATAATAACCTTTGTTTACGCCCTCTGCCTCTTGCTTTTCACGAATTTCATCAAGCTCTTGTGGAGTGCAAAAGCAAGGGTAAGCAAGCCCTTTTATAACTAAATCTTTAGCATAGCACCTATAAATATCTTTTCTTTTGCTTTGAACATATGGGCCATAATCGCCAATTTCTTCATTTTCGCCCATTACGCCTTCAGTCGGCATTGTGTCAAACGCTTTAAGCCCTTCGATAATCGCATTAATTCCACCGTCGATTTCACGCTTTTTGTCGGTATCCTCAATTCTTAATATAAAAATTCCACCAGTTGATTTTGCTGTCAGCTTGTCAACGGTAGCACCAAAAAGCCCGCCGAGATGTAAAAATCCAGTAGGACTTGGGGCAAATCTTGTAACTCTTGCACCCTCTTTTAGATTTCTTTCGGGGTACATTTTTTCATAATCATTCGGAGTTTTATTTATGTCAGAGAAAAGCAGCTCTGCGATTTTTTCGTTATCTGTCACTTGATTACACCTCTTGTTTTTAGTTGAAAATAAAGGCTTCGATTTTATTAAATTTAAACGGCGGGAGCAAGCCCCCGCCCAACTTTATTGTATTTTATTATAATTTTTATTTAGCCGAGTTTTTATGAGATTTCATTTATAATGTACTCTGGTGGCGACAAAAATGTGCAATATGCGGAATATTATGAAAACTCACCCTGCTGTTTGATGAGATTTCTTGCCCTCATTGTCTGGGAAGTCGACTCTTTCGATTGAAGCGCCTAAGGATTTGAATTTGTCTACAACATCTTCATATCCACGCTCAATATGATATATATCTTCAATTTCACTAACGCCTTTTGCGACCATTGCAGCAATCATCATAGCAGCACCTGCACGAAGGTCATCGGCCTTAACAGGAGCGCCTTTTAAGCTGTCAACGCCCTCAATAAAGGCAGTTTTACCGTCAACATGAATTATAGCACCCATTCTTGTAAGCTGGTCTGCATATCTAAAACGATTATCCCAAACGCTTTCTGAGATAATACTCATACCCTCTGCAAGGCTTAAAAGCACTGCAAATTGCGGTTGCATATCGGTTGGAAAGCCTGGATGAGGCATTGTTTTTATATTGCAACGCAAGAACCTTTCACAGCCCTTAACTCTTATAGAGTCATCAAATTCAGTGATTTTAACTCCACATTCGATAAGCTTTGCTGAAATTGATTCTAAATGCTTTGGAATAACATTTTTAATTAGAACATCGCCATTCGTAACAGCGGCGGCAACCATATATGTGCCTGCTTCAATTTGGTCAGGAATAATCGAATATTCACAGCCATGAAGCTTTTCTACTCCACGAATTTTAATAACATCTGTTCCTGCACCTCTAACATCTGCACCCATTGAGTTTAAAAAGTTAGCAAGGTCAACAATATGTGGCTCTTTAGCAGCATTTTCAATAACTGTAAGACCTCTTGCTTTAATTGATGCAAGCATAACATTAATAGTTGCCCCAACGGAAACAACATCCATATAAATTGAAGTGCCAAGAAGCTTGTCCGCTCTGACATCAACCATAGCATTTTCTTCCATTGAAACTGTCGCACCAAGTGCCTCAAAGCCTTTAATGTGTTGGTCAATAGGTCTAAGCCCTAAATAACAGCCACCAGGCATTGCAATTTTTGCCTTATTAAAACGACTAAGAAGCGCCCCAATTAAATAATAAGAGGCTCTAAGCTGTTTTGTAAGGTCATGCTCAACAACATTTGAAGTTATATGTCTTGTATCTATTTCGATTGTACTTTTATTAATATATTTTATGCCAGCACCCATTCTGTGCAAAATATCTATCATTGCTGTGACATCACTAATATTTGGTATATTTTCAATTCTGCAAATATCCTCAGCAAGGATAGTAGCAGGAATAATTGCGACAACTGCATTTTTAGCGCCACTGATGGTAACTTCGCCCTCAAGCTTGTTGCCACCTGTTATAACAAACTTCTCCAAAAACAGCTCACTCCCCAGAAAAAATTTTATATGTCAAATTTAAGAAAATTTAAAATAATGGTTACAATAGTATAAGTTAAAATGTGCTTTGCACATTATGTGCCTTTTTACATCTTGTGTCTTTTACACCTTTTCACGGCACAACTTTAAGGTTATTATACCACGACCTATACCAAATTAAAAGCCTTTTTTTATTTTGTCAATATTTTATAATTTTTAAACTATAACAAATTATTCATAGCAAAAAATTCATCTATTTTTACAATATCTTTTTTCAGATTTTTGCATTTTTCAGCTAAAATCAAAATATAATAGACACAAAGGGTTGTTTTGTTTTTTAACGAAGTTTATATTAATATTAAATAGAATTTTTAACTTTTTTTATAAAAAATATTGCATTATTTCTAAAAAGGTGGTAAAATACCCTCATTGGGATTATTTTAAAGGGTGTGAGTTGAATTGAAAAAGGCAGTTGGCATTCCTTATGCATCTTCGCCTGAAGATGTTGGCGTTTCTTCTGGATTAGTTGATAGGTTTATTGAATATGTTAAAGAAGAAGAATTAGAACTTCACAGTTTAATGGTTATTCGGCACGGGAAAGTTGCTGTTGAATGGTTTAACGAGCCTTTTAGCTGTCAAACTAAACATTCTATGTATTCTATAAGTAAAAGTTTCACCTCTACCGCTATCGGTTTTGCAGTTGATGAGGGGCTTCTTTCTCTTGATGATATGGTGGTTGATTTTTTTCCTGATTATCCGCCAAAAATTCCAAATAAAAACTTTAAAAAGTTGACAGTCAGGCATTTGCTCACTATGACCGCAGGCAAACAAACCAATGTGCTTGCAGATAAAGGCAAAATTGACTGGATAGGTAATTATATAAATTCACCGTGGGCATTTGCTCCTGGCGACAATTTTCTGTATGTTAATGAAAATATATATATGCTTTGTGCAATTCTTCACCGAGTTGCAAAAATGAGTATTATTGAATACTTAACTCCTCGTCTTTTTGAGCCACTTTCTATTGATATTCCGTTTTGGGAAACTGACCAAAATGGCGTTGAAGCAGGTGGATGGGGGCTTTATTTAAGCACTGAAGATTTGGCTAAATTGATGCTTTGCTATCTTAATGAGGGCAAATTTAATGGTAAACAGATTATTCCGAAATATTGGGCAACCGAGGCAGTTAAAAATCAAATAGGCGATACAAAAATGCCTGGAAATGATAAAGACTGTACTGCTGGCTATGGTTATTGTTTTTGGATAAATGACACCGAACCGCACTCATACCGTGCTGATGGTATGTTTTCACAATTTGGTATTAACTTTCCAGAGCTTGATGCGTCAATAATCACAACCGCTGCTATCCCTGACGAAGCTCTTGCCCGTGAGGCTGTTTGGAGGTTTTTCCCAAAAGCCTTTATAAATGAAAAAATTGATTTGCCAAGAGCAACCGAAATTAAATCGTCAACTTTAGGAACGCCATCTTCTGCACCTCGTTCATCTGTTGAAAAGCAGATCCAGGGGCGAACAATTAAAGTTAATAAAAAAATTCTACTTAATATAATTGGTCTGCCAATGAGCGTTTTACCGCTTGCTGTCACTTATATGATGTCCGACAAAGCGGGTAATATCAATAATATTAAATTTATGTTTGGCGAAAAAGAATGCTCAATGACTTGGGACGAGGGCGATGAAAACAACACCGTTGTCTGCGGAATGGATGGCCATTATAGATATGGAACAATGACGCTTGGTGGTATTCCATTTAAAGTTTGTTGCAGTGCTTTTTGGGCTGACGAAATAAATCTTAGCGTTACTGTAAGACCGCTTGAAACTATTGGTAAGCGTAATCTCAACTTCTTATTTAGGCGTCACAATAAAGTTACAATTACACCGTCAAGCACGCCTTCTACATATCAAATTTGTAATTCACTTGTAATCGGATTTGAAGAAGTTATAAGAAACCCTATTATTTGCAAATTAGCACAATTTTTCATAAAATTTGCTCCGCCTCTTGCAGAGCCAAAGCATTATGGTAAATTTATTGATTAGAAAAGTGCTTTTTTAAATAACTTACAATAATCTTGAATTTATTGTAAAAAAGTAGTTAGAAATTGTGAAGCTGAAACGGATTTTGTCTGTTTCAGCTTCATAATTTTTTATCTATTTGTTTTTTATCTAAGCCTAAATGTTTTTGGTGCAAATTTATAAGCTAAAATCAGTGCTACAATCACATAAAGAACTGTAAATCCAATTACAGATAAGCCAAACGCAAAGGTTGACATATGAATTTTAGCTATATAAAAACAAGCGAAATAAGTACCCATACTTGCTATTCTATACAACCCACTTTTTGGTTTTAACTCAACATTATATGGCTGTAATAGATAATATATAACTAAATGATGAACTGAAAAGAAAATTGACAACGAAATAATTGTTGCAAAAAGTATAACATAATTAAGAGGGTTATCCGTTCCTCCTGAAATATAAAGCATTAAAGGAAGCCCTATTGCAATAACGCTTGAGGGAATTAAATTTATAGTAATCATTGTTTTTAAACGCAATGAAAAAAGTTCTAAAATCGCCTTTGGCTGACGGTAAAATCTATAAACAAGCATACTATGGTCGCAGTTCATAAACATTGCGTTAGTTATCATTTGCCCTCTATTGACAAAATACATTATTAATACAAAAAGCGACAAATATTGAAGTATGCCTGCATTTATCGTCTCGCTTATTTGTTCGCTTAATAACGCTGCAGCAATCAAAACAGCTAAAACAGCAGCAAATATTTCTGCGGTTCGTTTTGCAGATTTTGTAAGAATTTTTCTGTGCCTTTTAACAAAAATTTCATGAAAAAGTGCGTAGCCTTGCTTTTTTGAGGCTACTGCCTTTTTGCTTTCTAAATCCTTACTAATACTGCTGTGCGTTGAAGCTTCACCATCTTGATTAAACTCAAAAATTACATTTTTTGCATTTAGAAGGTTTTTAAATACAATATGATAGCGGTCAAATTTAAAAAGATACCTAACTGCAAATACACATGTTACAATTGAAATTGCAAATGCAATTATTAAACAAATAGGTGGAATTGCAAATCCAAAAAATACAGGAGCATACGCTAAAATAAGATTTCCAAAAACTAATATCCAGAATGGCCATGGGATACTGCCTCCTAAAAACCGCTTGCCAGTTTTTTCAGAGTAAGATAAGATAAAAGCTATATAGCTCGTCTTTAGCGTTATAACAAACAAAGGCATAATAACGCATAAGAAAGGTGAAACTCCAATTTTTATGCCAAAATACAAATATGCAGGAAGCGTCCCCAAAAAGCTTGCCGCCAAGCTATAAATAAACTCTGAAAGTGCGTATTTTTTAGCATCCATTCTCATAAGAATGATAGCATAAAACTTGTCTTTTGACGGGCTTAAAAAATCCGTTTTCATAAAAAGCCCATTGATTGTCAGAAAAAAGAATATATGAATAAAATTGTTAGAGCTACCAGTGCCATATGCGTGTGCAAAAGAAGAAATAAAAAGATAAACATAAAGTGGCTTAAGCACAAAAATTAAAAATATTTCAAGGAGAATGCTCATAATATTAGCAAAAATTTTAACGCCCTTAATATTATAAAGATAAGCAGGCACAAGTCGCCTTATAAAAGGCAACTGCTTGAATGAAAAGATAAAACTATTTGCCGTATATGTATTTTTAAGTTTAAAAGAATTTTTAAATGTATCAAGCATTCAATTCACCCTTTAATATTTCGATTACCTTGTTTTTAAGACCTGCTTCATTAAGATTATTTTTATCAATCTGCTCTAAAACTCCATTATTTAAAATAACAATTTCATCGCAAAGGTCAACTGCAAGGTCCATAATATGAGTTGAAAATATTATTATATGTTCGCCTTTAATTTGGATTAACAGCTCTTTCATTTCTTCAGCAACAAGAACATCAAAAGATGTCAAAGGCTCGTCCAAAAGAAGAATTTCAGGGCTTGCTATAATATTAACAAGTAGCTGTATCTTGTTTTTCATTCCATGTGAATATTCTTTAATAAGTTTATATCTATCATTTTCATCAATATGCATAAAGTCAAAATATTCATCAATCGTTTTTGGATTTTTGAGCTTTTCTTTATTGATATTAATAAAAAAGTCAAGAAATTCGTAGCCTGTTAAAAATTCAGGAACAACTGGAGTCGAAAGAACATATCCAATATCGTCAGGAACAACCTTTCGAATTGATGTGCCATCATCAAGCGAAAAAGAACCGCCATCTATTTTCATATCCTCATTAAGGCAGTTAAAAAGAGTTGTTTTACCTGCTCCGTTTTTTCCGAGCAAGCCATATATTTTTCCTGTTTCAAAGGTGAAATCTATACTTTTAAGAACTTCTTTTTTGTCGAAATTCTTTTTTAAATCTTTTATTATTAACTTCATTTTTGTCATTCCTTCCGCTATAAAAACTCAGCTTAGATAAGTGCTTTACACTCGCAAACTATGTTTTAGTGTTTTTTATATCTGTTACAATTTTTCAAAAATTATAACTATTCTATTATTATAATATATTATACCTATATAAGTCAATTGCAACAAGAAATATGCTTTTCTGATTTTGTCAAAAAAGCACATTTTCTAAACTATTTAGTCTAATATTGGCTGAATTTGTTTGCCGTCTAAGGCTTCTTTTATTGTTTCTGGTATTTTATTAAATTTTGCTACTATTGATTTTGATTTATTCAAAAAATCATCTTGTTCCATCGGTACAAAAAAGATAAGCTTCTGATTTAATAGCATTCCAATGTTTTTTGCAGCCGCACCCAAAGCGTCATTTGTTGATACAGCAAGAACAACCGGTCTTTCATTACGAAGATGAGCCTTAACTGCAAGGGTTACTGAAGTATCAGTTATTCCATTTGCAAGCTTTCCGAGTGTGTTGCCTGTGCAAGGGGCAACGACTAAAATATCGAGCAGTTTTTTTGGCCCGATTGGTTCAGCATCATTAATTGTTGCGATTATTTTATTTTCTGTGATTTCTTCAATTCTATCGATAAAGCTTTTTGCACTTCCAAAGCGTGTATCAATAGTATATGCGTTGTTTGACATTATCGGAATTACATTATATCCTTCGTTTTTTAACTTTTCTATCTGAGGGACTGCTTTGCTAAAGGTGCAAAACGAACCGCACATTGCAAATCCCACATTTAATTGGGACATATATTTCCCTCCCTCTACAAATAATTGACTATTTTTTCTCCTATAAGCTCGCCTGCTGTTTTAGGAACAAATTTTCCGGGAAGTGACAATGCTTTAATGACTTTAATTCCGCATTTTTCAGCTTCATCAAAATCTATTCCAAAAGGAGGGGAGGCAATTTCTATCAAAGTTGTAGTTTTTTTAAGCTTGCTTATTGTATCTTCTTTTATTATCACCGCAGGAACGGTATTGATTAAAATGTCAAAGCTATCTGCTATATTTGAAATGTCTGAAAGTTTGCACACTTTAAATCCATCTGTTAAAGCGGTGTTTAGAGCCTCTTTGTTTCTTGCTATGACAGTTACATTTGCACCGACAGAATTAAGTGCTTTTGCAATTTCTTTTCCTGTCCTTCCATATCCTGTTAAAGCTATGGCGGCAGTGCTTATATCATAGTCTATGTTTTCAAGGATAATACGCACTGTGCAAATACCTGTCAGATAGGCGTTTTTAAGTATAAAATCCTCGTCATAGAAGTCAATAACATTTACTCCTTTATTAGTAAGCTCACTCTTAAAATCTTCTTTAATAATGCCTCCGAAAAGGGCGTCGCCTTTTTTCATTCTTTCGGAAATAAAGGAAAGAGGCAATACTTCGTCTGATAATGAAAAATTAACATTCTCTTTATCACGAGTCATAGGAAGCGGCAAAATAACTATTGAATTTGGTGCTTTAAGCTTGTCATTAAGCAAAAAGATAGAATCTTCATTTGAAAATCCATAGACAAAAACAGAAAATCCCATTTGGTTTAAGAATTCTTTTAAATAAAGTTGGCGTTTGTCCCCACCCACCATAATTAGATTGTACATTTTACCACGCTCCTTTATATCCCTATCATATGTTTTAAATCTTTTTATTGTGAAAATTTTTTTGCAATTATCTTCTAATTTTGTGTTGACTAAATTGGTGTAATATGATAAAATTTAAAAAGTATGTAAAACTAAGAGAAGAAGGAATGGTGACGCTTTTTAATGAATATATCCAACACTATCGCTTCTTTATTTTCAATCCCTGGTGATAACATTATTTATGTTTTAATAATGTTTGCCTGTGGATTGTTTTTTATTGTCAAAGGCGGTGACATCTTTGTTGATGCGGCTACTTGGATTGCAGAAGCAACAGGTATTCCAAAATTCATAATAGGTGCTACCGTTGTTAGCTTTGCAACTACACTTCCCGAGCTTTTAGTTTCTGCCATTGCCGCTACTAAAGGTCAAAACGATATGGCAATCGGAAATGCTGTTGGCTCGGTTACTGCTAATGTAGGTCTTATTATGAGTATTTCAATTCTTTGTATGCCTGCATTTATCAAGCGAAAAGAAATTGCCTTTAAAGGCTCACTAATGATTTTTGCGAGCGTTGCACTTCTTATCTTTTCATATAACTTAAATTTAAACTTCGTTCAAAGTGTAATTTTACTTTCTATATTTATTATGTTTATGGTTGAAAATATTATTGACGGTAAAAAGTCAATGGGAATAGATAAAGATGATAATGTCAAAGCAACTCCTAAAGATATAGCAATCAACCTCACAAAATTTGCTATTGGTGCAGTCGGGATTGTTGTTGGTGCTGACCTTTTGGTTGATGACGGAACAATCATTGCTAAATCCTTTGGCGTTTCAGAGGCGATTATCGGTGTTACTATTATTGCTGTCGGAACATCGCTTCCCGAGCTTGTCACAACGATTACCGCCATTTCAAAAAAACAATCCGATTTGTCGATAGGTAATATAATCGGTGCAAACATTATTGACCTTACAATGATTCTTCCTATTTGTGCATTCATAACAGGTGGCAATCTTCCCGTGGGCAGGCAATCAGTTTTTCTCGATATGCCTATTTGCCTTTTGGTTATTTCAATTGCGATTATTCCGACCATCATTTTTAAAAAGCTCAGTCGTTGGCAGGGCGTTTTGATGGTTTCAATATATGTTGGTTACATTGCTGTTCTTGTTACAAATTCTAATTTGCATTTTCTTCCGTTTTAGATATTGGCGATGGTATTTTACCGTCGCTTTTATTTTAATGTTTTGTATTGAAAAACAAGACAAAATATGATAAAATTTTTAGTTAAGATAATCGAAAGGCTGGTGTGTATTTTGAAAGCGTATTTAATGCTTGAAGATGGTTCTATTTATGATGGAATTGCTCGTGGAGATTTCCGCGAAACCCCGTGTGAGGTGGTTTTTAACACCTCTATGACAGGCTATGTTGAAATTCTTACCGACCCTTCTTATGCAGGGCAAGGTATTGTTATGACATATCCTATGATTGGCAACTATGGTGTAAGCGTTGAGGACTTTGAAAGTATGAAGCTTCAACCCTGTGCATTTATTGTTCATGAGCTTTGTACCACTCCGTCAAATTTTAGAAATACAATGCCTCTTGAGGATTTAATGATTAAATTCCATATTCCTTGTGTTTCTGGAATTGATACGAGAGCAGTTGTTAAAAAGCTTCGTGAAAGCGGTGCAATGCGTGGTGTCATTACTGATGACATTTCAGATAAAGAAAGACTTATGAAAATTATTAAAGATTTTCATCATGAAGGTCTTGTTGAAAGTGTAACTCTCCCACAAAAAAGAATTTTAGGAGCTGAAAATACAGGCGCTAAAATTGCTTTGTTAGATTTTGGAACAAAAAGAAATATTGCAAACAGCCTTGTAAAGCGTGGCTGTATTGTTACTGAATATCCATCATTCACAACTGCTGACGAAATTATTAAGTCAAGCCCTGATGGGATTATGCTATCTAATGGCCCTGGCGATCCATCTGACTGTGTGAATATAATAAAAGAAATTAAAAAGCTTTATGATTTTTCTATTCCTACCTTTGCAATTTGCCTTGGTCACCAGCTCATGGCTCTTGCTAACGGTGGTGAAACAGAAAAAATGAAATATGGTCATAGGGGTGCAAATCACCCTGTAAAATTCTTAAATGAAGATAAAACCTATCTTTCCTCGCAAAATCACGGATATATGGTTAATGGCAAAGGTCTACCCTCTAACGCTGAAATTAACTGTATCAATGTTAATGACAAAACCGTTGAGGGAATTGTTTATCACCAAAAGCCAGTTTTCACAGTTCAGTTTCACCCTGAGGCAAATGCAGGCCCTCGTGATACTGCATTTTTGTTTGATAGATTTTTAAAAATGGTAGCAAAGGGGAAATACGATGATTGATAAAACTATTAAAAAAGTTCTTGTTATCGGTTCTGGCCCTATTATTATAGGACAAGCCGCTGAATTTGACTATGCTGGAACACAAGCTTGTCGTTCTTTAAAAGAAGAAGGCGTTGAAGTTGTTCTTGTAAACTCAAACCCTGCCACTATAATGACTGATGGCGATATTGCCGACAAGGTATATATTGAGCCTCTTACTATCCCTACGCTCACTAAAATAATAGAAAAAGAACTTCCCGACTCTATTCTTCCAACGCTTGGCGGTCAAACAGGTCTTAACCTCGCTATGGAGCTTGAAGAGCTTGGAATTTTAAGGGCAAACAATGTTCGTCTTATTGGTATAAATGCTTCTGCTATTAAAAAGGCGGAGGACAGGCAAGAGTTTAAAGATACTATGGAAAAAATCGGTGAGCCTTGTATTGAATCGCTTGTGTGTGAAACCGTTGAAGCGTCTGTAAACTTTGCAAACGAAATCGGTTACCCTATTATTGTTCGCCCTGCTTATACCCTTGGTGGAACAGGCGGTGGAATTGCTGATAATGAAGAAGAACTTCGTGAAATTTCAGCCAACGGAATTAGGCTTTCTCGTGTTAATCAAGTTCTTATTGAAAAATGTATTTCAGGTTGGAAAGAAATCGAATATGAGGTAATGCGTGACTCAAAAGGCAACTGCATTACTGTTTGTAATATGGAAAACCTTGATCCCGTCGGTGTTCATACTGGTGACTCTATCGTTGTTGCACCATCTCAAACGCTGACTGATAAAGACTATCAAATGCTCCGTTCGTCTGCTCTTAACATAATTTCAGAACTTGGAATTGTTGGTGGCTGTAATGTTCAATATGCACTGCACCCTGACTCATTTCAATATGCAGTTATTGAGGTTAATCCCCGTGTTTCTCGTTCATCTGCACTTGCTTCAAAGGCAACAGGTTATCCGATAGCACGAGTTGCGGCTAAAATTGCTCTCGGGCTTGGGCTTGACGAAATTCCTAACGCCGTTACAGGCAAAACCTTTGCGTCATTTGAACCTGCTCTTGATTACTGCGTTGTTAAATTCCCAAAATGGCCTTTTGATAAATTTGTTACCGCAAAAAGAACTCTTGGTACTCAAATGAAAGCAACAGGCGAAGTTATGGCAATTTCTCGTTCGTTTGAATCCGCACTTCAAAAAGCAATGCATTCGCTCGAAGAAAACCGAAAGAGCCTGCTTTATGATAATCTTATTGCTCTTTCTGATGAAGAATTATTAAACCAGCTAAAAAACATTGACAATACTCGAATTTATGTTGTTGCTGCAGCTATAAACAATGAAATTCCATTAGAAACAATCCACGATATAACTAAAATTGATATGTGGTTTTTAAATAAAATTAAAATCATTGTTGATATGGAAAAGCTTCTTAAAACAGGTGCTTGCGACAAAGACACATTGCTTGAAGCAAAGCGTTTAGGATTTACCGATGATGTCATTGCTAAAAATATTGGTATTCCCGAATCTTCAATTAAACATCTTAGAAACCTTTGGAATATAAAGCCATCATTCTCGGTGGTTGATACCTGTGCTGCTGAATTTAAGGCAAAAACGCCATATTATTATTCTGATTATTGCGTTGAAAACGAAGTAAACACTGCTAAAACCAAAAAGAAAATTATGGTTTTAGGTTCAGGCCCTATTAGAATAGGTCAAGGAATTGAATTTGACTATTGCTCTGTTCACTCTGTTTGGGCGCTTAAAAAGGCAGGCTGTGAAGCCATAATCGTAAACAATAACCCCGAAACTGTTTCAACTGACTTTGACATAGCGGACAAGCTTTATTTTGAGCCACTCACTCCTGAATATGTTACCAACATTGTTGAGCTTGAAAATCCTGACGGAGCTATTGTTCAGTTTGGCGGTCAAACAGCAATCAAGCTTACAAAAACACTCAATGATTTAGGCGTTACAATTTTAGGAACTGACGCTGACCATGTTGATGCCGCTGAAGACAGAGAGCGTTTTGATGAAATTCTTGAATACTGCGACATTGCAAGGCCAAAAGGGCAAACAGTATTCACAATTGACGAAGCACTCGCTGCTGCTCACTCACTCGGCTACCCTGTTCTTGTTCGCCCAAGCTATGTTTTAGGCGGTCAAGGAATGCAAATTGCCGCAAGTGATGATGATATGGTCGAGTTTATGGGAATAATCACAAGAACTATTCCTGACCTTTCAGAACACCCTGTTTTGGTTGACAAATACCTTATGGGGCAAGAGGTTGAGGTTGATGCAATCTGTGATGGAAAAAATGTTCTCATTCCTGGAATTATGGAGCATATCGACAGAGCAGGTATCCACTCGGGCGACTCTATTTCAGTTTATCCTGCGGTTACACTTACCGATAAAGTTCAGAAAACACTGGTAGACTATACTAAGCGTCTTGCCTCTGCCCTTCATGTTATTGGTATGATGAACATTCAGTTTATCGTTTTGCACGATGAAGTTTATATTATCGAAGTTAATCCTCGTTCGTCAAGAACTGTTCCTTATATCAGCAAGGTTACAGGCATTCCTGCAATCGCACTTGCGACAAGAGCAATGCTCGGCGAAAAATTAGTTGATATGGGCTATGGAACAGGTCTTTTCAGAAACAGTGGCTATTATGCAATTAAACTTCCTGTATTCTCATTTGAAAAAATTGTCGGTGCTGACACCTCACTCGGCCCTGAAATGAAGTCCACAGGCGAAGTTTTGGGAATATCTCAAGATTACAATGAGGCACTTCTAAAAGCGTTTGAGGGCGGTGGCGTTTCACTTCCTAAAGACGGAAAGATTATCGTTACTGTTCGTGACAAAGATAAAGCTGAAGTTTGTGAAATGCTTAAAGTCTTTAAAGACTCTGATTTTAAATTTTATGCAACTCCAGGAACTCGCAAGATGCTTATGGAGGCTGGAATGGAAGTTAGACCTGTTAATAAAATTTCAGGTGAAAGCCCTAATATTATGGATATGCTTCACGCAGGCGATGTTTCGCTTATTATCAACACGCCGACGCACGGTCGACTTCCTGAGCGTGATGGATTTAAACTCCGCCGAATTTCAGTTGAAAGCGGTACTTCTTGCCTTACCTCGATTGATGCCGCAAGAGCGCTTATCGAAAGCACATTTATTGTTCCGAGTGATAAAATGTCGCTGACAAATATTGCTGACCTTAAAATTGATGGTGTATTATAATTCGGCTATTCGCCTAATGCTCGTGTGAGCCGATATTTGCAAAGTCAAAATTTAAAAAACAGAACCGTGGGCAAATTAGCCTGTGGTTCTGTTTTTGTTTGCAGTTTTTTATTACCGATGTGCGTATTTGTAACATTTAAGGATTGTAGGATTTGATGCCCACATCGAACCGTTAGGATTTTCGGGGCGCTCTGAATTGGCGGTCATTCTGAGCTTGCGAAGAATCGCAAGGATCCACGAAGATGTTTAGTGGATGAGATCCTTCGCTATGCTCAGGATGACACGAAGGGGCAAGCGTTTTCGAGTCGCTCTGAATTGGCGGTCATTCTGAGCTTCCGAAGAATCGCAGGGATCCACGAAGATGTTTAGTTGATGAGATCCTTCGCTATGCTCAGGATGACACGAAGGGGCGAGCGTTTTCAAGATTTTTCCCTGCAATTTGCAGGTGCTATCACACTCTATACTACAAAAAAACCCCACCGTTTAAATCTAAACGATGGGGCAATTTTTATGCTTTTGCTACTATTTACTCATCTAATTACGGAGCTGCAACATAAGTAACAGTATATGTAAGTGTGTCTAAGTACTCAGCAACTGGTGCTGCGTCCCAAGCTGCTTGCTCTACTGTGATTGTTGAAGCTGATGAAACTGCATTGTTGATTTCGTTGAAAGTTTTATCAGCGAAGTTTGCTGGAGTATAAGCAATTGTCTTGTTTGACTTAACTTCTTTAAGTGTGCTTGCGTTGAGTGATGCGATACCAACCTTTAATGTTGCACCTAATGCAAGTTGAGAAGTAACTGAATAAGAAACATCAGTTGCTGTTACTGTATCCCATGCTATTGTAAGGTCTGCTGGGATTGTAACTGCATATGTACCTGTTGCAGGCATTCCTCCTCCAAGAACTGTCTTTACAACAACATCTGCTGTCTTTGGTGTTGCTGATGTCTTTTCGTCAATTGTTACTGTACCTGCTGCTGCAAATACTGGCATTGCTACTGCGATGAGCATTACTACTGATAATGCGATTGAAATGATTTTTTTCATTGTTTTTGACTCCTTTTAATAAAATATTTTTTACTGGCTTGTTAATGAAACCTCAAAAGTGAGATTTCCGCTGTAATTCCCTGCATATGCTTTATTCCATTCTTCCTGTGTTATGTTTATGCCGAATGGAATAATGGTTTTTCCTACATTGTTTATAGCTGTAAATTCATTAAACACTGCAGTTCCGGTTTTTGGTGTAAACTTGAGTTCTGGCGTAATTCCGTCTGCACCTGCCCTCTCGTATTTCATAACTCTAAAGTCAGAAATTGGATCAGGCTTTGCGCAAGAAAGTTTAAGCTTCTTCAATGAGGTTAAATTCGCTGTAACCTCAATGGGTGTTGCTACCGTATCCACCGTTCCAAAAACAACTGTCGTTTCAGCAGGGATTGAAACTGAATAGGTGTTGTTTGTTGAATAGGCGAATTTCACTGGAACCTCGGTTGTTGTTATTAGTTTTGCTGTTGATGGATTTAAGCTATAACTACTCTTGTCATAACAATCTATGGTGATTTTTCCACCATAAACTGCACTTAAATCCAAGTCTTTTACATCTGCCGCATTAACCGTAAAATCCAATGAAACAGGTGTGTTTGCAGAGGTCCCTGAGTTTGGTAACTCTGAAATAATTGCTCCCGATGATAACTCCACACCTCCCTTTATTGCTTTATATTGAATTGTTGGTTTGGCTGGATTAGAAACTCCGCTTAATTGCGTCATTGTAAAATCCGACCTCATAACAAATACAACCATTTGTGATTGCCTTGCGGCAACATAGGTATCGATATTAACCGTAGCTGAAAGATTTTCATCAATTTTGATTTCAGCAGGAACTATTGGTGAGCCATATGGTAAAAGTGCGCTAAGCTCCTCATATTTGTTTTTAAGCTCCACTATTTTTTGATAGCGTTCAATGTATTGTTCATATTCGCCAAGACAGCTCTCAATTGAATTTATAGTCGCTTGGTCTAACTTCGTTTTAGCTGCTACCTTCGCCTTTACATCTGCAATAACATTATTAAACTCTATGATTTTTTTGTTTATCGCACCGTCAATGGCGGTAGTGCCTATCGGCGTAATTGTAGTTGAATTTGTGATAACAGAGCTTAACGCAAGTGGCATATCTTTCATTGATAAATCTTTTCTGATTTTGTCTTTTGCGAAAAAGCTATATTTATTATAACTATCAATAACCGTTTGAGCCTCAGCATTATTCATTATTGAAAGGTTATTGCTGTTTTTTGCATATAAAGTTGTAACATCAGTTTTATAAGTGTCTGACTCGACTTTAATGCTTTCAAGGAATTCAACTCTAAGAACTGCGCCATATGCGTTTTTAAGCTCTTGAAAAGAAGGACTTGCCTCAAAGTTTGTTCTATCAGTAGCCGAAAGCCTTTTGTACATTTCGTTATAGGCTATTTTGATGTTATTTCTTCCTGCTGTATCTGCTTTTGTAAATCCAAAGGTTGCATAATTTACTTCGCCACTTGCATCATATCCTGGATAAGGCAAAGCGTTTGCACCTGTGAAAGATGCATTTTTAGCAGCAGTTGGCATTTTTGCCATTTCAGCGTTTAATGCCGATAAGCTTGCAGTAGGAGGGATTGTGTTACCATCTACCATTGCTTTAACATTATTTAATTTCTGCAATGCTTTTACTACTGTATCAAGAGTTTTTTGATAGCTTGAGAGATTATTATAATCGTTAAAAAGCGTATTGATATTATTAGTTAAAGCCGTTCTATCGCCATACAGGTCAAGCTTGTTTACATTTTGCTCAAAGGCTGTTGAGTTTGTCGTTTTAACCTTATAGATTTCGTCAAAGCCCTTGTCAGCTGGGCGAGCGTTTCCATATTCTGCTTTATCATAGGTAAAACCAATGCTGTCAAATGAAAAATTTTTGCCTACTAAAGCATTTTCTTCATTTGCATTATCACCCCAAACTGAAAACTTGACTTGTTGGATTTGCGAAAGAGCGTCATTCTCATTAAGCGGTGCATTACTACCATCAAATTTTACAAAGTTTTTAAGTGGGATTTTTATAAAGCCTTTATAATTGTTGAATACAGATGACCTCATTGCATATCCGTTTGAACCGGCAGTGGTTTCTGCCCAATTACCATTTGCATCAACATAATAAATGTTTGTACTAAGCTTTGGCACAAATGCAATTTGTGCAGGCTGAGCCTCTGTGGCTATTTTTACTGAAAAGTAGAAATTGCTTATGCCTGAAAAATCAACATAAAATATAAGAGAAAGTGCTTTGCTATTATCTGCTGGTGCTGCTCTTTTAAGCTCGTTTATATTAAGAACAGGCAATGCACTGTGATTGCTTGAAGCCGGGGCGCTTTGACCTTTATAGGTCACTGCCATAGTTCTATACCACCAAAAGGCTTCGGGCGTCTTAATATGCATTGTTGCACTTTTTGAACCATTAAATCCTCTTGTTGTGATATTACCAATTACTCGGTTAGGAAGAAGTTCTTTTCCGTTTAAATTAACATTAGTTCTTTCACCTGTTGAAATTTGGTAAAAACCGTTTATATTATCATCAGAGTTAGATGAATATGTAACAAAATTTTGATTGTGCTGAACATCAGTATTGAATAAATCAGTAACTCTATAAGTGGAGTCATCATAAAGTTCAAGTGATTTTTGCCCCAAAGGATAATTTGTTTCAAAATCATTAAATAGAATAAACTGATTTTCGCCGACCGCCGAGTTAACGCTGACCGTAGCACCGACTATAAGCGAATAAAGCTCCATAAATTTAAGCTTTGCTTTTTCACCGAGCAATTCAAACTGCCCTTTGTCAAACGCGTCATAAACAGCCTTTAAGGTTTCAACTTTTGTCTTTTGTTCCTCTGTAAAGCTTTGAACATTTATCGAGTCTGGTAGCATTTCAAGCTCTGTTTCAAACCATTTAACAGGCACAGAGCCTATTGCTGAAACTTGATCATCAAGAAGCCACTGACACGCATTAATTGCCTTTTGTAGGTGAGCCTGTGCCTCACCTGTTAATGCCGTTACTGCAACATTATAAGTTGACAGCATTTTTTGAATTAGCCTTACTGTTTCAACATCCATTAAAGTTGGATTTTGAGGAAGATACCTCTCGATATAAACTGAAATAAATTTTGGAATTTCAACAGCTCTATCATAATAAGCACTAACATTCGTTTGGCTTGAACCTGGAAATTCGCCTACGGCAAATGGGGTTTTGCCCGAAAACAGCACATTATCGATGTAAAATGCTTTTCTAACGCTGTCATCACTCGCACCACTGTATGTAAACCCTGCAGCAAACATATCTTTAATTGCTTCTGTTGGCTGCCCACCTATTGGACGCATATAGCCTTTTCTAATATAGAAATCACCTTGTATCAAATGTTTATAATAAAAATACCTAACAACAGCAGTAGGTGCATTCGCAATTGGTGTTCCTGCCGAAAAAGCAAGTTCGGGCGTTGCAAGCCTATTACCTTCGCCATCAGTGCCAGAGTTGTTTGAATTGTTAAATTCATAATAGATTGTTTTGTCAGCACAAAAATAACTAATTGGTATTCTTATATAACCTTTATAGTGGCCAAAATTTTCAAGAGAGCCATTATTCATATTAATTTGTTGCCACAAACCGTCAGAAGATTGAATATAAACAGGGTTTACCCCTTTGTTTCCAACTAATTGACCGCTTTCGTTTACCGTTGCAGCAGTTGTAAATTTAAACTCACTAAAATTATCTGTTGGCCCCCATTTTACAGGTGTGCCACCCACCTTATTGAAGCTTGTACTTTTGCAGTTGTACATAAGCTGAAACGACAGCTTTTCAAACATTACATCAGAAAGGTCAACCCAAAACCAAACTTCCTCCGCACCGGCATAGTTATATCCCTGCCTGCTATAAGTGATATTTGCAGAAACTTCTTTGTCTTTTGATGATGCGAGGTTTTTTATCCAAAAACGATATGCCCTTGATTTATTCGCACCATTCGTTTTTGCAGCGTCATTTGTTGGGCTATTAAATTCAAGAATATTTGGCTCACCGACATATTTATAATCGCTATCTGCTTGTATACCAGTGTCTGTTTGAGTTCCGCCAGTTCCTTTGCCTTCCATTCTTAACATTTCTTTAGCATAATCGGTAGAAACAGGCGAAAGGTCAGCATCAAGAGAATACATATGTGCCTTGCTAACAAGACAATCAATAGGCTCTGAACGCCAGCCTACGGAGTCAACCGCAACAACGCTTATATTGTATTTAAGACCTTCTGAAATGCCACCCTGCGCAGAAAGTTCATCTTTTGTTAAGGTGGCTGATGCCATTTTATTATTAACTTTTAGAGAGCTTGTCAATACTTTTTTAGTGTAAACCGTTTTAAAAGTATCATTCCCAAGCGTAAGAGCAGTTGACGAAAGCGTAATCATATAATAGTCAACTGTTTTTTGGACTGAATTTTTATAGTCTTTTGTAGCTAATGCCACAGGAAAAAGAACATTAATATCGCCATAATCAGAAAATTCTGCATAAGATTTGGCTTCCATTGCATCAATACGCGTACCATTTTCATCAGTAAAATAAGGCGCTGGGTCAAAATTGCCCGGAGTTACCGCAATCCCAATTTGCATAGAGGTGAATATAAGCATAAGAGCTAACAACCCCGCTGTTATTCTTTTTAAAACACGATTTTTTGGTGTCAATGCTCTCACTATCCTTTACTTTGAATTGTTGAATTATTCTTATTCAGCGATTATATCTGTATTTATGACCATATTATTAAGCGGTCTTTGTTCTTTGTCAAACGAATAGGTAACATAATTAACTCTTGTTTTATAGCTACCTGCATTTAATGCTCTCATTAAATCAAATTTTGAAATTGAATACCCAGGCGGTAATAAATTTGACTTATAAACAAGCTCATCATCTGTTGTCACAGAATTATCAGCACCCAAAAGGTAAATTTCGATTACAAAATAACACGGATTTTCTGGGGCAT
Source organism: Oscillospiraceae bacterium (assembly GCA_036652055.1). GTDB lineage: Bacteria > Bacillota > Clostridia > Oscillospirales > Acutalibacteraceae > Fimenecus. The sequence goes on along the minus strand of JAVVWP010000002.1, from coordinate 26,637 downwards.
TAGAAAAAACAAAGCTTTGTGACTTTTGATTTGCTTTTAATCTCATTTCTGGAATTCCATTTATTTTGATTTTTTTACTTGCAGTTTCAATCTTTTCAGGAATTGAAACATCACCCTCGCCTGGTTTTGCCTCGGCATCAACAGGAACATAAGGTTTTGTGGTAGGCGGTTCATTATTTCCACCTATTAATGCCCTAATGCCAAACACAACTAAAGCAAGTAGTGCTAAAAACAAGAAGAAAAACAGTAACAAAAGAGCGATTATATTTTTTGAAACAGAAATGAACTCATCATTCCCGCAATCAATATAACCGCCGGTCTTATGTATTAAGCTGTTTTTCACAGCATATATGTCTTCAGATTTTTCACTATATTGAAGCTGACCAATCACATCTTTACCGTATCCAATTTGACCGATAATTTTATAACCGCCATTTGGATATATAGATTTTATTTGAGATTTTGAATAATATTTACACGAAAATTCATTCTTTTTATTTTCATAAACTTTGTCATAATTTTCAGAAAAAAGATATTTATAATCCAAATCTTTGCCCTCCAAATTTATAATCCCGATTTTTATTGATAGTACTCTTTTTACAATTATAATACCATATGTTCGAAAAAGCAACGCTTTTTTCACTATTTATTAAATTTAGTTAAAACTTATAGAAACAACATTTTGCCATATGTTCTTTTGGGCAAATTTAAGCGATTACTAAGGTTTGTTAATTTTTTGTTAATAATGTTGCAACATTACTGCAACATTGTATATTACCCATAAAATTGACGAAGCACCGACTAAGGCCTTAGTCGATGCTCCACTTTTTTTATGTTAAAATATGCTACCCAAAATTATTACTTTGGTATAAACGCTGCCAACATCGCAGACATTCATTTAGCACATTTTATATTATTTAATTGCCATACGGTGCAAAAGGATTGTAGTTGCTTGGCTGAGTTGTCGTTTCCCCAATTGTGGTTGTTCCCTTGTCTTCAATAAGGGCTGCTTTAACCTCAAATTCAGTAGTATTGTATTTATTGTCAACTCTGCAAAGGGTTAAAGTGAGAACATCACCCACCTTTGACTTTTCAATAAGCTCCGGCAGTTCAGAGGCTGATTCGAGTTCTTTGCCATTGACTTTTATTATAAGGTCACCTTTTTGAACATTTGTGTTAAAAAGTGAGCTGTCAGGTTGAATATCTTGAACTACTATTGCCCCTTGTGGAATGCCCTTAATTTGTGAAAGCATTCCGAAGGCTTGATTTTTTGTTGCAGGATAATAGGTAATTCCAAGTTTAGGTCTGTTTGTTACATAACCATTTGCTACGATTTCGTCAAATATTTCTTTAACAGTTGAGCTTGGAACAGCAAATCCCATTCCTTCATATTCTTCGCTTGCTATTTTAGACGAGTTAATGCCAATTATTTGACCATAAGCATTAACAAGTGCGCCACCTGAATTACCAGGATTTATCGCAGCGTTATGCTGAATACAAAGCAGTTCGTAACCTGTTTGACTTCCAACAGGTCTTGCAATAGCCGAAACTATTCCGTTTGTAAAAGAACCTGCAAAAACTGTTCCGCCAGGATTTCCAATTGCATAGACAGGCTCACCAACTGAAAGCTTTTTAGAGTCGCCAAACTCTGCCGCTTTAAGACCTTTTGCTTCTATTCTTAAAACACCTATATCAGTTTTTGTGTCATAACCAATTACGGTCGCTGAATACTGTGTTTCATCAAAAAGTTGAACTTTAACATTTGCTCCTGGCATATTAATAACATGAGCGCAAGTAATAACATAGGTGTATTTGTTATTTGCATCAGCACCCATTATTACGCCCGAACCCTCGCCTGCTTTTTGATTTCCTGAATAAACTAAAACTCCGACTGAACTTTCCTTGATTTTTGCGTGAACTCCAACAGGAGTTAATTCACCATTTTTTTCGGCAGTTGCTTCTGGGGTTTCGTTAAGTGTCATTTTAGTTCCGTCATCGGTGGAAGTTCCGTTTTTACTTATGCCCTTGGTAACTCCAATAACAATTCCTGTAATTCCAACAGACAAGCAAAGAATGATAGCTACAATAAAAATTGCGATGCCACCTTTTTTATGCCCTGATGGTCTGCTTTTTGGGGCAGGAGGTGTTGGAGGTACATTATAATTCGGATTGTTATAGTTTGGTGCGTTGTAGTTTGGATTGTTATAGTTTGGTGTATTATAATTTGGATTATATGCGCCATTTGGATTGCCTTGATTTGGAGTGAATGGAGCAGAGCCATAATATCTATTGTTGAAATTTTGACTACCATAAGGGAAGTTTTCATTCCCTTGAGGTGGGCGTTGCGTTTGATTTTCAACAATCGGTGGTTCTACCGTTGCCTCATAATTTATAGGTTCACTGTTGTTTTCAGGCTGCACTGGCTCAGTATTATTTTTTGGCTGAGATGCATCTTCATTAACAGTTTCATTTAAATTTTCGCTTCCATTTTCATTGAACAAGTCGCTCATAAAAACTCTCCTTTGTTTTATTCGTTGTTATCATAGTAAGCTATGGTTGTTAACTGAATATTAACTTTATTTGAAAATTTTGTTATAAAATTAATTCGGCAAGCTAAATGAAAATTCAGAATATTCATTTTCAACACTGTCTGCCTTAATTGTTCCACCATGCATTTCTACAATAGTTTTAACAATATAAAGCCCAAGCCCTGCACCCTTGACATCAAAGCTCCTTGATTTATCAACCTTATAGAACCTTTCAAACACTCTTGCAAGCTCCTCTGATGAAATTCCCTTGCCTGTATTTCTGATTTTTATTATTGTGCTATTAGCCTTTTTTTCAATAAATACAATTATTGAACCGTCCTGTGTGAACTTAACTGCATTATCAACAAGATTGTATATAACTTGATGAATCATATCTTGGTCAGCATTAACAAAGGTCGGCTCTAAAGCGTCAAGTCCCTCAATGTTAATATGCTTTTTCTCTATAATCTGCTCAAAAGACAACATAATATTAAAAATGTCAGAGCAAATATCAAATTTCTTAGGTTTTAATTTTAATTCTCCTGCTTCAATTTTCGACATATTCAGCATTGCTGTAACAAGCCTTGCAAGCCTTTTTGTTTCTGTTGAAACAATGTCAAGATAATAGTTTTGCTTTTCGGGAGGAATAGTTCCGTCTAAAATGCCATCTATAAATCCGCCTATTGTTGTCATTGGAGTTTTAAGCTCGTGTGAAACATTCGCAATAAAGCTTCGCCTTGAGCTTTCAAGTAGCGACAAGTTGTATGCCATTGAGTTAAATGCCTCTGCAAGCTCTGATAGCTCATCACTGCCCCTTACTGGAATTCGTTCACTAAAATCACCCATAGCATAAACTCTTGTCGCCTTTGACATTGCCTTTAGTGGCTTTATTAATGATATTGTGAAAAAATAGATTGCCACAAACCCGAGTGCAAGTGCAAGAATTGAGGAAAATAAAAACATTCTGAATATATCAAATACAAACGCTCTTGCCCCCGATGCCGCAGGCTGAATTGCAAACACTATCGCTGTAACATTTCCGCCAACTACAACAGGCTGTGCAGCTATTAACTGCTTTGTTTTAAAAGTTTCTCCAAGCTGACTTTGTTCAAAAAGTCCACCCCTTTTAGCTTCATCTATTGTTTTTTGCGGTATTTTATAATCACCGTGAATTTTACAGTTACCATCTTCATTCATCGTGAAGTCAGAACGCATAAGTTCGCTGCACAAAATGACCTTCCCGTTAGGGTCGGTCACAAAAATATCGGCATCAATCGCATGAGAAATAGTTGCAAGGTTGTTGCATATAATTATCATTGTTTCAGTTGGATTTGTAACCATCATACTTGATGATAATGCTTGTGAAGTTGTGTTTGCAACATTTTTTGCATTTTCTTTAAGCAAATTCGATTTTTGGTCAGTCCAATATGTTGAAACGAAAAAGCTAAGAGTTGTACCTAAAAGCAAAAAACAAATGAATATAACAACTATAAACATCGAGAAATATTTTGCAAATAACGATTGATGATTAAATTTTGAAATAGCTTTTTGGCTAAATGTTTTTAAACGCTCAAAAGACATAACTTATTCCTTCGTTTCGAATTTATAACCAACGCCCCATACTGTTTTAAGCTCCCATTTTGGAGAGATGCCCTCTAATTTTTCACGAAGCCTTTTAACATGGACATCAACCGTTCTGGAATCGCCATAATAATCAAAGCCCCACACTTCATCAAGAAGTTGGTCACGAGTGAAAACACGATTTGGGTTTGATGCTAAATGGAAAACAAGCTCTAATTCTTTTGGTGGAGTGTCAACAGCGGTTCCGTTAACTTTCATTTCATAGTTTGTAAGATTAATCGAAAGCCTGTCAAAATTAACTTCTTTTATATTATCCGCAGGAGCTGCCGCTACACTGCTTCTTCTAAGAACTGCTTTAATTCTTGCAACAATTTCTTTTGTATCAAAAGGTTTTGTAACATAATCATCAGCTCCGAGTTCAAGACCTAAAACCTTATCAAAGGTTTCGCCCTTTGCAGTGAGCATAATTATAGGCTTGTCCGAAAACTTGCGGACTTCACGGCAAACCTGCCAGCCATCAAGTTTTGGAAGCATAATATCAAGAAGCATTAAATCAGGGTTTTCTTGTTTAAAAGCATTAATTGCCGAAACGCCGTCATTAACGCTTTTTACAACATATCCCTCTTTTTCAAGATAAAGTCTTAACAATTCGCAAATATTTGTGTCATCATCAACAACGAGTATTTTTTCGTTTGGCATAAGTTACCACCCTTTCAAAAATTAACCTCTTTTTATATATTATATATTTATTTTACACTAACATATGAACAAATTAGAAACATTTATTAAACTAAGCGAAAACTAATTTTCTTCAAAAAGCTATAAATTTTGCTTTATTCTACTGTTCTAATCTTTTAATCATTATCTTTGCAGCTTTGTAAATATCCCCACAGCCAAGAGTTAAAACAAGGTCACCGTCGGTAGCATTTAACAGGACATAATCAGCCACTTCATCAAAGGTATTAAACCACACTGAATTAGGAATTTTTTCAGCTAATTGTGAAGTATAAACTCCAAAGGTATTTATTTCTCTTGAACCCATTATTTCCGTCATAACGCATTTATCGGCAATTTTTAAAACCTCTGCAAAATCATCTAAAAGCCTCGCTGTTCTCGAATAGGTGAATGGCTGAAATACTGCCCAAACATTTTTATATCCCATTTTCATTGCGGCTTCAAGCGTCACTTTAAGCTCGGCTGGGTGGTGAGCATAATCGTCAGCAAAGGTAATTCCTTTATATGTGCCAAGCATTTCAAAGCGTCTGCCTGCCCCACCAAAGGCTTCAAGCCCATTTTTGCAAGAATTAAAATCCGCTCCGGCATTCATTGAAACTGCAATTGCAGAAAGAGCGTTTAAAATGTTATGTTTGCCTGGAACATTTAATGTGATATGCCCTAAATTTTCGCCATTTTTAATAACATCAAAGGTATAAAACGCCCCACGGACAGTGTCGATATTTTGAGGGTAATAATCATTTTCAGAGGAAAATCCGAAAGTGATTTTGTTTTTATTTTTCACATCTTTTAACGCTTTTAATGTGTTTTCATCATCACCATTATAGATAACTGTTTTTGCCATATTAGAAAATTTAGTGAAACTCAAAATAAGATTATCAAGAGTTTTAAAATAATCAAGATGGTCCTCATCTATATTCAAAATGACCGCAACATCAGGTGAAAGGTCTAAAAATGTATCTACAAATTCACACGCTTCACAGACAAAGTTTTCAGTTTTTCCAACTCTGCCACTCGTTCCCATAAGCGGAAGCTTTCCGCCGATTACCGCTGACGGATCAAGACCGCCTGTTATCATTATTTGAGTTGTCATTGAGGTAACCGTTGTTTTTCCGTGAGTTCCACAAATGCCTATGCAGTTTTTATACATTCGAGATATTGCCCCAAAAAGCTTTGAACGCTCAAATGTCGGCACAGAGCTTTCTTTTGCAGCACAAAGTTCAGGGTTATCTTTTAAAAGTGCCGCAGTATAAACAACCATTTCTGCATCGCCGATATTTTCAGCTCTTTGCCCCATTGAAACAGGAATTCCGAGTGCCTTTATTCTATTTAATGTATCGCTTTCATTATTATCAGAACCCGATAGCTTATATCCCCACGAATGAAGAATTTCAGCAAGCGGACACATTCCACTGCCGCCAATTCCTATAAAATGTATTCTTTTAACCTCTTTTAAAAGGGTATCAATATCTTTCATATAAAACCTCTGCACAAAGCTTAACTTAAATTAGCTTTGCCTTTCATTGTTATAAATATCATTATATACATTATATTGCAAAACGGCAAGAAATTAAACCCTAAATTTAATTTTCTTATAATAGAAATCAAATTGTGTGAAAAGGCAGTTGTACAAAATTGAGAGTACAACTGCCTATATTCTACCTTTTTTTCTTTATTTCTCTGTTTCTTTCAAGCTCTCTGTCTTGATTTTTTTGATACCAAGTATTAGTTTCACGCAGTCTGCGGAATTTTCCTTTTGGCATTGAAATTTCATCTTCTGCATAATTAACGCCCAAAGATGTCAATATTTTCTCGTCATTCTTAAGTCGTTTTTTGAAATCATTTAGATTTTTATTTTTAGGCTCTGTCCAGCATATTTCAGAAAGAGCTTCCATTCTCGGGAACAGCTGTAAATCCAACTTTTCAATAGTCGGTATCCATTCAGTCCAGATAACTCCCTCCATTCCCAAAACTTGACTTGCTAAATTCTCTGAAATCATTTTTTCTGTTGGATTGAAATTATATGTATTAGTGAGTGGATATTGACAATAGCACATATCAAAATAGAATGATTGATGCTTGCTGATAATTATCTTTCCGCCATTTTCCATATGCCTTATTACATTTTTATCAGTATGCTCTGTCCAATACTGCCCTATAACCGTATTATCAAGTTTAACTGCTGCTAATGCCTCGTTCCAAACAATTATGTTTTTGCCTTTTGTCTTGGCATAATCGTTCACAATATTAGTGAAATACCCTTGTAAATCATGACCGTTTTTTATGCCTTTTTCTTCCATTAGCTTTTTACAATTCGGGCATTTTTCCCAATCGGCTACGGGTGCTTCATCACCGCCAATATGAATATACTTTGATGGAAAAAGCTCTGCAAGCTCGTCGATTATAGCAAATACAAATTCAAATGTCGTTTCTTTTCCCATACACGCACTTTTAAACCAGTCTTTGTCAAGCCCTGCCATTACAGGAGTTTTACCACCGAAATGCCACGGGACAGTTGTTTTTTCGCCACTGCACGAAAGCCACGGATATGCAGCAAAAGCCGCCGAAAAATGTGCTGGCATATCAACTTCGGGATTGATTGTTATGTTTCTTTCTAAGGCATATTTGATTACTTCTCGAATATCCTCATGGGTGTAAAATCCACCGTGAGGTTTCCCCTCTTTTTCGCACTGGTTCCAACCGTTTATAGCTGAATCTTCTCTAAAAGCGCCGATTTGCGTAAGAAGTGGATATTTTTTGATTTCTATTCTCCAACCTTGGTCATCAGTCAAATGCCAATGAAGCACATTAAGCTTGTAAAATGCCATTAAATCAATAACACGCTTTATTGCATCTTTGCCAAAGAAGTGCCTTGATTCATCAATTTGCACGCCTCTATGTTTATATCGAGGCTCGTCAAAAATCTCAACGCAAGGAATTTCAATTTCAGCTTTATTTTCGGCTAAATCGAAAAACAGCATCTGCTTTAAAGACTGCACAGCATAAAATGCCCCTGCAAAGCCTGCCGCACTAATTAAAAGCGTTTGTTCATCACAAAAAATCTTATAGCTTTCATTTTTAAGCGTATTGTCAAAGCTAAAATGTATGTCTTTGCCATTTTCACCGCTTACAATATTGCTTTCATTAAACAGCTTAAACTCTTTTAATAAAGTTGATTTGATTTCTATAAGTTCGCTGTCAATCACGATTTTAGACGCTTTTGATAGCTTTTTTTTGCCTTTATTTTCTTTTAATGAATTAGGTTTTGGAATAATATTAATCATTAATTTACCCTCTTTTGAAATTTAATTTGTCGCCATCTGTTTGCTTTTTTAATCATTCACATTTTATCATATTAAATAGGTGCGGTCAACAAAATCCCTAATAATTGCAAACTATAAAGAAGTTCTGCTGTGTTTTTAAAAAATCAAAACAAAAAAGGTTAGATTTCTCTAACCTTTTTTATAGCCCAAGCTTTATTTTTTGAATTATTCTTGGATTTCTCCGTCAGGATTTTCTTCTGATTTTTCTTCCTCTAAAAAGCGTTCTTTTCTCATTTTAATTACAAGAACGCTAAGTACAAGAGCTAAAATTGAGCCTCCCGAAACAAACAGCCCATCTCTTAAACCTAATGGGAAATATTTCATTTCGATTGTATGCTCGCCCTTTGTAACAGGGAATGTCATTATGTGAGCAGCATTTTCAAATATCTCAGTTTCTTTACCGTCGACAAAAATTGTCCAGCCCTCATCATATGGCATTGACATCATCAAATATCCATCATTTTTAGCATTGACAGTTCCTTTGACATTTGTTTCTTTAAATTCGGTCAAATTGAAAACGCCATTTTCACGAATAGCTTTCATTCCCTTGTCAAAGACTTCTTCATCAATCCCCGCCGCAACAAAATAAACAGCATCATCATGAGCTGAATCATTTTCTTTAAAGCCTTCATACGAGTTTGCTGATAAGGTCACAGTGATTTTTTCACCGGCACTGCGATAGCCTAAATCGATAAGCCCTTTTCCGCCAAGGTTAAAGTTCATTTCGCCAGTTTTATCTGAAACCACTGCCATTTTGTTAAATGTACCGCTATTATAATTGATATAAAGATTTTGAGATTTTTCAGGTGTTAAGCATAGCTTTATTGAAAATTCGTTTTGGTTGGTACGCTTATAGAGATAAGTTCCACCAATTTGCTTTAAAATATCAAATGCAGATTGATGTTCTTCTTTTTCTTCGCCTTCAACCTCAACTTCACCTTCATGCTCATGCTCGTGGTCATGTTTGTGAATTATTTGGTCTTCTCCTGCGGCTTTAGCCTCATCAAATCCAACTGCTTTACACCCAATATATTCAATATCGGTTGGTTCTACTGAATTAAACGGATTAGTTTCGTTTGTTATAACATTCCACAAAGACGCTTGAGATGCGAATGCGTTAACTGCAAATGGTGTCCATTCTTTAAGTTTGTCGGTTGTCATCATTCCAAGGCCAACATAATCAGAGTTTTTATATGTTTTAAATTTTCCGTTGTCAACTGCTAATTCATAATGCTTGTTTTCTTTTAAGACATTGGTATTATCCATTATATATTCTATACCAAACATCATGTTATAGAGTGGTGTTTGCATAGCATATCCAAAAGCGTTACCACTATTTCCATTGTTACCAAAGGCAAATTGTGATGATGAAAACTTCCAATCAGCAAGTGAAGAAAATGTTGAAACCCCGTTATACCCATAAAGTGATGCTGCCATCCCATATGACTGTGCAAGTTCTTCTGCTGAAATAAAGGTATCGTTAGAGTCTACAAATTCCATTCTGTAAAACTTTTCATTGTTTTTTGAAAGTTCAGCTTTGACATTGGCCACTTCACTGTGATATGGTGCATATTGGTCAGTTTCATAACCTCTTATCATATTATAATTGCAAGCAATTATTTCTGACGCCACGCATAAAAGAGCAACTATCGACATTGCCAATTTGCCCTTTTTGACATTCTGCATTAATATTATTAAAACCACAAATACCGCTGAAAAAGTTGCCGATATTATAAGATTTGTGATTTGTGATTTTTCCGTAGTTATAAAAGCATAAACATATAGCCCTGTTATTAATGCTGATGGAATTGCTATTGCCCATTTAGGCATTTCCCTAATATTCAAAAACGCTTTATATGCAATTATCATTAAAATAAACGCATAAACGAATGCAAAGCGATAAGGGAAGCACGCAGGGGCGCTCATTCCATGCCACAAATAGTTTACCATTGGTATTTCAAACGAAACCACTAAAATAATAACCAACATCGCATATGCTAACTTTTCGTTTAATTTGATTTTTTTTGCAAAGAAAAACAAAGGTGCTAAAATCAAAACAAAAGATGACATTGCAACAGCCGGCAAAGTATATTCTGTAAGAACTACTTGATTTAAAGCCATTCCGTTAATATGCCCTTTGAAAAATTCAAATATATTAAAGAAAAACGAGCCTGTAAATCCAAAAACATCTTTATAATAGGCATTTGCCACTGAATATAATGTTGGCAAAATAACCACTGCCGCTATACCGGCTGATAATAATGAAAATAAAATAAACTTGAAAATTACAGGAAATAGAGTTTCTTTCTTTTCACGCTTGTCACTTTTATGATTAATTGGATTTGCAAAAAGGCAGGTGAAAAAGTAAAGAAGTGAAAAAATGCAAATTATAAATCCAAGATAGAAATTAAAAATTATCGTAAGGCAAAGGCTTATGCAATAAAGATATGGCATTCCGCCCTTTACTATTTTTTCAATTCCAAGCATAACAATAGGAAGCATAGCAAGAGGCATAAGCCACATAAAATTAAAATAGCTTGTAAAATAAAATCCGCAAAATGTGTAAATAAGTGAAAAAGCTATGGTCATTATATTGCTTTTATTGAAATGCTTTTGCAGATATATTGAGGTGTTGAAAGCTATTAGCCCTGTTGACAATAGAATAATTAGACTAAAAGCTATTGGCATTTTTTCTGGGCTAAAAAACACTGAAATTAAATTAAATGGATTGACAAGATAATAAAGCATCGTGCCAAAAAAATTCGTTCCAAAACCCGACTGCCACGAATAAAGTAATGAAGAACCTTCTTTTAATCTTTCAGAAAGTTCAATAAGTAAAGGGTTATATTGATAAAAAGCATCATTCCTCAAAAGAGAGATGTTTCCAAAAGGGTATATGCCCTTAATCGCATAAATTATTGTTAAAGTAGCAATAGCAACAAGGGCAGAAAGTGCCGCCCAAAGGATTATCTTTTTTGTTTCGCTTTTATTTTTAAGTCTATTCAATTTGAATGCACCGCCTTATTGGTAAATGATAACATATTTTAATCTAAATAACAATCACCGATATAATTAGTTTTGCAAAGCAAAAAGGTCAGATTTCTCTGACCTTTTTGTTTTTAAAGCCTAAGCTTAATTTGTTTTATCTGCGAGTGCTATGCATTATACATGTTTTGCGCCGACTGTTGTATCAGTACATGTAACTTTAATTGTGCCTGTAGCGTCAGTGTCAGCTGCTGGTGCTGTAATTGCAATTGAGTATTGTGCCTTTGCTGTTGGGCAAGTTGGAACGCCATCTTTAAACAATCCACGATATGAAGCTGGAAGTGCAGAACCCGTTTTACCATTAAAGTCTGCTACTAATGTTGCCCAACCAATCATATCACCACCATTACCTGTCATTTGATACTGTGAAAGGTTTGTTGAAATGATGTTTTGGTTTGCAAGACAAGATTTCTTTTCTGCATTCTTTGTAACAGCGCCATAAATTGGAATAGCAACTGCAACGAGGATACCCATGATAACGATAACGATCATTAACTCAACGAGGGTAAAGCCTTTTTTGTTTTGTAACATTTTTCTCATTGAAAATCTCTCCTTTATTATAAAAAGTAGTTAATATATTATGGGGTGTATCCCCTTAATACCAAATTCTTTTTCTTCAGTATAGTCATTATACACTAAAGTGCTTGCTTTGTAAAGCTTTTTTTGTAAGTATTGATTTTATTTTTTATGATGCGAGGTTTCACTGCAAACCACCGTTAAAGTTTTGCCACTGTTTGCTACATCAAGGACTAAAGTGTATGTTCCCCCTTTTGAACAAGCAGGAAAGCCATTGTTAAAGCTTTGCATAAATTCTATTGGGAATTGAGCTATAACAGTAGGAGTTACTTCAATTTGTGATACACCAGTTATATCTTTAAGGTCATCTTTATTTTGATTAAGCATATATTGGATTGCTGCTTTTTCAATTATTTCACAATTAGCTTGGCAAGCTCTTTTTTCACTAGTAGCTGTAACAGCGCCATAAATAGGAATAGCAACAGCAACTAAAATTCCCATAATGACAATAACTATCATTAATTCAACTAATGTAAAGCCTCGTTTATTCCCCAAAGGATTTTTCAAATGATTTCTAACCATATTAATCCCCCAAAATTATAAAGTATAACTTCCGTGAATGTTTCGTGAACCTTATGTACTTATTATATACCAAATTTTCCCTTTGTCAACCATTATATTGTAAATATTTTATAAATCTAAGGATTGCCTTTTGTTTTACTCGTCTTGCTTGCTATTTTTCTTAACGCTGAGTGGATATTTGTTTTGCAAATAGCAGAAAAATGGCACGATTTTTAACTTGGATTTGTATATGAAGTACGGCGCTGTAAAGTTCCCTCCTTCGGTAACTGCGATTGGCAGCTCCTGTGGGAGGGAAAATCATAACTTTTTATTAAACAATTACACGAAGGAGTTCCTCTATTGAAGTTCTGCCCTTCATTACTTTTAAAATACCTTCATCTTTTAAGGTATACATACCCTCTTTTATTGCAAGGGATTTAATATCATTACCGTTTGCTCTTGCCAAAATGAGCTTTTTAGTGTTTTCTGTAACCGTTAAGAATTCGAAAACAGCCTCACGCCCTTTATAACCAGTGTTATTGCAAGTCAAACAGCCTTTTGGCCTATAAATAGTAAATTCATCAGCAGGATATTGCTCGACAGGAAAATCTGGAATAATTTTAATTATTTCTTCTTTGCTGATTTTATATTCTTCTTTGCATTTTGGGCAAAGCTTTCTCATAAGTCTTTGTGCTAAAACGCCAACAAGAGATGACGCTGTAAGGAAAGGTTCAACTCCCATTTCATCAAGTCTTGTAACCGCACCTGATGTATCATTGGTATGCAGTGTTGAAAGAACCATATGCCCTGTAAGAGCAGCCTCAACAGCAATCTTAGCAGTTTCACCATCACGAATTTCACCGACCATTACTATGTCAGGGTCACTACGAAGAACTGAACGAAGTGCTGCTGCGAAGGTCATTCCTGCTCTATTATTCATTTGAACTTGATTTATACCTGACATTCTGCGCTCAACAGGGTCCTCAAGTGTTATAACATTCTTTTCTATTGTGCTAATTTCAGCAAGCGTTGCATAAAGCGTGGTTGATTTACCACTACCCGTAGGCCCTGTAACAAGCACAAACCCATAAGGCATATGAATTGCTGCGTTAAATCGAGGAAGCTGCCTCTCAGAAAAGTGCAAGTCCTTGATTGTAATTACCCCTTGACTTCTTTCAAGCAAACGCATAACAATCTTTTCGCCATATACCGTCGGCATTGTAGCTATACGAATATCTATTGTTCTATCATCAATTTTAACTGTTGCACGCCCATCTTGAGGAATACGCTTTTCTGCGATGTCCATTCCGCCAAGAACCTTAACACGAGAAACAACAGATGCAAACATCTTTATAGGATTTTGTGAAATTTCTTGAAGCACGCCATCAATTCTATATCTAATTCTTAAAACTTTTTCCATGGCTTCAATATGAATATCAGAAACACCGTTTTTAATAGCATTATTAATAACTTGGTTTACAAGCTGAACCGCAGGTTTATCGTCAAGTGATAATTCCTCAGAGTCGGCAATTAAATCAGCCTCCTCGTCCTCATCATAACTATCAACTGCCGAGTTCATATTTGCAAAGTTCTCAATTGCCGCAGCAAGCTCCATATCCGCAACAATTACAGGGCAAATTTCAAACCCTGTCATCAAATGCAAATTATCCAAAGTAATAATATCGTTTGGATTTTTCATTGCGACATATAGTGTTTTGTCTTCTCGATAGAGCGGTAATATATTGTTTCTTAATGCCATTTCGGGCGTGATTAGATTAGCTGTTGAAACATCAACACCTATTTCGTTAATAGAAATATATTTATAACCGGTCTTTTTTGCAAGAATTCTTGCTATATCATCTTCAGTACAATAACCTAACTGAGTAAGTATAGCTCCAATCAATGCTTTGCTTGTCTTTTGTATCTCTAAAGCTTCCAAAAGTTGGGCTTCATTTATTATGCCGGCATCTATAAGCTTTGAACAAATACTACCGGGTATCACAACATTACTACTCATTTAATCGCTCTCTCCAATATCCTTTTTTTACTCAGCGAGGATTAACCTTGGCTTAGTCTTTAAAGAATTTAACAACAGTCATCGCAACGGTCATCTTGTTGTTAGCATCTCCCTTTAGATTAATCGCATCAACTCTCATAAATTCCTTGTCATGTACAAGTCCATCTACAAACTTCATAAGATCGTTAAAATCTCCAGCAACTATGATTTTTACATTTTTTTGATTAACCTTGCCAGAAGGAGCTTCTTTTTCGCCAAATTCAATAGCAGTAAGAATGCAGCCCTTATCTTCAGCACGCTTTTCCATATCCCTCATTGTGTCTGCTGCGTTAAACTCTTTTGGAATAAGTGCATCATATTCATCACGCTGTTTTTCGTATTCACTGCTTTTTCTTTGAAGTGCTTTTAAGTTGTCAATCGCCAATTGATTTTGTTGATATTTTTCTTTAGCGGTTTCAATGCTTGCAATTTTTGTGTTAATTTCCTTAACACCAAAAACCGTAGCAGTTATAAGCCCCGCAAAAATCAGAGTAAGCACAATAATGAAAACTAAAATGTTGTCTGCCATTTTATTTGAGCCTTTTTCTTTTTTCTTGAAATCTAATTTAAGGTTTAAATCCATTATTTTTTACCTCCCTTTGCAGTAGTTGCGGGAGCAGTCGTTCCAGTTCCAGCAGTTGTGCTATCACCAGATGCCGCTGTTGTAGCTGCAGTTGGTGCAACAACGCTCGTTTCAACTTTACCTTCAGTATCTGTAACAGCTACGCCTTTTTTATCAGTAACCGTAACAATTTGAGGAGCCTGCGTTGTAACTTTAATTGCATTTGATAGGCTCAAAGCAATGGTAAAAGTAACCGACTTCACACCATCAGTTGAGTTTCCTCGTGTTATATTCGTCATTTCTGCAAGTTTAATTGTTTTTGCCATTTCCTCGGTTCTAAACAAATCAAGGAAGTCCTGAGCATCGCTATAATCTTGAGCGGTGCAGTTAATTGTGCAAATACCAGCAGTAAACCAGTTTTCAATATTTACATCCATTATTTGAACATAGTCAGGAGCTATATTAAATATTTCTGTCACAAATGCAACAGCCTCAGTGTCCGCAGGGGTGATTGCTTTAATCATTTCCTGTGACTTTTTAAGACTATTGAAAATTTCTTGATATTTTTGGAGTGCAGGAAATTGTTGCTCGAGTTTTACATTTTCAGTTTGAATTTTAGAAAGTTTAGAATCTAAAATCATTCCTTTGGCTAAAACTCCAACATATATAATTAACGCACATACAAGAAAAACAAATGCAATCTTTAAAATAAGGTCTTTCTTCTTTTTGCCATCAATATGCTTCCTATATGAAGCAGGCAGTAAACTAACTTTCAACACTGATTATCCCTCCAAAGCTTGAATTGCAAGACCTATACAACCTGCAAAATCCTTAATAACGCTGGACTCAAGCCCAAAATTCATATCCTCGTAAACATCTGGAATTGTAACAGGTATGTTTGACACAATATCTGTAATCCTTGTAATCAAATCCTGCCTCTTAGTTGTATTTGCCATAAAATATATGTTTTCAATTGGTTCTATACCGCTTTGCATAGAATAATAGCTAACCGATGATGAGGTTTCAGCCCCTAACATAGCACCAACAGTATCAATTTCATCTTCTGTGATGTCTTCATCAGCATTTTTAAATAAATTTGCAACTGCATCTGCAGCTCTTTCAGGAATTGTAATGGAACGGACCATAGATATATCATTGTTTTTAACTACTAAGAAGTTAAGCATATCATCTGTAAGATTTAAAAGGGCAAAGTTTTTGCCAGCAGCAACTTTTTGCGCTGCTCTTGTCATTGAAAGAACCGAAGATTCGATTTCATTAACTTGAAGCTTTGACGCAGAAAAAATGTTTATAAGTTGCTCTAACATACTTCTTCTTGCGGCAACAAGCAAAACATTTACAATTGGCTGCTCGTCATCGTTGACTCCCTCGCCCGCAATAACATAGTCGATTTCCATTTCTTGAACAGGAATAGGAATAAACTCCTGTGCCTGCAAAAGTACCATATTACGCAATTTGTCTTCAGGAACCTGTGGAAAAGAAGCATACCTCATAATAACATTTTCATTGTTTACGCCAACTACTACATCGGTTGCTTTAAACTTTCCGCTTTGTAACAACTCAGAAAGGGCCATAGTAAAGGCGTCGGCATCTCTTATAAAGCCTTCCTCTATAATTCCTTCAGCCAGTGGACTTTTTCCACAAGCTAAAATCGAGAAAGCTCCGCCCGAACGAGTAATTTCAATAGCTCTCATTTCTGTTGAATCCACTTCAAAGCCGATTACGCTTTTAATTTTTCCCATAGTATCATCATTCCCCTGTATTCTATATTATGTACCTACTGATGTTGTCGCTGTGAATATTGGTAGATAAAGTGAAATAAGCATTGCACCTACAAGACCGCCTATACCGATAAGTGCGATTGGTTCGATAATAGAACCTAAATTTCGTGAAGTTGCCTCAACATCTTCTTCATAGAATTCTGCAACCTTGTCAAGAAGCTCTGGAAGTGTACCTGCCTCTTCACCGATTGCAACCATTCCTATAACCATTGGAGGGAAAAGCCCACTTTTATCAAGTGATTCGGATATTGCTTTACCTTCCTCAATATCTGCAATTGCCTTAGTTACTGCTTTTTCAACTAAATCACTGCCTGATGTAGGCCCTGCTGATTCAAGCGCCTCAACTGCTGTAACACCGCCCGAAAGCAATGTTGCCAAAGTTCGGCAAAATCGTGCAACAACCATTTTTGTCATAAAATCGCCAAAAAGAGGCATTCTAAGTTTATTGTTTTCCCAAAGCCTATGTGCCGGCTTACTTTTTATTAAAATTCTCAGAACAACTATCACTGCAACTGCAACTGCAATCCATATGTACCATTGCGTTCTAAGGCTGTTTGAAGCCATAAATATGAAATCTGTAATTGCATTAAGCGGAGTTCCTGATGGAATCATTCTTTGGAAAATAGGAACCATGAAAGCGAGCATCGCTATAAGCAAAACTGCTGCAAACATTCCTATGTTTTTAGGATATGAAACTGCTGATTTAATATTATCTTTAAGATTTTTTTCTTTTTGAAGCTGCGTTGAAAGACTCATAAGAGATTGCTCTAAAATACCGCCGACCTCACCTGTTGCAATCATAGAAACAAATAAGTCATTGAAAATTTTTGGATATTCAGCAAAAGCATCGGCAAGAGGAGCTCCACCCTCAACACTTTTTGATATATCATCAATAGCCTGTGAAAGGGTTGGATTTGTGGTTTGTTTAGAAAGAGTTGACATCGCTCTCGTGATTGGCACACCTGCTGAAAGCATAGCGGCCATCTGCCTGCTGAAAAGTGATATGTCTGTAAGAGAAACCTTTTTACCACCGGATTTTTTGTTTGCCTTTATGGTTTTCTCAGTTATGTCTGTAACAACAACTCCCGCTTCACGAAGCTTTTCAATAGCGGAGGCTGAATTATCAGCAACTACTTCGCCATGAACATTTTGCCCTTGTTTATTAAGACCATCATATTTAAAGGCTGCCAAAAAAATTCCCCCTTTTTGAAATTATAGTTAGTAGCCCATTGTTGACAAAAGTCGCCTTACTTCTTTTTCATCAACACAATATTCAACTACTGATTCTTTTGATATTTTTTGTTCCTTGCAAAGTTTTAAAAGAGCCTGATCCATTGTTTGCATTCCTTGCATCTGCCCTGTTTGCATTGCGGCATAAAGCTGATGCTCTTTTTCTTCACGGATAAGGTTTTTAACTGAAGGAGTATCTATCATATATTCGACTGCAACGCAGCGACCTTTGCCATTAACTGTTGGAATTAGCTGCTGCGAAAGAACAGCTTTTAATGAGTTTGCAAGCTGTTGTCTGATTTGACCTTTTTGCCCCTCAGGGAATGAATCTATTATACGAGATATTGTCA
Source organism: Oscillospiraceae bacterium (assembly GCA_036652055.1). Classification (GTDB taxonomy): domain Bacteria; phylum Bacillota; class Clostridia; order Oscillospirales; family Acutalibacteraceae; genus Fimenecus. Next base: position 8,351 of record JAVVWP010000002.1, on the reverse strand, counting down.
TAGGTGCTGTTTGAGTATGAAGTGTTGAAAAAACGAGATGCCCTGTTTCTGCCGCAGTAACTGCAATAGAAATACTTTCAGGATCACGCATTTCACCAATCATAATCGTATCAGGGTCATGACGAAGAACAGTTTTTAAAGCGTTTGCAAAGCTGTGTGTATCTGTTCCAATTTCTCTTTGCCTTACCGTCGATTTTATATGTGTATGTAAAAACTCAATAGGGTCTTCAACTGTGACGATATTAGTTTCATAACGCTCATTAATATATTTAATCATTGCTGCAAGAGTTGTTGACTTGCCACTTCCCGTAGGGCCAGTAACCAAAACCAAGCCACGAGGAAGATTGCAAAGACGCTTAATATCGTTAGGTAAGCCTAACTTTTCAAGCTCTGGAACTTCAAATGGTATTGCTCTAAAAACAGCCGCCAAAGTTCCTCTTTGAATTATAACATTTCCTCTAAATCTTGCACAATTTGGAACAGAAACCGCAAGGTCCAATTCCCAATCTTCTTCAAGTTTTCTTTTTTGCACATCAGACATAATTGATAATAGCATACGCTCAATGTCCTCTGGATAAAGCGTAGGTATATCTTGTCTGATTAAATCGCCATTTATTCTAATGCATGGCTCAATTCCTGAAACCAAATGAAGGTCTGAGCCTTCTTTTTCAACAGTTAACTTTAATAAGTCCTCTAACGAAAAAGGATAACTGCTATCTCTACCTGTAAAAATCACAAATATTAGCTCCTTAAAATCAAAATAAAGCTTTTAGCCCAGGGCACAACCGTTAAAGTGCCCCAGGCTGTAATTTAAAAATTAAATGCCATCCATTATTTCGAGTAAAGCTTTGATTTGATTACATTTTTCAGGTGTTGCGAAAACATATGTAACAAACTTAGCATTTCCTGTCTTGTCTAAAACTGACTTAAATTGGAATTCTGCAGCGACTGGTATAACAGTTGGATAAAGGGTTCTAAGTGTATCAATTCTTGTTGAACAAGTAGCTGCACTATCAGCAGATTCAAGCGCTCTCCACTGTGCCTCATCGGTTACGATTTCTTCGTCCATTCTCTTTATTGTCTTTTGAAGGTAATCACGCATACTGAATGAGCAATAAATGAGAAGTGTTTTTGAAGTTGAAGCATATTCATCATCTTTAAATGTTACGCCCTCAAGATCAAGCTTTGAAAGACGAGCAAGCATTTCACCTGCTGTGCAATTTTTAAGGGTATATGTAAAGAATGATTGTTCTAATGAATCTGTTTGACTATCTATATCAGCAATTTGTGCTTCAGCCTTTTGAACTGCTTCAGCTGTGCTGTATACCCAGAATGCCTTAGTCATTTTTCCATCATTATAGAAAACAGCTTTTGAATCAATGTTTGTGAAAATCTGTTTTGCAAATTCCATATCGATATTACTAAATGTAATTTTCTTGAATATTCTGTTTTCAGGAGTTTCTGGAGTTGTTGGCGTGCCACTTCCTCCGCCTGAAGTTGTAGGCTCTGCTGGAATATTTGGATTTTGAGTCGTTGTTTCCGGATTTTTAGTTGTATCAGGTTTTGTTTCAGCCTCAAGGTTTGCGCCTGAAAGCGGAACATCAACTATGCTTTTAATTGTTTTTATATCAGCTAATGCTTTTCCTGTAACATAAACAAAAAGCGAATATGGTCTTGAAGCCATAACAATTCCTTGACCAAGCCCAAGCTCTGAAAGCAAAGAATTAAGCTCATCAGCCTTTATATGAGTAAGTTCAAGAGAAGTAAAGTTTGAAGTGATTAGCGTACTGCCTGGCATAATGTTTGTACTAACATCCAAAAGATTTATAAGCTCATTTATTTTAGCAAGCTCCTTAGGATAAGCACTAAGATAAAGTTCACGCTTATTTTCATCAGTCTTTATAACTTGAACACTTGCAAGCCCAAGTGCTGCAGCCTGTGACATTAATGCATCAGTTGTTATGTATTTAAGGGAAAACTTAGAGAAAACAGTTTTGTCAACAAAGGTGGTGTTAAGCTCTTGAGCCGAACCGACCATAAGAGTGTTTCCATCTTTAAGATAAGTAATGCCTGTAAGCCTTGTAACATAGTCAATAGCTTTTAAAGCTGACATCTGGTCAAGCTTAAGTGTTAATTTCTTTGTTGCGTCGCCTGTAAAGATGACTGTATAACCGGCATTCATAGCGATAGCCGTCAAGACATCTTTAACGCTTGCATCTACAACATTAAGTGACAAGTTGGTCGTAACCAATGCCCCCGAAGTGTTACTGGTAGATGAGCTTAGCGGAACTTTAAGCACCGCCCCAGTTATTATTTTGTTGCTGTTTGACATATTATTGGCAGTCATAATATCACTTACTGTTACACCAAATGTTCTTGCTATTCGTGTAAGTGTATCTCCTGACTTAACCGAATAATATTGATAGTCGCTAACTGAGTCCTTGTTAGAACCCATAACCGACATTGGCAAAATAGCTTGCATCAAAAGGAGCAAGGCCATCACCATTACCAATGTTGCTTTCAATGTTTTTTTTGAACTGTTCATATGTAAGTCCCCCTAATAATATCTGAAAACAGGATTTCAATTTGTTTCAATTTATTTCATTTCAATCGTTCTTGACTTGTCACCCAATGAGAATGTGATAGATGTATCAGTTATTTTTTCAACAAGCCATGTAGATTTATTAACATAATCTCCAACCTGTAAAGTATATGTCGCATATTCCGTAGTTACTATTGCAGTTCGGTATCCGTTAGCATTTTGCAAAATTCCAACAAGCTTTGCTTTTGCAATAACATCCTCCGAAAATGGGTCTGCACCCTCTGCCAATGTAACTCCCTCTTTTTCATTAATCGGATCCGGCAAAATATCAACAGAAACATTCGGAGTTCCCGAGCTGACCGCAAGGTCTGAATCCGTATTAAATCCTGTGAAGATTATCACGCCGGCAATTGCAACCGCTAAAATAATAAAAAGTACGGGAATAATTATTTTCATCTTAGGATTTTTTTCAAAAAAGGCTGTAAACCCACTGCCCTTTCTTGAATCACTGCCCTTACCGATATTTTTAAGCTTGGCAACGATATCCTTCATGTCCATATTCATATCCATTAAGAAATGCCCTCCTATTTTATAACGCAAGAATTATAAAAATCAATTATAAGCGCCTAATAGACTACTACTATCATCGCCGTTATATTGATAAGATTATATATACCTATTATAATACAATAAAAAAGATACCGCGTCAATAATTTTTTAAATAAAAAAACTATATTTATATGTAAAATAGCTAATAAATGATATTTGTGCAATTATTTTCTTTGATTTCCTGTGAAATCGTCTTTTTTCTCTATTTATCGATTATCATATTAAAGAATAAAAGCAAACAGCTTAATCTGTGTAATTCGGGATTTTCATGCACCATTTTGGGGTAATATGAAATCAGATTAAACCGTTTGCTATTAATTTTATTTTTTTTGCTTTGGCGTGTTGCCACTATATCCATAACCGTAGCCATAGCCATAGCCATATTTTTTGCCGTATGAATATGAACTTGTGCTGCCAATTCCGCTATCAGAATCATTAAATATGCAACCTATTATTTCTGTTCCTGAATTATCAAGGTTTTCAATTGCTCTGGCAACTCGCCTCATAGGTGCAACATCTTGTCTTATTATCATAATTATTGCATCTGCATAACCTGCAATAACAACAGCATCAGCAACAACTCCGCAAGGAGGCGTATCAATTACAACATAATCAAATTCTTTTTCTGCTGCCTCTATTACTTCTTCCATTGCATTTGTAGAAAGAATTTCTGATGGGTCAACTATTCCTCTTCCACTCATTAATAGGAAAAGGTTATACTTTTCTGAATATTTTATTGATTCTGCAAGTGTCTTTTCGCCATTTATTATTCCCTCTATGCCTTTATCTTCAGCTGCATTTATTGTAAGTGCTTTTGCAACAGCTGGCTTTCTAAGGTCAGCATCAATAAGAAGAACAGATTTTCCGTTTTTAGCAAGTGCCAAGGCAATATTAACTGCATTTGTAGTTTTGCCCTCATTTTCCATTGTACTTGTAACAATGAATGTTTTATGATTTTCTCTCATGGCAAGATGTTCTATTTTCGTTCTAATTAATTTGTATGATTCAATAAATGCAAATCCGCACTTTTTGTCAGTGATTAAAAGGCTTTTCTTTGCATCCTTCTTTTTTGCTTTTAATTGGACTTTATTAACTGTTCCAATAACTTTTATTCCGATTTTTGTTTTTACATCATCTGTTGATTTAATAGTATCTTTCATTATAACCAAAACTATTATTGAAGCAGCAGAAAGGAAAGCTCCTATTAAAAATCCTAAAAGTGTGTTTATAAGCACAGAATTATTAGGCACAGGTTTTTTTGATAAAAGTGGCGGGTCAATAATTACAAGGTTTGTGCTTGGAAAGGCTTCTTTAATCGGCCCTGCATAATTATCAGCATATGTTTTAGCGATAGCGTAAGAAACTTCAGGATCAGTTGTTTTTACTGTTAAATAAATAATTGCAGTATCTTTAACAGCTTCAACCGAAACAAACTTCTTGACTTCTGCTCCGCTTAATTTGTAACCGCAATTTTGTGCAATTGCTGTTGAAAGTTCATTTGTTGTAAAAACATATTTGAAACTCTCAGCAAGTGCAGCTGATGCGCTGATGTCACCTTGCGTCTGCCCACCGACAGTAGTGCTTGCAGCCTTATTGCTTGCAATAAATGTAATTCCAGAAGAATACATCGGCACATATGAAAGCTTAGTAGCAGCAAAAGCAATCGTAGCGACAATAACTGCAATTAAAGCAATTACCCACCATTTTTTTAATAGCTTTTGAAAATACATTAAAATACTATCTATATTTAATCCTTCTTCGCTCGCCGAAGCAGTATTCGCATTGTAATCCATTTTATCTCTCCTTTTGTTTATGAGCCAAGCATACTTTTCCTCAGTCTAAGTTATTATAGCAAACTATATTTGTTAATACAATAGTAATTATGTTTTATTTTAGGGAATTTAAAATAATTTTATCATTTTTTATTATTATTTCTTTATTGCATATTTCATATGCCGCATTTTTGTGAGAAATTATTATACAGGTTTTGTTGTTTATTGCCTTAATGTTTTTAAGTAATTCTTTTTCAGTTTCCTCGTCAAGTGCTGAAGTTGCCTCATCAAGAAGAAGAATTGGAGCGTCGCAAAGAATTGCCCTTGCGACTGCAAGCCGTTGAATTTGCCCCTCTGATAACCCCTGCCCATTTTCTAAAAGCTCTGTATCAAGCCCTTTTGGCAATTCCATTACAAAATTATAAGCACAGCTGATTTTTAACGCCTCTAAAATTTGTTCGTCTGTCGCCTGTGACTTTATAAACCTAACATTTTCTCTTATAGTTCCGCTAAAAAGCATATTCCCTTGGGGAACATATGCAAAAAGTGGCCTTGTATATTTATCAGTTCCAAAAGCTTCGGTTTCACTGCAAATTTCTATTTTTCCTTTTGTCGGTGGCAAAACTCCCACCAAAAGCTTAAATAATGTGCTTTTTCCTATGCCTGATATTCCCGAAATAACAACAAAGTCGTTTTTGAAAATTTCAAAGCTCGCATCTTTATAGAGCATATCGTTTTCATATGAGAATGAAACGCCTTCGAACGAAATCTTATTAAAGTTATTTTCAAGCTTTTTAATATCAATATCACTTGAATTAATAGCCTTGCTTTCACTTAAATCTTCAATTTCCATAATTCTCTCTGCCGAGGACAGCATTGCATAATAAGATGGGAAAATACCAGAAATTCCTGAAAGCGGAGCTTGAACTTGATTTACAAGCTGTATTAAAGCTGTTAGCGTTCCAAAGCTTATTGTGCCTGTACATAATTTTAAAGCACACCACACTAATGCAAATAGCTGGCCAAATGAAAACGCCATGGAAAATCCTGTGTTTGCAAAAATTGAAAGGTTATTCTTTTTAATCTTTGCCTTATAGTTTTCTTCTTGCAACTCGTTTGCATTTTCCTTCATTTTTTTGTCAACGCCAAAAATCTTTATAACTAAAAGGCTTTCAATGCCTTCCTGCATAAAAGAGCGTGTTTTTCCGTCAGTTTCCATAACTTTTTTGTGAAGTCTTTTTATTGAACCCCTGAAAAGTCTTGTAATTACAAATAAAGCAATTCCCGCTGCGATAATAACAAATGCAAAATACTTGTCAAGGTTAATAAGTATTAAAAAGGCAGCAACAAGCCTTGTAATCATTGATATAGAAATCGGCAAAATCGTTGCAACTCCATCAGCAACAATTGCTACATCACCCGTTAGCCTGTTTAACAGCTCACCACTATGATATTTTGTTATTACAGAATAATCTTTTTTAAGAATTGCCGAAAAAAGCTTTGACTTATATTTAATTTCTAATTTTCCCTTTACTCTTGCCTCAAAGCTTTTGCTAAAAATATTTATTGCTACTTGAAGCACTATATTTAAAAGTAAAATAGCTGAATATTTTATAAGGTCTTCACGGCTACCCTTTTGAGCGCTATCAATAATGTATTTTGAAAGTAGTGCCATTGAAACTCCAAGCACAGCATAAACAGCGTTACTGATACTCAATAACACTAACATTGGGATTTGACTTTTTGAATTTTCAAATATCCACTTTTCTGCTGTCTTGTTTTTCATTTAAAAAACTTTCCTCTACATTTCACAATGTATTTTCTTATAAATAATAGTGAATGCCATATTTTGCAATACATTTTGTATTTAAAGCTCTCTGTTGAAAATGTTTTGCCTTTTCTCGTTATTTTGCACACAATACCGATTATTTGATTGTCTGTTATTCCTTTTTCAAAAACCCACTGATTATCACCGCACATTGTATAGGAATTATCGTCTTTATTTATTACCCGATGCAAAACAAACGCACCGTCATTTCTTCTATATAATGGCAGGTCAAATTTTTTAAGATTAGCATCTGCTTTTTTTAATGTGACCGTATCTCTGCCAGCTACCAATAACGGAAGCATACTCGTACCAGTTATAGGGATTGTAACCTCTGCGCCACTCTCTAACTTTTCATTTATTATCGGTAGCATATCAGCAAGCTTTACTTTTTTCTTGTTATCCAAAAGTTTAACCCTCTATCATTCCTTTTTCACTAAGTCTTTCAATGAAAAAGTCAATATCCTTTGACGCTGTTTCTTCATCAATATCATATTCCATTAAAACAGCCTTTAAAACAGTTTCTCTGTCTATTTCTTTTTCAAGCTGTTTAAAAATAAATGCACCAACTGAATTAAGCGTCATCATTCCGCTAAAATTAACTTCAACAGTTCCGATAGGCACAACAATATTGCTTGACGCTACTTCTCTTAACATAAATCCTTCTTTGATTTTCATAAATTTTCACCCTCTATATATTTTTCAATAAATTCGAATGCTGTTTCTGCCGCCTCTTTTGAAATATTACATTCTAACTTGAATATTGGTATTTCTTTTAAAACTTCATCTAACAATGAAAGCATTTTACTCATATAAACTGCGTTGTTTGGTCTTATCGTCTGCGATAAAAAAAGCGGTATTGCATTTTGAGCGTTCATTGGAGAAATCTTGTTTTTTGTTGCTCTCTCTAAAAAGATAATGGCTCTAATAGGCACTTGTATATTAAGGCTTTCATCATTCTTGCCACTAAATGGCGTTCCCGAGGCCATAAATTTTCCGTCAATTTTTCTTATTGCTGGCTTGTCATCATTAATTATTTTTGCATCATCAAAAGTTTCAAGCCACAAATGCGTATGAGTTGATTTTCCCGTTCCACTCTTTGCAGAAAAAAGATAGGCAAAGTCCCCCTTAGAAACACAAGATGCGTGAAGTAATAGCCCGTTAAAATCTAAAAGATGCTGATAAAAAGCCTCTCCCGTCCACATATATCTGCACTCGTCTAAGGTTAGCTGCGGAAAATGCTCGTGCTTTTTAACAAAAACTTCATCTTTTATATTTATAGCTATATCGGTGGGGCTTTTTTTATCGGTCAAATAAGGGCGTGTTCTATTATATAAAATTTCTGAATTGGCATTCATCTCAACAATTAACCTTGCTATTTCAAACCTTTCCATAATCACACCCCTTTAAAAATCCATATTAACCATAGTATTTTACCATTTATATGCTTTTTTGTATATATGCAAAGTGTCTAACTTTTGAACATTGTATTAGGACAACTTTCCGCTCCCTCTTGGGACTTCTTTCGCTCCCTCTGGAGCATCCCCTGTTAGGGGAAATGTCACGAAGTGACAAAAGGGTTCCCGTTTTCGGAGAAAAAGCA
>JAVVWP010000001.1:0-119258 GCA_036652055.1 Oscillospiraceae bacterium | reverse complement strand
GGAAATGTCACGAAGTGACAAAAGGGTTCCCGTTTTCGGAGAAAAAGCAAGGCATTCGCAAATGCCTGAGGGAGGGGCTTTTTACGCATAAATTAAATTCACAGTTATTCGGGCGAACACAATGCTCGCCCCTACACGAAATTGGCAAGTGTTATGTGGTTTGGCGTTGTGGTTGCCATAATTAATTAAAAGTTATTATAATTATATGATTTAAAAAAACATATTCCAAAAATCCAACATTAGCCGTTTAAAACTAAAGCTTAAGGATTAAGGAATATGTTTAATAAATTATTAAGAGAACTGCAATATAAATTATATCCACCTATACATAATCGCAAGGACTATTTCTGACACAATGAATGCTATTAAAATTGTAATTAAAATTATGGCTAATTGCAAAATATGCTTTCTTTTTTCATCAGTTTTTTCTTTTTTGTTTTCTTTTAAATACTTTAAAAATAACAAGAACACGCTACCCTCAAGAAGAATAAATTCAACCATTATTATAATCATTGCTATCAAAATAAAATTCATTTTGCTTCCCCCTCATTATTTAAAACGCTTTATGTCTATTTCATCAACAAACGCCTTAGCAAGTGCTAATCCGCCTTTTCCGTTTGGATGCGGACCATATTTTGATTTGTTATCGTTTGGTGGTTTTTTGCCCCAGATTTTAACGGTATCAAACACATAATCAACAATCGTGCTAAGTTCTTCGTTAATATATTTATTAACTGCTCGCCAAGTTTTTTCGTTTTCACCACTCCAATCGAATGCAGGCACAGTGAAAAGCCCGACCTCACAGCCACAGTCTTTTAGATTATTTGCTATGCTTAGTAAATCGTCGCAAATTTCTTTTTCATTTCGCCCCTGCAATATGTCATTAACGCCAAAACAGACTGAAACAAGATCCATTTCTTTTGCCTTTTTCAGCCATGCTCCATCGCTTGCAGCATCAGAAGCTCTGCCATATCCAAGCCCCAAATTCCAAACACTGACATCATTTTTAAGCCTTTTACCAATTTCTGAAACCCAAAATTCATATTTCCCATAACGAGTTCCAAGCCCCTGAGTTATAGAGTCACCCAAAAACGCAATCCGCTTTTCTGTATTTCGATTGCAAGCAACTAAATGTGGCTGTGGAAATTCTTCTGACTTTTTGAATTTATCGCCATCTTTAATAAATGACGGAGTAATTTTATCAGGAGTGTATGGAATATCATTCCCCTCAACTGTCCATTCAAAAACTAAATAATGCCCTTTTGGAATATTAAGCCGAATTTCATCGCTCCAGAACATTTCGCCCTCTAAAACTTCTCTTTGACTTTCTTCACAGAAATTAAGAGGTATAAGCTTAGCCTCATTAAATTTTTTAGGATTTTTTCCGCCATCGCCGACATTAGCCGAGAGAATTTTCCATTTTCCGCCCTTTAAGTTTGCGTATGCAACTTTTCCATCATCAAAGGTGCTGTCAACAGTATTTGAAAATAAAAATTTATAGTTAAACTCGCCATATTCGCAGATTTTGTAATATATTCTACCTGTTACAACCTGCGGATTTTCCCACTTTAATATGTAATTATTTGAAGTTCCGGCAAATGTATTTGAAACAAATTCATTAAAATTATTAAGAAGCCGCATAAGAAATTCCCCCACAAATGTTTGATAACCTTATAATACCATTTTGTTTTTCAAATGTAAATAATAATTATCATTCATTTATAATCAAAGAATTCATAGCATCACGCATTAGTTTTTGTTCATCTTTTGACAAAGAATTAATGTGTTTTTTAAGGCAATTTAAAAGCTTTGTTTCTTTTTCATTCAAATCATCGCTAAGGGTTTGTTCGTTATATAAATTTCGCTTTGCAAGCACTGCAATTTCAATAACATCAAGCTGTGCCAAAATAAGGCTAATATCATTTTCTGTAAGCTGTGCATCAAAAAGCAAGTCCTCTAAATCGGCAAGCGACTTTATTTCACTTTGAATAATGGCAATTTTATCACCAATTTCTTCGCAGGCATCAATCTCATTAATCAGCTCTCGATATTCACTGTCTATCATTTTTTCGCCTATCGAAAAAGTGGATTTTTCTTCACTGTCAATCCATTTTGAGCGTACAAACACACTTTGTAAATTGTCAGTTTTAACTCCATTTTCAATATTTGATATAACACTCGGCATAGCCTTTTTGATATATTCTTTAAGACTTTGATTTGTAATATTAAATTCATCAACAATTGTTTGATATGCAGTCATTACTGTTTTATTTATTTCAGTTTTAGATTTTTCAAAAAGCTTCATATATATGTTTTCAATTTGGCTGTTTGAAATATTAAGCTTTCTAATATCAGCACCGCAAAGAACGCAGCCTATTGCATTGGTCAAAACAAGCTCAAAAATATTGAATATTAAATCCTCATATTTTTCATCATAACCAATCAACAAATAGCAAATAGAATTTTCAAAAAAGAACTCACAGAACAAATTTTCATAATAAACAGCTTCTAAATATTTTTCAATAAATTCAATTCCTTCAAGATTTTCTATCTCATTACAAACAGGGTAATCGGCTATTATATGCGTTTCGCTTGCACCGAATTTTCCATCATATTTTTTGAAAAATTTATTTATCTCTTTAGAAATTGTAGCCGTATATGCAAGGTTTTTAGTGCTTATCATATTTTTTAAAACCATATGATATAAATGCCTTGCAACTTTAATTTTAAGCTGAATTGCTTTTTGCCCTTCATCAAAAATGCCTTGAATGCTTTTTTCTTTTAAAGCTTTTATTGCATCGTCTGGGCAGTCATAAGATTTTAAATAAACCCCAATCGAATAAAGGTTTGACTGCATAATACTTTCTGCAACCTCAGTAGGCACTGAGCCACTTTCGCCTTTTGTATATCTTTCAATTATTTCAGATAGCAGGGTAAAACAATTAAATTGCAGTCTTTCTATTTCTTCGTCACCCATTTGCCCAACTTTATTTGCATTTTCAATGAGCGAAGGAAAATATGACTTTTCATCTAAGTCACATCTTTTTATAAGGCTCTCTTTTTTTAGTTCATTCAATTATTCTTCCTCCTCGTCATCGTCGTCATCATCAATTGGTTCTACATAATCTGCGGCAAATCCAAAGCGTAAATTTCGTGACAGATTATAAAGCTCTCTGTCAGAAAGCAATTCTAAAGAGCCTTTGCAAACATTATTAAACGCCTCAGACATAAAATTTATTAGGTCATCATCGCCAATAAGCTCCATAGTTTCATTTTTATAATAATAAAACATTTCTACAAGCGAATTTATAATTTCAGTATAATTTTGTGATGTTATGTAAGGAGAGGCGCAGAATTTCCTAATAATTTTATCAACAATTCCGTTAGAAAGCTCAACTCGCCCACTACCTTTTAATGCCATTATTCGGGTATTCAGAAGGTCAATCGCCTGACTTTCGCTTAAAGCAAGCCCATAATTTTCAGTAACCTCATTGCACTGCAAAATTTCATTAACCATTTGCTTTTGTATTAACTTGTTGTTTTGAAAAGACATTAATTCAAATGACAAAATAGTTACCCCCTAAATATTTTTTAAAATTCTGTTGACAAGTGGCAACTTTTATGATATATTGTATATGTGAAAAGTTGCACATTTGCCTTTATCTTTAATGTAAAGGATATTGTAACACTTAGTTTTTAAAAAGTCAACAACAATTTTAATAATGCTTTATAAATTCAAAAAGCTATGATTACAGCGGTTTTTCCGCCAATCACAGCTTTTTTATTTTGCCTTTTTTGTTTTATTCTGAATTTGTTTTGTGTTCTGAGGTCAAAGTGGTTTTTACTTTTTTCTCGTTAATTGGCAACATAATTGTTGCATAAAACATTTTTTCTGTTTCATCATAATGCCATGAAAAATCGCCATCATATTTAGAAGCAACTTTTTGAATGCTTTTTGTTCCATATCCGTGGAAGCTGTTTTCATCTTTACTCGTGATTAAATTCTGGCTTTTCTGAATTGGAGGATTGTCGCTACTGTTTATAACCACCAACATACAAAATGGTGTTTTATTATAAACTGAAAGTTCAATAGTTCTTTCTTTAGATTTCTTAGCCGCTTCAAACGCATTATCGAGTAAATTGTTAAGCATTGCCGACGCATCGCTATCCTCCATAAAGCTTAAATTTGAGCTGTGAACATTAGTATTAAAGCTTATATCGTTGATAGCACATAATGATGAATATTTGCTTATAACTAAGTCAAGAATTTTGTTGCCTGACTGCCCGATTTTTGAATATTTTTGCAATCCCTCATATATCGAATCAATATAATCAGAAACCGCCTTATCGTCTGAAATGCTCTTTATCGTTACAAGATGATTTTTTATGTCGTGGACTAAAATTTTAAGTTCTGACACCTGATTATCTAAAACTTCAAAATATGTTTTATCTGTTTCCTCTTTTTTCTTTTCAACCTCAAGGTCAAGGATTTTTTGGCTATCCACCTGAATTTTTTCATAAGCAAAATAAACTATTATAGTGCATGCCATTAAAAGCACACCCGCCAATGCAAATAAAAGTGCAAAGCTTTGTGATAAATCGTAGAAATCAGCAAATATTCTAAGCACTAAAAGCATACAAATTGCTGTTGCTGGCATTATTAGCAAATACCACGATTTGCCAGAAATTTTATTGTTCTTTTCTTTTGGAGAAAACATAAAAATCATTCTACATACAACAAAATAAAGGGTTTTGCCAATTATTCCATCAATCAAATAGGTTGCGGTATTATCATTATAATGGGAAATGCTAAGCTTTAAAACGCTCGAAATAAAAAGTATCGACAGCATTTCTGTTGATATCATTACTGCTATTAAAACTATTGAGTGAAACGCCGCAGCTCTGTATTTGCAATTAAATCCTAAAAATATTATTAATGAATTTATAATGGTTAAGCACAAAACATTAAGCTGTGGATTGCCTTCGAACATAAAATTAATTATAAAAAGGCAAAAATACCCAGCAACAGCCAGCAGCGTTGCTGATGTTTTATCGGTGCGATAGTCAAAAATATTTCGACAATATAAAAGCATCGTTAGCATTTCAACGGTAAAAACAACAACATTAAATATAACTAAAAGCATTTTATCTCCTGCTTTCCATAAACCGTGCAAGCCTTTTTTTAAACTCACATTGCTTTTTTGGTGCAATTGAAATTGTATATTTTTTTCCGCCGTCAAGCACCATATAGTTCCTTGTGTATTCGACTATCTTATCCATATTTACTATAAAGCTGTTGTGCGGTGATGCAAACAAGGTTGCTGATAATTTATTTTCCCAAGAAGAAAGGCTTTCAGGAGTATGAAACTCTCCGTTAGTTGTAACGATTTTAGTTTTTCGGAGTTCTGCCTCTAAAAAGATTATATCATCATAACAAATTTTTTGGCATTTATCGTTACCTTTTAAATAAAGGTCTATGGTATTAGCATTTATAAGTTCAATCGCTTTATCAATTCCACTATAAAGCCTTAATGCCTCAACAGGCTTATCAAGAAATCTAAGCACCTGCAAATTCATCGCATCATCAAGATAATGGCTATAAGCAGTTACAACTATAAAAACAGTATGTTTGCTTTTTCGTTTTAGGACCTTTCCAACTTCAAGCCCATTTATGTCGCCAAGCTCTATATCTAAAAATACAATATCAAAAATTATATCTGATTTTAAAAATTCTTCTCCGCTTGTAAAATCATATTCATTGTATTGAAGCCTTTTGTCTGTAAAATAAAAATCAATATGGTCGCTTAAATCTCTGATACATTCTATTTTGTCGTCACAAATCGCTATGTTCAATCTATTTCTCCCCAATATTATAAATTATTTGATTTTGTTGCATACTTATTTTAACATATCGTCAAAAGATATACAATTACCTGCCTTTTGTGACGCTAATATAACATCTATAATGTCAGAAATTATTTTTATACTGTCATTAGTGCAGAGTGAAAGCTTATCTATAACATTTTTGTTTGGTCGTCTTTTAATAGCACCTAAAAGGAAATAATCAGGCGAAACATCCAAAGCTTCGCATATTTTTATGAACACATCAAGGCTTGGTATTGTATGGCCATTTTCGATATTAGAAATATGATTATTTGTTACTGAAATTTTTTCTGAAAGCTTACATTGCGTCATACCCATTGCTCGACGCCTTAAAGAAATTCTTTGCCCCACTTGGTTATAATTAATTTTCAAATTTAATCCCCTTTTCAATAAATCTGCAAAATGTTACAATTTGTAACTAAAAAGGTAATTTGCTTTTTAAGTTTCAAAAGAAGCTCTTATGTATATTTTTTGATATACTTATGTAAAAACACTTGATGTGCTTAATACGCACAGTTATAATGTAAGTACGCAATGAGGACATACTCTTTGTGAAAAAGATGGAGGTAATGTGAATTATGAAAAAAACATTGAAATCAAGCTGTCAAAAGGCAGTAGCATCAGTTACAAGTGCAGCATTAAAGGCAAGTGCAAACTCAGCAAGCTGTGTGTTTATTTATCAGCCTAAAAAACCAATGGGACTTGACAAATTCAGCAAAATCAAAAAATGATTACTAACATTGCAGCAAAAATAGCTGATTGGCTTATTAAAGGCGGTAGCATCGAAAAAGACGAAAAAGATTTATATCAATATGGTCTTTTCTTTTTTCTCACAGCACTTGTGTTTTTATTATCAGCTACGATATTAGGTGCAATATTTGGCGTTTTATTGGGCAGCTTTATCTTCTTTATGAGTTTCTTTGTAATAAGGCAATTCGCCGGAGGATACCACGCTAAAACCGAAACGAGATGCCAGTTTTTATCATTAATATCGATTTCTCTAAGCATTTTTATTTTAGGAATGTTAAAAGGCACAACGCCTATACCATTGCTAATTATTTCAAATGCTTTTGCAATAGTGATTTTTCTTCTTTCTCCTGTTGATACAGCAGAAAGGGAACTTTCAGCCGAAGAGATTAAAGTATTTCGAAAAATTAGCCAAATAGTTATTTCACTTTTAATTTGTTCAACTAATTTAGCATTTTTTTGGATTAAACCGATTTGCTCTGCACTTTGCATTGCAATTTGTCTTGAGGGTATTCTACTCAGTAGTGCATTTTTAAAAAAAGCCGTTTTGAAATGCAAAAAGCAACCTGTTTCCCAAAAATAATTTATATCTCAAAACAACAAAAAGCAACAATCGAATAACAACAAAACACAATTTAATAATTTCAAAAAACGAAACAGAGTATTAATTTACCCTGTTTCCTTTTTTTATTTACTAAAAAATTCTTTCATTTCTGCCATTCTGCCACAGCTAAATTTCCCTTCGGGACATCTGTCAATATAACAGCTTGGGCCATAAAATTTAAATATCTGCGGTTCAACTTTTCTAAGCATTTGCAGTGCATCAATAGCATATTCTCGAACTTCCCACTGCGCTCTTGTACAAGTTCTAAGCCTTAAAAATAATATTAACTCTCTCGCATTCATTGTTGAAACAATATCAAGAGTGTTTCCGCTAAGCTGATAATATACAAGGTCTTCTTCTGAAATTCCTAATGCTTTAAGACGCTTATATTCTTTTGCATTATTTTTAAAAGCATTCTTATATTTTTCTAAAAGCTCTGGTTTGTCTGAAAGTGACGGTGGTATTATATAACTTTCACGGTCAGTTTTTGTAAGCTGTGGAACATCAAGTGACTGCATTCTATGCCTTGCAAAGTGAGTAATTCCTGAAAGCGAAACCTTATTGTATCTGAAGGTAAAGCTCGCAGCCTCAAGCGGTCGAGGTCTTTCACACGACATAATTTCAGCAATGATTTTCGAGGTATTTTCTTTGTCTTCTATTATTTTTTCTATATCATCACTTGCAATATTTGAATATGAAACAAGCGCACTCCTACAAACAATTTTAGCCGCATCTTTTGTATATGATAAAAGCTCGACTTTTTCACCATTTTCTTTTCTTTTTGGAAGATTTAAAAAACTAAAGTCAGGGTTATCGTGATTTGAAAACTCATTTCTCTTTTCAAAATCCGTCATAATCCCTGGTGTCATTGTTTTAGCCTGTTCTAATAATTCTAAACCTAAAGCTTTGATTTCAGGAAATTTCGAGCCTCTGCCAAAAATCATCGCTTTTAAAAGGTGCAAAAATTCTCTGCCATTTATACTGCAAAAGAAATTGCTGAAAAGACAATATGGCAAAAGGAAACGAGCATCTTCCTTAGCAATGCCATTTTCGCAAAATTCTGTATATAGAGAAAAAAGACTACTCATATGTTTTTCATATGATTTTTTCATATCTTCGTTATCAAAATTTGGAATATAAAATCCTGCATCACTGAAATTCACATAACGGCGTGATTTTACAGTGAATGACGCTAATCTGAATTCAATAATAAATTGTTCACAAACTGTCGAAACATTTTGAAAAGCAAGGTTATAATAAGTGTGTTCAACGACAGAATTATGCCCTGAACGAGTAACCTTATCTATAAGCTTTGCATTTTTTTCATCGTCTTGACTTTTAGCAAAAATAGACAGAACCGTCCCCTCTTGAGTGGAAACTCTGCCTCCCGCCCCAGTGATTTTTTCGCCACAATCTGAAAGCCCTATGATAAATGCACCGCTACTGTTAAAATCGGTTAAATCCATTATTTCTATCCCTTTCAATATTTTATACTAAGTTTAACATAAATCACCATTTTTTTCAATTTATATATTAACTATATTTGTAATTTTTACATTGTATATATTGGCATATTTTGTTATAATAATAAATATTATGTAAAATAGGGTGATAGTTATATGAATGGCAGACTAATAGTTATTGAAGGACTTGACGGAAGTGGAAAATCCACTCAAGTTGAGCTTTTAAAAAAGCGTCTTAATGACAATAATATAGATGTAAAGCAAATTAAATTGCCTGATTATGATGATAAATCTAGCACCCTTGTTAAAATGTATCTAAATGGCGAATTTGGAAGCGACCCGTCTTGTGTTAATATCTATGCAGCCTCGTCATTTTATGCAGTTGACCGATACGCTTCTTTTCAAAGGCACTGGAAAAATGACTACCTTTTAGGAACGCTTATTTTAGCCGACCGATATGTTACCTCTAACGCTGTTCACCAAACCGTGAAGCTTGATAAATCAAAGTGGGGCGAATATTTAACTTGGCTTGAAGATTATGAATATAACAAAATGGGAATTCCAAAACCTAACGCTGTTATTTTTCTTGATATGCCTGTTGAAATATCCCAAAAGCTTATGTCAATTCGATATAACGGTGATGAAGTTAAAAAAGATGTTCACGAGGCTAATGTTGACTATCTTATTAAATGTCACGAAGCCGCTATGTTTGCAGCCGATAAACTTAACTGGACTGTTATTGAATGTTCTGACGGTGAAAGCCCACTTTCTATTGAAACAATAAATGATAAAATATATGAAGAAGTATTAAAATCAATCTAAATATTTAAGAGGTAATTTTGTGTTAAATTTTAAGGCTCCGACAATAGCTGATAAAGCTTGGACTTCGGAGATTATGCGTAAATCAGGCGATATGGCGTGCGAATACTGCTTTGGAAATCTTTATATGTGGTCAACCATTTATGAAAATACGATAGCAAATTATAATGGTATGTTTTTAGCAAGAGATGGTGGCAAAAATCCAAGCTTTCTTTACCCTTGTGGCGATGGCGACAAATTGGGGGCTATAAATGAGCTTGTTGAATTTTCAAAATCACAAGGTGAAAAGCTGATTATGTATTGTCTTACTCCTTCAAAAGTTCGTGAGCTTGAAAAGCTAATGCCCGAAAAATTCTATTTTGAAGAAATGCGTGATTATTTTGATTATATTTATTCTTCATCGGATTTAAGCAAATTAGAGGGGCGAAAATATCACTCTAAACGCAATCATATCACCTTTTTGAAAAATAATTTTGATTGGAAATATGAAACAATATCACACGAAAATATTGATGAATGCTTTAAAATGAATGAAAAATGGGCAAACCAAAATAGATATAAAAATCCTGAAGAAATCGATAATGAGCAAATTGCAATAAGGGCTGCTTTTGAAAAATTCTTTGAGCTTGATTTTAAAGGTGGGCTTTTAAAAGTTGATGGCGAGGTTGTGGCTTTCACTATGGGCGAAGAAATCAGCAAAAAGGTGTTTTGCACTCACATTGAAAAGGCTTTTGGTGATGTTAGAGGTGCTTACCCTGCTATTAATCAGGAGTTTGCAAAAAACGAGCTTTCATCATATGACTATATAAATCGTGAGGAGGATACTGGCAGTGAGGGGCTTAGAAGGGCAAAGCTTTCTTATAATCCTGCTATTCTTCTTCCTAAATATAAGGCAGTTTTAAAGAATTAATTGCATAAGCTTTCACCGTGCTACGCTTTATATTAACGAATGAAAGGCAATAAAATGGAAATTTCACTTGCAACAAAAATGGATATTCCACAGCTAAAAAATCTTTGGCAAGCTTGCTTTTTTGATGATGATTTTACAATTAATATGTTTTTTGACACCTGCTTTTTGCCCTGCAACACAGTTGTTGCTAAATGTGAGGGTGAAATTGTTTCGGCATTTTATTTGATTGACGCTGCCCTTATTATTGATGAAAAAGAATATAAATCAGCTTATATTTATGCTGCCGCTACCCTAAGTGATTATCGAAAAAAAGGGATAATGTCTGAACTTTTAAGCTTTAGCGAGGAGCTTTGCAAAAAAAGAAATTATGATTTTCAGTTTTTAGCACCTGCGTCTGATAATCTTTTTGATTACTATTCAAAAAATGGATTTAAAGATGGATTTTTTAAAAAAGATATTATTCTTAATTACAATGAACTTGAAAGTCTTAATATAAATGAAAAGTGTAATTTTGTTCGCTGGAATAATGATGCAATAGAACTCTCAAAAAAATATCAGGGAATAAATTATAAAAATTCTGTTAATTTTATGACAATTCAGAAAAAAGATGGTATAATCAATTCTGTATTGATATTAAATAATAGTAATTCAATTGAAAATGCAAAAAGATATTTATTAAAAAATTTTAAAAGCTGTGATTTTCGCATTAGTGTTCCTGCTGATTTTTCATATAACTGCAAAATTGAGCGTGTAGGAATGATAAAACCACTAAAACCTTTTAATAAAGATTTTTCAAATATATATATGGGGCTAACCCTTGCATAATAAACTTAAAGGAGCATCATTATGATATATGTGTTTTTAGCAAACGGTTTTGAAGAAGTTGAAGCACTTATGCCTGTTGATATTTTAAGACGCTGTGAACTTCCTGTTTTAACTGTCGGAATTGGCGATAGATTTATTCAGGGTTCTCACAAGATTACTACTGTATGCGATGCTTCTGACAGTGAAATATCAATAAGTGATGTTGCTGCTATTATTTTGCCAGGCGGAATGCCCGGAACATTAAATCTTGAAAAAAGCAAGGTTGTTAATGAATTTATAGACTATGCCAATGAAAATAATATCCTTATATGTGCCATTTGTGCTGCCCCATCAATTTTAGGGCATAAAAATATATTAAATGGAAAAACCGCCACTTGCTTTCCTGGCTTTGAAAAAGAGCTTATCGGTGCTACGCTGTCTGATGAATATATCTGCCAAGATGGTAATATTATTACAGCAAGAGGAATGGGCGTTGCAGAAGAATTTGCCCTAAAAATCGCAGAAAATCTTGTAGGTAAAGAAAAAGCCGAAAAAATTAAGAATTCAATAGGAAGCCTATGATAAATAATATTGATATAAGACCTTATAAAAAAGCCTTAAGAGAAAAATTTAAGAATGAACGCCGCAATATGAATGAGAGCGAAAAGGAAATTATAGACCTTAAAATTTCTGAAAACCTTTTTAATCTGCCCTTGTTTAAAAATGCAAATGTTATTTTAACTTATGTGTCTACTGAAATTGAAGTTGATACTATTGAAATAATTAATCATTCGCTGAAAATGGGAAAAACTGTTGCCGTGCCACGCTGCATTGAGGGAACTCGCAATATGGACTTTTATATTTTAAAAAGTCTTTCACAGCTTGAAAGTGGTAGCTTTGGTGTGTTAGAGCCAAAAACATATTTATGTAAAAAGCTTTTGGATTTTAGCAGTGGTCTTTGTATTGTGCCTGCCCTTGTTTATGATAAAAGAGGATACCGCTTAGGGTATGGCAAGGGTTATTATGATAGGTTTTTATCAAAATTTAATGGACAAACTGTTGGAATTTCTTATGACTTTTGTTTGATAGATGAAATTCCAAATGGAAAATATGATAAGCGGTTAGATAAAATAGTAACACAAACTAAAACTTTAAATATTAGTGAGGAGGATTTTTAAATGAGTGATGAAAAAAAGTCTGGTTTTGATAGCGATAACGCTTATTTAGACCTGCTCAACGCCTATTCCAAAGATGAAGAAGATATAAAAGGAAAAAAGGCTAAAGAAGATTTGCATTCTTTAGTTGCAGAAAATCAAAAGAAAAAATCTGACTTTAAAGTTAATCTCGACAAGGTAGGCATGGCTTCTAATAGCAATCACCCAAAAGTACCTGAAAAGCCGTCACCGGTATTCTTTTCACCTAAAAGAACAGAAAACGCTTTGGCAGAGAAAAGGTCTAAACTTTCTTTTAATAAAAAGACTGCTGAGCCTTCAGCTAATCAGCCTCAAAGAAGAATAATCAGGCGACCTGATTGGCAACTTTCTGAGCCTATGCAATCTCAACACTCAAACGCTACTATTATTCGTGAAAATCCTGAAAAATTTGATGTTAAGTCGATTGAAAAGTTTTTTAGGCAAAATAAGATGGCTTGGGTTTTAGTTTTAGCCTGTATTGTTTTTGCAATTCTGATTTCGACATATACAATTAGCTGTGCCAACGATATTTTGGCTATAAATCGCAAAGCTGGTGACCCTATTTCAATCACCATTCCTAATGACGCTAAAACAAAAGATATTTTAAATATTCTAAAAGATAACAAGCTTATTAGTCACAAGTATTTTTGTGGTTTAGTTTCATCTATTATGGGTTATAGCGACGATAAGTATTTAGCAGGAATTTATACTATTACCCCTGAAACAGGATTGGGCTTTGAAAAAATGCTGACAAGATTTAAAAGCGCCCAAATTACTGGCGAAACGGTTACTCTTTCATTCCCTGAAGGTTACTGTGTTGACCAAATTGCAGCAAAGCTTGAAAAATATGAAGTTTGTACTGCTCAACAATTTTATACCACACTTCGTGATATTGATTTTTCAGCAGATTATGAATTTATAAAAGCTATTGGAAATAAAAATGAAAGATACCTATATGTTGAGGGTTATCTCTATCCTGACACTTATGATTTCTATGTCGGTGAAACCGCAACAAGCGTTATTAAGAAATTTCTTGATAACTTTAAGGAAAAATGGACTACTGAATATGATGCTCAAGCAAGAAAAATGAATATGAGCATTGATGATGTCGTTCGCCTTGCATCTATTGTTGAAAAAGAGGCATACGGCGCTGCACAAATGCCAAAGGTTTCTTCTGTTCTTCACAACAGGCTTAATAAATCTGGGCTTTACCCTACACTTCAATGTGACGCTACCACTGCATATATAAACACCTATATTTCAAAAAGAGTTACAAGCTCAACTGAACTTGCAGTTTTAACTTCAAAATATAGCACGAAAAAATGCGAAGGGCTTCCGATAGGCGCTATTTGTAACCCTGGTAATGATGCAATTAAATCCGCCCTATTCCCAGAAAAGACAGATTTTTATTTCTTCTTACACGATAATGATAAAAAGCTATATCTTGCACGCAATGACGCCGAGCATCAAAAAAATGGTATTGATGCTTTAAAAGCTAATAATGCTTCAAAAAATAAAGCACAGTGAAAGGTCTGACTTATGATAAAAAAACCAGAGCTTTTAAGCCCTGCTGGCGATATTGAAAGATTTAACGCTTCTTTAAGCTTTGGTGCTGATGCAATCTATTTAGGTTCAACTGCATTTTCAATGCGGGCAGCACCTCAAAATTTTTCAATTGATGCCTTGAAAAGTGCTGTAATAGCTGCACATAAAAAGAATGTAAAAGTTTATTTAACTCTTAATACTATTCCACTTAACGCTGAAATAAAAGCCCTTCCCCCATACCTTGAGCAGTTTGCCGACTGTAATATAGATGCTTTTATTGTTGCGGATTTTGGAGTTCTCTCACTTTGCAAAAAATATGCACCAAATATCCCTATTCATATTTCAACGCAGGCAGGTATTGTGAATTTTGTATCGGCAACAGAATTTTATAATTTAGGTGCAGAAAGAATTGTTACTGCCCGTGAGCTTTCAATGAATGATATTGCAGAAATTAGAATAAAAACTCCTAAAGAGCTTGAAATAGAATGCTTTGTTCACGGTGCTATGTGCGTTTCTTTTTCGGGCAGATGTCTTTTGTCGCATTATCTCACTAACCGTGATGCTAATCGTGGCGAATGCGCTCAGCCTTGCCGATGGGAATATGCTTTAATGGAGAAAAATCGTGAAGGTCAATATTTCCCAATACAAGACAGCAGCGAAGGTACATATATCCTTAACTCAAGAGATATGTGTATGATTGAACATATTCCTGAAATGGTTAAAGCAGGGATTGACAGCTTTAAAATAGAGGGCAGGGCAAAATCCGCCTACTATACTTCTGTTATTACGAATGCTTATCGTTCGGCAATAGACGGATATTTGAAAAATCCATCAGATGATTATGTCCCCCAAAAGTGGATGATTGATGAAACAAAAAAAGTCAGCTACCGAGAATACTGCACAGGGTTTTATTTTGACGCTCCAAATCAAAATGCCGAGGTTTCATATGAGGGTGGCTATCGCAGAGAGTGGGATGTTATGGCAATCGTTAAAGAATGTCATAATGGATTTATAATTTGCGAGCAAAGAAATAAGTTTTCTGTTGGCGATGAATTAGAAGCACTTGAGAAGTGTGTAAAGCCTGTTAGCTTTACAGTGTGCGGTTTGCTTAATGAAAAAGATGAAGCTATTGAAAATGCTCCTCACGCTATGCAAATCGTTAAAATCAAGTCAGATAGGGCTTTTCCGGCTGGTACAATTCTTAGAAAGCAATCAAACTAATATGGATATTGAGTTTATTAAAACGCTGTCAAGTAAAATAGCTTTACAGAGTGAGGGCTATAATAAGGCTATTTCTCTTTTAGAAAGCGAACCCCAAAAGCTTTTAAAGATTGCAAATAAAACAACTTTAAAAAACTCTACAAAAATTTCTAATGCTATTTTCTTAAACAGAGCGAATGGTGCAGTTTTATCATTAGCAGTTAGCTTGATACTTTTAGAAAGAGCTTATTTTGAATATAAAAAAAGAGAAATCCCCGATGAGATTTTTTTGAGTTCTATGTCTGATATTGCGATTTGGGTGAATACTGCAAAAAGAGAAGAAAACATTGATGGTCTTTTAGAATTTAATTGGCTACGACATACTCTTTTTTTAAATCTTTTCAGAATTGGCAGATTGCAATTTCAATTTGAAAAAACAAATTATTTAATATGCGGTGTTAATCGAAACGATGTTAAAAAAGCTCCAATCAAAAATAGAGAGCCTGTTTTAAGCATTCATATTCCAGAAGACGGAAAGCTAATTTTAAATGATTGTGAGAAGTCTATTTCTGATGCAAAAGTCTTTTTTAAAAAGTATTATCCTAAATATGATTTCAAGGGATTTATTTGTAATTCGTGGCTTTTAGATCCTAAGAATAAAGAATTTATGAGTGAGAGTTCTAATATAATTCTTTTTTCAAAGCTTTTTGATACTGTTTATAGCGAAAGTTTTACAAACACTGAAATTGTTAAAAGGCTATGGGGTAAAAATACATATGACTTAGCACAGGTTAAAGATTTTCCCGTTAATACTGACCTTGAAAAGCGTGCAAAAGACTATATTTTAAAAGGGAATAAAACTGGAAATGGTTATGGCTTGATTTTAATTTAATTTGAAAATATTTTTATAATTTTAGCACCTTTGTTCAATAATAGAACGAGGGTGTTTTTTTACGCTCATTTTTTAAAAGGCGGTGAGTTTGCTTAAATGGAGGTTATGAATAAAAGAGTTGTAGTTTTATTTTTTATGCTCACCCTTTTTTTAGGAGTTCTTGCTGTCAGAATTGGAATTTTATCCGAGGGAACATATTTAACTGTATCGGCAGGTGCTAACACAAAATCCGTTGAAATGGGAAAAACAAGGGGTTATATCTATGATAAAGATTTAAACCCTTTGGTCAACAATGAAAAACAGCTTGTTGCGGCAATAAAGCCGACTTTTAATTCTTTAAATCTTATTGATGAAATTATAAATGATGCTGATAAGCCTTTGGTTATTGATACAATATCAAAAAATCAAATAGCAATTGCAGAGTCTAAAATAATGGTGAATAAAGACGATGTTAAGGTTTCAAGCATAATAAAGCGTTATAGCGATTGTGGGCTTGCACCTCATCTTATTGGATATTTAGACAGTGATAACAAGGGCGTTATCGGGCTTGAAAGATGCTATAACTCACTGCTCGAGAGTGCAAACGGAAAGCTTACGGCAAACTGCTTTGTTGATGCTAAAGGCAGAATTTTAGAGGGCGAGCCAATAAAAATAAAAAGCCATAATTATAACTCCCCTATGGGAATATCTTTAACTCTTTCTAAAAGCATTCAAGAAATTTCTCAAAATGCAGCATTAGAAAAAGGTCTTGATAAAGGTGCAATCGTTGTTCTTGATGCTAAAACCTCTGAAATTCGTGCAATGGTAAGCACCCCGACTTTTAATCAAAATGATGTAAAAAAAAGTCTTAATGATATTAATTCTCCCTTTATAAATCGTGCAATCACGCCATTTGCAGTTGGCTCGGTATTCAAAGTTATCGTAGCCGCAGCCGCCCTCGAAAAAGGAATTACCCCTGATTTTTCATATTGCTGTGAAGGAAAAATAACAGTAGACAGCAATTATTTTAACTGTCATAAAAAAGATGGACACGGCACTCTTTCTTTAAAATCCGCTATGGGCGAGTCCTGCAATCCTTATTTTGTTAATTTGGCACTTCAAACAGGTGCAAAAGCAATATGTGAAATGGGAGCCAATTTAGGGCTTGGCTCACAAATTGAGCTTGCCGATGATTTTTATGCCTCAGGTGGAAAAATGCCAACAAGTGACAGCGTTAATTCAAACTCACAGCTATCTAATCTCGGATTTGGGCAAGGTGATTTGCTATCTTCTCCCCTACAAATGGCAGCGGTTTATGCCGCAATAGCGAATGATGGTGTGTATCGCTCACCAAGCCTTATGCGTGCGATAATTGATAAAGATAAAGAAGAACTCCAAAAAGCTGAACTGCCAACCGATAGGCGGGTGATGTCAAGCGAAACTGCAAAGCTTTTAAATGAATTTTTGCGTTACACAGTCGAATTTGGAAGTGGCTCAAAGGCAGAAAATAAAAAATGCACCGCCGCAGGTAAAACTGCAACGGCACAAAGTGGTTCTTATAACGAAAATGGTATAGAGATAAACCGCTCGTGGTTTTGCGGATATTTTCCATATCAAAATCCTGAATATGTAATAGTTGTAATGAAAGAGGACGGAATAGGTGGCGGAACTGACTGCGCCCCAATTTTTAAACAAATAGCAGATGGAATAGAAGATATTGAACCTCACTGATTTTCTTTTTGCTTTTTAACAACCTTTAATCGTGTGAAATCCTCACGCTCTTTTTCATCTAAAGCCTCTGCAATATATTTGATTGTGCCTTTAAACTGCGGAATCATAATATTGCTAAGTGCATTTGCTCTTTTTTGAGTTTTTTTGACTGCGTCTGCAAGCCTGTATATTGATGCTTCAGTTTCGCAAAGCCTTGCTGTCATTCTCTTTGCCTCATTAAAATTGATATAGGCTTCATCAAGATATGAATTTGTTTCATTAAAGCCATAATACACTCTGCTAACTTGTGGCTTTAAATCTATTGTCGGAATTAAAACGCCCATAACGCTTTTAAAATCAAGTGTCAAGCCATCATCAATTGGCGTTGTTTTTGAAAACTTAGTGCATATTCCAAGGGTTATATTGGCTTTTCTTAAAGAGGCATAGGCTTTTTCGTAAGCTGAATTTATATCGCCCTCTATGGTTTTTGCCTCATCAATAAGCTGCATCATTTCACGAACAAGAATATTTCTTTTTCTGTCCATTAATTCATAGCCTAATTTTGCAAGGTCAAGCGATTTTTGAGTTGCCATTAAGTTAGCCTTTGTTGGGAAAACCTGAGCCATAGAGAACCTCCTTTTTAAAAAATTATATAACGATTTTTATTCCACAGCTTTTTTATAGTGCTTGTCGAGCATTTTATCATCAACACGGTCGAGCATTTCACGAGGTAGCATTGACAAAAGACTCCAACCTAAATCAAGCGTCTGCGAAATTGTTCTGTTTTCTGTAAAGCTTTGATTAATGAATTTTAATTCAAATTCACGACCAAAATGCATTAAAAGCTTATCATCTGCTGAAAGCTCATCTTCGCCGATAACAGATGCCAATGCTTTTGCATCTTGTACCTTTGCATAAGTTGCAAGAAGCTGATTTGCAAGGTCTGAATGGTCGTCACGGGTATATCCCTCACCTATGCCATCTTTCATAAGCCTTGAAAGTGATGGCAAAACGCTGACAGGTGGGTATATTCCTTTATAGTCAAGCCCTCTGTCAAGAACAATTTGCCCCTCTGTTATATATCCTGTAAGGTCAGGTATCGGGTGCGTAATATCATCATTTGGCATTGTTAAAATCGGGATTTGCGTAACAGAACCCTCAACACCTTTTAACATTCCTGCTCTTTCATAAAGTGATGCAAGATCAGAATAAAGGTAACCTGGGAAACCCTTTCTTCCAGGAATTTCGCCCTTTGATGAGCTAAATTCACGAAGTGCCTCGGCATATGAAGTCATATCGGTAAGTATTACCAAAATGTGCTTATGAAGTGTAAATGCTAAATATTCAGCAATCGTTAATGCACATCTCGGTGTCATAATTCTTTCAATAATAGGATCGTTTGAAAGATTTAAAAGCATAACAACTCTGCTCATTGCACTCGCTTCTTCAAATGAAGTTTTGAAATATCTTGCAACATCATTCTTAACTCCCATTGCGGCAAAAACGATTGCAAAATCATCATTATCAGCAATTGAGGACTGTCTGACAATTTGAACTGCTAATTCATTATGCTTCATTCCTGAACCCGAAAATATAGGAAGCTTTTGCCCTCTGATAAGCGTTGCTAAAGCATCAATTGATGAAATGCCTGTCTGAATGAAATTTCGTGGATATTCTCTCGAAACTGGATTAATCGGCGAACCGTTAACATCACGCTTTTCAACGGGATAAACTTCTCCAAGCCCATCAATCGGTCTTCCAAGCCCATCAAAAACACGCCCCAAAATTTCAGGTGAAAGTGCAATTTCCATTGGCTTTCCTGTAAAAGTTGTTGAGGCATTTGCCATTGAAACTCCTCTTGTGCCTTCAAATACTTGAATTGTAACCTGTTCACCATCAATTTTTACTATTCTGCCCATTCTTGTTGAACCGTCAGATAAGTGAATTTCAGCTATTTCTTCAAATGACGCATTCTTTACACCGTCAAGTGTAACCAGCGAGCCATTGATTGAAGAAAGCTTTAAATGCTTAATAATCATAGCTTCATCCCCTATCTTAAAATTCCGTCAAGCACGGTATCTATTTCTTTTAAATAATCGTCAAGCATTCCAATGTTATCATTTGGAACATCATATTTTATTTTAATTAGCTTTTCAAAAAGTCCTGTTGAAAGAATTCGTGAAATTGGAATTTGCCTTTCAACGACCTCTTTAGAACGATTATATAGCCTTAAAATAACTTTCATCATCATAAATTGCTTTTGCAAAGGGACAAATGTATCGTCTTTATGGAAAGCATTTTGCTGTAAAAATCCAACTCTGATTACTCTTGCAATTTCTATTACAAGCTTTTGGTCATCAGGTAAAACATCTGAACCAATTAATTTTACGATTTCCATAAGAGAATTTTCCTCTAAAAGGATTGAGCAAATATCTTCTCTGTATTTAAGAAAATCGGGTGAAATATTGTCACGATACCAATTTGAAAGGTCGCCAATATATTCACTGTATGATAAATTCCAGTTAATTGCTGGGTAATGCCTTGCATAAGCAAGCGATTTGTCAAGCGCCCAGAAACAACGAGTAAATCTCTTTGTGTTTTGCGTAACAGGTTCTGAAAAGTCAGAGCCTTGTGGCGAAACAGCACCAATTATAGTGATTGAGCCTTCACTGCCATTTAGGTTTTCGGTATACCCTGCACGCTCATAAAACTCTGAAAGTCGTGACGGAAGATATGCAGGAAAGCCTTCATCAGCAGGCATTTCTTCAAGACGACCTGATATTTCACGAAGTGCCTCTGCCCAACGAGAAGTCGAGTCCGCCATAAGAGCAGTATGGTAACCCATATCACGATAATATTCAGCGAGTGTAATTCCCGTATAAATTGATGCCTCACGAGCTGCAACTGGCATATTTGAAGTGTTAGCAATAAGAACTGTTCTGTCAAGAAGTGGCTTTCCTGTTTTAGGATCAATGATTTCTGAAAACTCAGTTAAAACCTGAGTCATTTCATTTCCACGCTCACCACAGCCAACATAAATTATTATATCAGCATCGCACCACTTAGCTAATTGATGCTGAGTCATTGTTTTTCCTGTTCCAAATCCCCCTGGGATTGCCGCTGCACCGCCTTTTGCGATTGGAAATATTGTATCAATAACCCTTTGCCCTGTGATTAGTGGCTTGTTTGCAGGCAGTCTGCTTGCAATTGGGCGTGGATTTCTGATAGGCCATTTTTGACAAAGTGTAAGCGGAATTTCATTGCTATTATCATCTTTAAGCCTTACAACAACATCATTGATTGAATATTCACCATCTTTAGCTATCCAAACAACCTCACCACTTTGAAGCGGTGAAAGCATCATTTTATGTGTTGCAACAGGTGTTTCAGGGCAAACAGCATAAATATCTCCGCCCTTTAATTTATCACCTATTTTTGCAATTATAGTTACATCATATTTTTTTTCTTCACTTAGCGGATTAAAATGCGAGCCTTTGCCAATAAATGCACCAAATTCTTTTTCAATTGCAGGCAATGGGCGTTCAATTCCGTCAAATATATTACCAATTATACCAGGCCCTAATGTAACACTCATTGGCATTCCTGTGCTATAAACAGGCTCTTTTGGCTTTAAACCAGTTGTTTCCTCATAAACCTGAATTGTCGTATATTCATTTGTAAGACCTATAACTTCACCGATAAGACGGCTGTTTCCAACATATACTGTTTCAAGCATACTAAGGTCAGTTTCGCCTTTTATAGTAACAACAGGACCGTTGATACCATAAATTAAATTTTCACTCATAGTATACCTTCCTTAAATTGATAATCCTGATTTTTCTAAGAACCAACTTTTTTGATTTTCTAATCGTGCGTCAAGTGTATCTTCAGCCTGCATTTTTGTTTTACTGCAAACTGCATTAATGCCACCAATTTTTATATTTTCATCTATTGATATTTTACATTTGCCATTAAAAGCTTCTGTAATTTCATCTTTAAACTGTAAATCCTCTTGCCTTATGAAAAGCTCGACTTCTTCGCCTTTTAATTCCTCGCCTATTTCCTTTGCTGAATTAATTAGCAATGCTTTATAATCATCTGTTTTAGTGAATTCGCAAAGCCTTTGTGATACAGCGAAAAAGACTTTTTCCATAAGCGTATTTCTAAGCGTTGTAAGTTCTCTCTTATCATTTTCTTCATATTTTGAAAAGTTTGAATTAAGCTCTGCACGAAGTCTTGCAATTTCATATTCTAAATACGCCTTACTGCGAAGCCTTGCTTCTTTATTAAGCGTTTTAAGCCTAGCCGCTCTTATGCTTTCAGTTTCATCATCAATAGTTTTACATTCTTCTAATGCCAACTCTTTAATTGCTGATAAAAAAGCTTCTATTTTATTATCTTGAGCGTCCATTTAAGTCACCTTCTTCTTTTAAATCTTAATTCCAACTGCATCACGAATATAATTAGTGATTGAGTTTTTATCTCTGCCATTTCCCTCTCCGTCAGGAATTTCAACAAGCAAAGGTTTGTTTCCCTGCTTTAATTCGCTTATTGTTTCAGGGCAAAGCTTTTCTATTCCTGCTGTTATTAAAAGGATTGCAATATCATCGCTTTCAACTGCCTTTTTAATAGCTTCTTCAGCTTTTTTAACAGTTTTAGCGTGAGTCCCCTCAATACCTGCAAGACGCATTCCCATTAACGCATCATTATTATCGCTTATAAGAAAAAATTTCATAGTAATTCCCTTTTTATTGATAAATTGCAATTTATAAACCGACAAATTGAATTAAAAATCAGTCGGTTTTGTTAAACCTTTTGAAGTATCAAAATTGAAATAACAACACCATAAAGTGCTATTGATTCACCAAGTGCAACGAATATAATAGATTTACCGAATGATTTTGGATTTTCAGCAGTTGCTGCGATAGCTGCTGGGGCGCCTGCTGCAACAGCGATACCACCGCCAATGCCTGCAAGACCTGTAACAAGACCTGCTGCTAAAAGTCCCATTCCCTTTGAATTGCCAGCATTTGCTTCTTGCTTTGTTTCATTTTCAGCTGCAACTGTTGTTGTTTGCCCATTATCAGCAGCGCTATTATCTTTTTCTGCTGCAAATACATTAACTGAAAGAACGCTGATAAGAATTGCTAAAACTGCAAACATTGCTAAATTAGTTCTCATTGCTTTTTTAACAGTTTTGCCCTCGTTTTTCTTTTTTACGACTAAGAATGCTGAAAATAAAAGGATAAATGGTGCTGTAATTATTGATAAGTAAAAAATTGTTGTCATTTTTTTGTCCTCCAAATGTTTATAAATAATAGATTTATACTGCTTTTGCTCGTTTAAGGCGTGCTGGAATAAACTCTCTGCCGCCGCCCTCATAAAACCTTGAGAACATTTCATAATATTCAAGCCTTAAAGCCTGAATACCTGTGAGCAGTCCCTCAAGACAAATGACTAAAATATTGCCAAGGATTATTACAAATATATTTTCACTTTCGCCTGCAAGCGAGAATACAACCATCATCATACCTGCGTGGACAAGCACGAATGCCCCGACACGAAGGAATGAAACTGTATTGCTAAGATATGAAAGTATATATTCAAGAAGTTCAAACACATTTTGGAGTAAAAAGTCCATAATGCTTTCAGGCTTCCAATCTGCGTGATGGTCAATAATTCCAATTGGGATTTCTTTTATAAGAAGTAAAACTGCTGTGAGCGCAAGAATTATTCCACTTGCTGCATTTGAAATCGGTGCAGGCCCTCCCATAAAGCCAGACGCAAAATTTGCACCTGCAAGATACATTAAAAGACCAACAAATCCGTTTTGACTAAATATCGCCTCGCCGAATTTTTTTCGCCTGATTAACGCATACATATTGAGAAGCATTGCCATTACCATAAGCCCAACGCCAATGCCGATTGCAATAAGCAAAACAGTATTCACGCTTTCCATAACAGGCAGAGGTTTTCCACTCCATCCTATTGCTTTGTATATTGGATTTAGCATTTCTTCATATCCGAATACACTGCCAAACATAAAGCCAAAAAACATTGAGGAAATTCCGCAAGGGACAAGAATTTTACCAAGCCCCATTTTTTTGAATTTCCACATCAAAAATCCTGCAATTGCAAGAACTAACCCTTGCCCCATATCGCCAAACATCATACCAAAGAGTATTGTGTATGTTATTGCAACAAATCCCGTAACATCAATATCAGTGTAAGCTGGAGTTCCATACATATCGACATAAAATCTATATGGATCAACAAGAAAATTAAAAGGTTTCATTGTCTTTTTAAGCTTTACTGGAACTATTGTTTTTCCGTCCTCGGGAGCGTCAGTTGATTCGAGTGAAATGCCATCTATTGAATCAATTATCTCAACAACTTTATGTTCATCGACCGTTGGAACATATCCTGTAAACATAAAGAATTTGTCATTATGAAGTGCAAACGAACGAAGTTCAAAAATAGAATTAGCATAAACAAGATTTGTATATATCAAATTGCAATGGTCTTTTTCTAAAGCCCAAAATGCCTTTAGCCTATCTTCAACTTCACCTAACTGTGATGAAATAATATTTATGCTGTTGTTGCATTCATCTAAAACTTCATTAACCGTTCCTGCTGCACCAGGGATTTCAAATGGTTCAAAAAGCAAAAATGCAAATATTCCATCAATTTCGTTCAGCCTGTCACGAGGAGCAAAATACGCCCCCCAATAATCAGTTTTATCCTCTGAACAAGGATAAAATAAAACATATGGGTTGTCTTTAAAGGTGGTATTAATCTTCACATAGCTCTCTTTAGGAAGATGCCCAAATCTAACCTGCAAAAATTCGCAGTTTGAAATTTGGTCAAGGTCAACCTGAAGCCCTTTAAAATGTGAGAACTTTTCAATTCCTGCCTCACAAATATTTTTTTGATGAATTAGCGAACTGCGTTCTTCATAAAGGTCGATTACCGTTTTTTCAACCATTTTTATATAAGATGAATCTTCCTCATCAACCGAAGCCTCTCGTTCTAAGGATTGCAAATCAAGCGGGAACTCTGCCGCCTTTGCAATTTCAGTTAATTCTTGAAGCTGTGCAGCATACGGATTATCTTCAACAAATGGAACAAATCCCATAGATGAGGAGATAAATTTACTTGCCGAATCGGGTTCAAAGCATTCACATTCGCAAAGCTTTGCACTAAGCTCTGTAAGTTTATCAAGATTTCCGCTGATTTTCATCAACTTCATTCTTTCAATAGCCATTGTAATCTCCTTCTTTAAGTTATTGTTTTTTTAAGCCGACTTTCCTTTGAATGTCTTTAATTGTACTATAAAAGCACCTGCGTCTTTTTCAATTAATTTTGTAATTTCGTTAATATTTTTATCGTTCAAATTACCATTAATTATAAAAGAACTTCCATTTTCTAATGAATTTGACTTTATTTCAAACTTTTTTAATTCACGAAACACTAAAGAGTATATCGTATTTGCAACATCAAAATGTTCTTTAAAAAAGCTATCCTCTACCGCTTGCTCTTTTTCTAATTGAGCGTTAATTATTGCTATGCTTTCATCAATTTTTGCACCTACATCTAAAGCACTTCCACTCGCTGACGGAATAATTATAGGCTCGAAAAGAAGCGAGGCAAAAATCGAATCAATTCTCTGTGCTATGTTTTTAGGGGCAAAATACATTCCCCAATAGTCAAGAGGCGTTTCATAAGTTATAAAAAACTCTATATAATGGTCATCGGCATAAACAGAATTTAACTTGCTTGCACAAGATTTTGGCATATGCCCAAACCGAACTTCAATAAATTCACATTCTGCAATTTCTTGAAAATCAACTGGTAAATCTCCAAAAAGCTTAAAGCGTTCCTTGCCATCAATACATTGTTCTTTTTGAGAAAGCAACATTTGCTTGTTCATTTTCAAAAGCTTGTATTTTTTATAAATTTCATCGCTCACCTCTGCAAAATCTTCTGGCAGAGCTTTTTGCGTATAAGAGTTAGTATAAGTCCAATTTGCATATTTTGCAACTGATTTCAAATGCTCAATCACTTTAATGTAAGGGTTTTCGCCCTCCATTCGCTTAAAATCGAAAGGATTTTTAGAATTTTCCACTGACTTTATTTCAAAGTTATTATCTATTAAAATTGAAAGCACTTTATCAAGGTTTTCATATTTGCTTAAAATGCGAACCTCGGTCTTTTTTTGTTTTCTCATAAATTTTCTTCCTTTTTAACAAGAAATTTCATTATTTCTTCAGGGGGCAAGGAATATCGTATACCCTCGATTATATTAGTAATATTTCCTAATTCGTTTTCTAAAATTCCAATATAGCTAAGCACTACAACCTCAGGGCAAGTTGAAAATCTTAACTGCTTTTCATTAATTTTCAGTGCCGCTTGCAGTGTTTTGCGTTCAATATGTTCATCACTCTGTGTGCTTATATATTTGCCATATCGTGTCTCTTTAATAAGCTCAAGAAATTCATCGGTACTGCTTGCTTCTAAAAAGCTGTCTATGTTTTTCTGAGAAAACGAGGTAACATCAGAAAAAAAGAATTTGCTTTTATTTATAGAATCGTGAGCAAAATATTTTTTAAGCCTAAAGATGCTTTCAATGGTTTTATAGTCTGACGCCATTCTGTATATATCTAAAAGGGCTTCTTTTTTCTCGCCCTTGTAATTTTCATTAATAATTTTTGCTGACTGCGTGTAATAATAATTATATAGTATGCTTTCAAGAAGCTGAACACTAAAGTCATTAGCTTCATTTGTAAAAACATCTAAAAGTGGCTGATATATCGTTCCTTTTAAAGCTAAATATAGCTCATCAAAAGAATGCGAACGCTCAAGTGCCACTGTGTCAAGTGATGAATGTGTTTTAAAAAACTCAGGAATAAAAATCATATATTCGCCGATATTATCTGAATCAAGATAGTTTGCACAGGTCAAAATACACTCAATGTCATTTTTGATAAGCAAGCTTTTAAATAGTGACTGCCCTATCGCCTTTTCAAATGAACATATTGATGCAATCCTTGAAAGCATATGCTTTTTTAAAACAGCCTCAAGCCTTGCACGATTGATTTTTACATTTGTTAAATCGACAAACGCACTCCCATATGCTGTGTGATTTTTTAAATAGCTTGCAAGCTCGTTAATAGTACGACAGTTGACCATTTCATCATAATTTGAATTTGTCAATATCTCGCCATACATAGCTCTTGCTTTAGCTAAAAGCGAATTTGCAGAAAGCGCTGATATTTTATTCATACTGTCATACCTCCATTTAGAATTTTAAAAATTTATTTGATTACTGCCTTGAAAATAGCATCTTCCCACTCGGTATGATTTTTATTATAATGTTCTAAAAGTTCTTTGCTCTTTTTTTCTTTGTCTTCTCCAATTTTAACAGCAAGGCTATCAATTTTTTTCTTTACATTTGCTTTTGTTTTTTCAACCGCTTTAATTGCATTTATTTCGTGCTGGCGGTCAATTTCTTCTTTTTTCTTCGCAAGCTCATTTGTTAAGTCGCTTCTACGCTCTTTAGCTTTTTGCACCTCTATACGAGCCGCCTTATCGGTATCTACTATTGCTCTTAATGTATCAGCCATAAAGAAAGCCTCCTTCAATTTAGATTTTGATATTTACCGAATGTTAATTATAGCACTTGCTACGCAAAATTCAATGGCATTTTAGCAAAACTAATATCGTTTTTTAAAGCAATATTAGTGTATTTTTAAGCATTTTTTAGCCATCTATATTCCTTTCCTAAATAGTTTGTTAATTTCATTAAAATATGTTAATATACTGTTAATATTTTTAAATTAAACAAAAAGGAATGAGCTGTTATAAAACACAATAAAAACAAGCTGTCATATGGTGAAATTGCAGCTTATTCCGCTTCGGGATTTGGGCAAAACTTAATCAGCGGTCTTGTAACTTCATATATAATGATTTTTTATACTGATGTTTTTGGAATTTCTGCACTGGCTGCTGCTATTATTATGTTCTGTGCAAGATTTTTTGATGCTTTTAATGACCCTATTATTGGCTCAATAGTTGACAGAACACGAACAAAATGGGGCAAGCTTCGCCCATATATGCTTTTTACCGCTCTGCCTATTTCTGCACTCACAATTCTTTGCTTTACAACTCCGAATATTTCATATGCAGGAAAGGTAGCTTATGCCGCTACGATGTATATTGCCTGGGGCGTTGTTTTTACAACAATGGATGTTCCATATTGGGGGCTTAGCTCTGCTATGACCTCTGACACCGATGACCGTAACAAGCTTTTAACCTTTGCACGGCTTGCCGGCACTTGCGGAGGAGGAATTTTAACCATTGCTGTTCCTTTTATTACAGGGCATATCACCAATGGAATTAAAAATGATTATCTTTTGAAATACGGTGCCATACTTTCTGA
Source organism: Oscillospiraceae bacterium (assembly GCA_036652055.1). GTDB lineage: Bacteria > Bacillota > Clostridia > Oscillospirales > Acutalibacteraceae > Fimenecus. The sequence goes on along the minus strand of JAVVWP010000001.1, from coordinate 91,071 downwards.
CGCATTAAAGTCACAAATGCAAACTGATGTTCAAATGGAACTGCAGCCTGCCTATTTTTGGATTGCAATTTCTTGTGCAATAATTGGTGCGCCACTATTTCTCTTTGCTTTTTTAGGGACAAAAGAAAGAACTGTATTAAATGAAAATCCGCCCTCTTTAAAACACAATATTTCTCTTATTCTAAAAAATCGCCCTCTGCTACTTATTATTGCATCATCGCTTTTAGGCTCGCTTAGATATGTATATATATCAATGTTTTTATATCTTGCAAAATACAATTTAGGTAATGAAAGTTTAGCTGCCATTATGAGCGTTATGGTTGTTCCGCTTGGGCTTTTTTCGACAATTTTAACGCCATTTTTCAGCAAAAAACTCGGCAAAAAAAATCTTTATATTATCACTCATATTTTCCAATCAATAATCTTGGCTTTTATGTTCTTTGTTGGATATAGCTCAACTTCTGCAATAGTTATTCTTGCAATTTGCCTTGTACTTTTGGGGCTTCCCTCTGGATTTAACAGCATATTAACCTGTGCTATGACCTCTGACAGCGTTGACTATCTTGAGCTTACAACAGGCGAACGAGGTGAGGGAATTTGCTTTTCAATGCAAACATTTATGGGAAAAGCTTCAATGGCTATTTCCTCACTTGCTATTGGCATAACTCTTGGTGCTGTTCTTTATGTTCCAAATGATTTTTCGCCCTCAGAGTCAGTGCTTAGTGGGCTTTATTTTCTTGCTACAATGGGGGCTGCAATTAGCTCTGCCCTTGCTATAATACCAATGCTTTTTTATACTTTCACTGAAAAAGAACAGAAAAAAGCAAGAGAAATTATAGAGAGAAGAAACAATCAAAAATTATAAACACAACTTAAAAAAAGCTGCCTTACCAATCAAAGTCGGTAAGGTAGCTTTTAAAAACTCATTGAATTTTTCTTTTGTGAAAAATTAGTCTGCTGTATATGGTAAAAGAGCAATTTGACGAGCTCTTTTAATAGCAATTGTGAGTTCTCTTTGATGATAAGCACAAGTACCTGTTACTCTGCGAGGGAGAATTTTTGCTCTGTCAGAAGTAAAACGACGAAGCTTTGTAGGGTCTTTGTAATCAATATCATTGTTTCTTTCAACACAGAAAGCACAAACTTTTTTGCGTTTTCTATTATTTGGGCGGTTGTTTCCACCCTGAGCCTTATCATAAGCCATTATTATATCCTCCTATAAATTTTAAAATTAGAAATTAGAACGGTAATCCGTCATCTTCATTTGAGCTTCCAAACGGAAATCCATCATCGCCCTCAGGTAAAACAGAGAAACTTCCTGAATCTCCGCCCTGATAAGCAGGAGCTGCATTCTCACTGCGAGGAGCAGCTGTGCCACTCTCTGACTTACTGCCACAGAATGAAACATTATCAGCAACGATTTCAGTAGAAACTCGTTTATTGCCATTCTTATCCTCATATGAATGAGTTTGAATTGCACCTTGAACAGCAATCATAGAACCTTTGTGAAAATAGCGTGTAACAAAATCCGCTGTACCTCTCCATGCTACAACATTTATGAAATCAGCCTTTTTTTCTTCGCCGGCTTTGACAAACGAACGGTCAACTGCAACGGTGAAAGAAGTAACGCTAAGTCCTGTTCCTGTTGTACGAAGTTCAGGGTCTGCTGTAAGTCTGCCCATTATTATTGCACAGTTTAACATTTAGCTACCTCCGATTATTTCTTGACAACGATTGAACGAAGAATTCCGTCAGTAATCTTGACATTACGCTCAAGCTCTGCAGGGAAAGCAGCTTCGCTCTCGAAATTATAGAGAACATAATAGCCGTCAGCCTCGTCTTCGATAAGATAGGCAAGTCTTCTTTTGCCCCACTCATCAACGCTTTCAAGAGTGCCGTTAGCTTCGATAAGAGCCTTGAATTTTTCAACTAAGGTCTTTGTTGCTTCCTCACTTTCTTTAACAGAGAAAACAATTATTGCTTCGTATTTGGACATTCTTTTGCACCTCCTTATGGACTTTAGCCCTTAAACATAAGATTTATTTAAGGGAAGGAGCTAAAAAATAAATTACTTATTTCATAGCGATTTACAATTATACCAGTAAGTGAAAGATTTGTCAATTATCAATTTTATTTTGATTATGTTAAATCCCCTTGAAATTTATAATGAAATATGGCATAGTATCTTTGTAAATTTAAAATATAGAAATATGGGGAGAATATTATGATTACAATCGCTGAATATCTCAAAAAAGTTGACGAGGTTATCGAAGGCGGAAAGTTTAAGGATAATTGGGAAAGCTTGTCGCAATTTAAAATACCATCTTGGTATCGTGAGGGTAGATTTGGGCTTTTTATTCACTGGGGAGTGTATTCTGTCCCTGCTACTGAAAGCGAATGGTATCCTCGCCAAATGTACTTAAAAGATACTAAAAGCTATAAACACAGGCTTGAAAACTATGGTGAGGATTTTGATTATAGAAAGTTCATTGAAAAATTTAATCCTACAAAATTTAATGCTGATGAATGGCTTGATATTTTTGAAAAAAGCGGTGCTAAATACATAATGCCCGTAGCAGAGCATCACGATGGAATTAAAATGTATAAAAGTGAACTCAACCGCTGGAATATGTTTGACTTGCCTCAAAATCGTGACTTCATTTCAGAACTTCATAAGGCGGCTGACAGCCATAATATTGGATTTTTATGTTCAAACCACAGAGCAGAGCATTTTTGGTTTATGAATGGTGCAAGAAAGAATTTTCCTAATTCAGAAATTGCAAAAAATGAATATGCTGATTTATATGGCCCTGCCGCACTTCACACAACAGGAAATCCATATGACAACGAAAAATGTCCTCCTACAAAAGAATGGTGCGAGGACTGGCTCGCCTCGGCATCTGAAATGATTGACAAAAATCAGCCTTTAGCAGTTTATTTTGACTGGTGGATTAACAAGCCCCAGTTTAAGCCATATCTTAAAAAGTTCCTTGCTTACTACTATAACAGAGGAATTGAATGGGGAAAAGAAGTCGCAGTTTTCTATAAGGTCGGAGCTGTTATGAATGGCTGTGCAATATTTGATGTTGAGCGAGGTCAAATTGATGGAGTTTCACCTGTCCTTTGGCAAAACGATACAGCTATTGCTAAAAACAGTTGGGGCTATACTTTGGGGAATGACTTTAAAACTCCTTATGAAATTCTTACAAATATGATTGATGTTGTTTCTAAAAACGGATGTTATATGCTCAATGTCGGTCCAAAAGCTGATGGAACAATTTGCCCCGAAGAAAAAAATGTGCTTTTAGAAATCGGAAAATGGCTATCGTCAAACGGTGAAGCAATCTATGGTAGCTATCCATTTGAAGTTTTTGGTGAGGGAAAATTCGGCAAAAACGGTACATTTAAAGAGAATTTGAAATATTCTAAAAGCGACTATCGTTTTACATATAAACCTGGTGCAATTTACATTTTTATAATGTCAAACAAAGATAATAATAAACATTCGGTTAAATCACTAAGGAATGCAAACGAGGGCGGAATTAGATATACAATTACAAAGGCTGAAGCTTTAGGATTTAACAACAAGATTAGCTATAATCAAACTGAAAAATCCTTTGATTTTGAAATTGAGGGAAGCATTGACCACACTCTCCCAATTTGCATTAAAGTAAGCGTCGATTAAGAAAAACTGAAATATTATAAAAATAATCGCCATCACAAATTTGTGATGGCGATTTGTAAATCATCCTTTAAATGTCACTATCCGTTTTTTCATCGGTTTTGCATTCTTCATCATCTTTTGAAGGCATTGTTTTATCGTCAAGCCACATAATAATATCCGCCATAACCTCGTCTTTATTGATTTCATTTAAAATCTCGTGCCTTGCCTCTGGGTAAAGTTTTAAATAGGTATTGGTATGCCCTGTTTTTCTAAGGTCACGATAAACCGAAGTTACTCCCTTGCCATATTCACCGACTGGATCATTTTCGCCCGAAATCATCATAATTTGAAGTGCTGTCGGAACGCTTTTGTACCATTTGTTTGATGAAATATTTTTAAGCAGTGTGAAAAGTGTTTTAAACCCATTGGCTGTAAAAACAAATCCACAATAGGGATCGTCAATATATTTTTCAACTTCTTTTTCATCTCGTGACAACCAATCAAACTTAGTTTTTTTGGCTGTTTTTTTATTATATTTTCCAAAAGCAATAGAGTCTAAAAGTTCAGAACGATAAAGCTTGCCCTCAGTTTTTTCAAAATAATTTGCAAGCATAATTCCCATTGCTGCGGCAGGATTAGCCCCAGCAGTTCCGCTGAGTATAAGCCCATCAATATTAGAGCCATATTTAGCTGCATATGCCCTTGCAAGGAAAGAACCCATACTATGACCGAACACAAAGAATGGCAAGTCGGGATATTCTGCCATAGCAATGTCGCTAAGCTGTTTCATATCCTCCACCAATGCAATATCACCATTATCGCCAAAGAAGCCTAATTCGTCGTCTGTGGCGACTGATGTGCCATGCCCTAAATGGTCATTAATATAAACTGCATATCCGTTTTTACAAAGTTCCATAGCAAAGCGTGCATACCTGTTAGAATGTTCTGCCATACCGTGAGCGATTTGAACAACGCCCTTTACGCTACCGAAATCATCGGGAGCTGCACTTTGAGCATAGATGTCACAAAGCCCTGATGCTGATTTGAATTTATATTCATTAGTTATGAATTCCAAAGCATTTCCTCCAAAAAGATATTGCCGTACTGAGCCTATTGTATCATAAAAACTCAACATTGTAAGCTTTATCTCGTTTTTTTGGCTTTTTGCACAATATGTCAAATAAATAATTGTGACATTTTACGATTTATTTGCTTTATTATTGCGGAGTGCTCGCATCACTTCATTCATTTTTGGCGGTTTACCATACATTAATACACCGATTTTGTAAATCGCTGCCGCTAAATATCCTATGCCTATTGTAGTTACAATCAAAATTATAACCGAAATAATTATTTCAATAGCAGTTACATTTCCCATAGCTATTCTCGTAAACATCGCCATAGGTGATGTGAACGGTATAAACGATGCCACTTTCATAATAGGACTATCAACATTATTTATCATTGAAAATATTGTTATCATAAAAGATGTAATCATCATAAATGTAATCGGCATTGTAAGAGTATTAATATCCTCGAGCCTGCTTGCAAGCGAAGCGAGTGCCCCATACATAAATGAATAGAGGAAATATCCTAAAACGAAAAATAGAATTGTGTATAAAAGCATTGACAGTGGCATTCCAAAGATAGACTTAACCACTATATTATCTGCCCAGTAGGATTTGTTGAGAGAATAGAAGGTATACGCTCCGCCAAGAAGCAGTACAAGCTGTGTAAACCCTGCCGCACCTGCCCCCAGCACCTTTCCAAACATCAAGTTTATTGGTTTTGCACTTGTTATAAGAAGTTCCATTGCCCGAGAGCTTTTCTCAACTGCAACACTTTGTGCAACAAATTGACCATACATTAAAACTGCAATGTATAAAAGGAACATCAATATATATGTGTAGAAAAAGCTTTGCGATTGGTCTTTTCCTGTTATCACCAGTTCACTTTCAACACCAATAGACATAATCGAATTTATATCATTTTCATTTATTCCAAGCTTTGAAAGCTCCATAACACGCTGATTTGATGCTAATATACCGTCAACCTTCATTGTCGTCATATCAGTTATTCCTGAATTTTCAACAATGTATTTGTATTTTACAGGACTTAAAAGCAAAATAGCAGAATTAAATTCTCCTGATTGAACTTTTAATTTTAGTTCTTCCTCACTACAATTAACCGCAGTGAGTTTATCGTTTTCAAGCCCATTTTTTAAATATTCAAAAGTCATATCACTGTAAGCACCGCTTTTATCGCAAACAGCAATGTTTTTTGATGGGGCTTTTGTAATATCTGGAACACCAATTCCCGTTGACGAAGAAAACCTTGGGAAAAACAAAACAACAGCCATAACTATAAGCAAAACAGCCGTAAGACCTACAAACACTTTGTTTTTTCCATAGCTTCCATATTCAAATGCAAATATTGTTTTAAACTGTTTCATATTCCTTCCTCCGTATATTTAACAAAAATATCATTAAGTGAAGGTTCTTTTACCTTAAATTCATCAATGTCCGCTGCGAATGCAGAAAGCCCCGAATATAGCAAGTTTTTATCTTTTTCGCTTTTTAAAACTACTTCTATCATATCGGCATTAACGCCTACCTCACCGACTATTTCTGAAAGCTCGGCTTTAATATATTCTGCAATTTCGCCTGCTTTAACTGAATGAATTTCAATATTATTTCGGTTATAGCTTCTTTTAATTTCCTTTATATCACCTGAAAGGACTATCTTTCCACCGCTTATGATTGCTATATCATCACAAAATTCTTCAATATAATTCATTTGGTGGCTTGAAAAAAATACGATTTTCCCATCAGCTATAAGCTCTCTAACTACATCTTTTAAAAGCATAGCATTAACAGGATCAAGCCCCGAAAAAGGTTCGTCAAGAATAATTATATCAGGATTTGCAACAAGAGTTGCCACAAGCTGAATTTTTTGTTGATTTCCCTTTGAAAGCGTATCAAGCCTTTTATTGCGATATTCAGTCATTTGAAGTCTTTCTAAAAGTTTATCAGCACTTTTTTCAGCTTCCTTTTTTGACATACCGCTAAGCTTTCCAAAATAAATTAACTGCGAAATAATTTCTTTTTTAGGGTAAAGCCCACGCTCCTCAGGCAGATAACCAATTTTAACCTTATCGGTATTCATTGGCACTCCGTCTAAAATAACCTCGCCACTATCAGCAGAAAAGACTTGCATTACAATTCTTATTGTCGTTGTTTTTCCTGCACCATTTCTACCTAAAAGCCCTAACGCCCTGCCACTCTCTACTGACAAATTAATGCCTTTGAGAACTATTTTTTCGCCAAAACTCTTAGTTATTTCTTTAGTTTCTAATTTCATACTTGACCTCCGCCCATAAATGTGTGAAAATATAGGTGTTATCTTTTTTAAATAAAAGATTTCACGCAATATAAATTCATGCAATATTATTTGTTCTATTTTTGATTATATCCCAAGCAGCAATGTGTGTCAATAGAATTAGACCTAAACCAAAAAATGTAAAGGAATTATATTATGGACAATAAATTAGCTCTAACTGAAAAAGGACTTATGTTTCACATTAAACAATATAAAATGAAACGAAAGCTCACCTTTCTCTCTGAAACCACTTCAACAAACGATGTCGCAAAAAGGCTTTGCAATGAAAATAAAGGCGTTGGCACTATGGTTATAGCCGACAGCCAAACAGAGGGCAGAGGAAGGCTTTCTCGCAGTTTTTGCTCACCAAAGGGTATTGGCGCATATATTTCAATCATTTATGAAGTAACAGGAAGTGAAAAGTCGTTTGACCTTTTATCGAGCCTTGCAGGTCTTGCTGTTCGTGACAGCCTTTACAATATGTTTGGGCTTGACTGCAAAATCAAATGGCCTAATGATATAATTTTAAATGATAAAAAGCTATGTGGAATACTTTGCGAAATTATAAATGTAAACAACCGCCCAAAGTATGTTTCTGTTGGAATTGGGCTTAATATTGAAAGCTTTGAATTTCCTGATGAACTTCAATATACTGCAATTTCAATAGCCGATGTATACAAGGGTGAAATTGACCACAACGAGCTTTGCATTGAAATTGTTAATAATCTTGACCGCTATGTGCTTAGAAGCAAGGCACTTTTAAATGAAGAAAATTTTGAAATCATTAATAATTTAAAAAAGTATTCTTCAGTTCTTGACAAAATGGTAAGAGTTGTAAAGCCTGACGAGGAATTTGATGCCCGAGTTTTAGACCTCGACAAAAACGGTGGCTTAATTATTAAAACCTCTACCGAAACAACTACCCTCACCTCAGGCGAAGTTATTCATTTAAGATAAAATTCCTATATTATTATCACACAAATCTATCCTCTGAATATTATATTAATGAATTATTATAATATTAGGAGGATTTTTTATGACTTACAATCCATCATATTTTTTAGGGACTAATACTCCAAATGGATTTTATTCTCTTTTTTCTGAACTTTATAACCCTTTTGATGGCTGGTGTACTTATATAATTAAAGGTGGCCCTGGAACGGGAAAATCTTCACTTATGAAAAAGTGCGTTTTGGTGGCAGACGAAAAAAATTTAAGCTATGAAAAAATATTTTGCTCGTCTGATCCAAATTCTCTTGACGGTGTTATTTTTAAAGATAAAAAAATTTCTGTTGCCGATGGAACAGCTCCACACATATTAGAGCCTAAATTCCCTGGTGCTGTTGAAAATATAATTAATCTCGGTGAATGTTGGAACAGAGATAAACTATTTAAAAATTCAAAGGCAATCATTGAAACTGCGACTCTAAACAGTGAATATCATAAAAAATGCACCCGAAATTTATTGGCAATCAAATGCCTTATGGAAGATAATCTTTGCCTTTCTAAAAAATTCATTAACACAATGAAGCTTGAGGCCTTTTTAAAAGAAATAATTGAAAAAGAAATACCTATTAAAAGCACTTCTAAAGGCATAATCTATAAAAGATTTTTAAATGGCATTACTCCGATGGGCCCTTTTGTGTTTTGGGACACTATAAGACTTTTAGCTGACAATATCTTTGTTATTGAAGATGATACTACTTTTGTTTCATCAAAAATAATTGATATGGTGAAAAATTTTGCACTTGAAAATGGATATGACATAATTCTTTCGCCAAACACAATCTTTCCTGATAATAAATTTGACCATATAATTATTCCCGAATTATCCCTCGCTTTTGTTAGCTCTACCACCCAGTTTAAATTCAAGGGTAAATGCACTAATAAAATAAGGCTAAACCAATTCGCAAAAAAATCAGTTTATAAATCTATTCAGCCTGAACTAAGCTTCTCATTAGCAATTATAGATGTTTTGTATGCAAGGTGCAGCGAGTCGCTTTTAATTGCAAAAGACCTGCACGATAAACTTGAAAGCTATTATATACAAAATATGGATTTTGACAAAGTAAATCAAATGACGAAAAACGCAATTGAAATGATTATAAAATAAATTTTGCAATAGATTTGTTTTTCGCAAAGTAAAATTTTTGAATTTTAAAAAGTTTTTTCGCAAATAGTGTTGACATATTCTTAAAAATATGGTATCTTATTTCAGCCGTCAGAAATGACTGCAGCTCGTCGTGGGAGCATAGCTCAGCTGGGAGAGCATCTGCCTTACAAGCAGAGGGTCACAGGTTCGAGCCCTGTTGTTCCCACCACTTTTTGGCCTGGTAGTTCAGTTGGTTAGAACGCTAGCCTGTCACGCTAGAGGTCGACGGTTCGAACCCGTTCCAGGTCGCCAACTTTTGCCTCTGTAGCTCAGTCGGTAGAGCAGAGGACTGAAAATCCTCGTGTCATTGGTTCGATTCCGATCGGAGGCACCACAAATGCGGATGTAGCTCATCTGGTAGAGCGCCACCTTGCCAAGGTGGAGGTAGCGAGTTCGAGCCTCGTCATCCGCTCCAAAGGACGCTTAAAAAAAGGTTTTTAAGCGTCTTTTCTTTTAAATTTAGAGCTAAATTTACATTTGAATGACAATTTATGGCGACATAGCCAAGCGGTAAGGCATGGGTCTGCAAAACCCTGATTCCCCGGTTCAAATCCGGGTGTCGCCTCCAAAAATCCCGAATGCGTAAGCGTTCGGGATTTTACTTTTTAACTATTAACTTTTCGCTAACAATTCGTTTGGAATTTTTTTACGCAAATTTGTTGGTTTGTTCCTTGCATTATCTTAAAAACCACCATCACTGATGAATTTCAGCGATGGTGGTTTTGGTTTTAAGGCATATAATATTTTGCTATTAATATTATTTAGCGTCTTTTGGAATTTGTCTGTTATAAATCCAGTTACCTAAATTGACAGGATCTAATAAAATTTTAGCTTTTTTAATTTTATCGTCACGCTCATTGCCATCAGGCTCAACATCACTAACGCAGAAAAGTGATAAGCTTTCGGCTTGCTCTTTTGCGGTGAAGTTTTTGTCAAGAGGCATAGTTATTGTTTTAATCTCAGTTGGCAATAAATCAAAATAGTTGTCTGAAAATGGAAGTGATGAAATGCTACTCTCTACTCTAACAAGCCTTGCAAAAGTGTCGGTGCTTACCGAGATTTCAAGATGGTCATTGCAGATTTTCACTTCTTTTGAAAGCTCTGATTTTGGCAGGAACAAATCTTTTTCGTTACCGAAAAGAACAGTCTTTCGAGAAATTACATTATCATCTTCTAAAAGCTCTGCAATAATTCCTGTTTTTCTAAGGTCGAATTTTTGAGATAATTTTGCAACATTAAAAACGAATATTTCTTTGTTTTCAATTGGTAAAATATCTGTCACTATTTCATCGCCTGCGATAATACCCGTGATAAAATCAAAAATTCTATATCTAACAGTAAGTTTTAATTCTTTGTTTAGGTCATTTATGCAGACAATTCTAATTATTTTGTCAGTGTTTTCAATTGAAACAGAAACAGGGGCATTAAAATGGCGGGCGGTATATTGAAGTGCTTTATAGTTGCCATAATAATCCATACCTGCCCAAGAGCATACTGGCCAGCAGTCATTAAGCTGCCAATACATAGCCCCGTTGCAGCGGCCTTTGTTTCTTCTCCAATGCTCAGTTGCATCGCTTATACACTCCTGCTGAGTGACTTGAGAAAGATAAATGAAATCTTCAAAATGCTTAGGTAGTCTAAAGCGTGAAGCGATATAATAAACCATTTTCATATTTCCGCTGTTGCATTTTTGGTGAGCTGTGAACACTTCACTTTTAAGAGAATAATCAGATGGCTTTGCGAATTTTTGAATAGTTTTGATGTCAGGCAAGCTTTCAAATCCAAATTCACTGCAAAAACGAGTCATTCTTTTTCGATAATAATTCATAGGCTGAAGCCCGTGCCATACTGCCCAAAGGTGAGTATCGCCGACATTATCCTTATCGTGACCATTGTTATGTGAAATTCCGCAAGGCGAACCAGGAATAAATGCGGTAGTATTATCACACTTTCTAACCTCTGGCTCTAAAATTTGGTAGAAAAACTTTTCTGTCCATTCAATATATTGCGTCATTGTTGCCCAGCCAATGCTCATAGCCTCAATTTCGTTGTTTCCACTCCAGATAGCGAGCGAGGCGTGATGGCGAAGGCGTGTTACATTATATTTAATTTCATCTTTAACATTTTGCAAAAACGCTTCTTTGAAGAATGGATAAGCTTGACAGGCAAAGCAAAAATCTTGCCACAACAAAATACCGTATTTATCGCATGCATCATAAAGCTCATCACTTTCATAATATCCGCCACCCCAAATACGAAGCATATTCATATTTGAAAACAGCACTGAATTAATGGTATATTGTAGCTTTTCTTCATCAAATCTTGTTATAAAGCTGTCAGGAGGAATATAGTTAGCACCTTTAATAAATAGTGGAACGCCATTCAAAATGAACTGAAAATTAGAGCCGTAAACATCGTTGTCACGATTAAGAACAATGGTTCTAAGACCAATTTTCTTTTCATTGGTATCTACTTTTTTGCCATCTTTATAAAGAGTTGCGGTCACTTTATAAAGTGGCTGTTCTTTTTTATCAGAAAGGTCATTTGTCCACCAAAGTTCAGGATTTTTAATTAGAAATTCAGAAGAAAATCCTTTTTGCGTAAGTTTTTTACCATTTGGAGCTTCAACAGAAACTTCACATTCAATGTTGCTTGCGTCAAAAATTTCTGGCTTTACATTTACATTTATTAAAACCGTGCCATCTTTATGTTCTTGAGTAATTTTAAAATCATCAATTTGTGCAACATCTAAAAATTCTATATATATATCTTTTGTAATTCCGCTTGGTGGAAGAACAGGTCCCCAGTCCCAACCAAAATGGCATTGAGGTTTTCTGATATTAACAATACCGTTTTGCCCATTGTTATTTCTTGGAGTTTTCTCTTTTTTATAAAGATTGTCAACAAAATTTACAGGAGAATGGAATAAAATTCTAATGGTGTTTTCGCCAACGACCAAAAAGTCTTTAATAGGAAAGCTATATTTAATATGGCAGTTTTGACCATATCCCACAAGCTTTTCATTTATAAAAACATCACAAATAGTATCAAGCATTAAAGCAGTTAAACGGATTTCATTGCTTTGTAAATCTTGCTTTGATATTTTAAATGACTTTTTATATTCCCAATCTGTTTTGGCTACCCAATAAGCATCTTTTTCGTTTAATCCGTCAAAAGGATCGCTAATTAAATCAAGATTTAACAAATCAAGATAATTACAACCAGGCACAGTACCAACGAGCCATTCGCTGCTTTTAACATCTTTAAACTGCCATTTACCATTCAACAATTTTTGCATATATTTTTCCTCACATTGTTAGTTTTTTACAGCTTACTGTGGATTTTTCACCATTTAAATATATTGTTACAGTGTCATTTATATCAGAATACACTGTAAAGTCTTGAACCTTGCCATCACTCCAGCATAAATCAATAACATATCCGCCTTTTGCGCAAAGCCCTTTGACCTCACCTTTTTGCCAATTATCAGGCAGTGCAGGAAGAAGCTCAATATAGTCCTTACCGCTGTAAATAAGCATTTCACAAACTCCGGCTGTCATACCGCAGTTACCGTCCATTTGATATGGTGGGTGCAAATCCCAAAGGTTAGTCGCAATGTTTTTGCTCACCAAAGCTTCAAGCATAAGATAGGCTTTGTTTCCATCTTTTAGCCTTGCCCAAAGATTCATTCTGTTTGCTTTTCCCCAACCTGAAATATTCATTCCAACGCCCGTAACACCTCTATTTAAAAGGCTAACTTTAGCAGCGTCAAAAAGTTCTTTTGTGTCTCTGTTTATATGCTCGCCTGGGAAAAGCCCAAGCAGATGAGAGGCGTGACGATGGTTTGCTTGACAACCATGCTTTTTATAAGCAAATGATTTTAGGAAAGTATGTTTATACCAATCATCTTCTTCATACCACTCTTTGAGTTGCCCCCATTTTCCTACATGGGCAGAGTTTAATTTCTCTCTGACATCTTTTAGTCGGCTAATAAAGCTTTCGTCATCACCGAGGATTTCGCCAGCTTTTATTGTATCAGTAAATAATTGCCAAACTAATTCTTGCTCATAGGTGTTGCCAATGCTTATAGGGCCATGCTCAGGCGAATATGATGGCGATGACACCCATCTCTGTTGCTTTTCATTGTAAACAAGATTAGAAAGCCAGAAAAGAGCGTTTTCTTTCATCATTGGATAAATTTTTGTCTTTAGCATTTCTTTATCCATAGTATAAGAATAATATTCAAAGCAGTTTTGCATCATCCAAGATGATGCGGCAGGCGACCAACCCCAATAAAAACTCCAACCAGGGCAAGTCCAACCAAAGGGCGTGTTTTGCGTGTGGCATACCCAACCATTTTCAGGATTTTCATTATCAGATACAATTCCGTGATATTCTTTTGCAGTAATTCTTCCAGGCTCTCTAAGGCTATTCATATAATCAAGCATAGGAACTGCACATTCAGCAAGGTTTGAAACATATGTATGCCAATAGCACATTTGCAAATTAACATTCAAATGATAGTCACTGCCCCAAGCAGGCGAGTTGTTATTATTCCAAACTCCCTGTAAATTAGCAGGAAGTGAGCCATCACGAGATGAACCGATAATAAGATAACGACCGTAATCAAAAAGTGTTGTTATAAGGCTCTTTTTTTCTGTGTCAGAGGCACTTTTATTGCGGAATTTAGAAAGCAAATCATCAGTATACGCATCACTTTCATTTTCACAAAGTTTTAATTTAACACGATTAAACAGCCTTTGATAATCTTTTATATGTTCTGATTTTATTTTTTCATATCCCAATTTTTCAGCATTAGAAATATTATTGTCGACCTTTTCATAAGGAGCGTCACCACGATAAGAGGGATATTCGTTTTTATAGTCAGTTCCAGCAGAAAGGAAAATTTCAGCAAAGCTTGCATTATCAACCTGCACGGTATTATTTTCAGCAGAAAGCGTACCATCGGTATTGATAGCTACTTTTGCATAATATAAAAGCCCATTATCTTCAATAGTGCCTTTTACTGAAATTGCATTTTCTTCAAAAGTAAAATCTCCGCCATCTCTGTCAACATTCAAAGTCATTTTAAAAGACAAGGCTTTATCTTTATCAGATGTTAGGCGTGATGCAATAACATTGCTTGGAAAAGATGCAAAATGCTCACGAGTAAAGCAAACACCGTTAGATTTATATTTAACATATGAAACAGCGTCAGAAATAGAAAGCCCTCTTTCATAATCAGTGACATTAGTATGATTTAGTTCTAATAAAATGTCGCCAAAATTAAGATAATTACCATAGCCTTCTTCAATTCCAACAAGCTCAGATGTGAGGCTTTCAGCAAGGCTACTGTCGCCCTCAAGCAAAGCTTCTTGCATCTTTTTAAGTGATTTATCTTTGCCTTTTAAATTTCCGCCATAATAGTCAGGGCGTTTTTTTGACGGGCCACCGCACCAAAGAGTTTTTTCATTAAATTGTAATCTCTCGGTGTCGTATCGACCAAATATGCACATTCCCATATACCCATTTCCAATAGGCAGAGATTGGCGTTCCCAGCCACGGGCAGAATTTTGAGCAGGGGCTTTGTATTTGATAGTTGTCATCATATTCTCCTTGCTACTTAAAAATAATTTACAATTATAAGTATATCAACATTAAAGATAAATTCAATAGAAATTTGTAAAAAAGGCAGATAAAGCCGACAGAAACGCAAAAAATGCAATAAAGGCTCTCACGCTTGCGTCATCCTGAGCATGGCGAAGGATCTCATCCAATTCGTGTCATCCTGAGTATGGCGAAGGATCTCATCCAATTCGTGTCATCCTGAGCATGGCGAAGGATCTCAACCCCACGGTGTCATCCTGAGCATGGCGAAGGATCTCATCCACTAAATAACCTTTGTTGCAACCTGCGATTCTTCGCAAGCTCAGAATGACCGCTTTGCAAGTTTTAATGAAATTTAACGGTTTGATGTGGGCATCAAACCCTACAAACCATTAGCACAAAATTCATTCTAAGTGAAAAACCTCCGACGCTTCCTCTGAGAACCTCAACGCTTCCTCTGGAGGAAGCTGGCATTCGCAAATGCCTGAAGGAGGGAGCAAAATAGAAACAAGCCAATTAGAGAGAGCAAAATAGAAATAAGCGAATTCAGTGTAGGGAAAAGCCCTTGACCGCTTTGCAAGTTTTGATGAAATTCAACGGTTTGATGTGGGCATCAAACCCTACAAACCATTAGCACAAAATTCATTCTAAGCGAAAATATCCCTCCCTCTGGCATTTGCGAATGTCTTGCTTTTATCCGAAAAAATAAGGGCAGATATAAAATCCACCCTCACATTTGTTATATTTAGTTTTAAGCTTATGCTGGGTAAAATGCTCTGTGAACAGCAGAAACTGCTCTGTCAGCATCGGCAGCATTAATAAGAACAGAAATTTTAATTTCGCTTGTTGAAATCATTTCAATATTGATGTCATGCTCATAAAGAGCCTCGAACATTTTTGATGCAGTTCCAGGATGTGACTCCATTCCTGCACCTACGATTGAAATTTTTGCAACATCAGTATCACATATAACATTTGCAGGTTCTAAATCAAAAGTGTTTATGATAGCTTCTACTGCTTCTTCAGCATTGTTCTTAGCAACTGTGAAGGTAATATCTTTAGTTCCATCTCTGCCAACTGATTGAAGGATAATATCAACATTAATCTTCTTTTGAGCTAATTTATCGAACATTTTGAAAGCGATACCTGGGGTGTTTGCAATGTTTGTAACAGAAATGCGGGCAACATCTGCATCCTTTGTTACACCTCTAATGAGCATTTTTTCCATTTTGGCAACCTCCTTAACGATAGTACCCGGAACTCTTGTAAGACTTGAGAGTACTTCGATTTCTACATTATATTTTTTAGCCATTTCAACCGAACGATTATTAAGAACCTGTGCGCCAAGAGTTGCGAGTTCAAGCATTTCATCATAAGTTATTTCGTTGAGTTTTTTTGCATTTTCAATCTTGCGTGGATCAGCGGTGTATACGCCCTCAACATCTGTGAAAATCTGGCAACGGTCAGCGTGCATAGCAGCAGCGATTGCAACAGCGCTTGTATCAGAACCACCTCTGCCGAGAGTTGTAACATCATCATATTTGTTAAGCCCCTGAAATCCCGCTACGATTACGATATTATGCCTGTCAACCTCAGAACGAAGCCTGTCTGATTTGATTGATTTTATTCTGGCACTGCCATAAGCAGAACTTGTGTTAAATCCAGCCTGCCAACCAAGAAGTGAAACAACAGGAAATCCAAGCTTTTCAATAGCCATTGCAAGGATTGAAATTGAAATTTGCTCGCCCGCGGTCATAAGCATATCCATTTCTCTTTTTGATGGCTTAGGATTGATTTCATAAGCTTTTTCGATTAGGTCATCGGTTGTGTCGCCTTGAGCTGAAACTACCACAATAACATCATTGCCATTTCGGTAAGTATCAGTAATGATACTTGCGACATTCATTACTCTTTCAGCGTTAGCAACAGAGCTTCCGCCGAATTTTTGAACAATTAGTCCCATATTTTTCCTCCGTATATTAATAATCGGTAATTCTGATAATTGAAAGTGGATTTATATTGCTAATCGATTTTAATTTAGCATCTAAAACATTTTCAACATCTTTGCCTGTAACAAATGCAATTTCATTTTTAGGAGCATCGTCACGGCTTAAAAACTTCACATCTTTAAAAGTTGATTTAAGAGCGTCTTTTGCAATGTCAGCATCGGCAGTATTTGCTCTGACATAAAAAGAAGTAGTAAGTGTTTTATAGTCAACAACATAATCGTCTTCGCTTTTATTCCAGCCAAAAATCTTTTTTCGAGCAGTATGCTTTGCACAGTCAATAACATCGGCAACAACTGCACTGGCTGTCGGAAGCTTTCCTGCTCCCTTGCCATAAAAAACAACATCTCCGATTGCATCGCCACGAACAAGGATAGCATTAAAAACATCACTTACAGATGATAGTTGACTGCCATTTTTGACAATAGCAGGCGTAACCATTGCAGAGATTTTGCCATTTTCTTGCCTTTTAGCTCTGCCAAGAAGTTTAATAACTCCGCCAAAATCTGCGATATATGAAACATCTTCTAAAGTTATTTTTGTAATGCCTTCAGTATAAACAACATCAGGATAAACATGCTTTCCGAAACAAAGTGATGCTAAAATACAAATTTTTCTACAAGCATCAGCACCCTCAATATCGGCTGTTGGGTCTTTTTCTGCATAGCCATTATCTTGTGCAATTTTGAGAGCATCTTCAAAACTCATAGCTTTATCTATCATCATTGTGAGAATGAAGTTTGTAGTTCCATTTAAAATTCCGGCAATTTCATCAATCTCATTTGCGGCAAGACATTGAGAAATCGGTCTGATAATAGGAATACCACCGCCAACAGAGGCTTCAAACAAGAAATTCACATTGTTTTCTTCAGCAATTGTTAAAAGGTCATAGCCTTTAGCTGCAACCAATTCTTTATTTGAAGTAACAACGCTTTTCCCCGCTTTAAGGCAAGAGGAAACAAATTGAAATGCAGGATTAAGCCCGCCCATTGTTTCAACAACAATTTTAACTTCATCGTCATTTAAAATCGTATTAAAATCTTTAACAAATTTGTCTTCATTGATGTCACCTGGGAAATCTCTCAAATCGAGAATATATTTAACGCTTATGTCACTTTGACCACTACGCTTTGCAATGCTTTCACGATTTTTTGAAAGCACTTCAACAACGCCGGAACCAACCGTTCCGTACCCCATTACGGCTACATACATTTTATTCACCTACAATTATAATTATTCTATGCCATTTTATCATAAAAGGCGGACAGAATAAAGGGTAAAAGCAAAAAAACATACTTTTTTAAGAAAAATTCTATAAATGTTGATATTATTGATTGTAACTTTGGAAAAAATAGTATAAAATGTATAGTATATATAGTTGTACTTAAATGACAAGTATAAAAAAGCACGAGTTAATAAGGAGAATTAAAATGTCAGTTACAGAAAGTAGAAGAAAATTTATTATAAATTGTGCATACTTTGCAATTTGCATTGGCTTGTTTTATTTGTTTATGAAATATGCTATGGGAATGTTTTTCCCGTTTATATTAGCGTTTTTCATAGCAATATTACTTCAGCGACCAGTTAATGCCATTACAAAAAGGGTTAAAGTCGGAAAGGGTTTTATTTCAAGCTTATTTGTGCTTGTTTCTGTTTTTGTAGTCGGAACTGCTATTGCTTTTGGTCTTTACAAACTTTTTTCAGAGTTAAAAGGCTTCTTCGATTATATTCTGATAAAGCTTGAAGATGCACCGCTTTTTGTTGCTCAAACCAAAGAATGGCTTCAGCAAATATTATCTTTCTTACCAGGTGGCACAAGCGAATCGATTTCTGTTTCGGTTGCAACTTTCCTTGAAAAGCTTTTAGGGCTTAGTGAGGCTGCTGGTGAAACTGTTGGAAAAGGTTTTGACTTTTCAATATTGTCATCACCACTCGGAGCTGTATGGGGAACTGCAAAGCAAATTCCTATGTTAGTGCTTGCAACTGTTGTAACTATTGTTTCGTGTTGCTTTATGACTGCTGATTATCATAATATTCGTGAAATGATTTTGACGCAGGCAGGCGAAAATAAAGGCGAAATGATTATAAAAACTAAAAAAATAGTTTTTTCAACGCTCGGAAAGCTTGTAAAAGCTTATATGATTTTAATTAGTGTAACCTTTGTTGAAATGCTGATAGGCTTAATGCTTTTAAAGGTTATGGGCTTTTATGAGAGCAATTATATCTTTGCAATTTGCTTTGTTACTGCTATTGTTGATGTTCTTCCTGTGCTTGGAACGGGAACGATTTTAGTTCCGTGGGGCGTGTGGTCGCTTTGCACAGGCAACATTGGTTTTGGCGTTGGAATATTAATAATGTACGCAGTTATTACAATTATAAGGCAAATTATTGAGCCAAAGCTTGTAGCACAGCAATTGGGGCTACCTGCATTTATGACGATTATGGCTATGTATATTGGAACGCAATTGTTTGGGTTTATAGGTCTTTTCCTACTTCCTGTTACAATTGTTATATTAAAAGTCCTTAATGATGAAGGCATAATTCATATATTCAAAATCAAGAAATCTGAAGCGGCACTTGAAGAAATTCAAGTTTCAGAGGAGTAATATTGATTTTTAAAAAGGGGAGTTATTAATGATAGATTTACATTCACACATTCTATGCGATATTGACGATGGTTCTAAGTCCTTGCATGAATCTGTTGGTCTTTGCAAAAAGGCTGTACAAAATGATATTTTTACTATTATAGCTACACCTCATTTTGAGTGTGGGGAAAATGTAGAGTTTTTTTTGAAAAAGAGAAATATAGAATTTGAAATTTTGCAAAATGAACTAATTAAAGAAAACATTAATGTAGAAATGTACCTTGGGGCAGAGATATTTTTAAACAACGATATTTTTGAAGATTTCGATGTACAAAGCCTTACAATAAACAACAGTCGCTATTTGCTCTGCGAATTTTTATTGGCACCATTTGATCCTGATATTGCTATAATGTATACGCAGGAAGTGATTGCAAAAGGTCTTGTGCCAATAATTGCACACCCTGAAAGGTACATAACTTTTTATGAAAATCAATTTATTATAGACGAGCTTGCAGAACTCGGTGCATTTTTTCAAGTTAATATGGATAGCCTTGCAGGTGCTGGCGGAGAAGAACTTAAAGATTTCGCAACAAGATTAGTGGTAGAGGGAACGGCTGATTTTATTGGTACAGATGCACATTCTCTTAATTTTAGACCTAATGATATTTTAGATAAGCAAGAATTTTTTGATAGGCGAATTACAAAAAGAATGTTAACGCATTGCCTTAATGATGCACCACTTATGGTTATTAATAATCAAAAAATAACAAGGTAATTGTGGGGAAAAACTGTGTTCGCCCGCTCTCTTGGTGCTTGCTACATCGAATAAATCAACAATTTTACATAAAAAATCCCGAACGCTTACGCATTCGGGATTTTTGCTATTCTGCTACGAAAAACTTGTGGTGTTTTATGTTTACTTAGATTTAACCAAAGAGTGACATTTGTGCAGTTTTTGGAATATCTCCAAAAGCATTGCACGCTTCGAGCGTTTCAATTGTAGTTTTTCCTGCTGATGCACGGCGTGCAAAATCCTCAACAGAAAAGAATGAGCCTTCACCGTCATCACGAGCTGCTGCCAAATTTACAGCCGCATTTTCGCCAATTCCGCTAAGTGCTGCAAAAGGCATTCTAACCTTTTTGTCTTCAATCAAATATGAGGTTGCGTGAGATTTATAAATATCAACAGGTAAAAGTTCAACTCCACGAGCCATCATTTCGTTGACCACTTGCAAGGCAGTATATTGGTCTTTTTCTTTTGCGGTTGCATCTCTGCCCTTCATTTCAAGCGTTTTCATTCTTTCTTTAACTGCATTTCTCCCCTTTGAAACAGTAATCGCATCAAGGTCACCGCCACGAACGGTTAAAAATGCGGTGTAGTATTCAAGCGGTTTATAAATTTTATACCAACCAAGCCTAAGTGCTGCAATAACATATGCAGCGGCGTGAGCCTTAGGGAACATATATTTGATTTTTCGGCAAGATTCCATATACCATTCGGGAACATTGCACTGCTTCATTGCCTTTTCTGCACCCTCTGGAAATCCGACTTTTGCAACAATTCCTTTTCGGGTTTTTTCCATTATTTGGAATGCAAGGCTTGAATCAAGACCTTTATGCATTAAATAAATCATAATGCTGTCACGAGTTCCTATAACATCTGAAATCGTGCATTGCCCACTTTTTATAAGTTCTTGTGCATTTCCAAGCCAAACATCAGTTCCGTGTGAAAGCCCTGATATTTGAAGCAGGTCAGAAAAGTTCTTTGGCTTTGCCTCTAAAAGCATTTGACGAACAAATGGCGTTCCCATTTCAGGGATTGAAAGCGTTCCTGTTTCGCAAGAAATCTCTTGAGCAGTAACTCCAAGCGGCTCGGGCGAAGTGCAAAGCTTAATTATTTGCGGATCACAAACATCGACATCCATAACATTAATGCCCGTCATATCTTCAAGATGCTTATAAAGCGTTGGAACATCATGCCCTAAAATATCAAGCTTTAAAATAGTATCATGAAGTGAATTAAAGTCAAAATGTGTTGTTTCCATATCACTGTTTGTATCGTTAGCAGGATATTGCACTGGCGTAAATGTATAAATATCATATTCTTTTGGAATAACTACCATTCCGCCCGGATGCTGACTGGTGGTTCTTTTAACGCCTGTACAGCCCTTTGTAAGCCTGTCTTCTTCTGCTCTATTTGCAGTCATTTCGTGAGCTTCTAAATATTTTTTCACATAACCATAAGCTGTCTTATCAGCAATTGTTCCAATTGTTCCTGCTTTAAAAACATTCTCTTTTCCAAAAAGCTCCTCGGTATATTTATGTGCAAAGCTTTGATAATCGCCTGAAAAGTTAAGGTCAATATCAGGGGCTTTATCGCCGTGAAATCCAAGAAATGTTTCAAATGGAATTTCATGGCCATCTCTAATCATTGGCTCGCCACACATAGGGCAGTTTTCAGGGGGCATATCAAATCCCGAGCCAAACTCACCATTTAAAAAGAATTTTGAATGCTTGCATTTTGGACAGCGGTAATGAGCAGCTAAAGGGTTTACTTCAGAAATACCTGCCATTGTAGCGACAAATGATGAACCTACTGAACCTCTTGATCCAACATGGTAACCATGAGCTTCAGAGTCCCAAACAAGCTTTTGAGCTATTATATAAAGAACAGCAAATCCATGCTCTATAATTGAATCAAGCTCTCTGTTTAGCCTCGTAGTGACATAATCGGGAACAACGCCATCATATTCATACCACTCTTTTGCTTTTGCCCAGCAAATTTCACGAAGTTGCTCCTCTGCACCGTCAATAGATGGCTGAAAAGTCCCTTCAGGGAAAGGTCTAATAACCTCTACCATATCCGCTATTTTGTTTGGATTTTCAATAACAATTTCTCTTGCAGTTTCTTCACCTAAATATTGAAATTCTGCGAGCATTTCATTAGTCGTTCTAAAATAGAGCGGTGCTTGCTTATCGGCATCTGTAAAGCCTTGACCATATTGCAAAATTGCTCTGTATTTAGCATCTTCAGGATCCATAAAATGCACATCACAGGTTGCAACAACAGGTTTTTTAAGCTTGTCTGCTATTGCGATTACCTTTTTATTGATATTTTCTATATCTTCAATAGAATTAATTTCATCATATTCTTTATCTCTTTCGGGGTGCTTTTCATTAGTACCGCTGTGCTTATCAAGCATAAAGCGATTGTTTCCCGTTGGCTGAATTTCAAGATAATCATAGAAATCAGCTATTTGCATTATTTCTTCTTCTGAACGCTTCTCTACTATTGCTCTATAAAGCTCGCCCGACTCACAAGCACTTCCGATTATCAAACCCTCACGAAGCTTAATAATCTCAGATTTTGGCATTCTTGGCTTTTTATAGAAATAATTAATATTTGACATTGATATAAGCTTATATAAATTTTTAAGCCCCACCAAATTTTTAACAAGTATGATTTGATGATAAGTTTTAAGCTCTTTATAATCTTTTTCGGGTTCTTTTAAATCATCTATAAAATAGCCCTCAACGCCATATATTATTTTAATTTTATCTTTAGCGGCAGTCATAGCATCAGGGAAGCTTTGAACACAGCCATGGTCAGTAATTGCTATTGCCTTATGCCCCCACTCAATTGCCCGTTCAACAAGCTTTTTAGCAGGTGTCATTGCGTCCATTTGTGACATATTTGTATGAAGATGCAGTTCAACACGCTTTTGCGGTGCATCGTCCATCTTTTTTATTTTTTCGGTGATACTAATTGATTTTGCACGCATAACATATTCCCGTTTATACTTGTCATAATCTATAAGCCCTGCAACAAGAACGCATACGCCGTCTTTAACCTTGTCAAGGATAGCTTTGCATAAATCTTTTCGTTCAAAAACAACGCAGGTGTATGAGCTTGTATTATCAGTAACATTAAATGAAATTATCTTATAGCTTCCATCTTTTGTTTCTCTTTCTTCAAAGCCAAAAACCTCGCCCCATATTATAGTTCTGCCATCGTCTGGAGTTACATCAACAATTTTTACAGCTTTTCCTCTTATGTTGTTTCCGTAAATCGGTTTAACACTTTCTATGTAATATGGAATTCCTTTTTCAATTATATGCTCTCTTGGAGTTTCATCTTCAAAAGTTCTTTCAGGTTTCCAGTTTTTGTCAATATCGTTTTGCGTTTCTTTTATTTCTTTTTGAATGTCAACCTCGTCTTCAACAAAGTCAACTCTTATGCCCTTATTAAACCGCTGTTTTATTAGGGCAACTATGAATTTATCACAGCCCGATGACAGCAAAACATCTTTTCCTCTATGCTTTAATCTAATCGTTAAAATGTCGTCTTCAACTGAAAAAATTACATCATCAAGAAATCCGTTTGCAACTGCTATATTGTTTTTAACCTCTAAGATAATCTCATCTTTATAATCATCTGAGAATAAACTTTTATCAAAAACAGGTTGCAGGCAAACACTTTTAAGCCCCAATCTTTTTGTAAGAGATGAGGCAATTTCATTTAAAGCATTTGTTTTTATTATATTTGAAAATGATAATACTAAGCTAATATCTCCACTGTCTGGGTTTGATTTAAGCGATATGATTTCTGCCCCTTTGAGTGTGTCCTCATACTTTGTAAAATCGCTGGCATATTCGTTAAATAGTTCGAAAAAACTCGTCATTTTTAATTTCCTTTATTTGTGTTTCCTTGTTTTATAACAATTCTATTTCTTTAAGCAGTTCGTCAATTATTTCATCTTCACGCACTTTTTTTAAAATTTCACCGTGCTTAAATATAAGCCCGCAACCGTCGCCTCCTGCAACTCCAATATCAGCTTCACGAGCCTCACCAGGGCCATTTACAATACAGCCCATAACAGCAACCTTTATTGGCTTTTTACAGTTGACGAGTGCCGCTTCGATTTTTTCGGCAAGCCCTATCAAATCGATTTTGGTTCTTCCACAGGTGGGGCAAGAAACAATTTCAGGGCAATCTTTTTTAATTCCGACAGCCTTTAAAATATCAAAGCCTGCGGCTATTTCGTTAATAGGATCAGCTGTCATTGAAACTCTTATTGTGTCACCAATTCCACGAAGCAAAAGCGAACCAATTCCAACCGCTGATTTAACAAGCCCCATTCTAAGCGTTCCTGCCTCAGTAACGCCAAGGTGAAGCGGATAATCGCACATATCGGCAACTGTTTCATAGGCTTTTACCATCATTTCAACATTTGATGATTTAATTGAAATTACAATATCGTTAAAGTCGAATTTTTCTAAAAGAGAAGCGTGACGCATTGCACTTTCTGCCATTCCCTCGGCTGTAACTGCTCCGTATTTTGCTAAAATATCCTTTTCAAGCGAACCTGAATTAACTCCAATTCTAATTGGAATATTATGTAATCTGCAAGCATCGGCTACCGCTTTAATTTTATCGTCTGAGCCTATGTTGCCTGGATTTATTCTTATTTTATCAACGCCTGCCGCCACACTTTCAATTGCACAGCGATAGTCAAAATGAATATCAGCAACGACAGGAATTTTAACATTTTCTTTTACAGCATAAAGGGTTTTAACGCTTTCAACATTCGGAACGGTAAGTCTTATTATTTCACAGCCTGCCTTTTCGAGTGCCACTGCCTGATTAACATTTCCCTTTATATCTTCAGCAGGAACATTCAGCATTGACTGAACGCTTATTTTAGACTCACCACCGATTTTAAGGTTACCGGCAGTTACAATCCTGCTTTTTCGTCTTTCAATCATTGCTATAAATCCTCTTTTCTGTAATTTTTTATATCTTCTGTTTTTTATAAATATAAAAACTATTCTATCAGCCTCTTATGAGCCTTAAAATATCATTAAAAGTAACCGCCACCATAAGCATAATCAAAAAAGCAAAGCCTGCGGCGTGAACATATCCTTCATATTTCGGTTTTATTGGCTTTCTTCTTATACCTTCAATGACAAGGAACAAGAGCCTGCCACCATCAAGTGCAGGAATAGGCAAAAGGTTTGCAACACCTATATTAATTGTTATAAGTGCCATTATCATAAGCATATTTTCAGCATTTTTTGAAGTCACTGCATTTGCTGTAACATCTGCTATAATATCCATTGTTCCGATTGGCCCTGCAAGGTCTGACATTCCAAATCGACCTGTAACAATGTCAAAAAGACTAAGCCAAACCGTTCTGACTATTGATGCAGACTGAGTAAATGAGTTTTTAAGAATATTTAAAAATCCAGCCTTTTCACCTATTATAACAAAATCATAAATGACAACATTCATCTTTTCGACTTGCTTTGTTTCAAATTTGACATCTTTTAATTCAACTTTTTCGCCATCACGCTCAACAACAAAGTCAAACAGCCCATCGTCAGTTCTTGTCATTAAAAATCCAATATCTCGCTCTGACCAAACACTATGGCCATCTATTTTTATTATTTTATCGTTTTCTTTAAGCCCTGTTTGCTGACTGCTTGCATTTTCGTGGAACTGTTTAATTTGGTTTGTACCAATTAATTGATTTGAGGTTGAAAGCATAATAGCCATTAAAATAACGCCTAAAACAAGATTCATAATAGCTCCTGCTGAAACTATTATTATCCTTTTCCACACCTTTTTATTGTTAAAGGCACGCTCGTCATTGCTTTCTTCGTCCTCTCCCTCCATTGACACAAAACCGCCTATTGGGAAAAGTCTGATTGCATATTTTGTTTCGCCTTTTTGCTTTTTAAAAATAGTTGGGCCCATTCCTATTGCAAATTCATTGACTCTGACTTTGAATGCCTTTGCACAGATAAAATGACCAAACTCATGTATCATAACAATGAGTCCGAAAAATAAGATTGCGACACCAATCGTCCAAACCTTACTCCAAACTGCTGATGCAGTAATTGCTAATAAAATTTCAATCACCTCTATGAATTCTTAACTTTTTCTCTTGCGAATTTATCCATTTCTAAAATATCTTCAAATGTGTAAGTATCGTATTTTGGCGCTATATCTAAAACATTTCCTACTTTTTTTGCAATATCCAAAAAGCCTATTTCACCGTTTCTGAACATTAAATTTGCCTGTTCATTTGCAGAATTTACAGCCGCAGGATAAAGCCCACCTTTATTTATCGCATTTCTGCATATATTTATACATTCAAATGTATCGTAATCAGGCTTAAAGAAAGAAAGATTTCCAATTTCAGCTAAATTAAGTTCACCAACTGGAGATTCATATCTTTCAGGATAAGTTAGAGCATATTGAATTGGTATTCGCATATCGGGAAGCCCTAACTGTGCTATTACTGAATTATCATTATATTCAATAAGCGAATGAATAATACTCTCTCTATGAACAACTATATCAACATTTTGCGGTTTTACTGAAAAAAGCCAAACTGCCTCGATTAGTTCAAGCCCCTTATTCATCATTGAGGCAGAATCTATTGTTATTTTAGCACCCATCTCCCAATTTGGATGATTAAGTGCATCAGAAACCGTAACATTTCTAAGCTCGTCTGCACATCTTCCAAAAAATGGGCCACCTGATGCTGTTAGTATTATCTTTTTTAAAGCCTTATTTGTTGGCTTTCCTTGCAGTGCTTGAAAAATTGCAGAATGCTCTGAATCGACTGGCAAAATTTTAACGCCATATTTCTTTGCCTTATCCATTACAAGCTGGCCACCTGCTACTAAAGTTTCTTTGTTAGCAAGAGCAATGGTTTTTTTGCATTCAATTGCCCTTAGTGTTGGAAGTAAACCTGCCATTCCAACAACTGAATTTAAAACAGTATCTGCTGTTTCTATCATTGCACATTCACAGACACCCTCAATTCCTGTAAGCACCTTAATATTGGTATCGGCAAGCTTTATTCTTAGGTCGTTTGCCGCTTTTTTATCAACTAATGCTACCATTTTAGGATTAAATTCTCTTGCCTGTTTTTCTATAATTTCAACGCTCGAAAAAGCAGTTAAAGCCTCGACGCCAAAACCGCATTTGCGGCAGACATCAAGACTTTGTGTTCCGATTGAACCTGTTGAACCTAATATTGATAAGCTTTTAGTCATAATTATTATGCCCTCATAATTGTAATAATTGCAACAAGTGTACAAAGCACAAATAATGCACTGTCAAACCTGTCCATAACTCCACCGTGTCCTGGGAATAGCTTGCCAAAGTCCTTAACTCCAAAATTTCGTTTAACAACAGATGCTGTAAGGTCACCGCACATTCCAACAGTTGAAAGCACAAGTGCAATGATTATTATCTGCCAATATGTAAGTATATGTGTTGTAAAATAAACATTATCAAAAACTGCAAACAGTGCTACTGAACAAGCTGTCGCACCGAGTGTTCCGCCGATTGCACCTTCGATTGTCTTTTTAGGGCTGATTTTTGGCGACAGCTTATGCTTTCCTAAGAATTTGCCCGTAAAATAAGCACAGGTATCTGCAAGCCATGCACAGAAAAGTGCTAATAGAATAAAAAACAAACCGTGGATTTTATCGTATACCCCAGGGTATGTCACGCTCACATCACGAAGCATTATAAGCGTTGAAAATCCCCACGGAACTGCAAGCGAAGCTACTAAAACTGCCGCTACATCTTCAAATTTTGTGTTTTCATAATCTGTGAGCATTAATATAAAGAGCAGTAAAATATAAATTACAAGTATCGCCGTTATTGGCAAATTAATTCCTCTTTGCAAAAGCTCATCATTGTATTCATAATAAAACGGCACAAATATTGAAAAGGCTAAACTTAATATATAAATTGCCTTATTCTTGATTTGAACTACCTTTTCAATCTCTCTTGCAGCAATAAATGTGAATATCGCAATCATAATTGCATAAACAGGAGTGTCAATTGCAAAAAGCACCCCAATTGCAAAAGCTGCCGATAACAGACCGACTATTATTCTTTTGACCATATATATCACCCTTGTGACACTGGCTCATTTTTTTGCCCGTGCCATCCCTTTCATAAATCGCCACTAAAATGTTTTAAATTCCGCCGAAACGCCTCTGTCTTTTTTCAAAAGCCCTTAATGCCTCAATAAAATCTTCTTCTGAAAAATCAGGCCATAAAACATCTGAATACCAAAATTCTGAATACGCCGATTGCCATATGAGAAAGTTTGAAAGCCTATATTCACCGCTTGGGCGAATAATTAAATCAGGATCAGGCTCATCATTTGTATAGAGATTGTCGCCTATCATTTCTTCTGTTATATCGCTTGGCTTTAGCTTTCCCTTTTTTACAAGAGAAGCTATTTTTTGAACGCTTGATAGAATTTCTTGCCTGCCACCATAATTCACAGCAATATTTAAGGTTACTTTATGCTTATCGCTTGAAATCATTTCAGCGTGTTTCATCATAGCGAGAATGTCAAGCGGAAGCCCTTTTCTTTCACCTATAAATCTAATTCTTATACCTTTTTCTTCGTTTTCTTGTTTTCGCTCGTCAACCTCTTTTAGGTATTCACGAAACAAGTCCATAATTGCTTTAACCTCCTCGGGAGGTCTTTTCCAGTTTTCAGTTGAAAACGCATAAAATGTGATACAAGAAATTCCTAAATCACCGGCAAGCTCACCAATTCGCCTGAAATTTTTTGCACCCTCAATATGCCCTTTGTAACGAGGCAGACCTTGATTTTTTGCCCATCTACCATTACCGTCCATTATTATACCTATATGCCGTGGCAGAACTTCAAATTTTGGCAAATTGTTTTTATCCATTTTTTCACCCTATGCCTGCGAGTTTATTTTATTACGCCAAGCCCTAATATCTTTATTTGGTAACACTAAAGGCGACTATATATCAGCCGCCTTAAAATGCTAAATTTCCATAATTTCTTTTTCTTTGGCAGCTGACATTTCGTCAACTTCTTTGATGTATTTATCAGTGATTTTTTGAATGGTATCCTCACCATCTCTTAAATCGTCTTCAGTGATTTCGCTGCTCTTTTTAAGCTTTTTAAGTGCTTCAATAGAGTCACGACGAATAGAACGGATAGTGATTTTAGCATCTTCACCCTTGTTTTTAACATCTTTTGCAAGCTGTTTTCTTTTTTCTTCTGTTGGAGCTGCAAATGTAAGGCGAATAATTTTACCATCGTTTTGAGGATTTATTCCGAGGTCTGATGCTTGAATTGCTTTTTCAATAGCACCAAGCGTTCCCCCGTCCCAAGGTTGAATTGTAATAATTCTGCCCTCAGAAACTGAAATAGCAGCCATTTGTGCAATTGGTGTCGGCGAGCCATAATAGTCAACTGAAATCCTGTCAAGAACAGCAGCTGATGCCCTTCCTGCACGCATTGAACTCAGTTCGTGGTTTAGAGAATTAAGACATTTCTCCATTTTTTCTTTTGTGGCGTCAAATACTTGTTGCATAAAAATACCTCCAAATTATATATAAAAAATCTGATTATCTAACTACTGTTCCAATTTTTTCTCCGCAAACTGCTTTTACAATATTTGCAGGATCTGAAAGATTAAACACTAAAATCGGAATATTATTGTCACGGCAAAGTGAAGCCGCTGTGCTGTCCATAACTGCAAGCCCCTTGCTTAGCACCTCTGTGTGAGTGACTTCATCATACTTAACAGCGTCGCTGTATTTGTTCGGATCTTTATTGTAAACGCCATCAACATTAGTTGCTTTAAAAATAATATCAGCATCAATTTCGGCTGCACGAAGTGCCGCTGCGGTGTCAGTTGAGAAAAATGGATTTCCTGTTCCGCACCCAAAAATAACAACTCTGCCCTTTTCAAGATGACGAATTGCTCTATTTCTGATATAAGGCTCTGCAACTCTTTGCATTTCAATAGCAGTTTGAACTCTAACAGGAACATCTAACTGCTCGAGTGCATCTGCGAGTGCAAGTGAGTTCATAACAGTTGCGAGCATTCCGATATGGTCAGCTCTGGTTCTATCCATATTACTGCTTGAGCGACCTCTCCAGAAGTTTCCGCCACCGACAACAAGACCAATTTCCACGCCCAAATTTGCACATTCTTTAACCCATTTGCAGATATTTTGGACAGTGTCAAAATCTATACCGTGACCTTCTTTTCCAGCTAATACCTCACCACTAAGTTTTAATAGTATCCTCTTATAAACAGGTTTCATATTATAACTTTCCTCCAAACATATCATTCTTTAGTTTTACATATATATTTTAGCTTAAAAAGGCAGTTGTGTAAAGAAGTATTTTACTAAATAGGGCAGTTTCTTATAAAAATCAGTAACTAATGCTTTAAAAAGATAATACTGTTGACTAAACAGTAAAAAAATTATATAATAATAAACTGTAACTTTACATATTATGTATGTTTCTAATTTAAAACACTTAATTAATTTTATTTAATATTTTTGAAAGGCGTGTTTATTGTGGCTGATACCCCCTTTGATTTTGATTTTATCAATGAAAATTTTACTCTTGAGGGTGACTATAAATCATATGAAGTTATGAACAATGGTCATATTAACTCAACTTATGTTTTGACCTTTGCCCGTGGCGAAAAAGAGCATAGATATGTTTTGCAACAAATTAATACTAATATCTTTAAAGATGTTGACTCACTTATGAATAATATCGTAGGTGTTACACAGCATCTTAGAAATGCAATTATCAAAAATGGCGGTGACGAAAAGAGAGAAACTCTTAATTTTATCCCGACTAAATCAGGCAAATATTACTGCGTTGACAGTAGAGGTGCAAGCTGGCGTTTATATCACCATGTTGGCGATGTTTATACCTGCAATCAAATTGACAGCGAAGATGTTTTTTATAATTCTGGTAAAGCCTTTGGTTCGTTCCAAAAAAGCCTTGCTGATTATCCAATTGACACTCTTGTTGAAACAATTCCAAATTTCCACAATACTTTTTCAAGATTTAACGACCTTAAAAAAGCAATTGCTGAAAATAAGGCAGGCAGGCGTGACAATGTTTCTGCTGAAATTGAATTTGCACTAAACAGAGAAGCTGATACAAAGGTTTTAACTTCTCTTATTGATGAGGGAAAGCTTCCACTTCGTGTTACACATAATGATACAAAGCTTAATAATATTTTATTCGACGATAAAACAAATGAGGGCATTTGCATAATTGACCTTGATACTGTTATGCCAGGTCTTTCACTTTATGATTTTGGCGATAGTATCCGTTTTGGTGCTAACACTGCAAGTGAAGATGAAAAAGATGTGTCAAAGGTTTCTCTTAGCCTTCCTCTTTATGAAGCTTATGTTAAAGGCTATTTAAGCACCGCCAAAGAAAGCCTTACCGACTGTGAAATTGAATATCTTCCATTTTCAGCAAAAATGATGACCTATGAATGTGGAATTAGATTTTTAACCGACTATCTTAATGGTGATACATATTTTAAAACAGCTTATCCTGAGCATAATCTTGTTCGTTGTCGCACTCAATTAGCACTCGTTGCTGATATTGAAAAGAAAATGAATGAAATGAAAAAAATCACAATGGATGCTGCAAAATAAAGCATTTCATCAAAAACCAAATGCTCTCTCGTTATTTCGGGGGAGCATATTTTTTCTCTTTTGATTGACTTGCTATTGCTAAAACAAAAAAATATTGCTATACTAAAGAATAGCAAATTATAGTAACAAAAGGAGTTTTTAACTATGTGTGAAAAGCAAAAATTTTATATCACTACGGCTATTGCCTACACCTCAAAAAAACCACATATCGGAAACAGCTATGAAATTGTTTTAGCTGATGCGATTGCGAGATATAAACGAATGCAAGGATATGATGTCTTTTTTCTCACAGGAACAGATGAGCATGGTCAAAAAATAGAAGAATATGCAAAAGACGCTGGCAAAACTCCAAAAGAGTATGTTGATGGTGTTTCTAAAGAAATTAAAGATATTTGCGACCTTTTAAATACAACATATGATAAATTTATTAGAACGACTGATGATTATCACGAAAAAGCAGTTCAAAAAATATTTAAAAAGCTTTATGAGCAAGACGATATTTATAAAAGCGAATATTCAGGTCTTTACTGCACTCCTTGTGAAAGTTTTTGGACACAAAGTCAATTAGTAGATGGCAAATGCCCTGACTGTGGCAGAGATGTTAAGCCTGCTAAAGAGGAAGCATATTTTTTAAGGCTTTCAAAATATCAAAAACAGCTTGAAGAATTTATTGAAAGCAATGAGAATTTTATCTATCCTGAGGCTCGCAAAAAAGAAATGCTCAACAACTTTATAAAGCCTGGGCTTCAAGATTTATGCGTTTCAAGAACCTCTTTCAAATGGGGAGTTCCTGTTGACTTTGATGAAGGCCATGTTGTCTATGTTTGGATTGACGCTCTTTCAAACTATATCACCGCCCTTGGGTATGACCCTGATGGCTCTGACGAACTTTATAAAAAATACTGGCCTGCTGATGTTCATATTATCGGCAAGGACATCGTTCGTTTTCATACGATTTATTGGCCTATTATGCTTATGGCACTCGGCGAGCCACTTCCAAAACAAGTTTTTGGTCATCCTTGGCTTTTATTTGGCGAGGACAAAATGTCAAAATCTCGTGGAAATGTTATTTATGCAGACGATTTAACTCCAATTTTTGGCGTTGATGCAGTTCGTTATTACCTTCTTTCTGAAATGCCTCATTCATCTGACGGTTCAATCACTTATGAAACTCTTATCGAAAGATTTAACTCTGATTTAGCCAACACAATCGGCAATCTCATTAACCGCACTATCACTATGCAGAATAAATATTTTGATGGAACTATTATGTCAAATGCTGTAAGTGGTGAGTTTGATGATGATATTAAGGCACTTGCCCTAAAGACTGTTAGTGATGTTGACAGATGTATAACAGAATATAAAATCAGTGACGCTCTCGAGTGTATTTTAGTGCTTGCTCGCAGGCTCAACAAATATATTGATGAAACACTGCCTTGGTCGCTCGCTAAAGATGATATGATGAAAGATAGATTAGGTGCTGTTCTTTATAATCTTCTTGAGGGCATTCGCTTTATCAGCGTTTTACTGTCACCATTTATGCCAGACACTTCAAAAATTATTTTTGAGCAGTTAAATACAGAGGTTACAGATTATAATTCTTTAAAAGACTTTGGTGGATTAGTTGTCGGCTCTAAGGTTGGCACTCCCACTCCTCTTTTTAATCGAATTGATTCAGAAAAGCTTATTGCAGAGCTTTCTGCAAATAAGGCAGAGGCTAAAAGCGAAGAGAATTCTGATGTTCCTCCTATTGTTTCTCTCTCCAAAATAGGTATTGAGGATTTTAACAAGGTTGAACTAAGAGTTGCAGAAATTAAGGCTTGTGAAAAAGTCAAAAAAGCAAAAAAGCTTTTAAAGCTAACGCTTGATGATGGCACAGGCACTGATAGAATTGTTGCAAGCGGAATTGCAAAATGGTATGAACCCGATAGCTTAATCGGCAAAAAAATTGTTTTAGTTGCCAACTTAAATCCTGCTGTTCTTTGCTCGGTTGAAAGCAATGGTATGATTTTAGCAGCCGACTGCGGTGAAGATGATGTAAAGGTTGTTTTCGTTGAAGGAATGCCAAATGGAGCAAGAATTAGATAAAGCTATGAACAATATTTTTGACAGCCATTCTCACTATGATGATGATAGATTTAAAGATGATTTAGACGACTTGCTAACCTCCTTTCCCTCTATGGGCGTTTCGGGAATTATTTCGTGCAGTGTTAACATTCCCACCTCAAAATTTAACATTGAATTAGCAGAAAAGTATGATTTTTGTTATGCCTCTGTTGGTTTTCATCCTCTGAATTTAGAAGATGTTTCTAATGATTATATCGGTGATTTAAAAATCCTTTCAAGCCATAAAAAAGTGGTCGCAATTGGTGAAATCGGGCTTGATTATTACTATGAAAAAGAAACAAGGCGTCAACAATTAGAGCTTTGCGAAAATCAAATAATTTTAGCGAATGAACTTGATTTGCCTATTATTTTTCACGATAGAGATGCTCACGAGGACACTATGAACCTTTTAAAAAAGCACAAACCTAAAGGCGTTGTTCACTGCTTTTCTGGAAGTGTTGAGATGGCAAAGGAAGTTTTGAAACTCGGAATGTATATAGGAATTGGCGGCGCTGTTACCTTTAAAAATGCAGTAAAGCCTATCGAAGTGGCAAAATTTGTACCACACGATAGACTTTTGATTGAAACCGATGCCCCGTATATGACGCCTGTTCCATTTAGAGGCAAACGCTGTACATCTCTGCACATTCCGTATACTGCTGAAAAATTAGCAGAAATCAGAAATTGCACCGCACAAGATATTTTGGATTTAACAGCTAAAAATGCAAAAGCATTATTTAAAATTTAACATCAATTATATATTCCCGTTTTTTCTAAAAGCTTTTGGTGTTACGCCAAAGGCTTTTTTAAATATTCTTATGAAATTATTTACATCTGAAAAGCCAATTTCTGATGAGATTTCGTGAATTGCCTTATCGGTAGACGAAAGCAAATATTTTGCATTTATCAGTCTTATCAAGATTAAATATTGTTGCGGACTATAACCACAGCTATCTTTAAAAGCGTGTGTCAAATAACTTTTGCTCATAAAAAATTTTTGTGAAAGCCCATCGACAGTAATTTGCTCTTTAAAATTTTCTTCAATACATCTTTGAATAATAAACATTTTTCGGTCAATTTCTTTTATTTGTTCAAAATTATTCTTGTTGCTTCTATATAATCTTATTAAAAGCTGTTCAAAAATATTTTCTTGCAGTTCTTCGCTATATGGGTTGTTTTCCTCGTTTTCTTTTGATATTAAAAAAAACAATTCTTCTATTTTTTCTTTTGTTTCTGATAAATCAAAGGTGAACACTCCTGAATTTGTTCTCTTTGAAAATATTGCAGTAAGCTTTGGATCGGTATGAAGCTTCATAAGGTTGTTTGGCGACAAAATTATATAATATCGCTCATAAGGTTTTTTTGTAATTGTCACGCTATGCTCCTCAAGTGCTGTTATTAAAATAAGCGTTCCCTCGCTAGCCTTAACGCTTCGGTCAGAAAACGAAAATTCTGCCTCACCCTTTGTTACAAAAACTAATTCGCAACTAAGATGATTATGTTTTGATGTCGCATTAGAGGATTTTGAAAATCTGGCTATTTCAATGAATTTTGACACAAATATCACCCAATTCTTAAAAGCAGATATTACATATTAATATACTTTTTTATTATAGCATTATTTTTTTATATTTGCTATACTTAATTTTAGAAAGGCGTGAAATAAAATGCAGTTTGAAAAATTTAATTATACCTCACTTAAAAGCATTAAATTAAAAACTCAAGAATTTGGAGTTAATCTGCCACTTTCTAAAAATATTAATGTTCTAAAAGAACCTTTGCAAATTGGCTCAAAGGTCTTAAATAATCGTATCGCAATTCAGCCAATGGAGGGCTGTGATGGGACTTTTGATGGCAGACCTGATGATTTGACCTTTAGAAGATACAATAGGTTTGCAAAAAGCGGTGCAGGTCTTATTTGGGCAGAGGCAACAGCTATTGTCCCTGAGGGCAGAGCAAATCCACGCCAACTTATGATTAATAATGATAATCTTTCAGATATTCAGAGGCTTGTTGACAATATAAAAGAAACATCAATGCGTGAAAACGGTTTTTCGCCTATGATTATTTGCCAGCTTGCTCATTCGGGAAGATATTCAAAACCACAAGGAATTCCTGCCCCTCTTATTGCTTATCACAACTATATTTTTGAAGAAAAGCACCCGATTTCAGATGACCGATTGGTAAGTGATGACTATCTTGAAAGCCTTGAAGAAATTTATGGAAAGTCCGCACAGCTTGCTCAAAAAGCAGGTTTTGATGGTGCTGATATAAAATGTTGTCACCGTTATTTGCTTTCAGAGCTGCTTTCTGCACATAAAAGAGAAGGGCGTTATGGTGGCTCTTTTGGGCATCGGACAAGACTTCTGCGACACGCAGTTAAAAATGCTCAAGATGCAACTTCAAATGGCTTTATTATAACAAGTCGGCTTAATCTTTATGATGGATTTCCATATCCGAATGGTTTTGGCGTTGATGACACAGGTTCTCCGCTTCCAAACTTGACCGAATCAATAAAGCTTGTAGATATTCTTCATAATGAGTTAAAAGTTCCACTTCTTAACTTCACAATTGGAAATCCATATTTTAACCCTCATGTTAATCGCCCATATGACAATGGCGAATACATTCCTCCTGAGCATCCGCTTGAGGGAGTATCCAGAATGTTTTTATGCATTGGAGCTGTTTCAGAAAAATTCCCGAAATTAAAGGTTATAAGCTCGGGGCATTCCTATCTTCGTGAGTTTTCCCCATATCTTGCTGCTGGTGCAATAGAAATGGGAATAAGCGATATAGCAGGCTTTGGCAGAGAGGCCTTTGCCTATCCAGAATTTCCTAATGAAATATTTAAAAACGGGCGAATGGAACATAAAAAATGCTGTATATCTTGTGGCAAATGCACAGAGCTTATGCGCTCGGGCAAAGTTGCAGGCTGCGTTGTTCGTGACAGTGAAATTTACCTGCCAATTTATAAGGAGAAAAACCTATGAGCAAAATTGCATTTGTAACAGGCGGAAGCCGTGGAATAGGAAGTGCAATAGCAAAATCACTTTCGCAGGATGGTTATAAGGTTATCATAAGCGGAACTCGTGAAGCTTGTAGCGATAGCGATTTTGATTATATTGTATGTGATAATAAAAATATAGAAACAATTCAAAAAACCATTGATTTTATAATTCAAAAATATGGAAAAATTGATGTTCTTGTTAATAATGCAGGTGTTGCCCCAAAAGAAAGAAATGATATTTTGGAAATGTCTGAAGAAAGCTATGACTATGTTCTTGACACAAATTTAAAGGGTACTTTCTTTATGTGCCAAGCAGTTTCAAATGCAATGATAAAAAGAAAAAAAGAAGATGACGATTACAGCCCCCGAATAATTAATATTTCATCAGTTTCTGCGTATGCTGTTTCGGTTAATCGTGGTGAATACTGCATTTCAAAAGCAGGAATTTCAATGGTAACCAAGCTATTTGCACAAAGACTTGCTGAATTTTCTATTCCTGTTTTTGAAGTTAGACCAGGAATAATTTTAACTGATATGACAATGGCTGTAAAAGAAAAATACGAAAATCTTATTGATGGAGGCGTTACTCCTATTAAGCGAATGGGAACTCCGCAAGATGTCGCAAAATGCGTTTTGGCGGCGGTCAGTGGCAATTTAGACTTTACAACAGGTCAAGTGTTGCTCGCAGATGGCGGATTTCATTTGAGGAGCTTGTGATTTCTCATAAAGGAGCATTTTATATGGATAAATCCTTTGATACTATAATAATAGGTTCTGGTTGTGCCGGATTTAATGCTGCTCATACCCTTGCATCTCTCGGCAGAAAAAGTGTTGCAATTATAACCGAGGGCATTAATATGGGAACATCTCGCAATACGGGAAGTGATAAGCAAACCTATTATAAATTATCACTCTGCTCGTGCCAGCCTGATAGTGTTCAGCTTATGGCGTCTGATTTAATGTCTGATGGTGTAAACGGTGATACTGCATTAGTAGAAGCCGCCTGTTCAACTCGCTCATTTATGAAGCTTGTAGAGCTTGGTGTGCCTTTTCCGACTAATACTTTTGGCGAATTTGTAGGCTATAAAACTGACCACGATAAAAGGCAAAGGGCGACTTCGGCAGGCCCTTTAACCTCATATTATATGACAATTGCACTGGAAAAAGCTGTTTGTAATCTTAACATTCCTATAATTGATAAGATGCAAGCAGTAAAAATTCTTGTGAAGGATAATTGTGTATATGGGGTTCTTTGCTTTGATAAAAGCACAAAGGATTTTGTGACTTTCTCTTGCAACAATATAATTTTAGCAACAGGTGGAAGTGCAGGCATTTACCATAAAAGTGTTTACCCTACTTCACAAACAGGCTCGCTTGCTCTTGCTATTGAAGCTGGGGCAAAGCTTTCTAATCTTAACCAATGGCAATATGGATTAGCCTCGACAAAATTCCGTTGGAATGTTTCAGGCTCGTATCAGCAGTGTATTCCTCGCTATGTCAGCATAAATGAAAATGGTGAAGAAAATGAGTTTCTTCTCGATTATTTTAAATCACCTGAAACAGCATATACTAATGTCTTTTTAAAGGGATATGAATGGCCTTTTGACACTCGCAAAAAAAGTGGCTCGTCAATTATTGATATTCTCGTTTATCACGAAATTGCCGAACTTAATAATCGTGTATTCTTAGATTTTAGAACCAATCCAAAAGATTTTAATTCTGCCTATCCATTATTATCAGATGAATGCAAAAGCTATCTTGAAAGCTGTAATGCGGCTGCAAACACTCCTATTTTGAGATTAAATGAAATAAATCCCGAAGCAATATCACTTTATAAATCACACAATATTGATTTAAACACTGAAATGCTCGAGATAAATTTATCAGCACAGCATCAAAATGGCGGTGTAAGTGTTGATATAAACTGGGAAACTTCTGTTAAAAACTTATTTGCAGTTGGCGAAGTTGCAGGAACTTTTGGCGAATACCGCCCAGGTGGTTCAGCTCTTAATTCAACGCAGGTAGGTTCAATGAGGGCGGCACAGAAAATCGCATATAGCAAAAAAGAAAGCATACCATCTGACATAAATGAAGAAATAACTGTTTTAACAAAAAGACTGCCAATTTCAATTCTGGATTTTCAAAATCAAATGGACAAATGTGCTTTTATAATTCGAGATATTGAAAAGATGAAAGAATTACGCCTGAAAATCAAAAGCAGTATTAATAATTTTGGGCTTTTGAAATCAGCGTCTGCCCTTAAAGAGCGTGACATTTTAATTTCAATGAATTCAATTTTATCTGCAATGATTTTTTCAGCTGAAAACCAAGGAAGCAATGGCTCTGCCCTTATTATCGATGAATATTCTGATAGCGTTTTGTCACACAAATACAAAAGAAGAAATGATGAAAATATGAAAATGCAAGTTATCACAGAAAATTCTGTATCGTCATTTTTAAAGGTGAGGAATATTCCAGAAAGCGACTTGTGGTTTGAAACGGTTTGGGCAGAATTTAAGCAGAAAACTTCAGAGATAAAATCTTAAATGACTTTATGTTTTTGAAAATAACTAACAAAGCAGGTTAAACCAAATTGGTCTAACCTGCTTTTTCTATGACTTTATACTTTTTATGTTTCTTTGATCTCTGTTTTTCTAATGGCTAAGTGGCAGAGGGATATAACTATTACTGCCCCCACAAAAAACGCAATAGATACATTCCAAATGTTGACTTCATTATAAGTATTTTTGCCAAACAAAATCATCTTTATAAATGAAACAGCCAATTCAACTTTTTTTGCATCAGCATTTTTAATTACTGTGTTTATAATAATGATGAGTGTAGCTGGTAAAAAGCCTATTAACATAATTTTTCCAAAAAATCTAAATTTAATTGAAATAGATGCTATAAGTCTGCCGAGTGCGAAAACAAAAAGATATACACATGACCTTAGTATGGTGATTTTTAGGAGTGTTATCACTGAAAGCTTTAGATTGTCATTTGCCACGCATTGATAATCATAAATGAAAGCATCAATCACCGCTGCTATTATAACTATTGGCAATGTCATTAAAAAGCTCCAATGATATGTTTGCCTTGACACACCATTTTGCAAAAAATAATTAAAGTTTTTGTTATAATAAATTATTCCAAAAGCAAAAAACAACACTGCAAAGAAAAATGGGCTTGGGAATGGAGTTATTATAAAATAGCTCATTTTTTTGGTAGACATTAAAGCAAAAAATACAGTTAACAAAAGTCCGCTATAAAGTCCTAATACAGGTAAAAGCTGTAAATATTGATGCTTTGTTGCATTTTTCATTTTCATTGTTTAATGCCTCCTAATTTGCCCATAAATCCCCAAAGCTTTTTGAATATCTCTCGTTTAATTCGACCTTAATTCTTTCATCAGACGCTTCTATCTGCCTTTTTGCTATGCTCATTGCCCACTGTTTATCTTCGTCAGTTGATTTTTTATTTTCGGCGATACTTGAAATAAATACTGATGAATGTAAAAAGTCTTCAATGTCATTTTTCTCAAGTAATTGCTCTATTGCTGCCTTTGCTTCTGCTTTTCCCTCTTGCCCTGACATAAATAAAATCGGAATATAATGATTTAAATATATCTCTTTTTTATCGTCATTTTCATAGTTTGAACTTGCCTCATCGGCAGATACCCCTAATCGCTTTAATTTTTCAGTATGCCAATCCAAACATT
This sequence comes from Oscillospiraceae bacterium, assembly GCA_036652055.1. Lineage (GTDB taxonomy): Bacteria > Bacillota > Clostridia > Oscillospirales > Acutalibacteraceae > Fimenecus. Next base: position 50,346 of record JAVVWP010000001.1, on the reverse strand, counting down.
CCTTTGCAAGAGTAAGCCCTTCTTTATAAAAATTTTCGTCTGCCGCATCAAAGCTCGCAGGAAATTTTGCTGCCGCAGAATATTCTATTACTATGCTATGTAACAAGCTTGGGCTTTTAGTTATCTTGTACTGAACTTGTTCGAATTTTATTAACTCGTGCAGATTTTTCCCTTTTAAAAAATTTGTATTCTCCAAAAAAGGTGTTGTCAATATGACAAAGGCAAGGGCAAAAACAATTGCAATAATTAAAGTTACTGTTGGAATTACAATATATCGTTTTTTCATTTTTATCCCCCTTTAAAGTGTTTTTATTTCTTCTTTTCTTATAATCAAATGACTTATAGACAAAAATATTATTGACAAAGTTATCGTTGCCACAGAGGGTGCTAAAAAGCCCTCTATATAATAATCACCAGATATAAAATACACAAAAAATGCAAATAATACTTCAAAAGCATCTTCTGAAATTAGCTTTAACACTGTTAAAAGCAAAAATATAATTATTGGCACAAATAAAAAAACAAAAATTCTATAAAGAAATTTGAGCCTATATGAAATCGCTCCTATAACCCTGCCAAATGTAAATGCAGCAAAACAAAAACACAATGTCAAAATAAAAGTCGAAGTCGCATCAAAAGGTGGTTCAAAATCACTGCTCGCTTTATTAAAACTCAATGCCACCGTATTAATTAATGCAATCGGAATGATAATTGGTAATGTCAAAAGAAAGCTATTATGTATAGACTGCCTGCTGACTCCGTTTTGAATAAAATAATTGAAATGCTTTTTATACATTGATGCTGCTAAAACGAAAAGAAAGATAAGCGAAAAATATTTTATTATATTAAAATCAAAACTTACTGTTGCTTTGCCTTTTCCCGTGATAAAATAAATGATAATCGATAGAAAAATTGCAATTCCACAAAAAGCAGTATATGTTAGATATTCAAAATACTGATGTTTTACCGCACCTTTTAGCTTCATTTTTATCGCCCCTTTTGATTATTAGTTAGTAAGTTGAACAAATAGTTCTTGTAAATCTATATGTGATTTTTGAAGGTTGCCGCTAATGTTTTCATCACCATATTTACCTAAAATATAAGCTGTTTTTTCTGAGCCAACAACTCCTGTGCTTATTACCTTTTTATCCGTTATGTATTTTTCGATTTCACTATCAGCACCCGTTACAGTGTAAGAATTTAGAAGTAATCTTTCTGTTTCTTCATTTATAATCACTTCACCATTTTTAATTACGACAACATATTCAATTATGTTTTCAATCTCCTCAATCAAATGCGTTGAGAGGACTATCGTTTTTGGATTTTCATTGTAGCTTTCGAGCAAAAGCTTATAAAATAAATCTCTGTGATTAGCATCAAGCCCCAAAATTGGCTCATCAAGAAAAACATAAGGTGTGTTTTGCGATAATGCTATGCAAAGCTTGAATATTGTTTTATAGCCTGTGGAAAGTGTGGAAATTCGTTTTTTTGTGTCAAGTGCAAATTTTTCTGCCATTTCGTTTGCCTTAGAAACATCAAAATCTTTGTAAAAATCTTTTGTTGTTTTAAACGCACTTTTAACCGTCATATTTCCACTATACAGCGTTTGCTCGCTCATTAAATACACCTTTGACTGCACCTTATCGTTTTCAACAGCATTTTCGCCATCAATTAAAACTGTGCCTTCTGTTGCAAAAACTCTGTTTGCAATAATGTTCAGCATTGTGGATTTTCCCGCACCATTTCTGCCAAGCAATCCATAAATTCGGTTTTCACCAAATTCTAATGATACATTTTTAAGTGCCACTGTTTTTCTCCACTTTTTTGTTACATCACGAATTTCTATACTCATTTTAAAACCCACTTTCAATTAAATTAATTATATCTTGTTTGGATAATTCTAACTTTTTTGCTTCAGATATTAGTTTATCAATATAATTTATATTAAATTCATTTTGGCGTTTTTGCTTTATTTTTTCAACTGCACCCTCACTGACAAACATTCCAAGCCCTCTTTTTTTGTAAATGATATTTTCATCTACCAAAATATTCATACCTTTTAAAACGGTTGCAGGATTGATTTTTAGACTTATTGAGAGTTCTGTTGTGGAAGGAATTTGAGTATTTTCAGAATATATTCCTGTAAAAACAGCATCTTGTAGTTGCTCTGCAATTTGTAAATAAATTGGTTGTTCACTCTCAAAATTCAAATTCATTTTTATCAGCCCTCCCCTTAGCATTATATGTTTTTCAAAAGTGGTTAGTTACTTCTATAACTAACTATATAACTTCTTTTATAATTTGTCAATATAAATATTTAATTTTTATTATACTTCTATTTTACCTTGTAATTTTTACGCTGATAATATATACTATTTCTTTAGATGAAAATGTTCAAAAAAAGGGGTATATTGTGGAAAAAATAATAAGCTATATCGAAAAGCTAAAAGAATGGTTTAGAAATACTAACCATAAACAATTATTGCTACTTAGCGGCGCTGTTTCAAGCTCAATAGTTTTAGTAGTTGTATTAACTCTCACCGTGCCAAAAATGCTTCATCCGAGCAGCGAGGCATTAGCAGAAATTCCTGTTCAAACCGTTGAAACCGAAACCATTACAGAAATTCCATCGGTTGAAACTGAGCCTATCACAGAGATTGTTGAAACTACCATTTCAAAGGAAGAAAGCAAGAAAAAATATAAACCAATTAAAAATATCGTTGCCGACAAGGCAACTGGTGATAAGAAAAAAGATGAAGACGGTGATGGGAATAAGGGTGCGGACACCTCTGCTCCTCCTGCTCCTCCGCCAATTGTTTCAACTCCTGATATTGATGTCCCTGTTGAAGAAAATTCAAAAATCAGTAAATTGTCGTATGTCGCTACTAATAATCTTGTAGGTTGGCAAAAAGCAGGTAGTAATCTTTTTTATTTTGATGATGCTCACGAATTAACAAAAGGTAATAAAACTATAAATGGAGTCAGATATTTATTTAATGACTATGGTGCTAAAGCTTCAAAGGTCGGCATTGATGTTTCAAACCATAATGGCAATATAAATTGGAATAAAGTTAAAGCCTCGGGCATTGATTATGCAATTATCCGTGTTGGTTTTCGTGGATACGGAAGCAGTGGAACATTAAAGCTTGACAATAACTTTGACAAAAACATAAGCGGTGCTATTGCCGCAGGTATTGATGTTGGCGTTTATTTTTATAGTCAGGCAACCAATATTCAAGAGGCAATTGAGGAGGCAAGCATAGCAATAAACTATGGCGGTAAATATAAATTATCCTATCCTATATATTTTGATACAGAATATGCAACGAGCAATTTTTCTGGCAGAGCAGACAAGCTTTCAAAATCACTTCGAACCGATATTGCGATTGCATTTTGTGAAACTGTAAAAAACACAGGCTATAAAGCAGGCATTTATGCGAGCAAAACCTTTTTTGATGATGAATTACAATTTTCACGAATTTCATCCTATCATATTTGGGTTGCCCACTACACTGCTCCCGATAAACTAACAAACTTTAAACACCCTTATAAAATGTGGCAATACACCGATAAAGGGCGTGTTGATGGAATACCTGAAAATGTTGATTTGAATATTTCAACTTTTGATTACGCAAAAAATTCCACAATGGATAACTTAGGTCAAGATGTGATATTTGTGAAAAACCAAGAGGATTTAAAGCCCTTTGTTGATGCTGAAAATGCGATTAAAACATATGAAACTGAAAAAACATTTACTGCATATACTAATGCTTTATCGCTTGTAAATTCTATAACAAATGACAAAGTGAAATCAGTGCTTTCAAACAAGCTTTCTGAAATCAAGAAAAAAATTGAAAGTGAAACAACCACAATTGTTGATACAACAAAAGCTGAAACGACCACAACCGCTGATACTACGACAGCTGAAATTACTACTGTTACAACCCCTGCCACCGAAATAACCACTGTTAGCGAATAAATTTTATAAGAACAAAACCCCTGTACCACATCATTTTGGTACAGGGGTTTTAAAATATTAGGTTTTATTTTCTTTGCCATCATCATTCAAGAACTTTTCAATAATAAACCGTGGTCGTGCTTTTGTTTCAAGGTAGATTTTGCCAACATATTCTCCGACTATTCCAATTGATAAAAGCAAAAGCCCACCAATGCCCCAAACTGAAATAATTACACTCGTCCAGCCAACCACAACATGACCTGTGAAATATCTAACTAATATATAAATTAACATTGCTACACTTGCCACAGAAAACAATGCGCCAAGAAGTGCGATAAATCTAATAGGCTTAATACTAAGTGATGTTATCCCCTCAAACGCAAAGGCAATCATCTTTTTTAACGGGTACTTACTTTCCCCCGCAAAACGCTCATTTCTTTCATATATAACCGTATCTGTTGGATAGCCAATCATTGGTATAATTCCTCTTAGGAATAAATTAGTTTCTTTAAACTCAGATAGTCCCTCGATTGCACGCTTGCTCATAAGCCTATAATCTGCATGATTAAACACAATATTAGCATCAAGCAAATTCATAATTCTATAAAATCCCTCTGCTGTGAAGCGTTTAAAAAACGAATCCGTTTTTCTCTTGCTTCTTACTCCGTAAACAATTTCTGCACCATTTAAGTATTTGTCTATCATTTCGTCCATTGCATTAATGTCATCTTGCAAATCAGCATCCATAGAAATAACCATATCAGCATTATCGTTCACAGTTAAAAGCCCTGCTAAAAGTGCATTTTGATGCCCACGATTTTTACTAAGATTTATCCCACTAAATAGGCAATCTGATTTATGAAAATCGCATATTAAGTCCCATGTTTTATCTTTAGAACCATCGTTTACAAAAACCACACGGCTATTTTCGTCAATTTTACCTTTAACCATAAGACTTACCATTTTTTCTTTAAGCCTTTTTGCCGTTTCGGGTAAAACCTCCTCTTCATTAAAACAAGGAATAACAACATATAAAATGTTTTTCATTGATTACTTCTCCCTATTTTAATGCCTCAAGCGATACTTTAAACGCCTCTTTTGAATTGTCGCTAAATGTATCTATCGGTGTGTTTTTTAAGATTTTCGACATTATAAAAAGCCCAAAATGCGGATTTTTTATAGTTATCGGGCCTATTAAATGCGTTGCAAAAAGATTTTTATAAAAATACCCTTCGCCCTTTGTATCTTTATTATTGCCTATGCCTCTTGTAACTGTGAAAAGTGGCGTTATGTCACCATTTATTTGACTGCTTTTATTAATAAAGCCTACAACTTCGCTTTCAAAAAACTCACAATTTGCAATCACATCAAGGTTATCACGCCTGTTTTCTTCAATTGTATTAAAATCAAAAATAGAAAGCCCCTCATACTTTTCTCCATTTTTATTTACAATAGAGCTTCCAAGCATTTCAATTGAATTGCCTGTTAACAAGGCAACTTTTTCATCTTCAATGAATTTTTTAAGCCCATCTTTGTATTTCAAAAGATGAGAAAGTGCGACCTTTTGATTTTTTTCTGTGCCTGAGCCGATATATAAAAAATCATAATCAGAAAAGTCTATTTCATCACAAATACTTTTTTTATAAACCGTAACGCTTAATTCGGGCTGCATTGAAAGATTTTTAAAAAGGCAACGAACATTTCCATTATCGCCATACAAATTCATTAAATCATAATATAAATAAAGTATTTTAATTTCCATTATTATCTCCCTTTAGCTCGGTCATTTCAACTTTTGAAAGGAACTTGTCCTTATCCGAAAAACAAGTTATAGCAAAAATATCGCCTGTCCCAAAAGATGCCAGCTTTTCTATTGCTTCGCCAATATCTTTAATTACAGCAATTTTTTCTTCATTTATTTCTGTATATTCAAATCGTGTAGCAAGGTCATAGCAATAGTTTCCAGTTAAAATTATTTTTGTAACATTATCTGAAATTAGATTTTCAAAATCAATATCCCAAAGCCACGAGGTTTCACTTGTAAAATACTTTCGGCTGATTGCATCAACAATTATAACTACCGTGCAAGGCGTTGGATTATTGACAGCAAGCTCAATAGACTGATTATAACTAATTGAATTTTCGTGTTTTGAAGTTAAGAGTATCCCTTTTCTCTCGCCTGTTTTAAATGCAACAATTCTTCCGTTTTTAAGAATATGGTCACTAATATCTGCGGCTATTTTTTCTTTGTCAAGTGCTAAAATATCGCATACTGCAAAAGCTGCAAGTGTATTGTAAACATTGTAAATACTCTTTAAAAATAACGAGATTTCATATTTTTCATTTATAATCATTTTACCATTTTTAAGGTCAAGCGAGGTGACTTCGTAATTTGGATTTTGCCTTTGATGCCCACAATTTTGGCACTTATAACAGCCGATATGATTATAATGATAATAAGAATATTCCATTTTTGATTTACAAACAGGACAATAAACCCCGTCATTATAAAGGCTTTTACAGGTTTCACTGTCAGTTTCAAGCCTTCCTATACCAAAATATATTGTAGGATTTCCTCTGTTTGCAAAGGTGCTGATAATTGGATCATCTGCATTAAGAATTAGAGTTGTTTCAGGGCGTATGCTCTCTGAAATGATATCATAAAGCCATTCCGGATGCCCGTTTCTTGTTAATTGGTCACGATAAAGATTTGTTATAACAAAATGCGTCGGTGTGAAATGCTTAAATGTGTGCCTTGCATATCTTTCATCGCTTTCAATAAGAAGCACATCACCTTTTAGCTTGCCACGAAGTGTACTATTGCACAAAACCATCGTGGTAACGCCCTCTATTTGATTTGAACCCTCTTTATTGTAAATGACATTTATATTGTTTTTCTTTAAAACGCTCGCAATAAGTTCAACCGTTGAGGTCTTGCCATTACTTCCTGTTACTGCAACAATTTTGTCGCATAATTCAATTTTTTCAAGAATATCAGGATACATTTTAAGTGCAAGCTTTCCCGGCAGACTACTGCCCTTACCTATTAGCTTGCCAACAAAAGCAGCTATTTTACAAAGAAGTATTACTATGGCTTTTTTCATAAACATATCTCCAAATTCTTAATGTTTTGCTAAATATTATTACGGTTTAAACAAAATGTGCAGTAACTTTATATATCCATTATTGCTACTAAAGGCTTTTTTGCCGAATGAAATTTATTTTCAATATTTGCTATCTCGTTCCGCCGCCCATTCCGCCACCTGAAAAACCTCCGCCGCCGCCAAACGATGCACCGCCACCGCTTCCTGCGGTTCTTGCCACCTGTGCCGCCTGTGCTGCTGCTCTATATGAAACATTATTATATCTGTTTGAGATATAAATATAAGTCATCATTGTGTCATAAGGATAAGGCATCATTGCATCAAAGTTTTCAGGATAGAGTTTTTTGAGTTCTTCAAGTGCCTTGTCAGCAATACCTAAAACGCTTGCAAAAACAAGATAGTCTTGCCAAATAACTGCCTCTTTAACTCCACGCTCACCTATTAATGAAAAATCTAAAAGATATTTTTTAAATCCCATTATCTCATTTAAAAGCTCTTTTCCTTTTTCGGTAAGCCCTCTAACGCCTGATTTTCCATTATAACAGCCTAAATCCCCAAGCGTTATTTCGCCCGACACTTTAGCATTTTCAGTAATTTCTGTTGTTGCCTCATAATTAATTTCACAATACTTTGCAAGCTCTTTTTCTTGTAAAATCCCATCGCTTCCACTCGCTTTAGAAAGCAAATGGAAAAGATTTCTTATTGTAGGCGTTGGATTTATCGGTTCGCTTATTATTTTTAAAGAAATACTTTCTTTTTCATTACCTAAAAATGTTGTTTTAATTTCAGTGAGTGGCTCTAAATTTCCGTCCATAATCATTTTAAGGAAAGATGCCGTTATTATGGAATCTTCTTCCTCATTTTGATGAAAATCAAGAGCCATTTTATAAACAGCTTCTATGTTGCCACCAATTGGAATATCTCTGCAATATCCTGCGTCTTTATACATTTTTTTAATAGCAAGACGCTTTCTGATATATGTAAATGCAGTCGCTCCAAAGCCCAATATTACTAAACTCACCAGTAATATTGGAATAATGTTATTGCCACTTTTTTCACGGTTGCCGTAGTCACTGCCCTCAAAAGCTCTTTCTTTGACTTTTTCAAAACTTCCGCTTTTGCTATTTGATGGTGTGAAAACGCCCTTATTGGTTTCAATCATAATTATGACGCTTTCAGAACTTGAAGAAAGTGGCTTTTTTGTTTTAGCATTAATTGTTCCATCATTCGCAAAAAGTATATCGCCATCAAAGCCAAAAGCCCAAATATTTGTATTGTCATCATTTAAAGGGGCATTATCAGCCTTTCTTATTTTAACCGTTGCATCCGTTGGAAGCGTTCCCATTCCACTATTTACAAATTGGAAATTAAAGCCGTCAGAACTATCATAACTCGACAGCAATTTAGTAAGCGTATATTGAAATGTATAGCTGTTTTGACCATATTCGCTTATGCCAAAACAAAGCTCATAGCCACCATCTATCTTGTTTATTCCACATTTGTTTGCTTTTTCGCTAAAGCTTGCATCAACATTCCACTTGCCTATATTTTGATATTTGCCTGATTTTCCACTAACACTAAAGTCTTTTATTTCAATGCTACCTAAATTTTGCATTGGAATATAACATTCTGTTCCCTCTTTAAAATCTCCACTCCATTTTTGAGTAATCACCGCAGAGCCATCATTATTAAGGGCAACATCAATATCAATATTTGAAACATTGTTTTTTGCAAAAACTTGAATGCTAAAAGACATAATTATGACTGTAAAAAGGCATAAGAATATTGATATTCGCTTTTTCATTAGTTTCCCCCTACAAATACTTTTCTATTTCATACTTGGCATATCTTCCTTGCCATTAACTGCTTCTAAATAGTCACGGCTTTTAAAGCCAACCATTCCTGCGATAAGTGAAGCTGGGAACATACGAATTTTACGATTAAGCTTTGTAACAGAATCATTATAAACAAGTCTGCTTTGCCTAACCGCAGTTTCATATTTATTGACACTATCCATTGTGATTGCATATTGTTGATTAGCTTTAAGGTCAGGATAATTTTCAGCAATAGCCATAATTCTGCTCATAGCGTCAGTTATGATGTTTTCTTGTGCTTCAACCTCGCTTGGCGTACTGCTTGAAACGATTGAGCGACGCTCTTTAATAACATCAGAAATTGTTTTATATTCATGCTCAGCGTAGCCTTTTGTAAGGTCTAAAAGAGCTGTTAATGCATCAAACCTTGACGAAAGCTGAACTCCGATTTGTGACATTGCATTGTTGATATTTTCATCAAGCACTGCAAGTGAGCGTTGAACTGATATAACCCAAATTACTAAAAGAACGACTACGACTACTATTGCAATAATATAAGGCATAATTGTCATCTCCAAAAAATATTATAAAAACTAAAGCTTTTTATCGCCTCTTTTTTATGTTAAAAACATTTTATCACAGGGACTAATGGCTGTCAACTAAATGTGTACTTATCTGTACTATTTCCCATAACAATTGCCCCGCCCAAATTTTTAATAACTTTAAATCCTTGTTTTTTATAAAAAGCAATTGCTTTTTTGTTTTCTTTACCCACTGTAAGCATTACGCCATTTATGTTTTTTTCTTTTAAATTTGAAAGCAGTGCCGATATTAGCCTCGTTCCACCGCCACAGCCTTGATAATCTTTTAAAATATCAATATGAAGATGTGCATTAAACTTATCTTTATACCTTTTTTGAAGTGCCACTTCAAACCTTGCCGATATTGCCCTGCCTAAGTCGATTTTTCTTATCGCTTTTAATTCGTGCTTAATAAAATCTTTTTTATATTTATCATAGTCAATTGCACACAGCACATATCCGAGTGCATTATCGTTTTCGTCAGTTAAAACAAAGCAGTTTTCTATTTCTGCTCTCGTGTAATATCTGCAATACATATTAAGAGTGTTTTCACGCATTTTATGACTGCTGTTGCAATGCTCGTCGGCAGTCGCAAGGCAAATCATTTCAACCCGCTCTATGTCCTTTTTCATCATTTTTCTGATATTAGTCATAATTTACCTCATAATCATTTCTGTTATAAAAACTGCAATGCAAGAAAAAACAGCAACGGTGACAAGTCCTTTTTCAAAAAAAGCAAGCAGGAGTGCAACCAAAAGCCCAGAAATAGCTGAGTAAACACTACCAGTTGAGGTGAATATTGCAGGGAAGGTCATTGCTGCCAAAACTGCATAAGGAATATAATGGAGAAAAGATTTTATAAATTTGTTTTCTATCTTTTTTCTGAAAATGACAAGCGGTAGCATTCTGATTAAATAAGTTACAATTGCCATAACTGCCATATTGCAACAGATTAGCTGAATATTTTCCATTATGCGCCCTCCATTTTTTCATCGTCAATCGGGTGAATAATAGCTCCGACACCTGCCGCAACAATAGCACAAATGATTATAACAAATCCTGAGGATATTTTGTTTATATAAGGAATATAGGTAAATCCACACGAAAGAAGTGCCGACAGCACGACAACTATTCCAACTGTTTTGGACTTTTTCATTGGTGGAATAAAAATTGCAAGAAACATACCATAAATTGCAATCGAAAGTGCAGAGCGAATACTCTGAGGAAGAAAAGAGCTAAAAGCAGCACCGATTAATGTGCCAACACTCCAGCCGATATACGGTGATAAAATAAGACCACACATATATTTTTTACCAACCTCACCCTTTTTACCCATTGCAACTGCAAAGACCTCATCTGTGTTTCCAAAAGCTATAAGTAGCCTGTCTAAAAGCGTAACAGACTTATCAAGCTTTTGAGAAAGCGATACTGACATCAGTGCATACCTAAGATTAATAACAAGCTGTGTTAGTGCCATTTCAATCATTGAGCCTGATGCAGCTATTAGCGAAAGCCCTGCAAACTGACCTGCCGAGGTGAGATTTGTCATTGAAATTGCAACAGCAAATGATACGGGAAGCCCTGCCGAAACCGCCATCATTCCAAAAGTAAATGAAACCGAAAGATAGCCAAGTGCAATTGGCATTCCGTCAGTAAAACCTGTTTTAAATGAATTTATACATTTGCTTTTTTGCATATTAAATCACTCGTATATATTATTTTTCTTTATAAATTAAAAAAGAAGAATGAAAACTGGAAAATGAAAAGTACAAAATGCGTCGCAATGTTTCAGCTCAGCGTTTATTCTTCATTTTTCATTATTCATTCTTCATTGCCCAACAGGGGCTATTGTGGTGACCCGGACGAGAATTGAACTCGTGATACCGCCGTGAAAGGGCGGTGTCTTAACCGCTTGACCACCGGGCCATATAAGTCAGGCAAAGAGCATTGTTTTAAATAAAAGTCCTTACCTGAAAATGGTAGCGGCAGTGGGACTTGAACCTACGACCTTCCGGGTATGAACCGGACGCTCTAGCCAACTAAGCTATGCCGCCAAATTTTGCCGTCATCTTTAGCGGCTTTGATATTATAATATAAAGGAGGGTACTTGTCAACATATTTTTATTATTTGCCCCAAAATTGAGCGAAAAATTTTTCTTGACAACATATTTTCATTGTATTATAATCAAAATATAATAAAATATTCAGACTTTCAAATGTGTACGGTTGCGGGCTGTAATGCAATAGCAAGGTTAAAATCAACTGTACTCTTTTATTGGGTACAGCTTTGTTTTTTTAAAAAGCAATTATATATAGGCACAGCATCTAATCTTTCGATGACTAAATTTTTTAATTAAAGGAGTTTTATTATGAAAAAGCGTAATTATTTTTTTGTTATCACATCAATTGTTCTTTTCGTTTGGCTACTCTTGTCAATATTGTTTAATTCCCTAAACTTTAATTATTTCAATCTTCCAAGAGTATTATATATAATTTTCGTTGTTGTATTTAACTTTTGCAGTGTTGGCGAAGCATATCTCAGTCGTATCCCTTTGGTTATAGCTCTGATTGCTATATTTGCGATTATCGGCTCAATATTAATGAAAAATTTGAAAAAGCCAATTCGCAGAATGTTTTATTTGTTCCCTCTGATTTCTATCGTTTCAATAATACTATTAGGAATTCATTCGCTTATTTTCCCATCTAATTTTTTCTTGCTTGTTTTAAGCTTAACCATTTCTGCAATTTCTCTTGTTTGTTGGTTTTCACTTAATGTTTATATTCTTAGCCACCCTAAAAACGCAATAAATTAAATATTAGCACGGGTGTTATTTTATAATGCCTGTGCTTTTTTCTTTTAAGATTTTAAAAGCATTTTGTGCGTCATCAATATTCAAAACCGCTTTTTCCATAGGGCAAATATCAGTTCCCATTCTGTTTATGATGTTGGAAACTGTTTTTTTTGCGTAAAAATCGATATTGTACTTTAAAAAGACTTCCCTTGCAGGCTCGCTGATTAAATCTGTATACACGCTTTTTATGCCTGCAAAAACTGCTAAAAATGCTGCTGCTCTGCCTATAACCTTATCTGCAATCCTTGCATTTTCTAAGGGTTCTTTCTCTGAAATCCATATCATTAAAGGCTTAATGCCTTTTTCTGACGATAATAATGTCTTGCCATTTTTAAGCTTGATAGCGCAGGTAATATCGCCCGAGAGCATTTTTGAAAGCTCATTTATATCATTTTCTGTCATTTATTATGCCTGCCTTTTTTAGTGCGATTACTATTATTGGTATAATTATTATCTGAACGATTATTCCTATAATTCCTGTGCTGACTGCTGCTAAAACAGCAGCCCACGCCGAGATCATTCCTGTTATGCTAATTCCTAAAATATTAATTGCAATAACGAGTGATAAAAAATATACTGCTCTGCCACAAAGCATTGATAAAACAAGGCTTATAATAGCATTAAGCTTTAATTTTTTGAAAAATAATGAGGTGAAAAATCCATAGGTGGCAAGCTCAAAAACCATAAATATAAGCCTCGGCATTGGTGGCATCCCTGTGAGCAGTGAGCTTATAATCGGGGCAATAATTCCGCAAAGCATTGCTGGCACTGTAGGCAAAATAAATCCGCCTATAAGAATGGGTAAATGCATAGGAAGTAGCATATTCCCGAGTGATTTTCCGCCTATTAAATGAAATATTTGGGGAATAAGAACCCCAAGTGCTATTATTATTCCTGCTGTTGTTATTGTTTTAGCTTTTATGTTTTTCATTTATTTCCCTAAGAAGTCGCTTGCTTCTTCTAATACTTTTGAAATTTCAATTTTTTGAGGGCAAACCGCTTCGCATTTTTTACACTTAACACAGAGTTCTGCGCTACCTTTGATTTTTGCATATTGCTTTTTGGCATCATTTACATCGATTGCACTTTTGTTGTATGCAGAAAATATTTCAGGCACTTCAACACCAGCGGGGCAAGGCATACAATATGAGCATTTTGTGCATGAAACCTTTGCCATTGTGTCAAAAACTTTTTTTGCATCTATAAATTTTTCTAAATCTTCATCAGAGAGCTTGCCGATACTGCTTTCTGATGCGTATTTTAAGTTTTGCTCGACCTGCTCACTATTGCTCATTCCGCTAAGAAGCAAGCTTACTTCTTTTCTTGACCAAATAAAGTCAAGTGCAGATTGAACAGGTGGCACGCCTTGTGGCAATGCTTTTATTAGGTTTTCAGTTGGATTTGCAAGCTTTCCACCAAGAAGTGGTTCCATTACAATTACTGCAATTCCTTTTTTTGCTGCAAGCTCTAAGCCTTTTATGCCTGCCTGATTATTAACATCAATATAGTTAAGCTGAATTTGACAAAAATCCCAATGATAGGCATTTAAGATTTCTTCAAACGCCTCATAATCATCATGAAAAGAAAAACCGATATATCTGATTTTGCCCTCTGCCTTTGCCTTTTCCATTTTAGAAATAAGGTCTAATTTCAACGCCGAATTTTTAAAGGCTTTTAGGTTTGCTGCGTGAAGCATATACATATCAATGTGGTCAGTTTGAAGCCTCTTTAACTGCATTTTAAGAATTTTATTAAATTCAAATCCGATTTTAAATGCGGCAAACGGTGACTTTGTAGCAAGAAGCACTTTTTCACGATAGCCATCTAAAAGCGCCTTGCCAACAAGCCCTTCGCTTTTTCCACCGTGATAAAAAAAGGCGGTATCAATATAATTAACGCCCTCATCAATGCCGTGCCTAATGATTTTTATTGCCTCATCTTCGTTTATATTTCTATCACTTCCATTAGTCGGAAGTCGCATACAGCCAAAGCCAAGAGCTGAAACTTTTTCGCCCGTACTGCCAAAATCACGATATTGCATAAGATAGCCTTCTTTCATTTTGCTAAATAATTATCTTTCCATAAGCGTTAACATAACTGCTTTTTGTGCGTGAAGTCTGTTTTCAGCTTCATCAAAAATCTCATCTGCGTGGCTTTCAAAAACCTCTGCTGTTATTTCTTCACCACGATGTGCAGGCAAGCAATGCTGAACCATACAACCGCTGTTTGCATTTAATAATAATTCTTTATTAATCTGATAAACTCCGCCAAAAATCTCTCTGCGTTTTTGAGCCTCGTCCTCTTGCCCCATCGATGCCCATACATCTGTAAAAATTACATCAGCATTTTTTGCCGCTTCTTTTGGATTTTTATAGAGATTAAAGTTTTTATAGCTGTTTGCAAAATCAAGAACTTCTTTTGATGGCTCAAAGTTATCTGGGCAAGCCACCGAAACATTCATTCCTGTTTTAAGACCACCAACAATAAGAGAATTTGCCATATTGTTGCCGTCGCCTATATAACACATATTAAGCCCGTCAAGATGCCCCTTGTACTCACGAATTGTCATAAGGTCCGCAAGGACTTGGCAAGGGTGACAAAAATCTGTAAGCCCATTGATAATAGGAATAGTGCCATATTTTGCAAGCGACTCAACCTCAGACTGCTCAAAGGTTCTTATCATAATACCATCAAGATAGCGTGAAAGCACTCTGGCGGTGTCCTCTACTGGCTCACCTCGCCCGATTTGCAAATCTCTTGAACTTAAAAATAAGCCATTTCCGCCAAGCTGATATATTCCTGTTTCAAACGAAACTCTCGTTCTTGTTGATGACTTTTGAAAAATCATTCCAAGCGTTTGACCTTTTAATCGTTTGTGTGAAATTCCGTGCTTGTTTTCATATTTTAATTGGTCGGCAAGATTTAAAAGCTCTGAAATCTCGCCTGGTGTTGTTGATAATAAACTCAATAGATGTTTCATTTTCTTCCCCCATAGATTATTCTTAAAGAATTTTCTTTAGAATTTCTAACCCCTCATCAATTTCATCATATGTTATTGTGAGCGGTGGCAACATTCTTAATGACTGCTTTGCTGTTAAAATCAAAAGCCCGTTTTGAACTGCTTTTTTTGCAATATCTGTGGCTGATTTTTCCTTTAAATCAATACCAATCATCAGCCCCATTCCACGAACTTCTGATATTTCATCAATAGTCTGAAGCTTTTCTTTTATGTATTCGCCTTTTTTATTGACTTCGTTTAAAAAAGCATCATCAATCCTGTTTAAAACCTCAATCGCACCTGCTAAAACTACTGGATTTCCGCCAAAAGTTGTTCCGTGAGTTCCAGCGGTTAAAACATCTTTTAGCTGCTCACTGCAAAGGCACGCTCCTATTGGAAGCCCTCCGCCAAGCCCTTTTGCAGCAGTTAAAATGTCAGGCTTTATATTAATGTTTTCATAAGCAAAAAGCTTTCCTGTTCTTCCTACTCCTGTTTGAACTTCATCAAAAATTAGAAGAATGTCATTTTCATCACATTGCTGTTTTACATATTCAATATATGATAAAGGCGTTTCTATTACTCCGCCTTCGCCTTGAATTATCTCTAATATTACTGCACAAACTGTGCCATCAAGCATTGAATTAAGTTCTTCATTATCCCCTGCTGATGCGTATCTGAACCCCTCAAGGAATGGATTGAAAAACTCGTGATAATGCTCTTGCCCTGTTGCGGTTATTGTAGCCATTGTTCTGCCATGGAATGAATTTTTAAGTGTTATTATATTGTACCTGCCCTCACCGTAATGGTCAAAGCTGTATTTTCTTGCAAGCTTTATTGCACATTCATTAGCCTCTGCTCCGGAATTGCAGAACAAAACTTTGTCGTATCCTGCCCTCTCGCACAGCATTTTAGCAGCGATAGCAACCGTTTCATTGTAATAAAGGTTTGAGGTGTGCTGTAATTTTGAAAGCTGATTTTCAACTGCATTTTTCCACCCATCATCACAAGAGCCGAGCGAATTAACGCCAATTCCTGCGGTGAAATCGATTAACTTTTTCCCATCACTGTCTATGTATGTTGCATTTTTTCCGCTTTTTAGTGACACATTAAAGTGTGCATATGTCGGCATTAAATATTTGTCGGCAGTTTCACGGATTTCATTAAAGTTCATTTTTAACACCTCAAAGTTTATTTTGCATATATTAGCATTTGCAGTGGACTGCGTTCCCGACGGTTTAGCATAAAATTAGCCGAGTAGCATTGTTCCAACTCCACTGTCTGAAAAAAGTTCAATTAATATAGAATGCGGTATTCTGCCATCAATAATATGCGCTCGGTCAACGCCTCTGCGAACTGCCTCAACGCAACAATCGATTTTTGGAATCATTCCGCCCTTTATTATTCCTTGATTTTTAAGTGATGGAATTTCACTGACCTTAACTACTGGAATTAAGGTTTTTTCATCATCTTTATCACTAAGCAGGCCACGAATATCCGTCATTAAAAGCAGCTTTTCAGCCTTTACGCAGGCCGCTATTTGAGCCGCTGCGGTATCGGCATTAATATTGAATACCTCGCCATTTTCGCCACCGCCAACAGTTGAAATTACAGGAATATATCCTTTTGAAATAACATCATTAATTATATCTGTGTTCACATCTATAATATCGCCAACAAATCCAACATCAACTTCTTTATGCTTTTCTGCTTTTATCATATCACCATCAAGCCCACAAAGACCAATTGCCTTGCCACCGTGTTTGTTGAGAAGCTGAACCAAATGCTTGTTTACCTTGCCTGCTAACACCATTTGAACAACATCAATCGTTTCTTCATCGGTATAGCGAAGCCCCTCAACGAAATGACTTTCCTTGCCGATTTTTTTAAGCATATCAGAAATTTCAGGACCTCCGCCGTGAACTAATACAACATTAACTCCAACCGAGGTTAAAAGCACAATGTCCGTCATAACTGCATCTTGCAAATCTTCATTTATCATTGCATTTCCGCCATATTTTATAACAAGTGTTTTTCCACAGTATTTTTGTATGTAAGGAAGTGCTTGAACCAAAACCTCTGCAAGAAAAGTGTTGTTAGCCTTTGCAATGTCCATTTTTAGCCTCCGAAATTTGAATTATTGTTGATGTGATAGCTATTCGGGCGAACACAAGGCTTGCCCCTACTCGAAATTAACGGTCATTCTGAGCTTGCGAAGAATCTCGCCAGTAATCGAGCGATGCTCCCTCTGGAGTGTTTTTCGCTCCCTTTGGAGGGTATTTTCCGCTCCCTCTGGAGTATTTTCCGCTCCCTCTGGAGGGAGCTGGCATTCGCAAATGCCTGAGGGAGGGGTGATTTTTATAGTTGCTTTGATTTTACTTTTATCTTTTTTGCTCCCTCCTTCAGTCGACTGCGGTCGACAGCTTCCTCCAGAGGAAGCGGAGATTGTTCCAGAGGAAGCGTTGGGGTTTTTCAGAGGAAGCGGAGAGGGTTGCTCTATTATTCTAATGAATTTTTATCAAATAAATATCAATATAAAGAGGTGCAAGATGTTCAATTTTTTTAAAAAAGAAAAATCATTAATCACTAATGAAAAAAAGCAAAGCCGAAAGTTAATCGGTGGCGAAGCCATAACATACAATCTCAATAATAATTGGGAATATGAAAGAGAAAAGCTTTCGCCTGTATTTGTTAATCTGCCACACAACACAACGCTTTATTCTGATGATAATAAAAACGGATATATCGGTGTTAGCACTTATAAAAGAATAATTAATCTAAAAAGTGACTGCAAAGGTAAACGCATTGTTTTGAAATTCGGCGGAGTTATGCAAAAATGCGAAATATATTTGAATTCTTTGAAAATATTTGAACATACAAATGGTAATCTCCCTTTTACTTTTGATATTTCTGATGTTGTTAAATTCGATTTTGACAATGTTCTATTAGTAAAGTGTGACAGCTCACCCTGTGCTGATTTTACCCCCGGAAAGCAAAATCCTGACTTTCAATATTTTGGCGGTATTCATAGAAATGTCACTTTAGAAATAACTGACAATATTTATATAACTGACAGCGTTGAAGCAAATATAGCCGGCGGTGGCGGTATCTTTTTACGCTCGAGTGATGTTTCTTCAAAAATGGCAAACATTCTTGCAAAAGTTTATATTGAAAATGCCTGCGATGAAAGTTATGATATTAAGCTTAAATCTTATTTGTGCTATAAAGATGAACATATTGAAACAAAAGAAAAAACAATTACGCTTGCAAAAAATTCTATTAAAGCGGCTGATTTAGAGTTCAAAATTGAAAATCCCCTCTTGTGGCACCCAAACCACCCCGATTTATATACATTAAAATTCGAGATTTCATATAATGATGAAATTAAAGACACTAAAACCATCAATTATGGAATTAGAAAAATTGAATGGAAACACACAGGGCTTTATATTAATGATGAAAAATTCATTGCACAAGGTGTTAATTTGCATTCTGATATTTTTGCAATCGGGAATGCTATCCCTGACAATGTCGTGTTTGAAGAAATCAGAGATTTAAAAGAATGCGGATTTGATTTTATTAGAATGGCACACTATCCACATTCAAAGGCTTATTACGATGCCGCTGATAAATATGGCGTTTTAATTCTTAACTGTATGAGTGGCTGGCAAAATTTTAATAACACTAAACCATTTCGTGAAAGCACATATGAAGAACTAAGAATAATGATTAGGTCTATGAGAAATCACCCCTCAATTGTTGCGTGGGAAACAAGCCTCAACGAAAGCAATTATACAACCTCGTGGGCAAAAGAAGTTCAGAGGATTGCACAGGCTGAATATCCAAAAATTGGTGTTTCAAGAATTTTTACAACTGGCTGGAAAACTAACTGCTTTGATATTGCACTCGGTGCATCACAGCACAATGTTAGGGCTGACGGGGATAAAACTGACAAGGGCGTAATTATCAGCGAATGTGGCGACTGGGATTATGGCGGAACTGCTTCAACAAGCCGTAAAGCAAGGGAACTTGGCGACTGTGATATGCTAATTCAAGCAAGCAATCATATTGAAACCGAACTTAAATCAAGGGCAAAATCGTGGTTTTCGGCTGATGCCTTATGGACATATAGTGACTATGCAGGCTTTGACGATGGAATGAATTATTGCGGTGTTGTTGATATGTATCGCATTAGAAAGCATTCTGCTTATTTCTTTAAAAGTCAACGAGATGCCTCTATTAATTTGAGCAATTATGGTGTTTTAAACGGTCCGTTTGTATATATCGCAAACAGCTGGAATATTAATTCTCCGCTTAAAATAACTGCTTTTTCAAATTGTGAATACATAGAGCTGTTTTTGAATGATAGGCTTATAGGCAAAAGGTATCCTGATGAGGAATGTTATTGCCCTAACGAAACCAAAATGCTAAGTAGCAATTCACTGCCTCACCCACCGACAACTTTTAATATTGATAAATTTGAAAGCGGTACTTTAAAAGCAGTAGGATATATAAACGAAAAAGCTGTATCAGAACATATCGTTAAAACCTCGGATAGCGCTGTTTCGCTTTTGATTGAAGCTGACGAGAGAAATGTAGTGAGTGCTAATGCAAGTGACCTTAATCGGCTCTTAATCAGTGCCTGTGACGAAAATTTAGTAGCTGACACCTCGTCCTCTGCAACAATTAACATAACTGTTCAAAACGGAGTTGTTATTGGTGAAAATCCAATTAGACTGCGTGGTGGCAAGGTCGCAACCTTTATAAGACCTGACTTTTCAAAAGACGATTTAGATGTTACCGTTAAAGTGACTTCTTCTGAGCTTAAAGGCTTTGAATATCAATTCACAGCTAAATGTGCAACTGGAAATTACCTTGAAAATGCTACAAAAAATCAAAATGAATATGCTTTTTATCAAAAAACTGAAAAGCTTTTTGAAGATGTTGCAAGGGAGAAACCTGCCGTTGCGTCATCTTGCGGTGACGGTTGCACCCCGCAAATGGGTAACAATGGTGAGCCAAGCACATTCTTTATGACGGGCGATAAAGAAACTTTTTGGTATGTTGACACGGGCAAAACAAGCAACATTGACAGAGTTGAAATTTCGTGGAATGAAAATGAAAAGCACTGTTTTATTATTGATGTTTCTGATGACGCAAAAACTTGGTGCGTTGCAAATGATAAATCAAGTGGAGAAATAGATATTCAATCTGTCTGCAAGATAGAAAAAAATGCAAGATATGTTCGCATTAGAATTGACAGTAAAAAATCGCAAGGATTTAATATGTTTTATGCTTATTCAAAATTAGGTGTATAGGTTTTTTCTTTAGAAATGCTTGCACACTAAAAAAAGCGATATGACAATCTTTATAGGCTGTCATATCGCTTAATTTTTAGGTATTTAATTTCTGATTTATGAATATGATTTTTTTATTTAAAAAGCTAAATTAAAATCAAACTGCACAAATTTTGCATGAAAATAGGTCAAGCTTCATTTGAAGAACTAATTCAAGACGAGAAACACTATTTACCATACTTTTAACTGAAGCATTTACTGCTAACATTTGGTCTATTGTGCCTGATTTTAAAACCGCTTGAATTTTTTCGCCCTCTGCGTTTAAGATGTGAGAAAGCCCTGTTTCCTCTAAAGCTACTGACTCGATAATATCAGAAATTGCTTGCTCCCTTGTTACTGTGCCTGGTGTAATTACTGGCATTGACATAAAAAATCAACCTTTCAAAATTTAATATTTAAGACAATTCAGTCTTTGTTATAGTTTATTCGCTTATAACTTGTTTTGTTACAAAATTAATTTAAACTTTTTGTATCCTTTTTGCATCTAAAAGTTATAGGCAATTACCCGAGGTGCAATCATCAATAGTGCCACAATCACAATCATAGTCGCAGTCGCAGTCACAATTTAAGTCGCAACAGCCTTTAATTGCGGACAGTTTATCGTGGAGTAAAATTTCTAAATGCGTTATTTTGACAATGGTATTGCTTATGGAGTCGTTTACGCAGAGCATTTTTTCTACATCATCTGTGCTTTTTATCACCTTTTGAAGTTTTTCACCCTCTGCATTTAAAATGTGCGAAAGAGATGTTTCGATTAATGCTACTGACTCGATTAAATCACTGCAAGCGTGCTGAGGGCATGGGCAAGGCGGCTCGGGGCAAGGCGGCTCGCAGGAAAAATTGCAGTCGTCTATCCATATGTCGCCACTATTAATTATACATTTGAGCAAAAATGTGTAACAACAATTTTTTGTTGCTAAAATGTAAAATTCATATCCATTTACACAGTTTGATTTGCACGGTTCTAAAATCACATCAATTGCAAAATAATCGCAAGGCACTTCATATCTTCTTTTTTCATTAAAGCATTCATCATAAAACACGATATACTGCTGACATCCCTTAGTTTCAATCACTACATAACTTGGAGAAATCGACAAAATGCCTGTATCCCAAGTGCAGTTATATTTTTTTAGCACCTTTTCCTTATGGCAAAAAGTAAGGCTGACTGCCAAAATACAATTTGTAAATCCTACAATTAAGCAATCATTTCGGCAATCGTAAGAAAGCCCCATAATTATACTGCATCTGCACTCGCACGAGCGAATTATAACCGAATCAATTTCTTCAAAGCAAGAGTTAAGCGAAAAAATTTCGCCCGCTACACAATCAGATGATGCCCAAAACTTTTTTTCGCATTTGTCATAACAAATAGCACTGTATGGACGGCAGGTTTTTATACATTCAACAATACAAAAGTTTTTATTGTATTTTATTATCTCACATCTTTGTGGATTGCAAAAATAGTAATGGCACCCATCAAACGCTATTCCTTTATACTTTGAGCCACATTGGGTTGGCAGTGATATTTTTGAAAATATCTGCAAAGAATTCATTTATGTTCCCTCCTAAATTAATCATACTTGACCTTATTTTATGTGTGAAAAAATAAATAATTTTGTCCTTATCATATTATGCAATATACCTGAAATGGTTAACTTTATGTTTTGAAAAACCTTTGTTTTTAATTAACTTTTTTGTAACTTTTTGGTTGTACAATAGGTAGATGTATGATAAAATTATTTAATATACTATATTTCGAACTTATTCTATATAAAAATCTTGAAAAAGGAGGTCGATAAAAATGATGTATACTTCTTATATTTATTTGGTGTTATTTCTCGGAATTACCTTTTTTCTTTATACCATTATGCCAAAAAAATATAAATGGGCGGTTTTGCTGACTGCAAGCTATGTTTTTTATATTATAAATGCACGCAAATACATCATATTTTTGCTTTCGACCACTATTTCAATTTATATTGGCGGTTTGATTTTAAATAAAATAAGTGATTGGTATTCTTCAATTAAGCCCTCACTTTCAAAAGAGGAACGAAAACCTAAAAAAAAGATAATGCAACGAGAGAAAAAAGCTGTTTTAGCATTAATAGTTCTTTTTAATTTAGGTCTGCTTATATTTTTAAAATATTACAACTTTTTCTCAACATCTACCAATATTTTGCTTGAAAATATGAATGCAAATTTTACTTTTCCACTAAGCCGTTTTCTTTTGCCTCTTGGAATTTCATTTTATACACTGGGGGCTTTAAGTTATATTATTGATGTTTATCGTGGGAAATATCGAGGCTGTAAAACCTTTAGTAAAGTAGCTTTATTTATGTCGTTTTTTCCGCAAATTGTTGAAGGTCCAATCGGTAGATTTGATTTGATTGCTGATGATTTATATGAAGGGCATTCATTTAACTATGAAAACTTTTCGTTTGGATTAAAACTGATTGCTTGGGGACTTTTTAAAAAATTAGTTATTGCCGACCGTGCAAATGCACTTGTAAACACTGTGTTTGATGCACATAAAAACTACTCAGGAATAATTGTTGTTATAGCAATTTTATTATACAGCTTACAGCTTTATACCGAGTTTTCGGGGTGTATGGATATTGTGCGTGGCTCTGCAAAGCTGTTTTCTGTAAATCTTGCAAGCAACTTTGAACGCCCGTTCTTTTCAAAATCTGTAAGCGAATTTTGGCGTAGATGGCACATAACCTTAGGTGCGTGGTTTAGGGATTATCTTTTTTATAGTGTTTCACTTTCAAAGGGATTTTTAGCCCTTAACAAGTGGTCAAAAAAACATCTTAATGCCTTTTTTGGTAATCTTATTCCTGTGTCAATTGCATTGTTTTGCGTTTGGTTTTCAACAGGGCTTTGGCACGGTGCAAGCTTTAAATATATTGCATATGGTCTTTATTATTATGTAATTATGATGATTGGTATGCTATTTGCACCTGTTTCAAAAAAGGTTTTAGGGATTTTGCATTTAAAGGAAACAAACAAAGCTTTTGCTGGATTTCAAATTTTTAGAACCTTTATTTTAGTCAACCTTGGAATGATGATTTTTAGAGCGTCTTCGCTAACTGCATCAATTGAAATTTTTAAATCTATATTTGTTAATTTCTCATTATCGCCTATTTTTAATGGCACTGTATTAAAACTCGGCATTGATAAATATGACTTTTTAGTACTTGCAATCAGCGTTGTATTCTTATTGATTGTCAATATTTTAGAAGAAAAAGGTCACCACATTATTGAAGAATTATCATCAAAAAACATAGTTATTCGCTGGTCTGTCTATTTTGCAGTCATTTTTGCAATGATTATTTTTGGTGCTTATGGAAACGGTTATGGTCCTGTTGACTTTATCTATTCACAATTTTAGAATGAAAGGGGTATATTATGAAAAAATTTAAAATTAAAAATAAAATTCTATCCCCTATTATTCATATAGTCGCATTTTTCACTATATTTTCGCTTTTGCTAACTGCTGTTTCCATTTTTTTCTTGCCTAAAAGCAATGAAGAATTATGGGGCTATGGCAGCGGCGGAATTCTTGCAGAGCCTAAAGACTCGCTTGATTATCTTGTGATTGGCAACAGCAACGCATCAGAAGGATTTTCTCCTTTAGATGTTTATAATGAATATGGATATACGGGTTATACCTGTGGTGAGCCGTGGCAAAATGTGTGCGGTTCATACTATATGTTAAAAAGAATTCTTAAATATCAAACTCCAAAGGTAGTATTTTTAGAAACAGATGTTTGCTATCAGGGGAAAACCAAGCTACAATCAGTCGAAAATATTTGCGAAACCGTTATTAAAAATGCTTATCCCGTTGTAAGATACCACAACAACTGGAAAACTTTAGCTAAAGCTAATCTGCTTAATGTTCCAAAATATAACTGGAGGTTTTCAACCAAAGGTCACGGTATAAATTCCACTATCAAGCCTTGTTATCCTGTTTATTATATGGATAAAAGTGATGAGGTTGAAAGCATTGATCCTTCATTATTGGTTTATCTTGATTTGTTTGTTGCACTTTGTGAAGAAAATGGCATTGAACTTGTTTTAATTTCTATTCCAACCCCTTTTTCATGGAATATGCGCAGACATAATGCTATTGCCGAATATTCATATGACAGAGAGATTTCATTTATTGATTTTAATGAGCTTGCTGATGATATTGGAATAGACTGGCAAAAAGATACACGAGATGCTACTCATCTTAATTGTTTTGGAAGCCAAAAATTTTCAAAATATTTTGGTAATATTATTAATGAAACTCAGAGCCTTACTGACCACCGTGGCGATACTGCGTATGCACAGTGGGACAAAGATTATGATTCATATATTAAAGTCTTTAAAAGTAAATAGAATAGGTTTATTTTTTCCCTGTATGTGTAGAGCGTGCAGGGAATTTTTTTGTGCTTTTTATAAATTTTTAAGCTTTTTTGCTCTCAAATTTTTCCTGTACTTGCACTTTTTAGGGTTTTACTTCATATATTTAGTAAAACTATAAAGGGTGTGATGATTTTGTTTTTAGCACTGCTCTCTGCTATCTCCTCAAATATGCTATATTTAATGCTACATATTCAAGGTGCAGGTTCTTTTCCAAAACCACTTTCTCCAACAGAGGAGGCTGAACTATTAGAAAAAATCAAAACTGGTGATGCCGCCGCACGAGATAAACTTATAAATCACAATTTAAGACTTGTAGCACACATTATTAAAAAATATTATTCGTCTTTTTCAGAACAAGATGATCTTATTTCAATAGGCACTATCGGGCTGATAAAAGGGATTAATTCGTTTGACAACTCTAAGGGAACTCGCCTTGCTACTTATGCCGCACGATGCGTTGAAAATGAAATACTAATGCATTTTAGAAATCAAAAAAAGACCTCGCAAGATGTTTCAATGAGCGAGCCTATTGATATTGATTCTGAGGGAAACCCACTCACACTTTCAGATGTTATTTTTACCGATGACACTATTGCCGACGATATTGACCTTAAAATAAAAATTGAAAATCTAAGGAAACACATTGATAGTATGAAAGATGACCGTGAAAAAAATATTGTTATTAAGCGTTATGGAATTAATGGCTGTGTGCCACTAACGCAAAGAGAAATTGCTAAAGAAATGAATATTTCACGCTCTTATGTTTCGAGAATTGAAAAAAAAGCACTCTGTGACCTTAGAAAAAAGTTTGAAGATGATAGCTAATACTTTTTATTATATATGAAAAAAGCACTCTACTAACAAAATTAGTAAAGTGCTTTTATGTTTAGAAATCTTTTTCGACTGCTTTGCCCTTTTTCATTGACTCTTTCGGATCAATAACTCTTTGGTTTTTTGAGCCTCTGAATTGCAGTTCTAACGACCTTTGCGCTAATATAAATTTACCGTCAACGAGTGTATCGGTTTCATCTAAAAGTGCTTTCCAGCCGTTTTCATCATTCATTCCGGACATAAGCTGTTCAATGGTATAGCCTGTAAAGGTTATTACATCAAGACCTTCTTCGTGAGCCATTTTTGCAAGAACCGAGAAGTTTTTAGCTTGAACAAACGGATCGCCTCCGCTAAGAGTAACTCCTTTTAAAAGTTTGTTTTTTCTAACTTCTGTCATTACTCTTTCAACAGTGCTGTCATATCCGCCGTCATAACTATGAGTATCAGGATTTTGACAACCCTCACAGTGATGTGGACAGCCTTGTGAAAAAATCACAAACCGCCACCCTGGGCCATCAACCACCGACTCTCGAATAACTCCCGACAGCCTTAATGGAGTACTCATATTATACCTGCTCCATTTCTCCAAGACCTGTTCCCATTGAATGTTTAACTCTGTCATTAACTTCCGCAAATTTCGCATCGTTAAAACGGTCAAGAGTTCCTACAAGGTAGCCTGTAATTCTTCTAATTCTTTCAAATGTAACACCTTCGCCGATAATTTCTTCTTTTACTACTGTCTTTGCCATTTAGATTACCTCCTAAATTTATCGTTTTTATTATTCTACCGGATTTGAAATCTTATCCGCTTCTTCAAGTGGATTTTCATCGCATCCGCAAATGTCTTTGCTGTATCCCTTGAGCTTATTAAGAACTGACTTCTTAACGCCTTCGCCCTCACGCCTGCCACATCTTGGGCAAGTGTCACCTATTATGCCTGTGTATCCACAAACAGGATCACGGTCAATCGGGTGGTTGACTGAACCATAGCCAATGCCATTATCGTGCATACAACGGATAACCGCTTCGAAAGCATCAAGATTTTGCAACGGATCACCGTCCATCTCAACATATGAAATATGACCACCATTTGTAAGCTCGTGATATGGACCTTCGATTTTTATCTTTTCAAATGCTGAAATTGGATAATAAACTGGAACATGGAATGAGTTGGTGTAATATTTTCTATCAGTTACGCCTGGAATTACGCCATATTTTTCTTTATCCATTTTAACAAATCTACCTGAAAGCCCCTCTGCAGGAGTTGCTATAAGTGAGAAGTTAAGACCATATTTCTTTGAAGCATCATCCATACGCTTTCTCATATGGAAAACTATTTCAAGCCCTAAATTTTGCGACTCTTTTGACTCACCATGATGAAAGCCTGTAAGACTTTTAAGAGTTTCGGCAAGACCGATAAATCCAAGTGTAAGCGTTCCGTGCTTTAAGACTTCACGAACTTCATCATCTATTGAAAGCTTATCAGAGTCAAGCCAAAGACCTTGCCCCATAAGGAAAGGATAATTTCTAACCTTTCTTTTTGCTTGAATTTCAAAACGCTCAATGAGTTGGTCAATTATTAAATCAATTTTTCTGTCAAGATCTTCAAAGAAAAGGTCAAGATTTCCGTGAGCCTTGATTGCAAGACGAGGAAGATTTACAGAAGTAAAGCTAAGGTTTCCCCTGCCACCTGTAACCTGCCTTGTTTTGTCATAAACATTTGCCATAACTCTTGTTCGACAGCCCATATAAGCAACCTCTGTATTAGGATCGCCCTCGACATAAAATTCTTTGTTATATGGTGCATCAAGGAAGGAGAAGTTAGGGAACAAACGCTTTGCAGATACTTTGCAAGCAAGCTTGAAAAGGTCGTAGTTAGGATCGCCAGGGTTATAGCTTACGCCCTCTTTAACTTTGAAAATGTGAATTGGGAATACAGGAGTTTCACCGTTTCCAAGACCTGCCTCTGTTGCAAGCATTACATTTTTGATAACGAGCCTGCCCTCAGGGCTTGTGTCAGTTCCATAGTTTATTGAAGAAAATGGAATTTGAGCGCCTGCTCTTGAATGCATTGTGTTAAGGTTATGAACGAGTGCCTCCATTGCTTGATAGGTTGCTCTGTCTGTTTCTGAAACAGCCTTTTCATATGAAAAATCTTGGACTCGTTTAACTTCGTCATCAGAAAGCTTGAACTTTGCTTTTAAAAGCTTTGCTTCTTCTTTCTGATAATCATTGCTATTGTCAAGAATTGGTGAAAGCCCATTTTTCTTTTCAATGTCTGCAATTATTCCTTTTTCGATTTCAAGAGTGTTTTCGGTTGAATGTAAAAGCTCTAAGCATTTAACAATGTTGTTTCTGTAAAGCTTTTTGTATGTTTTTTTGACGCCTTTTGACATTCCATAATCAAAATTCGGAATGCTTTGACCGCCATGTTGATCGTTTTGGTTAGACTGAATTGCAATACAAGCAAGTGCTGAATAGCTTGCTATATCGTTAGGCTCACGAAGGAAGCCGTGACCTGTTGAAAATCCACCGTCAAAAAGCTTAACAAGGTCGATTTGACAACAAGTTGTGGTAAGTGTTAAAAAGTCAAGATCGTGAATATGAATATCACCATCACGATGAGCCTTTGAATGTTCAGGCTTTAAAATGAAAAGCTCATTAAACTGCTTTGCACCCTCTGAACCATATTTAAGCATTGTTCCCATTGCTGTATCGCCATCAATATTAGCATTTTCACGCTTAATATCATTCTCTTTTGCAGAAACGAAAGTAAGCTCCTCATATGTTTTCATAAGACGAGTGTTCATTTCACGAACTCTTGAACGCTCGGCTCTATATAAAATGTAAACTTTTGCAGTTCTTGCGTGGCCATTTTCGATTAGAACTTTTTCAACTGCATCTTGTGTTTGTTCAACAGTTGGCTTAGAAAGCCCTTCTCTTTCAAGAAACTGCTCAACCTTTGTAGCAAGGTCAAGAGCTGAGTCATAATCCTTACCACCCATTGCTTTTGCTGCTTGATAAATCGCATTTGCAATCTTCTCGGCTGAAAAGTCTACTTCTCGACCGTCCCTTTTGATAATCTTTTCTATCATTTTCTTCCTCCGCACAATATATAGTGTCATTTTTTCATTGCTTATACATTTTATAGCATATATTGTGAAAAGTCAATACGATAACACTGGAAAATTGTATGAAAATCAAGACAAAAATTTAGCAATAATGACATTTTATTTTGTTTTTCGACTTTTGGCTGCCCATTTGTCTATTATTTTAAACTATTCCTTGAAAAAAATTTTCATATATTGTACAATAATTTCAAAGTCAAAAATTTATTTTATGGGGGATCTTTCTATGCCACTTTCTTTTTCGAGCGACAAGCTAAAGCCATTGGTTGAAAATGGTCTGAATATTTCTAATGTCGACAGTGATATTGAATATACTAATCTATATGTGACGAAAAATCACAAGCCGATTATGCCTGTTATCGGTGAATTTCATTTTTCCCGCTATCCAAATGAGCAATGGGAGGACGAAATTCTTAAAATGAAAGCTGGCGGAATTGACATCATCAGCACCTATCTTTTTTGGATTTATCACGAAGAAAATATGGGCGAATTTAATTTTTCGGGTGACAATGATTTGAAAAAGTTTTTGTCACTATGTGAAAAGCATAAAATGTATGTTCTTTTAAGGCTTGGCCCTTGGTGTCACGGCGAGGTTGTTTATGGTGGATTTCCAAAATTCATTAAAAGCAGAAACGACAAACGGTCAAACTCCCCTGCATATCTTAAATTTGTAAAGATTATTTATAAAAAATATTATGAGCAGTCAAAGGATTTTTTCTATCAAAATGGCTCTATTGTTGTTGGAATTCAGCTTGAAAACGAATATGGTGGGCGTGACAAAAACCATCTTTCTGTTTTAAGACAGCTTGCAGTTGAAGCTGGATTTTTACTTCCACTTTACACTATTACTGCTTGGCCTGTTAATGGTGCAATTTCAAATGACTGTATGCCAATGTTTGGCGGTTATCCTGAAAGACCTTGGGATTTTCGTACTACTCCCCTGCCTACTGATGACAGATTTAAAATCTCAAAGGCTCGAATTGATGAGGGCGTTGGTGCTGACCTTTTAAAACACGGTGAAAAAGAGCTTGACTATTCTGATTTTCCTTATTCTACCTGCGAGCTTGGCTGTGGAAATCAAGTGACCGAACATAGACGCCCTATTATTTCAACTGCTGATGCCTATGCAATGCTGATTATTCAATTAGCACAGGGTGTAAACTGCCTTGGATATTATATGTATCACGGTGGCAAAAACCCTTATGGTGGTGCTTATCAAGAGAGCCGAAGAACAGGCTATCCAAACAACTGCCCTGTTATCAGCTATGATTTTCAGTCACCAATAGGAGAATATGGTTATCTTCGTGAGTCGTATCACAAAATGAAATTAGTTCACTATATGCTCAGTAGCTATGGCGATAAAATTGCAGCAATGCAGCCCGTTTTTGCGAGCGAACAGAACGATTTGTCTGACAGAGTAGCTATCAGAACCAATGAAAATAAAGAGGGGCTGCTGTTTGTAAACAACTATCAACGCTTAGAGCCTTATTCTGATATTAATGATTTAGAGGTAAAGCTTGATGATGTTATTTTACCAAAATTTAGCATAAAAAGTGGCAAGTCATTAATTTTTCCATTTAACTGCACCTTTGGCAGTGAAAAGTTTGACTTTATTTCGGCACAGCCAATTTGCAAAAATGGCAATAAATTTTATTTTATGGCGATTGATGACATTCCTTGTAATTTTTATAAGGGCGGTGACAATAAAATATTCTTTACCGCTGAAAAATCAAGTACATCTGTTCCTGCATTCACAATTGATGATTTTGAATACTATGTTTTGTCTGAAAGCGATGCACTCACACTTTACAATGTGAATGGCAAGGTAATTTTCACAAAAGACAGCATTTTGCCTTATCCTGATAAAATTGAGGCACTTCACAATTCCAAGCTTAATGGCTTTAACAGCCTTATTTCTCTTAAAGAGGTTAAAGCTGAAAAAATGCCTTATGATTATTATTTGTATTCAATAGGCAAAAAAAAGCAGTATGAATTGACTATTGATAAAAATATTTTCAAGGACTGTGATGATATTAAAATTCTTCTCTCTATGACGGGTAATGTCGCAGATATTTATTGTGGCGGAGTTTTAATGGCTGATTATTTTAATATTGATAATGTTCTCACAATCGGGCTTCGTAGATTTAAATCCCAAATTGAAAAAGGACTGCCACTGATTATTAAAGTTTCACCGCTTAATCGCTTTAGAAAAGTCTATTTTGAAGTTCCAATGGAAAGAGGCAAAGCAGATTTAAAGCTTCTTAGTGTTACAAAAATTGAAAGGCTTGAAATTTCAGATGAAAATTAATCACAATATTTGCCTTTTCAAAAATGTTCCTTTTAAAAAGCAAGAATATTATCAATATCGTATTCCTGGAATTGTTGTGACTAAAAAGAACACTGTTTTAACCTATTTTGAAGCAAGAACTAAATTTGGCGATTGGGCTACTATTGATATTAAGCTAATGCGTAGCACTGACGAGGGGAAAACATTTTCAGCTCCTCTTTGCCTTGTTAATGGTTCAAAAACGAAAAACACGGTCAACAACCCTGTTATGATTGTCGGTAATGATAATACTATTCACTTTTTTTATTGTGTTGAATATGGCGTAAAGTCAAAAGGCGGTGGCGTATTTTATTCAAAGAGCATTGATGACGGCTTAACCTTCTCTTCCCCTACCGATATTAGTGAGGTGTTTTTGCCTCTTAATGCTAATGTTATTGCTATCGGCCCTGGGCATGGAATTTGCACTAAAAGCAACGCAATAATGTGTGCGGTTTGGTTCGTGCCAAAAGACAAATCTAAAAGTGAAACCTGCCACTTCCCATCATATGTTACAACTCTTTACAGCCTTGATAATGGAAAAAGCTTTAATGTCGGCGAAACTATAAAATCAGATATTAAAAGCCTTAACGAGTCGGAACTTTTAGAACTTTCAGATGGAAAAATAATGATAAATATGAGAGCTCCGCACGAGGGCTGCCGAGCAATCAGCCTAAGCGACAGTGGCTATGATAATTGGTGTGAAGTGTATAAAGATAAGGCACTCACCGATCCTACCTGCTTTGCAGGAATAACAAAAAATCAAGCTGGCACGATTTTCTTTGTAAACTGTTGCCACAATAAAAAAAGAAAGCTTCTCACCTTGAAAAAAAGTATTGACGACGGTAAAACCTTTAAACGGGAAATGCTGGTTTTTAAAGGCACAGCGGGATATTCAGATATTGCATCAGATGATAAGGGCAATTTATATGTAGCCTATGAGGTTAAAAGCGGTAAGTCTTATTATGTTGCACAAATAGGCGTAGAATAAATTATTATGGGCGGATTTTTTATATCTGCCCATTTTTTATTTGAAAAATTAATGTGCCTTTTGAAGTGTTTTATCACTTTTTGACGGGAAAATAAAAACAATCGGTTTTGAATTAAGAGCTTCATTGCGGATTTTTTTTAAGACCATATCGTTAGAAATCGCAACAGCTTCAAAATAATAAGGCATTACAAAAAACAGTGGAAAAATAAGAATTGAAAGAAAAAACCACGGTAAAAAACTAAGCTTAAAGGCTGAAAGTTTAAATTCAAAGCCATTTGAAATTTGCTTGCTGCTTTTTAAAACATTTCGTATTTTCATATCTTTATTACAGCAGAAGATGATTTCAGTTAGGCAATAGCTATGCTTTTGTGCAAAAATAAATCCTAAAGAAAAAACAAGACTAAGTGCTAAAAACAATGATGAAATTTCAAACAAATTTTTGTAAACTCCACCATTTTTAAGCATATAGGTCAAAAATGCTATACCAATCAGGCTTGGTGAAATCATTAATATTGATTTTAAAATGCACAGAGAGTTTTTGCATAATATCAAAAGGCATATCTTGAACCTGTATTTTAAATTCATAATTGAAAAAAGTGAGCGTAATTTTTGTGGTGATTTGATG
Source organism: Oscillospiraceae bacterium (assembly GCA_036652055.1). Classification (GTDB taxonomy): domain Bacteria; phylum Bacillota; class Clostridia; order Oscillospirales; family Acutalibacteraceae; genus Fimenecus. The sequence goes on along the minus strand of JAVVWP010000001.1, from coordinate 17,374 downwards.
GTTCTAAAAAACCATATTTTTCGATTAAAAGATATTTGGAAGGTGAAAAAAAGAGAGAACAAAAATCCAAATACAAACAAAAAGTAAAAGGCAATCGTGATATAAATATTTATGATTTGTTCGCCATTAAAAACCAACGAATAAATGCAAAACAGATTAAAAAATGATGATAAAATGAAAAACAGCTCCGAAACGAGAGAAATAATGCCTGCCAAAAACATTTTCACTCTTTGTGAAAGTAAAATTTCTTGCGATTTTATTTTAGCAGAATATAAATTCATTCTTTATCACCTTTTCTTTTTATTACCTTTATAATTGTCATTTTATTGGATTTTATGCTTAAATTAAATAGACAAATTTCTTTTACTATGTTATTATTTAAGCGTAAAAGGGAGTGGTGAGAAATGAACGAAATGCAAATTGCAAAAGAATATTTAAAACGCCTTGTTGCGTCTTCAATAAATGGAGCTGAGCTTCCTGCTTTACCTGAAAATATAAATGTAAACATTCTTTATAATCTTGCTATGCGAAACAGGGTTTCAGTTATGCTGTATTTAGCTTTTCAGGGCAAAAAAAACGACCTCCCGAAAGAAGTCTTTTTGTCGCTTGAAAAGTCTTATTCTGCGTCAATGATGCGTGAAATAAGTCAAGAAGAAGAACTGAAATTCATTAGAAAAACATTTACAGAAAATAAAATTGACTTCCTTTTGCTTAAAGGCTCTCACCTTAAAAAGCTTTATCCGAGTCCTGCTATGCGTTTTATGGTGGATATGGACATTCTTGTTAAAAAATCCGATGTGGCTCGTGGCAAAGAGATTATTTTAAGCCGTGGATTTTCACAAGAAATGAACAACGGAAAGGATATTGTTCTTATAAAAAAACCATTTTTGACAATCGAACTTCACAACACGCTTTTTGTTGAGGAGGACTCTATGCACCCATACTTTTTAGGAGTTTGGGACAGGGCAAAGTGCCTTGAAAACAGCGAATTTGCTATGACTGACAACGATTTATATGTCTATGTTATGGCTCATTTAGCCGAGCATTATAAAGACGCTGGCTCTTGCTTTAGACCTATGATGGATATTTATCTTCTTATTAAAAAATGCTCTGACAATCTTGATTTTGACTATATTAATGCCGAATTCCAAAAAATAGGGCTTCTGAGCTTTGCAGAAAAAATTAAAGTTCTCGCTTTTTCTATGTTTGAGGGGAATGAAAAAGATGAGGTTCTTAATATGATGGAAAATTATATTGTTTTTGGCCCTCCAATTAAAAATGCTAATATCGCATCAAAAAATGCAATAAACAAGCAGTCAAAACTTAAAAGAATTTTCTCGTATGCTTTCCCGAATTTTAAGCATATGAGCCTTGTTTTTCCCATTCTCACAAAATGCCCTTATCTTTTGCCGATTTTTTATGTTGTCAGAGCTTTTAACTTTTTGTTTAAAGACAAAGATTTTGCTAAAAAAAAGCTTGCTTCAACAGTAGAAAGCAATGACAAAGACACAAAAATTATGGAAGATATTTTTAAAAAGTCGGGGCTATAAAGCCGCTCACTATATCAAAAAGTTTATTGGAATTCACAACATAACTGCTGTGGGTTTCTTTTTTTAGAATTTTTAGCGTTGAATTTTTAATATTTTCGGCTATATTTTTTGTGTGATTTTCTAAAATTAAATCGTCACTGCCTGCAAGGACTAAGGTTTTTGTTTTTATTTTATTGAGGTCCTCATTTTTTATATCGGGCTGAGTTAGCATCATTTTAAGCTTGTTGTTTCGTGAAAAGAAATAGCCTAATTTCATAAGAAACAAAGGCTTCTTTTTCATTCCTTTTGGATTGGTATTCGCACCGCAAATAATTAGATGTGATAGCATAGAGGGATATTTTATTGCCAATAAAAGCCCAACAATTCCACCGTCACTAAAGCCTAAAAATGCAGGTTTATCAAGGGATAATGCTTTTGAAAATTCAAAAATATCTTCTGCCATATCAACATAGTAAAGGTTTTTAACTTTACAGCTTTGACCGTGGTCACGACTGTCTATTAAATACACTGTATGCTCTTTTGAAAGCGAATTAGAAAGCGTATCAAAGATAGTATGATTTTCACTGTTACCGTGAACTAATATTATAGGTGTTCCCTCTCCCTTTTTCTCATAAAACAGCTTAATTCCGTTGACAGATATAATCATTTTTTTCCCTCTTTCTCGGCTTTTGATAAGTTTTTTTAAATTTGCAGATTAAATTCATCGCTTGAATTTTCACCAACCGCTTTTATAATGTTTTCGCCCTTATTTATTTTTACCATTCTGAATATAAATGTGCAAGGCATATTGCAATGATTGTTTCTCTTTTTTGATATTTTTTTATCGTTCACATAAAGTGAAACACTGTTTTCGTTTGAATAAACCTTGATTGCTGTAAAACCTTTTTTATTATTCATATATCTTTTTGAGGCGATATATGTCACTGGCTCTTTTGACCAATTGGCTTTGTAAAAATAAAAAGCGTCTTTTTTAATTTTTCTGTCAACGCTTACAAGCCCATCATCTTTGCCATCGGTTGAAATATCAAATAAATTTCTCGTAAATGTGCAAAAAAGATGTTTTCTGATATTTATAATCTTTAAAAATCTTTCGTGATAATAACACTGGCGTTTTTCAAAAAGGAAATCGCCATTTTTATTTGCCTTTTCCATATTTTCGAGATAGTTTTCATAATCTTTTATGCCATATTCTGAAATTCCAAGAGGTCTTTCATCAAGCTTCATATGTTCGCCTATAACTTCTTTAAACTCGTCTGCTACAAGCCCTCGCCTGCTTGGATAATAATTAAAGCCAATGACATCTGAATCCCATATTTGTGCGTCTTGCTGACCTACCGCCTGAGCTGCCATTCTGTCATTATCTGCAAGAGTGCAAGTTTTTGTAAGGTCAGAAACAAAGTTTTTCATTACATCATTTTGGTCGTTTTTAATTCCATTTTGGATGCCCCAAAATGTTATTGAGGCGTGATTATAAAGTTGATAAATTGCTTCTTGCATTTGCCTCTTTGTATTGTCAAAAAACGCTTTTCGTGTTTCATCAGGATTTTCGTATGAACCTTTTCCGCCAATTTCACCTATTAATGGAAAATCTGACCAAACAAGAATGCCATATTTATCGCAAAGTGAATAAAAATAATCGTTTTGTGGATTATGAGAAAGCCTTACAACATTTGCACCGATTTCATTTAAAATTGCAAAGTCCTCCTCTTGCTGTTCATCAGTTAAGGCATTGCCGACCGACGGTATTCCCTCTTCACAGCGAGAAACACCTCTTAGCAAATATTTACTACCGTTTAAATAAAATCCAAATTGCTTTGAAACGCTTATATATTTAAAGCCAACTTTGTCAGAAATTTTTTGAATTAATTTGCCTTCTTCTATAATTTCAGCGGTTACTGTATATAAATAAGGATCTTTTCGCCCATTCCAAAAATGAGGATTGTTTACTGGAAAATATTCTCTGATCTTCACCTCTTGTTTTGCTTCTAAGTGAATGTTTCTTTGAATTTCGTAGCCATCTCCCATTGTTGTTTTTACGAAAATGTCAACATCTTTTGAAAGTGAATTTTTAACAATAGATTTTGCAAACATACTTGCCTTTGTTTCATTCACCTCATAGGTTAGAAGTATTAGCGGTGACGAACAAAATTCGTCAGTCACAAAATGAACTGCTGGAACTTTTTCAAGCGTTACATCACGATAAATTCCACCATAAATTTTAAAGTCTGTTGTAAGCGGTGCAATTGTTTCGTCATATTCATTTGACACGCAGACAAAGAACTTGTTTTCAGCATTAAAATGCAAAAGGTCGGTTATATCCACATCAAAAGCGGTATAGCCACCCTTATGCGTAACCGCCAAAACATCATTTACATACACCCAGCATTTTGAGCTGACGCCATTAAAACGAAGTATAAAGCAACTGTTATCAGTGTTTTCTTCGATAAATGTTTTGTTAAGGTAAAAGCCTTTACACCTTAAATAGCTTGTAACAGTATCTTCCTTTACAGAAGAACGATTGCCGCTTTGCGTTTTTACAGTGTTCCAAGTGTGAGGAATAGTTATTTCTTCCCACTGCTCACTATTAATATTTGTAAAATCATCAATATTTTCTTTATTTAAAAAGAATTTCCAATTTTTAATTTCCATATACTACCCCTTTGCCTAATTTTCCTCTCAAGTTTTTATGTATAGACCGCAAATTCATATAATGCTATCGCCGTGAGGTTGATTTTGAAAATGCACCATCAAAGCTTTTTACATCTTTGATGGTGCTACTACTCTTTGCACTTTGATATTCTATGCTAATTTAACATCGTCCCAAAGCTTTGAAAGCAAATCCAAAGTCTTTTGGTCTAAATTGTGGAAATATTGCTTTTTAAATTCTGTTTTTGGGTATAAAATTTCGTTGTCCTTTAGCGAATATCTATCGTCTTTTAAAACTGCGGTATTTGGGCAAAGATAGCCTAAAAATTCAGCATTAATAAGAGAAACTTCAGGCTCACACATAAAGTTTATGAAAAGTTCTGCTGCTGCTTTGTTTTTTGCACTCTTTGGAATACACATTGAGTCAATGAAGATATTTGTGCCTTCTTTTGGATAAACAACTGCAAGGTCAGGGTTAGCCTTTGTCATAGTAAGGCAATCGCCAGCATAATAAACGCCGATTGCGGCTTCGCCCTGCTCCATCTTGTCAAAAATTTCATCAGAAACATATGACTGAATGAGTGGCTTTTGCTCTTTTAGCTTTTCTGCTGCTGCTTTCCACTCTGCTTCGTTTGTCGAATTCACATCATAGCCTAAAAGATATTGAGCAGTTCCGAAAGCGTCACGAGGATTGTTAAAGTTGAGAATTTGACCGCTATATTGTTTGTCCCATAAAATGTTCCAACTGTTTGGTACTTCTTTTACCTTCGTTTTGTTGTAAACGATTGCAACCATTCCGCCTGTATAGGGAACAGAATATTCATTTTTTTCATCAAAATAAACATTCTTATAATCCTCAGCGATATATTTATAGTTTGGGATATTGTTAAAATCAAGCTTTTGAATTAAATCCTCTGAAATAAAGCGTGAAACCATATAGTCAGATGGAACAACAATATCATAATTAACTCCGCCACTCTTGATTTTTGGATAGAGGTCTTCATTAGTTTGATAAAGATTATAGTTTACTTTTATTCCTGTGATTTTTTCAAATTCTTTGACAACATTAACAGTTCCGTCAGTTCCATCTGAAATGTATTCGCCCCAATTGTAAACATTAAGCTCTGTTCCCTTTAACTCTTTGATGTCATAATTGCCAACAAGTTTAGAAGTGTCAATCGAGGTTTTTGATGTACCGCAAGACGAAAGTAAAAATGTTCCTAAAAGTAATGTTAATGCGAGTAAAACCGAGATAATTTTTTTCAATTATTCTTCCTCCTTAGATTGCTTTTTTAATTTATTTTCTGCCCTCACCTGTAAAATATTCATTAAAATAAGTAAAAGAAGCACCGAAATGAATATGATTGATGAAAGCGCATACATATCGGGTTTAACCTTTTTCTTTGTCATTGAGAATATAACAATCGGCAGTGTTTGAAATTTTGGGCCACTAACAAAATAGCTTATAATAAAGTCATCAAGTGACAAGGTAAACGCCATAATAAAGCCTGTTATGATGCCCGATTTGATATTAGGCAAAACTACTTTAAAGAACGATGAAAGAGGCGTACAGCCGAGGTCTTGAGCCGCTTCTGAAAGATGCTTGTCTGTCTGCCTTAGCTTTGGAAGAACCGATAAAATAACATAAGGCAAATTAAAGGTAATGTGAGCAATTAAAAGCGTTGGAAAACCGAGCGAAGTATCAAGCCCGACGAGTTTGCCGACAAAAACGAACATAAGCATCATAGAAATACCTGTTACGATTTCAGGACTCATCATTGGAATATTTGTAACAGTAAGCAGCGATGAACGAACCCATTTCTTTTTCATTTCGTTAATTCCGACTGCCGCAGTTGTTCCGATAACTACTGCACAAAGCGAAGAAATCACCGCTAAAATTATTGTATTGCCAAGGGCTGTCATAACTGTTGAATTTGAAAACAGTTCGCCATACCATTTAAAAGAAAAACCATCCATTGACGAGGTACTGGTAGAACTGTTGAACGAAAGCACAATCATTACAAGCATTGGAGCGTAGAGAAAAATCATTATAAGAGCGGTGTAAACCTTTGAAAGCGTTTTCATATAATCATCGCCCCTTCCTCGCTATCGGCAAATCGGTTCATAACTATCATACAAATAACGATCATAACCATCAAAACAAGAGAAAGTGATGCTCCCAAATTATAATTATACGCTGTTTGGAACTGCATTTCAATAGCATCACCAATTAAGAGGAATTTTCCTCCGCCTAATTTTTGACTAATATAGAATGTGCTGACCGACGGAACGAAAACCATAGTAATTCCTGAAACTACCCCTGGCACGCTAAGCGGGAAAATAATCTTTTTAATAACATTTAAAGAGTTACAACCAAGGTCTTGTGCCGCCTCAATAAGGCTGTAATCAAGCTTTGACATTATTGAATAAATCGGCAAAATCATATATGGAAGAAAATTATAAACCATTCCTAATATGACAGCCCCTGGTGTGTTTATCATTTGGACTTGCCCTATTCCTATACTCTTAAAAAATGTATTGAGAATTCCTGTATTTGCAAGGATAGCAATCCACGAGTAAGTTCTGATAAGAAAGTTCATCCACATTGGCAGCATAACAAGAAGCATCATTGTTCTCTGCGTTCTCTCTTTTGAGCGTGACATAATATAGGCAAGCGGATAAGAGAGCAAAAGGCAAATAATTGTAGCTAAAAGTGCATACCATATTGACCTGCCAAAAGTTTCGGTGTATGCAGAAAGCCCCTCGATATTAGCAAATGTGAAATTACCTTCTCTGTCTGTAAAGGCATAATATACAACCATTATTAGCGGTGCAATTATAAAAATAACCGACCACAGAATATATGGCGCATTTATAAGTTTTTTAAGCAATGAGGATTTATTCATATTCTATTCCCCCTCATCACCATCAATGGTTACGGTAGGATCGGAAAGCTCATCAAATTCTTCACTAAATGAGCTGTAATCGCCATAAAGCCCTGAATATTCACTCTTTTTCATAATATGAATTTCATCAGGCTTAATTGAAATTCCGACTTTATCATCAACTTCTGCAAAATCGGTAGTTTGAATCATCCATTTAAAGCCATCAATATCAACAATGATTTCATAATGAACTCCCTTAAAGGTAACCGAAGTAACCACACCTTTAAGCATTCCATCTTCATATGATGTTAAATCGACATCTTCAGGGCGAATAACAACATCGACTGACTCGTCTTTTTTAAATCCTTTATCAACGCACTTGAATTTGATTTTTTGAAATTCAACATGAAAATCCTCGTGCATTATTCCATCAAGAATATTACTCTCGCCGATAAAATCAGCAACGAAAGCATTTTTAGGTTCATTATAAACATCAATTGGTGTACCGATTTGTTGAATGACGCCACCGTCCATAACTACAATGGTATCAGACATTGAAAGAGCTTCCTCTTGGTCGTGAGTAACATATATAAAAGTTATGCCAAGCTGCTGCTGAATGTTTTTAAGCTCAATTTGCATATCCTTACGAAGTTTTAAATCGAGCGCCCCTAATGGCTCATCTAAAAGTAAAACACGAGGCTTTACTGCAAGCGCTCTCGCAATTGCAACTCTTTGCTGTTGACCGCCTGAAAGCGACGCAACATTCCTTTTTGCAAATCCTTTTAGATTAACAAGTGTCAGCATCTGGTTAACAATTTTTTCAACTTCTTCTTTTTTCATCTTTTTAAGCTTTAATCCAAATGCAATATTTTCATAAACATTGAGGTTTGGGAACAAAGCATAACGCTGAAAAATGGTGTTTACCTGCCTTTTATGGGCGGGAACACCATTAATTGTTTTACCCTCAAAAACAACCTCACCACTATCAGGCTCTAAAAAGCCAGCAATAATTCTGAGAGTGGTAGTCTTTCCACAGCCCGAAGGGCCTAAAAAAGTAATAAATTCACCATCTCTAATATAGAGGTTAATATCCTTTAAAATGGGTTGTTCATCGAAGCTAATCGATATATTTTTTAGATTAATGATAACTGCGTTATTTTCCAATTATGCAGCCCCTTTCCAACCGATAGATATAGTTGGGATACAATTAAAAATCGCACCCTAATTGGTATGTTACAAATATAGAGATTTTTTGCACAAATGTCAATATTTTTAACGAAAATAATTCAATTAAAAATAAAAAACACAGAAAATTTTGCTGATTTATAAATTTTATGGACGGATATAAAAATCCGCCCATAAAATGAATTATATTAATCTTTTTTTCGCCAAACAATTTTATTGACAATTCCTGTATAACTTTGGATTATTTTAACTACCTTTGTTGAAACATTTTCATCGGTATAATTCGGAACGGGAATTCCATAATCGCCATTATCGTTCATTGTAACCGCCGTATCGACAGTTTGCAAGATTTGGTCAGTATGTATTCCTGCTATGAAGAAATTGCCTTTATCGATTGCCTCAGGGCGTTCTGTTGAGGTTCTTATGCAAACTGCTGGGAATGGACTGCCAACTGAAAGGAAAAAACTGCTTTCTTCGGGAAGTGTTCCGCTGTCAGACACTACTGCATAAGCATTCATTTGAAGATTATTATAATCGTGGAAGCCGAGTGGCTTGTTTTGAATTACTCTTTTATCGAATTTAAAACCACGAGTTTCTATAAATTTTGCACTTCGTGGGTGGCAAGAATATAAAATCGGCATATCATATTTTTCAGCAAGGGCATTTATTGCATTCATTAAGCTGAAAAAGTTTTCTTCTGTATCTATATTTTCTTCTCTGTGTGCTGAAAGTAATATATATTTACCTTTTTCAAGGTTGAACCTTTTAAGAACATCTGATTTTTTTATATTATCAAGGTTAGCAGAAAGCACCTCTGCCATTGGTGAACCCGTGACATAAGTTCTCTCTTTTGCTGTTCCTTCTGAGTTCAAATAACGCCTTGCGTGTTCAGAATAGCACATATTAACATCAGCAATATGGTCGACAATTCTCCTGTTTGTTTCCTCGGGCAGGCACTCGTCAAAGCAGCGGTTTCCCGCCTCCATATGAAATATCGGAATATGTAACCTTTTAGCTGAAATTGCTGAAAGGCAAGAGTTTGTATCACCTAAAATGAGAAGTGCGTCTGGCTTTTGCTCCTGCATTAATTTGTATGATTTCGCAATAATATTGCCGATGGTTTCGCCAAGGTCAGCACCAACTGCACTAAGGTAGAAATTGGGCGCTCTAAGCCCTAAATCATCAAAAAAGACTTGATTTAATTCATAATCATAGTTTTGCCCTGTATGAACTAAAATCTGGTCAAAATATTTGTCGCATTTTTTAATAACAGCGGCAAGTCGAATGATTTCTGGTCTTGTTCCGACTATTGTCATAATTTTAAGCTTTGGCATATTTTTTTCTCCCCTTTAATGATGCGATTATAAATCCAATTAGTAAAACCAAAAGGACTCCTACTAATGCCCCACAAAAATCCAAAATTACATCTTGTACTGCTGGGCCTCTCCCTGAAAATATTTGTATTGCCTCGTCAACAACGGCTATTGCAAGCACCGATGAGAGAATATTCCAAAGGTTTTGTGGTTTAAACTTTTTTCTTATTATAAGTGAAAATGCTGCAATTTCAGCTCCAAGCGAAAAAAATTCAATTGCATGGGCGCATTTTCTCAAATATTTTAAAAAGCTATTATAGCTTTCAAACTTTTTTTTATCTGTTCTATCAACTTTATCTGCTATTTTTTCTACTACTTTTGCTGCAATGTTAGTATCATTCATAGACTCAGGAATAGTCTTTGCTGAATTATTCCAAACAAACGCCACTGTAAGTAAAATTAGTATTGAGCAAATTACAACTTCTATTTTATATTTCATAAATCACACTTCCAAAAAATATGTATCTGGTTTTTCGTTATTAAAGCATTCATTGCACCACATAAATGTAACCATATCGGTTTCGCCCAAATTTTCAATATTGTGGGTATAACCCGTAGGAATATCAACCACTTCAAGGGTTTCGCCTGAAACAAAGTATTCAAAAATTTTATTTTCATCAACTTTGCGGAAACGAATTACACCATTTCCACTGACGACTAAGAATTTTTCGTTTTTTGAATTGTGCCAATGCTCACCTTTTTTTATATGTGGTTTTGAAATATTAACAGAAAATTGCCCATTGCTTACGGTTCTTAATATTTCGGTAAATGAACCACGCTCATCGATATTCATTTTAAGCGGGTAACTTAAGCTTTCTACCTGCAAATATGAAAGATATGTACTGTAAAGCTTTTTTGAAAAACTGTTTTCTGTCATATCGGGAACACTTAAAGTTTTTCTGCTCTCTTTAAATGAATACAGCAAGTCAACGATTTCTCCAAGAGTTATATCATACTCTGTTTTAACCTTGCAGAATTTACCGTCACGATTTTCATCACCTGAAATAGCATTTATAAGTTCATCTACAACATCATCAATGTAAACGAGTGTCATTTTTGCATTTCTATCATTAACTTGAATTGGCAAATCATTAGCGATGTTATTACAAAAAGTTGCAACCGCACTATTATAATTTGGTCTGCACCACTTGCCAAAAACATTAGGAAATCTATAAACAAGCACTCTTGCACCAGTTGTTTTTTCATAGTCAAAAAATAGATTTTCCCCTGCTTTTTTGCTCTCACCATATGGATTATCTAATGCTGCTTGAGATGAAGACGAAATCATAACAGGGCAAGTGTTATTATGCTTTTTTAATGTATCTAAAAGGATTGAAGCAAAGCCAAAATTGCCCTCCATAAACTCTTTTTGGTCTTTCGGTCTATTTACTCCTGCTAAATTAAGCACAAAATCACAATCGGCACAGAACTCATCTAAAAGTGATTTTTCGGTGTCAATGTCATATTCATAAATAGTAAGGTCAGATGAAAGGTTATAGTTTTTTGCCTTGCCATCTTTAATATTATTAAGCTGTGCTATAAGATTTTTACCAACAAAACCTTTTGCCCCTGTCACAAGAATTTTCATCTATTTATTCTCCCAAGCCTCGATTTCATTTCTGATATATTTTAATGTTAAGAGCTTTGCTTTTACTTCTTCAACTGTTAAAAGCTCTGTGTTTTGCGAATCGAATTCGTGCAAAGTATTTCTCTTTGTATCGCCATCGCTTACATATTTTTCATAGTTAAGCCCACGCTTATCACAAGGCACACGATAAAAGTTGCCCATATCTATTGCACTGTAACATTCTTCATTTGTTAGCAGTGTTTCATACATTTTTTCACCGTGACGAATACCGATTACTTTAATTTCTTCTTCACTATGAAACAACTCTTTAACTGCCTGTGCAAGAATTTCAATAGTGCAAGCCGGTGCTTTTTGGACTAAAATATCACCGCTGTTTCCCTTGTCAAATGCAAATAAAACAAGGTCAACTGCCTCTGTAAGGCTCATTATAAATCGAGTCATTTTTGGCTCTGTAATGGTTATTGGCTTGCCCGATTTAAGCTGATCTATCCAAAGCGGAACAACACTTCCACGAGAACAGAGAACATTGCCATAACGAGTACAGCAAATTTTTGTTTTATCAGGTGAAACTGTTCGAGATTTTGCAACTATAACTTTTTCCATCATTGCTTTTGAAGTTCCCATTGCATTAACTGGATATGCCGCCTTATCAGTTGAAAGGCAAATAACAGTTTTTACGCCCTCGTCGATAGCTGCTGTTAAAACATTATCTGTTCCGATAACATTTGTTTTAACCGCTTCGAGAGGGAAAAATTCGCAAGACGGAACTTGTTTTAATGCCGCTGCGTGAAAAATATAATCAACACCGTGCATAGCATTTTTAACTGATGCTAAATCTCTAACATCGCCTATGTAAAACTTGATTTTGTCAGCTACTTCTGGCATTTTTGACTGAAAGTCATGACGCATATCGTCCTGCTTTTTTTCATCTCTTGAAAAAACTCTAATTTCCCCAATGTCTGTCTTTAAAAATCGATTTAAAACTGCATTTCCAAATGAGCCTGTACCACCAGTAATTAAAAGTGTTTTTCCATTAAACATTTGTTTTCCCTCTTTATTTAAGTTTTGATAAAATTCCTTTTATTAGCCGCTTTGCTTTAGTCTTAGTATTTTCCTTGCAATATTTGTTAACTAATTCATCAAATTGGAGCCTGTCAATATCTTCAAAAAAGCCTTTTCTATTATTATTTATAGGAACTGATTTTATAGCAGCGGAGTTAAAGCTTATTGCTTTTTGTAAATCAGTATTTTCAAATATTATATCATCTTTAATTAAATCAAACAAGGTTTGACCCTTTTGAGAGTTAATTATTACAAGTGAAGTTCCTTTATCATCATTCATTTTTGGCATTACATTTTCAATTCCCCAAAAGTCGGCAAGCGTTATGTCGCTTTGCCTGTTTAATGTTTTAAAAGAACAAGCATAACAAGACGGACGCAGTGACACATTTTTCAAAAATGATTTAATCATTAAATCGTTTCTAAGCAATTGAACATCACTCGAACCAGACGCAAATTCAATCTTCATTGAAAAGTTCTGCCATCCCTCTGATTTATCTCTAAAGTTGATATTGTCTATATTTGATTTTGCAATATCTTTTCTATATTCTATATATTTTTGCCAAACCATAGGCGATGGAACTCCGTGACAGATAATATCTTGACAAATTAGGTTGTTATAGTCCTTTTGTAAATACGCTTTTAGCCCGCCAATTTGACAAGGCGTTCCTGTAAACAAGACCAACCTTTTTTCGTCTAAAAATTCTTTTGCTCTTATATATGTATCAGAAGTTTTACTTTGAACATATTTAGAACCCCTAAATTTTGATAAGCCATTTATATCAGAGGCAAAATCATGTATAACATTAAACTCTTTATCAAAGCAAGCTCCAAAAACTATTCCGCCTCTATTTATAACGCTCTCGGCAAGCAATGTGAAAATACCACCAGATGAGCTTTGAAGTCTAACATTTTTATCTTTGCTATATGCACCATAGGCAATGGGTTCGTTTTGCCCATCTACTTTATTGATAATCGGACATATTTTTTCACAAAGATTGCAATTAACGCACAACTCTTTGTTGACAATAGGATATAAAAATCCTTCATTATCAATTTTCATTGAAATGCAGCTTTTAGGGCAAACACTCTGACAAGCGTTGCAGCCTGTGCATTTTGCTTTGTTTGTAATTTCAATCATTATTTCAAATCCTAAAAGCCAAAAATTCGGCTTGATATTTTTTTACCAAATATTTTATTAACTATTATTATAGAAAGCATGCTAAATGATAACGCTATAATCAATTCAATAATTTGATTTATAAAAATAAATGGGAAACTTATATTTAAAAATTTGTATATGTTAGTTATAACTGCCAACCAAAAAATATGAACAAAATAAATTCCAAAAGAGTTATCCCCTATATATGTCAATAAGCTTGATTTGCTTTTATCCTTTTGGTTGACAAGCAAATAAACTATAATTGAAAATCCATATAAAAATCCGCCAATTGTCATCTGATCAAAAGCAAATCCAATATCTGCTTTTATTTTGAGTAAAATTATTGTTTCTGATAAATTAATAACGAAAGCAAATATTAGAAATATAATAGATGTGTTTTTGTTGAAATATTTTTTAAAATCAATTTTTTTATCTTTGCAATACATTCCTAAATAGTAGAAGCCTATATAAATAAAGCTGATTTCCAAATGTGGAATTTTCTTTTGTAATCCAAGTTGCATTATGTATGAAACAATTAAAAATACAGTCGTAATTGAAAAAACAATTGAAGACTTTAACTTGCTGTTTAAACATTTAACAATAATGGGTGTAACGAGTATAAGCCAAAGTAATAACACAATAAAATATAGATGGCTTGTTCCAAAAAAATAAGCTTTAATCATAGCAATAACATTAATTGGCTCATTTTTTAAAATATTCGTCACCATCCAATAGGCATTGTAAAATGTAGTCCAAATTACAAATGGCACAAAAAGCCTTAGCAGTTTTTTCTTATAATATGACTTAACATCATTTTTTGCCAAATCAATATTTGTGAAAAATCCAGACAAAAAGATGAAAATCGGCACAGGAAAATTTATTATATTTCTCATTATTATATAATAAATAGAATTAAATGAAGTTAGCCCACTTTCAATATATGAAAGTCCAGTTGTACAATGAATTAAAATTACAGCAATTATACATATTCCTCTGACATTTTGCCAATATAAATTTCTGTTTGTAGTTGTCGCTATATTATTACTTGCCTTCATTATTCACTATCCCACTCTTTCGCAACAATTTATTTATAGGCTTTATAAACAAGTCCTTTTCATAAGTGTTTAATCCCATAAACCACATACTTATAATAAATACAATGCAATATACCATTATAAATAACACTAAATTAAAAATATTATTTAAATCCACAAAACAGTTTATTAAAATCCCGCAAATTGAAGGTATAACAAGAGAAGGTATAAACTTAATTATATTTTTCCAAAAATACACCATATCTAAATTACATTTTTTATGGTAATAGATATTCATTATTAATCCATTTCCAATTAATAATGATATTGCTGTCCCTATTGCACATCCTAATCCGTCAAAAAGTTTACACAATGGAATACTTATTAATACATTAATTACTGCAATAAAAAGATATACCCATGAACGAAACTTATGTAAATTTTGAGCCCTTTGTATTTCAATTCCCAAATTTTGAATTAGTGGCAGTGTCGCTGGTATAATTAAAACCAAGCAGATTGCGTAGGAGTTTGCATAATCTGCTCCGCCCCACTTTAAAATAAACGGCTTGCCAAAGAAAATAAGCCCCGTAGCTATCAACGATAATACAATAAACTGAATTCTTCCTACTTTTGTAAAAATCTCTGTCAAAGTTTTATTATCATTTTCTTTTGAAACTAAACTGTGAACCCTTGGGATAAATACAGACGAAATTGTTCCAGAAAATTGCATATAATATGTATTTAGCTGAGATGCCAACCCGTAAACCGCAACACCAATTGAACCGCTATAAATTCCTAAAAGAAATTTATCAACATTCCAATTTATTTGGTCCACTATTATATTTATAAAAATGAAAGAGGAAAATATAGCTATGTCCTTTAGCAAAGAAAAATCAAACGACTTAAAATTAAACTTCATTTTAAGTTTTTTAAGACAATAAACCATATATAAAATTTCAATTGATATATTTAATATAACAGTTGCAACAACTAAGCCAACTGACTTGTACCCCATAAAAAGAATAGGTAAAACGATAAATGGGTTAGCTATTACTTTAACAATACTTAATATTCTTTGGAAAAAATATTGTTCATTGGCGGTTATATATGAAGTAAATACGGAAAATGGGAATGAAATCGCAATATTAAAAACTAAAACTGCCATAAGAATTTTTGCAGTTTGTATCTCCTCTGGCAATAACTTTGATTTAAAAATATCTCCGGTAAACAAAGTGAGAATGCCACCAGCTATTAATGCTACAATTCCTATTATTATAAACACGGTCATAAACATACCGTTGAGCTTTGCAATTCCATCATTATCATTTTTAACTTTATATCGTGAATAATACCTTACATATGAGCTGCCAAACCCTAAGCTTAAAAGGCTTAAATAAGAAACAACTGAGCCAACAAGAGTATAAAGCCCATATTCACTTTGACCGAGTAGCCTTAACATAATCGGTGTATATACAATAGAAACCACCGTGCCAATTCCCATTGATATATATGATAATATTACGCCTGCCTTTAACTGGTTAATTTTCATTTGTTTAGTGCCTCCGCCAAGAAATCTTGTGAGTTTTTCTTCAGCTCTTTTAATTTTTGTTCAACAGCAGTCCAATTGATTTTTTCACATAGTAATTTATCAACAAGCGTATTATTCGTTTCTGACACTATTCTGTCTTCTAACCCCAATGATGATAGCAATGTAACTACCCTATCATTCATCCCAGAATTTTCAACAGGTACAACTATAAAAGGAGTATTGAATATTATTGAAAATACCACTCCGTGAAAAGAATTTGTAGCAACAATTTCAGCGTTTTTTATGTAATATAGCCATTCATATAACCCACAGTTAACATCATAGTAATTATCGTTTGCATCTTCTTTGAATTTTGTTTTTAGGTAATTGCTAATTTTAACTGCTGTTGTTTGATTATTGTGAATTATGTATGAAAACACTTTTTGTGTCTTCGGCATCGTTTTATTTTCTAAAAGCTTATTATAATCATCTTGAGAAAGTAATAATGTCGGGTCTAATACCACATCTGAATTTATATTTAAATCAGATAAAATCTCTTTGCCTGTATTTTCTCTTACGCCTATTTTAGTAAATTTTTCAAGTTCTGGCGTGATGATGCTTTTCATTTTTTCACTCAACTTGTCTGTTCCAAAGCTCACTGCATAAGCAATTTTTTTTACATTATCAGCAAAGTTTAAAAAATAGCTAAGGGTTGTTTTTCTCTCTGCGGTAGTCGTAAAAGACTCGTTCCATATTTGGTCGCTACCACAAATTATAGCATCATAGTCCTTTGCACATTTAAAAAGTGATTTGTTGCTTTTGTATCGTCTTTTAGACAGAACCAATTCATTTTTTCTAAATTCATTTAGTTTTCTTTCTTTTAAAAAGAATGAGAACTCTCTATTAATTAACTTGTTGGTTTTTTGAATTGTATTAACACTTAATGGGAGATAATCAATAATTTCAGTTTCTTTTCCAATGCTTTTTAAATATTTTTGGAGAGCATATGCCTGCATTATTGCTCCATAATTTGTTGCCCAATGAAATGTAATTGTACCTATTTTGCCCATAGATGCTTCTCCTATAATTAGAAAGCTGCTTGTTTTTGTTGTTATTTTCAATGGTTAATCTTTTTTCGTTAAAAGTTCTTTATATAGCTTAATAGTATCATCTATGCAAGTGTCTTTATTAAAATTTTTAAGAACAAAGTCACGGCAACTTGATGAATAGTAGTCTTTTCCATTTTTAAATATTTCTTTAACTGCTTTTAATATTTCATCAATTGTATACAAATGTCCTGGTAAAACAGAAAATAATATACGATTGGGATTATGGTTTAATGTATCTTTATAAAAATCTTCTAA